>CAJUNJ010000001.1:0-92305 GCA_910587825.1 uncultured Christensenellaceae bacterium
TAGGGCTATGCCCGAAAATGAAATACCACCCGCTATGCGGGTGGATTATTATTGTCTCGCTTGAAAGCGCAACTCCTAAAAATTTAATTTTTTATTTCCCTATGACACCGCTCTTTATGCGGAGGTTTATTTTTTTATTTTGCGCGCAAACTATAAAGTATGAAAAGAAAAATTATTTTCCTTACTGCTATACTTACTCTTATTCTGCTGCTTCTCCCCGCCTGCGACGCAAGACAGTACGGTTCGCTAAAATCGCTTACAAAACCATATATCGCACAGTATGAGTGCATCGAAGCAAAGCTCGGCGAACAAGACCTTTTGAAACGGTTTGATTACATTGAAATCAATCTTGAACCGAAAAATAAAATGCAGGTTATTTACAAACCTAAGGACGGCAAAAAGAATATCGTTGAAAGCCGCTATTCTTTCGACGTCAAATCACACGAACTGACTGCCGAAATCGGAATACTGGGTTATAATTTCAAAGAAGCAACAGTTGTCGAAAACGGCAAATTTACCCTTACCAAAACAATCGGCGACAGACAGCTTATAATGAAATTCAAGGCTAAATAATCAATTACTATTCCGTAAACAGCCCTTCAACAATATTTACCATTTGCTCGCCTTTAAGCTGTTTTCTGTACCGCACGTCCGACACGTCTTTTTGCATCTGCTCAAATAATTTTTGGGCGCAAGTAATTTTACGCACTTCTTCCGGATCAAGTTTTTCTTCCGGCTTGTCTTTGGTTTCGACAATTAAATTTAATTGTTTGCCCCCGTCCTTCTTTTTGATAATATACATAAAATCGGGACTGTATGTTCCGTCGGCATAAGTAGGTATACGTACCGTACGTTTGGGAATTTTACCGAATACTTCAACCTCGGCTACCGTTGAATCGACGCTGTGCGTAATATTATCCTTTTCAAGTTGCGAGTCGTAACTGCAATTATCGTAAAGGTAATTATCCATAACTTTTGTGTCGGATGAGAATTTGCCTACATCATTGCGTATAACAGACTTTTTAAGCCCGTTTTCGTCGCAAAGCGGGTCGTTGACCGCAACGTCTATTTTTTCATAGCTGAATTTGTAAATATATTTAGATATAAACCATAATCTGTATTCGTCAACAAATCTTTGTAAAGTTTGTTTGCTGAAAAATTCCGACGGTACGGTATGTGTTTTAAAGTATTCGCAAAATGCGGAATGTATTAAACGTATAGGTATATTTGTTCTTATTTGCGCTTCTTTCAAAAATTCGGAATAAGTCAAAAACCTTTTAACCGTAAAAGACGTACCCGAAATTTGTTCAAAGTCAACGCTTCCGTCAACGTCTACTTTTTTAGATTTCGAAATTTTTGTTGTTACCGTTGTGCGTCCGTCGATATTTTTTGCAAGAATATCCACTATTGCCTGTTTCAACTCTCCGTCATCGGTTTTATCGAAATGCAGATAATATTTTTGATTGATAAGCTTCCACAAATTTTCAAGCTTTCGGAAAACATCTTCACGAATAGAAATACGCGGCGCATCCGTCTTGCTTACATTATTTATGTCTATTATTTTTCCGTTAGCCAAAGCTTTAAATAAATCCGGATATTCGGCGGCAAATTCGGCACGTTTATCTTCTATTAAAGCATTTTGGGATATCGAAAAATAGCCTTTTTTGCAAATATCCAAAATAAATCCGTCTATTCCCAACTGCTTTTTCTTTGCATATTCTTTTAAGAAATCCAAATTGATTTTAAGTTCTACACCGATATCGCCGTTTATTTCTTTCTTCAATTTATCGGCAAAGTCCTTTTCGGAATAATCGATAATATATCGAAGATACATTTGCTCGTCGCTTATCCTGTTGCCGAACTCATCGACAGGCAAACGCAAACCACGGCCGACTTCCTGCAATTTACTTATTTCGCTACCGCTGCTACGAAGTTTTGCAATGACAAAGACGTTAGGATTATCCCAGCCTTCTTTTAAAGTCCACTTGGAAAAAATAAAACGGGTAGGTTCGAATTTGCCGTTTTCGTCTTTAATGCGGATAATTCTGTCCTTTGCGCGAAGAACTTTATCAACTTCGTTTTTGACTTCGTCGCTGTCGGTATTATTGTCTTCCGAAAAATATGCCGCAATATTATCGGACAGATGTTCCAAACAATATTCGAGAAAGGATTTGTATTCTTTATCTTTATCCGAGTTTGTAAGGCTTTTGATTTGCGCTTTCAGTTTTGTTTGCAATAAATCTTCGAAATCTTTTCTCAGATGCCCGTCATTTCGAAAAGATTCTATGCTGTCAATAAAAAACAGCGAAAGGGTTTTTATGCGGTTGAGCCTTCTGAAATTTTCACGTTCTTTTTGAAAATGTCTGTCAAGAGCCAACGATAACATCATTTTTTGGAATGTTTCACCGAAAATTTGCGGATAAATAGAATCACTCGTGTACAAGTCCATACCGTTAGAAAGCGTTACCATACCTTTATCTATCTTATCCACGGTAATGCCCGTAAGGCTGTCGTCTATTTCGGCAAGCGATTGACCTACTACTATGTCGTAAGACTTTTTTGTTAATTCGTTTTGCAATCTAACTGTTTTTTCTTCACCCTTATTGGCTTTTACCGATAAAACTTTGACTTTGGCTTGTTCTTTCAGCTTGGATTCTTCGGCAATATATTCAACCTCTACGCCTTTAACAAGATTTTCGTTAAACGCGTCGCAAGAGCCGAGATTATAAACAACGTTTTCATAATCGTAAATATCTTTGGATATTTGTGAGAAAGTCGCGCCGTAACGTATAACGCATTGCGGTTTTATATTGTCTATCAAACATTTAAACGTTTTTTGTGTGCGTGCAAATTTATGCGGTTCGTCTATAATAACAAACGGCGCAATTTCCCTCAATGTTTCGTACGGGTTTGTGTATACTCCAAGAAGTGTCTGGTCGTAATTTGCGCCCATTGTCGCCTTTGAAGTCAGCATGCCGCTGTTTAAAAGCAAAACGTCTATTCTTTTACCGCCCATATCGGCGGCATTGGCAAAATCAACGATTGCCGAAGGAATCATTTTTTTGTTTTTAGTATTCTTTTGCGCATCCAGAACGTGCAAATGAAGTTGCGTTCCGCCGTAGATAGCCTGTAAATCTGTTTTCATATAGCTGGACGTTAAAAATGATTTAGCGCCCTCTTTTATCGGGACGGTCGGCACAAGCACGATAAATTTATTAACGCCGTAATGTTTGTGCAATTCAAACATTGTACGGGTATACACATAAGTTTTACCCGTACCAGTTTCCATTTTTACGTCGATATTCAAATAATCGCTATCCGTATAATTGCGTTTATAAAAATCGGGCAGGCGATATTCGTCGGCATAATAGTCACCGTTTTGAACGGCAGCTATATTACGCTTTATTGCAGAATCCGAAAAATCTATACGTGCGCATTTGCTCTTTTCCGTACCCGGCGTAAAAGTAACGCCCGCAAAAACCCCGCACACTGCGTTTACCGCATTCAGCTGGTGCGGCAAATTATTATCCAATCTCATACGTCGCCTCAATACCTTATCACGGGAGAAATAGAAGTTCTGTTTTTCAACGTTTTCAAGTTAGAACGCAAAGCAGTATTGGAAGTATAGCCGAAAGCGTATCCGTATTCTATAATTCTGTCCAAATTCAATTCATTGGCTTCGATTTTCCGCACAAGCTCGATAATCGCTTCTTCGGGCATATCTTCTATTAAATATAAACTCGTACCGACTTTACTGTCTGAAAGCAGATATGCGGTATATCCCTTCAAGTCAACCTTCCTGACGTCGGCATTAAATCCGTACCCGTCCTTAATCTTCCAGGTTTCAATTACGGTTTCCTTTCCGAACTTGCTTTTTATATCTTCTCCGTCAATGGGAAGTTCGGGATTAAAATTAACAATTTTATCAAGCGTATATTTATCGGGTTCTTTTAAGTAATATGTTTTAAAGTCCAAATCCATACTCTGCTTTTTCCGGATTTTCCTGCGCAAAATCCGAAGCCGCGCGTCTTATGCGCTCGCGTCCTATTTCGTCTATCGTTTTATAACCTGCTTTTTCGGCTTCGCTACCCTTTTTCACCGGTTCATCAAGCTGAACAAGTATAAATTTACGCGTCCCTTCGTCTTCCGCATTCAACTCCATTACAGCTTGCGCTGTTGTTGCTGAACCCGAAAAGAAATCAAGACAAATTGCATTTTTATCGTAACATAATTTAATCAATTCTTTTATTAACGATACGGGTTTGGCAAAATCGAATATAAGATCCAATTTTTTTAAACTTTTGGTTCCGTGCTTATTTGCGTATACGGGATTAATAAGATCATAACTTGCAAGTATCAGACCGCTGTCTTTAGGCGCCATTATATTAGTCTTTTCCTGAAATTCCATATCAATATAATTTTGCACGCGTATTCCGTTCTGCGTAGGCACAAGTATACCCAATTTAATTGCCGCATTCATTCTTTCACGCGTCCATAACCATCTTCTCCTTGTCCCGTCGGAAGCAATGGGGCTGTACACTTTTCCGTTATACTCGAAATCATAATCTCCGTTTTTGGAATATCCCTGGGTTGCGGATGCTAATATGGGCGATGTATCGCCTTGAAAATAATGACCTATACCGTCTTCGAGTATTTCGTCTAAATTATTTCTTTTGATTGTGCGTGCAAAACCGTTTTCGCTGTCTTTGTTTTTTACATAAACCAACACATAGTCGTGTTGAATCGACAAATATTTTTCCTGCGAAGGTCGCTGTGCGCTTGTCAGTCTCGGAATCGAAGTAACGTAAGAATTTTCGCCGAAAATCGAATCGCAAAGCAGTTTACAGTTGGCTTGTTCGTTATCGTCCACACTTATGAAAATAACGCCGTCTTCGTCAAGCAAATTTCTTGCAAGTTCAAGACGCGGATACATAAAAGTAAGCCACGCGGAGTGTGTGCTTGTTCCCTGCATATCCAAAACCCGACGCGCCTCGTCTTCTTCTATATTTATTTTTTTGGCAAGTTCTTCCGCAGTAAACTCGAACTTATCATTGTATACAAAACCATCCGAACCGGTATTGTACGGCGGGTCTATGTATATACATTTTATTTGTCCCGAATAAGAGTATTTGAGATGTTGTAATGCGTCAAGGTTATCCCCAACGATATAAACATTTTGCGAATGAGAATTTTCATTACTTTTATCGGGTACGATAACGGTTTCGGAATCAAGACTTGCCAATAAGCGGGCATAAGATTTACCTAAAAATTCAAGGGAGTATCCTTCTTTTTTTATATCTATTTCTTCGGTTTTGATAAGGTTTTCAAACGCTTTTATATCAAACTTGCCTACTTTATCAAAACATTGCGGAAAATCTCTTTTCAATAATTCCAACTGGAAGCTGTTTACTTTGGTCTGACCGTTTTTATCAATCGATTCCTTAATCATTACAAACTCCATACTCTGAAAATAATACATATATTATTGTAGCACACATTTTGAAAAAAGCATAGCAATTCAATGCAAATTGACGGAAATAGAAAAAGTTGCATAACTTATTCTATGCAACCTCTCTAATTTAACAAAGATTTAAAAATTTTGCTATTCAACACCTGTTTTACTGCGGATTGTAATTACCTGTAATTTCTTCAATACCCTCGATTTCGATTTTTCCGAAAGCGTCTTCTATTTTCAGTTGCACTTCTTCGCTTTTCTTGGACGCAGAACCGTTTTCGGCGCTTCTTTTTTCGGCAAGAGCAGAAAGCTCTTCATCGACGGCAGCCGTATCATAGTCCATTTTTTTGACCAAATTTTTGTCTGAATACACGCTGTAAAGCCATTCCTGCAATCTTGCTTCCATCTTTCGGTGCCGGGCAAGCATAAGAAAAAATATTAAAAATAACACAAAAAATAATCCGAGCGCGACTACGGAGATTATATATTTCGGTTCCATATTTTTATTTTACTACTCTTTTATAATTATGTCAACTTTTAAATTTATATATTCTTTTCATAACTATATGTATTATGGTTTTAAGTCGTTTAATTTACATATCGTAAGGCTATAATCAATATATTATTGATATGAAAAAAATTATGTTTTGCGGCGGAGGAAGCGCCGGTCACGTCATTCCGAACATAGCCGTTATTGAAGATATTAAAAAAGACTACTCAGTCTGCTATGCCGGTACAGACGCTATCGAAGAAAATATTTGCAGAACGAATAACGTTGAATTTCACAAATTCGAAGCAGTAAAACTTATCCGCGGAAAAATATTCCGCAATATTTTAATACCTTTTAAATTACTTAAAAGCATTAAACAGGCAGGCGAAATACTCGACCGTGTAAAACCAGACCTTGTATTCTGCAAAGGAGGTTACGCTTGCATTCCACCGGCTTTCGCCGCAAAAAAACGCGGTATTCCCGTATTGACCCACGAATCCGATTTAAGCGCAGGACTTGCAAACAAAATTATTTCCAATAAATGCAAAAAGGTTTTGACGGCTTTTCCGTCCACCGCTTCGGATTTTAAAAACGGCGTCTATACGGGAACCCCTATGAGACAAAGTCTTTTTAACCGCAGCAGGGAATACTCCATCGGATATTTCGGGTTGGACGAGCGCCCGAATTTAATTGTTTTCGGCGGGGGAAGCGGTTCGAAAATTATCAATGAAAATCTTCGGAAAAACCTTTTCGGTCTGTGCAAAAAAGTAAACGTGCTTCATATTTGCGGCAAAGGGAATTTAATTGATTCCTCTGTTTACGGATACAGACAGATAGAATTTTCAAACGATATGGGAATGATTTATGCTTGCGCTGATGCCGCCGTCGCAAGATGCGGCTCGAATTCTGCCAACGAACTCATCGCTTTAAAAATCCCTACTCTTTTTGTTCCCCTTCAAAATTCCGCCAGCCGCGGCGACCAGGTTAAAAATGCCGAATACTTTTTAAAAGAGGGGCTTTGCAGAGTTTTACCGGAAAAAGAACTGACCGCAGAGCGGCTTAACAAAGAAATAGAATTACTGCTTGAAGATAAAAATTTAAAAACCGCGCTTTCCCGTTGCGGAATAAAGCGCGGCAATAATGCGGTTATTAATGAAATTATAACAGCCCTTGAATAAGAATTTTTAGTCCTATACCTATTAGAACGATGCCACCGATTATCTCGGTAATGCCGGCTTTCTTTTTAAGAATATCGCCTACTTTTACTCCGATTAAAAGTCCAACAAGGCTTATTATAAAAGTCGTACATCCGATAATTAAAACACTTATCAAAACATTTGGTATACTTTCCTTCAAACCGTCCGTTGCGGCAAACGACACGCCGACGAACAAAGCGTCGATACTCGTCGCAACGCCCTGAATTAATACTTCCGCGATAGAAAATTGCTTTTTCTGTATCTCTTCTTCGGGAGAACGGAATTCCTTTATCGCATCGAAAATCATTTTTGCCCCGATAAGGAATAAAAGAATAAACGCTATCCAATGGTCAATCTCGTCAAAAGTCTGTTTAAATGCCTGACCTAAACCGAAAGCTATAAAAAAACCGATAAGCGGCATTACCGCTTGAAATAAGGCAAAAGTTGCGGGAATAAAAACGCCTTTTCGTTTGGTAAGATTGTGATAGCATAACCCGTCCGTAACAGATACTGCAAAAGCATCCATTGCCAATGAAATTCCTATCAGAAAAATCTCTAATACAAGCACCCAAGTCATAGTCATAGAAATATTATATCATACGCGGAAAAACAAGTAAAGATTAATTTTAAAAATGTTTTTAAAAAAAAGCACAAAACAACGCAAAACAGTTTGCATTTTAAATTATTTTAAGTATAATAATTATGTTGTCATTATTTGATTGCAAAATTTGTAATGACAGTAATAATTTTATTGAGGTGTAGCGCAGTTTGGTAGCGCGTCTGGTTAGGGACCAGAAGGTCGTGGGTTCAAGTCCCGTCACCTCAACCAAATCAAAATAATCCGAACTCATCAAGGGTATTTATAACTCGCGATTGGTTCGGATTTATTTTATATTTTAATTTAATATAAAAAGAAAGCTATAATCAAAAAATTGCATTTTATTTTTTCAAAAAATTTATTAATTTATTTAAAAGTAAATAAATTACAATATCAATAGCCAAACATTACAATTAACAGAGAAAATTGAATATACAGAAAAGATGATTACTAAGGCAATTTCCAAACTAAATCCGCCCACTCTTTCAATTAAGGGAGTAAGCGCTATTTCCGCTGCAATTATCCTTACGGAATACGGTGACGTAAACCGTTTTTCTTCTCCGAACGCAATGTTGTCTTTTGCTGGACTTGAAGCCATATTCTATATGCATAAACCTTGAAAATACTTAATATTTACCTATTATTTAGTTGTTTCATGCGGAAATTTAATGATTTTATACATTATGTACAAATCGTGTGCCAAACTAACCGACACAAGATTTCGCCCGAGTTTAAAGCCGCGACTTCAAAGTCGCGGCTTCATTACTTTAATGCTACATTAGAGAATTATTATTTACTTTACGAATACAAATACATCGTAAGGCATTATATTAACCCTTCCGCAAAACGGCTTGCCGGATATCAGGTCGGTATAATCTCCGTCTAAAACTATAAATCCGGCTTTATTTTCTATCTCTGCCGCTATTATTCCGCAAAAGCCGCCGCTACGCTCGACCAGCACGATATTGCTGCTCGCTTCGGCGATTGGTTTTCTGTTTACAAGTTTTAATAAATCTTTTTCCGAAATTACACTTCCTACTAAAATGACCTTACCTTTCCCCACCTTCTTTTCGGTTATGACCGAAAACGGCGTAAATTCACCTTCGGAATAAGCTACAAGGCTCTTTGTGCCCTCTTTACATTCGTAAGCATCGAAACAACAACCGACAGAGCACGTTTCGCCATCGTTCCATTTCGCCTTAAACACGTCGTTATCTATCGGCTTTTGATATTTTGTATATACGCCCACAAGTTCTTCCAAAAAACCGTACGGGGCATCCGTATACTTACTTACGTTACCATTCATAATATCCGTCATCGGCCCGACGATCCAAATTCCGCCCCGCTCTACCCACTCCACGACGCGGGCCTTAAAATCGTGTTCGTCCGCCGTAGTAAGGAAAGGCGAGATCAACACCTCGTACCCGTACAACCCGTGCGGCGTGTCAATGACATCTATGTTGTAATGGCGGAGCGCCCTATGATATTCATCGATAATTGTTTGGCGGTAATCTAAATTTTTAACAAGCGGCGCAACTTTAAGATTGATTGCCGAAGTCGAGGAAAAATGCAACGCAATTTTACTCTCGATTTTTGTACCGTTAAGAAGTTTTTCACACTTTTTTAAATCATCGGAAGCCCTTTTCACCTCTTCCGTCACCCTGTAACTTCTGCCTGCCGAAGAATACAGCGCGCCGTGTCCAAGTTCGTGACCGTTCGGATGAGTACGGAAGAGCCAATACAAATTCATTTCCGCACCCTTTGCAAACGGTAACCAAGTATTGACGTAACAGTTCCCCTCGGGGCGGTACCCGTTGTCGGCGTATTCGCTCCCGTTCCAGCCGACCTGCGTTTCCGTTACCCAAAAAGGTTTATCTTTTACGCAACGCAAAAAGTCGTAGGCAAACGCGTTGGTATACAGTCTGTCTGCAACATCGTAATGATTATACTGCACAACGTCGAGCTTTTTATTTATGGCATAATAGTCCAATAAATCGTCGGGCATCATGTCCGTGCCTATATTTGTACAACCGTATTTCCGCAAAATTTCCGTTTGTTCGTCAACATATGAGAATATAAGACTGCATTGGTAATCCCACCACGCCTTTCTGAGCGACGGATGCCTCCACTCGTCGGGATACGGCGGCTGCACGTCGTCGAACGATTTATATTCCAACGACCAGCGCGTCATTCCCCACGCCTTGTTTAATTTTTCGGGAGTACCGAATTTATCTTTGAGATAGGCGCGGAAGCCTTTTTGGCAGCTTTCACAATAGCAACCGTCTTGGTAGGGAAAGAGCTCGTTGTCTATCTGCCAGCCTATTATGCCCTTGTGCCCCGCGAAGGTTTTTGCCATAGCTTCAACTACGAGCGCATTCTTTTCGCGGGCAACGGAAGAAGACTTGCAAACGTGGCAACGGCTTGATACGTTTTGTCTTTGGTTATCGGGCGTCACCCTGCGCATTTGGGGATATTTGTCCAACATCCATCTCGGCGGAGTGCAAGTGGGCGTGCACATAACCGTATAAATGCCGTTTTCGTAGAGTTTGTCCACGACGTTTTTGAATAGGGAAAAATCGAATTTGCCCTCTTCGGGTTCCATTTTGCCCCAGGCAAATTCGCCGACGCGCAAACAGTTTATACCCAATTCCTTGCAACGCGTTATATCTTTATTAATCTCCGCCTCGTCCCACATTTCGGGGTAATATGCCGCGCCGATAAAAATGTCTTTCATTGTTGAATCTCCTCGCTGTGTCGTGTTATTTGACAGCCACTATTGTTTTTAATTAAACCTTTTTATATCCCCATTGTTTT
Source organism: uncultured Christensenellaceae bacterium (assembly GCA_910587825.1). Taxonomy (GTDB): domain Bacteria; phylum Bacillota; class Clostridia; order Christensenellales; family Borkfalkiaceae; genus Coproplasma. Next base: position 10,554 of record CAJUNJ010000001.1, read on the forward strand.
CACGCTGAAACCTCGCGCTTTTAACCAATCCAACGACAATTCAAACCATTTTCCGACATATTCAAGTTTAACTTCGTCTTCGGTTCGGTCGTTAACTTCCTCATTGCATAAACTCATTCCGTGCCATCCTTTTTCAAAAATATGCAACGACAGCGGCACGTTAGCTCGTCTGTACGCCTCCGCAAGCATTAGCGAGTTCTCGACAGGAACACAGTTATCTTCAAACGTATGCCAAATGAATGCAGGAACACTATTTGCCGTTACTCGCTTTTCCATAGAAAGTTTTTCATATAAATCGGGATTGTTGCCCGTAATAATATCCCGACTGATTTCGTGCGCGAACTGCCCCATAGTAACGACGGGATAGGACAGCACCACGGCGTTAAGTTTTGCCATTTGCGTTTTATTGCCCAACTTTTCAAAAACTTCCTTTTCGTCATAAATATTTGCAAGCATAGTTGCAAGATGTCCTCCTGCGGAAAAGCCTATTGCCGCTACTAAATTTTTATCTACACGATACTTTGAAGCGTTTTCGCGTATGTACGCTACCGCCATGCACGCTTCGACGAGCGGTACGGGATACGCCGTATTTACGCTGTAATCCAGCACGAACGTACAATACCCGTTTGCGACGTACTTAACGGCGACAGGCGCGCTTTCCCGCTGGGAAATAAAGGTGTACGCGCCTCCTGCAATTACCAGCATTGCAGGACGAAGTTTGGGCTTTATACCCGCAACTTCAAACGGCGCATATATGTCCAGATAACCGCCGCTCCCGCTTTCGCGTTTCAAATTAAAATGCCGGTATAAATCTATTCTTTCCGCCCGCATTTAACAGCCTCCGCATATTAATCCTAGGTTTCGACTTCTTCCAAAATGAGCAACTTACAGTCAAACTCATCGCGCCAAACGCCCGAAAAATTCAATCCGACGTTCATATAATAATCTCCGTAAAAAACACAACCGTCAAAATTGTTTTTGTATCTTTTATCCGAATCGAGACCTTTAAGTTTCAAATAACGGAAACACTCTTTTTCGTGCAATATGTTCATCAACAAAATTAGCGAACAGGTTTTTGAAGCATTTACGCATTGAATAATATACCGGTTATCCGTCTGCGGTGATGCGAGATGATACAGCATTCCGTTTTCTATTACGTCTTTATGGTACTTTTTATAAAGCTCAGCCGTATTGAAAAGCGTCTTTTTTTCGTTATCCGTCAACAGGTTGGGATTCATTTCAAGACCGTACGTTCCAAACAGCGCAAACAGACTTTTCTGCTCGTAATTCATCAGTTTACAGTCATTGACGTGCGTAGCGATACATGAGAGCGGATAGCCCAAAGAAGTATTGTAATTAATAACGCTCCGTCTTACGGGATTGCTTTCATCGCTTGTCCAAATCTGCGGGCAATAATACAGCGTCCCCAAATCAAACCGCGAACCTCCGCCCGCACAACCCTCAATCATTATCTTCGGGTTATCTTTTGCAATGCGAGAAAGCAACGAATAATATCCGAGCGTTATTCTGTGGTACACTTCTCCCTGTCGCTTTTTGCCCAAACGGTTTGAAAAATGTTCGTAAACGCGTCTGTTATAATCCCATTTGATATAATCGATTTCATATTCCTTGAAAAAAGCATTAAGCTGTTTATAAATTGCGTCAACTGCTTGAGGGTTGGAAAAATCCAAATGGAATTGGTGCCGCATAACGTGAATATCTTCACCATCGTCGCACAGCGCGTATTCGGGGTGAGCCTTGTACAAATCAGAATTGTAGTTTACCATTTCCGGCTCGAACCAAATACCGAATTTCATGCCCAAATTATGGCAGTGTTCTATTATGCGATGCAAATCGAGTTTGTTTTTATTTACCGTCCAATCTCCGAGTCCGTCCGTATCGTCGTTACGCCGTCCAAACCAGCCGTCATCCAAAACAAACAGCTCCGCACCCGCCTTTACCGAGTCGTCTATATACGAAATAATACTTTCAGTAGTAAAGTCGAAAAAGCAACCTTCCCACGAATTGAAAAGCACGGGTTTATAATTTTTATCAAACAGATAAGTTATAAGATTTTCCCTCACGAACGAGTGAAAATTCCAACTCATTTTATCTATGCCGCAATACGAGTACGAAATAACCGCCTGCGGGCAAACGAAACTTTCGCCGTCCGACAAAACCCACTCGAAATCTTCGTCGTTAACGCCATAGGTAATATGCACGCCCTTATACCAGTCGGAAAGCAACCGAAATTTAAAATTTCCGCTGTATATGAGATTAAAACCTATTACCTCTCCGTGATCGTAATCGGCGTTTTCACCTTTTAAAAATACGAACGGATTCTCCTCGGCAGAGGAAGTTCCTAAATTCGAATAAATTTCAAAACACCGTCCGAAACAGCATTTTCCACGCGAGTGCGTTCTTCCGCCCAACGACCGCAAAAATGATTTAAAGTAAAGTTTCTTCTCGGCAAATCGAGCTGCATAGACATAGCCCGTTTTATTACTGCTTCCCGTCCCGTTTTATTGATTATTTCAAAATTTTTAACGATAATATCTTTATCATCGAAAATCGTTATGCGGTGTTTAAGATATATTTCCTGCGAACGCTCCTTCAATAAAAATTCAACCGTTTGGCAGTTATCGCCGTGGTTTATCTCTGCGCCCGTGAACGGACAGCTCGACGGGAGCTATTCCCTCTTTGTAACGGTCGGGATAAGTAATTTCACTGTTCTCGGTAATACTGAAAATATTGCTTTCCGCTCCGTCCGTCACACGAATATGCGAAATATCAAAATCCTTTATCTTCTTACCGAAATAAACAGTTTCGAGATACCCTTCACTATTAATATAAATCCAATAGCTTATACTGCCGTTATTCAACTTTACGACGTTTTGCTTTTTATCAAAAGAAATCATACGCCAACTCCTGTTATCACCAGTCGCCTATTGATTACAAATAAAATTTGATTATGCAGTCGTGTTTTAAATGCATTTGCACGGAAAGCGAAATTACGCCGCTGTCCGATGCGGTTTCGCCGGTGTCGAGCGGGAACGCTGCACTCTTTTTAAATTTTTTATAACCGTACTCTTCACCGTTTACGGTCACTTTTTTAACGCCGTCGGCGCCTTTTAATAAATGATATTTAAGCGTTATTTCGCGCATAGTACAGGCTCTTTCGCCCGAAAACTCACCATCTGCGGCGTGAAGTTTAATTATAAAAGCATTCTCGCTTGTGCTGTAATGCGTCTCGTATGCGCTCTTTCTGAACCGTCCGAATTTATAAGCGGTCGTTTCGCCGTCATCCTCGTATAAATATCCTCTGTCGGCTGACTGTTTATCAGGATAAAAATCGTAAACGAGCTTATCCCATTTTTGCTCTTTTGTGTTCTTTGCCTCATAAGCAAGCGGAATAAGCGCGCCTAACCGAATAAAGAGCGGCATTTCGCGCAAGCCGAACGCCCTACGCACGCTTTCCCCGCCGTTATACACTTTTCCGCCGAACACGTCCAGCCACCTTCCCGCGGGCAGATAAATTTCGGTAATGTCGCTGCAATCCGCGTCGCAATAAAGCCCTATAGCAGCTTCGCCGTCTGCCTGGAAATATTCTATTTCGATGGAGTGCTCTATATCCTTTTGAACTGTTCCCAACGGGAAATACATTGCGGGGTGGGTAGTCTTATCCTCGTGTACCTTTACGCCGTCAATCCATACCGTAGCCCCGTCGTCGCTCCGCAATACAAGTCTTTTATCTTTATCGAATTTGACAGTTGTTTTAAAACGCGCGGAAAAATTGTACACGGGCACGCCCTTTTCCGGCGAAACATGATCAAGATTGATATCGAGTTTATGATACTCGGCTGTCGCTATCGGTTCACCTCTCAGCTCTCTGCCGTTATAGTAAACGGCTGATATGGGACTCGTAAAATATTTTTCTTCGATTACGTCGAACAAAGCCCCGGCAACGGGTTTGATTAATATATCGTTGCCGAGCATATACTCGTCGTTAAGTTTTAAAGCCCTTTTATCTTCGGGATACTCCCAGCCCAACGCTTTGAAAATCGGCTCGCCCGTTTCGTAAGCATTATAGGCGTTTTTGTAAATTACGGGCAGTAATCTATAACGCAAATTGTTGTATTCTCTTACAATATTAAGTGTTTCTTCGTCGTAAACCCAAGGCTCACGCGTGCGTTCAACTGAATTAGTGCAGTGCGGACGGAATACGGGCGAAAGCGCGCCGTACTGCATCCAACGGATAAAAAGCTCTTTATCGGGATTGCCCAAATGACCGCCGCAATCCGAGTTCATATAGGGGATAGCGTTGTCTCCGCACTTAATCAAGCTGTCTATTTCCTGTGCAAGGAAATTAGGTAAACTGTCTATATCCCCCGTCCACTGTATGGAATACCTATGGCTTGCGCTGTCGGTTATGCCCGAGTATGTTCCGTTGAAAATATTAACAATGTTGCCCATTATTACGGGACGGCGGTAGACTTCTTTGCTTCCCGCCTGCTTTTGATAGTGATGACGCGTTATATCTTCGAAAAGATATAACCCCAAAGTTTCGTGAGGCACGTTGGACGAGGGTGAAATAAGTTTGGTAAGCCAATTTCTGTCATACCACCAAATATCCAATCCCTTGTCCATTAACGACTGTAAATTTCTTTCCCTGTACTCTATTTCCTCGGGCGCGAAAACCTGAGTTCCGTTTACGGGTTCGGGGTGGTCGTTAAACATTATTTCCACACCGTGCTCGTGCGCGAAATCCATAAACCTTTTCATATCGGGGAAAAGTTTTGTATTTATATCGTAACCCCAGCCGCGCTCACAAGAACGCCAGTCGGTGTCTATTACCATTACATCCAAAGGCACGTTATGTTTTTCGTAATCCAATATTAGCTGCTTTGCCTCTTCTTCGGTATAAGCGTAATATTTGCTGTTCCAACCGCCCAAAACAGAAAGGCACACCAGCTCCGGCTTGCCCGTAAGCTCTACGTACAGCTTACGCAAAAACTTTGCATCTTTTTTGCAAAGCAATAAATATACGTCCTGAACGTTTTCCTCTATTTTATATTCGCCTTTTCTGTCAACGGAATAACCGCCCTCGGGAATAATTATACGTGGCGTATCGGAAATTGCGAACACTTCGGGAGTTTTATTTAATGAAGGCAGTTCGCCCGAATTTGCAAGCTTTTTATATGTATATACTTTATTGCCGTTTTTATAAAGGCACACGCCCGCAAGCGATTTTGCGTTTTCGGGTACGTATAATTCATATTCCCCGAAAACTATCGCGCCGTTTTTAAGCGCGTATGTGACCTTGTTATCGTAATTTGATTTATTCGGAATAAAAAAGGTGTTATCGTTGCAGAACTTTCCTTTTTTACCGTATTCTATGCGTATAATATTTTCGCTTAAAAACTGTACCCTTACGTTACCTGATATTATCTGTTCCATATTCTTTTTCCTTATTAATTATTACAGAAAACTCTTTAAAAATTCGCGAAAGATACCGTATCCGTGTTCGTTAGGGTGAACGCCGTCGCAATGAAAACAGCTTTCGCCGCTTTCCGCAATGAGTCCGTTCCAATCCACAACTTTAACCCCGAACTGCTCCGCCGAATTTTCAAGCGTTTTGTTAAACCTGTCTTCCAACTCTTTAAGCTCGCAGAAATTGGGCGCATGTACCGTTTTTATAACATATATCTGCGCTTCGGGGAAAATTTTCTTTGTGAGCTTCAAAAATTCAATATAATGCTCAAACGTACTTACATCGTTTCTGTTCGAGTGCAAATCGTTAAAGCCGAGGTTGACTACTATTTTTTTAAACTGCGGCAACACCTTTAAGCGTGGCAGATAATTGCCCCAATCACTAAAAGTAGAACCGCCTATACCCGCGTTTGCGTAGCTTTCGGGGAAACAGGCGGAAAGCTTGTTGCTACCAGCAAAGTCCTGCGACTCGGCAAGCTCGAAATAAGAATCCCCTATAAACAGCACGTCCGCATTATCGGCGTTTGTATACATTTCGCATACCCTTTTGATTACGGATTCCGCGTTCATATTTTTCCAATCGCAGAAAAATTCCATTTCGGGCGTATATCCCTCTAAAAGCGGCTCTTTAAACTCGCCCTTGTATTCGCCTATGACCGACAACCCCGAAAAGAAAGCTTTTCTGAAATGCGTGGGTTTACCGTCTGCGCCCTTATAATACATTACGCCGTTTCCGTAAATCCAATCCGTTTTTCTGTAATCGAATTTTCCGACGTACTTATAGAGCACGTCGGAGGACACTGCTCCGCATGAACTTAATGTTGACAGCGTAAAATCTTGTTGACCGTAACCGAGTTTTTCAAAATTTTTTCCATCATAATATATATCGCCCGAATAAACGGAACCCTCGCCGTATTTTATTTGGCCGAAGCCCTTGCAGGGCTTGCCCTTTTTAAATTCGCCTTCGGGCACGAAATACCATATGCCAGCGGAGTTGGTTTTGAAACTATCGAAAATTTTAATATTTTTGTTCATAGTATTTTAAATCTCTTTTATCGTTCCGTTTTTGATTTTGATTTTTCCTATAAGGCGAATATCCGCCGACGAAGCACCTACGAGAATTTCGTATATCCCGTCCTCTAATTCTCTTTTCGCGCCTTGATAAGACCAATAGGAAAACGCCGATTTATCGAGTTCGAGCGCGGTTTTTACCCTTTCACCCGCCTTTACGAAATATTTGGCAAAAGCCTTTAATTCCTTTACGGGGCGGCTTACGCACGAACTTTTCGCACTAACGTAAACCTGAACAACTTCTTTTCCGTCTGTCGCCGAAGTATTTTTGAGCTCAAACGAAATTGTTACCTTTTCTCCGTCTGCTGCTGTTTTTAAATTTTTGTACTCGAATTCGGAATAGGACAAGCCGTGACCGAACGGGAACAGCACGGGAACGCCGTATTTATCAAAGTAACGGTATCCGACAAACAGCCCTTCCTCATAAACGGTAACTTTGCCGTCCATATAGAATTTCGCCGCGGGGGTATCCTCATACCGTACGGGAAAGGTTTCGGAAAGTTTGCCAGACGGATTGACTTTGCCCGTCAATACATTGACAACGGCTTCTCCGCCGCGCTCCCCGGGAAATCCCGCCAGAACCACTGCCGCAACTTTATCAATCCATGCGCTCATATCAATCGGCGCGCCCGCAAACAATACCACAACAGTGTTTTTATTTGCTTTCGCCGTATCGATAATTGTTCTTTCCTGCACGGGGTGAAGTCCCATATACACTCTGTCTCCACCCTCGTTCTCGAAATATGCGCCTGTTCCCGCAAATACGATATTGACATCGCATATCTCGGCGTTATCTATCGCCGCGCCCGGATTGTAACCGTATACGGTACATCTGTCTCCAAATGCAGGCTCGTAAATGATTTTTCCTCTATGAGCGGCGGAAAGCAATTCGGGGATATCGTATGGCGGAGTTAGTCGCGGTACATTTCCGGAACCGCCTCCGCAAACCTTAAGAGATTCCCCCGGACTTGCGTACTGACCGCACAGCGCTACGCTTTGCCCGTTTTGGATAGGTAGTACCCCGTTATTTTTCAACAACACTATTCCTTCTTCCGCAACCGTCTGCGTAAAGGAAATGCGTTCGTCGGGCGTGTACTTACGCTTTTTGTCCTTTGAAAGCTCTTTTACTCCGTAGATATAGTCTAAAACTCTTTGGGCGCAAGCATCGACTTCTCTCTCGGAAATAACTCCGTTTCCAAAGTCGGAAACAAGCTTTCGATAGTTCTTTTCGGAAAAGGGCATTTCGAGGTCAAGCCCTGCCTTTGCAGCTTTGGCTCTGTCGTACACCGCATCCCAATCGGACATAATAAGTCCGTCAAACCCGAACTCATCGCGCAGGATTTTAAACCCATACGCATTTTCGGAGCCCTGTACTCCGTTGATTTTATTGTAGCTGCACATAACCGATTTTGGTTTCGCCTGTATTGCGATTTCAAACGGTTTTAAATAAATTTCCCGCAGTGTTCTTTCGTCCACGCAACTCGATTGCAGGTTTCTGTTATATTCGAGATTATTACAGCAGAAATGCTTTACGCAAGCCGCCGCACCCTCCGCCTGCATTGCGGCAACGTATTCTCTTGCCATTATACCCGCAAGATAAGGATCCTCCGAAAAATATTCGAAATTGCGCCCGCATAGCGGACTGCGTTTGATATTCACCCCGGGGCCCAACAATACGTCCGCACCTGCGTCCAGACAGTCGTCGGCAACGCACTCGGCATATTTGCGGACGGCGTCCGTATCCCAGGTATTTGCAAGCATCTGTAGCGATGGATACGCAATCGAAGGTATATCCTTACCGTTTTCGTCGGGCATACGCACACCCATAGAAGCATCGGTCACTTTAACCTTTGGCAGTTTTCCGTCCAAATCGCAGGTATGCCAACTTCCGTCGCCGCATAAAAGCCGCAATTTTTCTTTATAAGATAAATCTTTAACCGTAAGTTTTTTCATATCAAAGTCCTTCGTTTAAAAGCAAAATGAAGTTGCCGCCCTGCACGGTGCGTGCGCGGAACTGATAAAATTCGCCGCTTTTTACGTCGAACCAATCACTGAAAGCAACCCGCCCAGGCGACTGTTCAAGAAAATCGTTTATACACTTTATAAATACCGAGCGTTTGTTTTCGTCGTCGGTGAGGCTTGCAACCCACATAATCCAGTCGCTCTTGGAATAGTCCTCACGCGAGTCGAGAGGCACGCCGAATTTTTCGATTTTTTTGAGATAATAGTCAATTTCCCTTTCCAAAAAGCTTTGCGGAAAAAGTCCGAGTTTTAAAATCTTATCAAACGCAAGATTGTATTTTAAGGAAAAAGTCTGCTCGCCCGAATTCCAGGTAATCGGCAAGTGAGTAAATGCGTTACCGAACTTAATTATTTCCGACGCATAAGATTGGGCGATTTTACGGTATTTTTTATACTCTGCCTGCTTTCCTGCGGCAAGGCATAATTCGGCATACGCCGCAATGCCTACCGTAGCCTTTATGGCGAGATTGATATTGTCTGCCAGGTGCCCCGCAAAATCGTCCGTGCAAAGCTGGTTTTCGGGTTTCAATCCGTATTTCACGAGATATTCCACCCATTTCGCGGTAAGTCCGCAATTTTCATTATATAGTGACAAATCACCGTCCGCGCGGAAGCATGCAAGCAGCATTATAATCATATTCGCGCACTCTTCGACCGGCATCTGAAATTCGAAATCATATATATCGGCGCTTGCCGGTAACATATAAAACGGAAAACGCGTATCGCCGTCGCCGTATACGCGGTCGGTAAGGCTGCCCAGATTTTTCAATCCGTAAATCTGTCCGCAGCAAGCGGGATAAGTACCCACGTCGTGTGGAGCGAAATCGCAGTTCCAGACCGGCATTTTTGCAAACGTAAAAATGGGACGAAGCATACCTTTTAACAGCTCCGTATTGTAAATAAGATAGAGCGGCATAGACGGATAGCTTACGTCTACCGTTGCCATACAGCCGTTGGAATAACACTCCTTGGAAAGAAACAAAACGTTGCCTGTGTTATCTTCAACAAGTTTATGCCCCGCCACGCTCTGCCTTAAAGAAGCATACAAAATATCAAGATATTCCTGCCCGTACTTTTCGGCGCGGGCCTTTAATTCGTTTTCGAACTTTGATAGTTCGGCATTGATTTTATCACTGTTATCCCAGACATATTTAAGAGCGTCCGTTATCTTATTATTTTTAAGATAGTACCCCTTTAAAAAATCCCCGAAATAATCTATGGAAACGATATCGTCATATCCGAGCAAAATCAGACCCTGCGGTTTACTTGCAGAAGCGCCTATGTACCTATCCTCGCCGGTATTGGAAAACTGCGTTTCCCCTGTCGAAACGAAATTTCTTAAATCGTCCCCGTCAAGGGCATAAGTTTTTTCGCCTGCGAGGTACCAATAACCCCAGTCGGCGCCTATCGCGTCGTCGTTATTAGACAGCGGAAGCTGCTTTTTCAGCCCGAACACCGCGTATTCGAAACCGTCCGAAGCAACCGCCATGCTACGCAAACGCTTGTCGGGATGGGTTTTGTTGCACGCAAGCTCCCTGCCCGCGAAAAGGTATACGCTTACGTCTTTGCCGCCCTCTACTTCATATTCCATATAGCAAACGGGCATGGAAAGCAAAGTCAAATCGTTTGGCGGAAGTGGCGAAACAAAGCGTACTTTTATTTTTGCCGAACCGGCTTTAAATCCGTATTCGGTTGAAAAAGCCGTTACGTTTATAAAAGTCTGTTCGGCGTTTTTAACGCATCCGTACCATTTGGCGGCGTCGCCCATAAAGCAATATATTTTGCCGTCCGTTTTCACGAATCCATATAATTTTTTCTCTTCGCCGTACCAGGTTTGTATATTTCCGGCAGTGAGCCGTTCCGTTACGCTCCAAAACGAAAAATTCGGGTCCTTTAAAAATATAGGATAAGCGGGTAATTTTCTTTTAAGTTGCATATATTTATCCTTCTTTACTATTTATTTTGTTTCATTTTTTAAATGTAATGATACGGGCAAAACCATCCTTTGTATCTTACTGTCCGGTTTTTCAAAACGGTTTTTCATAACGTTAAAAGTAGCTTCGGCTAATTCAGAAAAGTTGATTTTTACACTGTCGATGTCCTCAAAACCAAACACATAACCGCTTAATCCGTCAAAACCTACAATGTGAATATCGGGGTAAATCTTACGTATCCCGCCCTTTCCTGAAATTTTGTCAAGCTTCGCCATAACTTCATAAGCGAGCATATCGTTATAAAAAAAGATTTTACGGAAACCGTCCTCTATATATTTATATAAAACGGATATATCTTCTTTATTGTAGTTAAATATACACACGTCCTTTTCCCCAGCAACTTCCTCCAATTCCGTTTTAAAGATAGAATAGCGGTGTGCGGAAAGAAAATAATCGATACCTACGTAAAGATATTTGTTTCCGTCATTAATGCTTTTCAAACGATGTGCCGCAAGGATACAACCCTTAAAATTATCTACCGTTACATTATCTACAACGTCCTCTTTTATACTGCTACCGACAAACAATATGCCGATATTATTCAATTTGGCGAATTCGTACACCTCTTTCTTTAACGGCATATGCGTAATAAGTAAATCGGCACGTTGCAAAACACATTGCTTTATAGTATCCTTATTAAGCTCAGAGGCATACAAAAGCATAAAATCGTACTCGCTTTTTTTGCACAACAACTTGATAAATTCGTTAATAAACGTGTTGAAATACAAATTAGTCAACGAATCTATCAAAATTGCAGTCAGCGGTTTTTCGTCTTTGTGCATTTTCTGTGCGACGTGATTGGGCATATAACCGAGTTCTATGGCTTTTTTTCTGACTTTCGCCTTAGTTTCGTCCGAAACGTCATCCATATCGCGCAATGCGTGCGAAACGGTATTTATGGAAATATTCAATTCGGAAGCGATTTGTTTAAGACTTACGTTTTTAAGACTCATATGCTTATTCTCATTTTATAACGTCACCCGTTATCGGGTCGAATATGAATAAATCGTCCGCCGAAAAACTAACGGCAACTTTATCGTTTTGACCGAGCTTATATTTAGCATCGATTTTACCTATCATATTTTTACCGCAGAATTCGAAATAAACGTTGTACTCACCGCCTAAAAGCTCTGTAAGCTCCGGCTGCACGATATATGCACCCTTATAGGTTTTACCCTCTTCCGCTTTCTCAATCTTTATTCTTTCGGGACGGATTCCTACGAATACTTTTCTGTTGTCCTCTTTATAGGCTTTCAGCGCTGCAAATTTTTCCGCCGCAACCGTGCGTTCATGAAGCCAAGGGTCTTCCTCGGCTTTCTTGGCGGCAAGTTTTTTGAAAAACTCTATAATGCGTACAACAAAGTTTTTCTTTTTTGCGGAACTGTTCTTCAAGCTTTTGCCCTCGCCTGTTACGGAGAGCAGTTTGAGAATTTTTTCTCGCGCGCCGCCATCGAAATTTTCGTTAATCGATGAAAACTCCGCGCACTTGCTTTCATAAAATTTATCGAATTTCTCTTCAAATCCCTTCTCGACAGGCAAACGGAAATCACCGAATACAAGCTCATTTTTATTTCTGTCGAATTCCATTTCAAACATATTCATAGTGGGCGAGCCGATAAACCTTGCAACGAAGATATTTGCGGGATTATTGTAAACTTCTTCGGGGGTACCCACCTGCTGTATAAAGCCGCGGCTCATAACCACTATGCGCGAAGCCATAGTCATCGCCTCGGTCTGGTCGTGCGTTACGTAAATTGTAGTCGCGTTTATCCTGTTATGAAGCTTTACTATCTCGCTCCGCATAGTTAGCCGCAATTTCGCGTCAAGGTTGGACAAAGGTTCGTCCATCATAAATATGGGAACGTTTTTAACGATAGCCCTGCCGAGCGCAACCCTTTGCATCTGTCCGCCCGAAAGCTCCTTGGGAAGCTTATCGAGGTACGGCGCAAGGTCAAGCTTTTCTGCCGTTTCGTATACTCGGGTCTTTATTTCGTAATGCGTAAGTTTGCGCTGAACCGTCTTGCGCGTTCCGTCCTCCGAAAGTTCGCAGAACTCACCGTCGAGTTTTTTACCGCTTTCGGTAATTTTTGTCTGCTCCGCACTCTCCGCGTCGGAAAGCTTTGCTTGCCAATCGGACAGCATTTCACCCTCTTTGTCCGCTATGTTTTTCCAATCATCCGCAGAAACCGAACCGTAAAGCTTTAAAATAAGTTTTGCGGTTTCGAGCGCGACGTTTAACAGCGTTGCAAGGTTTTCCGCCCTTTCGCCGAACTTGGGCTTTTGCGCGTCAACCTTTGCGATAGCGTCCTTTACGCCGGCAAGCCCGCAACCTTTGATAATTTCCCTTGCCTGCGCGCAACTCAAAAGCACGGTATTCACCACAGGCGCAGGGTAAGTATTGATTGTCAAAGGAAAAGCTATATTGTCGAACACGGTCATCTGGGGATAGAGCGCGTAGCTTTGGAAAACTATCGCCATATGCCTATCCTTGCTCGGCTTATAGTTCAAAAGTTCGTCGCCGAGGTATATATCGCCCGACGTTATATCTTCAAGCCCGGCCACCATTCTGAGCGTGGTCGACTTGCCGCAACCCGAAGGTCCTACGATTACTATAAATTCATTTTTAGCAATATCGAGATTAAAATCATATACCGCTTTTTCGCCGTTGGGATAAACCTTTTCAAGATGTTTTAAAGAAAGGAAAATTTCCTCGTTTGAAATATTATCGTTAGTTTGCATAAAATCACCCCTTAACTCCCGTAGATGCGAGTCCGTCTATCATTTTGTTTTGCGTAATAAGGAAAATTATAAATATGGGTATCAGAGCGAACACGCCCGTAGCCATTTCTATACCCTTTTTGCCATAACCGCCGCCGCCCGTATACCCCGCAAGCGCAACCGTTATAGTTTGGAAATGAGGGTCCTTACCCGACATTAAGAGCTGCGGCCAAACTAAATTATTCCAGGCGCCCGTGAACGTGAACAGCACTATCAGCATCATAGTAGATTTTGCAAGCGGACAGACTATTTTTCTGAAAATAGCGAAGTGCCCCGCCCCGTCGCTTTTTGCGCTGTCTATTATATCGTTAGGTATAGACAGGAAGAAATTACGCATTAAAAGCATATTGTATACGCCCGTGCAGCCCGGGAGTATAAGCCAAAAATAGATGTATGCATAATTCCCGGCAAAACCCTCTACTCCTATACTGCTGCTCAACGCATTGAATAACGTAAGCGAAGGCGCAAGGGTGATAACGCCGGGTACAGCCATCCACGCGTAAAGAATATTCATAAACACTTTTTTGCCTTTAAATTTGAGAAAAACCACAGCATATGCCGTAACCAAATCCAAAAGCAAGGTTATGCCCACCGTTGCCAGCGAACTCCACAGTGAGTTTATCATCCATACCGGCAGAAGGTCAATCCCGTCCTTGCCCGCCATAAACCCCGAATAATGTTTTAGCGTCCATTGCCCCGGCGAGGGAAAAAGACTTCCGGGATGCAACTGTAAATCGAGGTCGGTCTTGAAAGAATTACCCAACATATATATTAAGGGAAGCAGAAAAAAAACCGAAGCTACGGAAAGAACTATAAACGAAACTATCTTTTCGCGGCGGGAGTGTTTTTCCGACTTTGTCAACTTTCTCTTGCCTTTAACGAAATTCATTTGCTTTCTCCTTTTAACGGCTCTAAGCGTTGCGTTCTGAAATCGCAGTACCGCTTGTACGCTGCAACGTGTTTAGCCGTAGGGTGTCTTTCTTCCATAACGCGCCTTTCAATAAAACTTAACAACATAATAATCACGCCGAAAACTATCGCGCTTGCACAAAGATAACCCGTCTGCTTTGCATACGCTAGACCGTTGGAAAGATAACTTTGTATAAACATCATAGGCGATACGTAAATATTCTGATTTTCGACCGTATTCAAGACGTACGGCTGTCCGTAAAGACTTAAAAAGCCTATAAGCGTATTGAACAGCGTTATGTTGATTGCGGGACGGACGTTAGGTACGGTTACGCGGATAATGCTTTGCCATCTTCCGCCCCCATCCATTTCGCACGCTTCATATAATGATTTGGGAATATCTCTGAGCGCGCCGCTGAATATAACGAAGTTAGTGCCCGTCTGCCACCATATAGTTGCAATAAGGATTATTATCCATCTTAAAATATCGTTTTCAAACGGTTTACCGCCCAACCAATCGATATTCGTCCCGAACCAACTGTTAATAAGTCCCGTTTCGTCGCCCGCAAACATTTCGCCGAACATAATTCCCATTATAGAAATAGAAACCACGCAGGGGAGATATATGCAAGCCCTGAAAAATTTGTAAAAAGGCGGGCGCATATTTATGAAATAAGCGAGTGCAAACGGAATTATCATCATCACCGGCACGGCAACGATATCGAATAGGAGCATCGGACCGAAAGATTCCCAAAACTCTTTGGAAACGTTAATATCGGCGGTATTGAATAAATTAGCGTAGTTTTTAAAACCGTTGAACGCCGTATACTCCGCATTATAAGGGTCGTAACGCATAAACGAATATGCAAACCCCATTATGAACGGCACCACGCAAAACAGCACGAAAACTATTACAAACGGGCTTAAAATCGCCAATGCAACTCCCTGCTCGCGCCGCTTTGCACGTTTTCGTTCGGCTATTTTATCTCCGTCGGCCTCGATAAAATTTTTACCCATCTTACTCTCCTTTATTAAAAGTCGCCGCCCCACAAAGCTATGTTGGAATTATATTCGTTTTGTTTTGTACGTAAAAGTTCCTCGTCGCCGGAATTATCTTTTTTCAAAAGCCCTTCGGACATTATGGCGCGCAAATTCTTTGCAAGTTCCTGATAATAAGGGTTTACGCCTACCGTGTTGAGGTCGTCTATGTCGGGATACCACTTGTTTATATAGTCGGCAACCACCGCGTCGTTCTTGTAAGCGTCCTGCGTATTAATGGCGTTTGAAATGCTTACGTGTCCTGCGCGCGCCCATTGCGTGCCGGCATCGGCGTTGGTGGTGAACCACTTCATAAATTCAAGGCAAGCCGCTTTTTGGGTGATATCCGTAACCTTATTGCTAAGGTTAAACATATGAGCGTCGCAATAAATTTTCTTTGCGTAGTCCTTGGAAGAATCCATTGCAAACCAACCGGCAATCGAAGTCGCGCCCAATTTTTCCGTTCTTGCCTCTTCTTCCGTGCAGTTGTTTTCCGCCGCATAGCCTTGGCATACAGCGTCTAACAACCAGGGAACAGTCACGTAAAACATTGCTTTATTGGAACGGAAATCCCCCAATCTGCTCGAATCGTCGCCGCCTACTTCGGCAAGCTTGGGAGTATTAGTAACGAATGAGCGCACCGACTCCAAGGCCTTTTTGTACACGTCGCGCTGGGCGGTATTGTCGTACCAGTCCACGCGCATATTGTCCTTGTTGTAAAGCGTGCCGCCGTTTTGCAGCACTGCCGTGTTCATAATAAATTCGGTAAAGAAATCGCTGCCCGTACCCCACGCGATGGGAACGTTGCCCGTATCGTTTGCGTAAGCTTCGCACACGGTAATAAGCTCTTCTCGCGTGGAAGGAACGGTTTGGGAATACCGACCGAGTAATTCTTTATTGTAGAAAACAACCATACTCGCCGCGTCCACCGTAACCCCGAAGTGATGGTCTGTTCCCGCGTTTGCATATTGGTTGATGCCCGTTGAAAAAGCGTTTAAGTCGTAATTAAATCCCGTTTGCTCCATAACGACGTCTATGGGTTGGATAACCTTATAATCGAGGAACGCTTTAACGGAGCTTTGATGCCCCATAACTATATCCGGCGCGGATTTGTCTCCCTGTTTAACCGAACGCGCTACGTAATCTTCAAAACTTTCGTAACCGACGGTAGTCACCGATACTCTTATTTTACCCGAATATTCGGCGTTAAATTGAGCAACTATTTGATTTAACGCTTCTTTATCATCACCCGCAACTATCGAGGCCAAACGCAAACCCACGTCGTTAAACACTATCTCGTCGCCGTTCTTTTCAAGCTCGCCCGTGGTGCTCCACCACTCGTCGCCGCCGTTACCGTTTCCGTTACAAGCCGTCGCAGTCAAGGGAATAGTCAGCGCAAGCGCCGCACATAAAATACTTATAAATTTCTTTTTCATTATATTTTCCTACCTAATATTTTTATTTTACGGGAGTTAAGCGAACTACAAATCCGCCGTTTTTAATCATATCGAAGAATTCGATATCATCCTTGGTGATTTTAGCCGTTCTTCTCTCCACTTTTTTATAGTCCGTCTCGTGGTTGGTGAAAATCTCCGCATTGTAGGTTACACCCTCCTCCAAGAACGAGAATGAAACCTTTGCCGAATTAGGCACTATGGAGTTAGCGCCGGCAACTAACCACTCGTCGCCCGAACGCACCGCCCCCACGTAATATCTGTCAGGTTCACCGCCCAAAAACAAAGTTTCGTCGCACAAGGAGGGAACGTGTTTATAGAATTCTTTTATAAGAGTATCCTCGTAAACGTATTCGAAATCCGCCATAGAAGGCGTACCGCTCTCAAAAAGCACGGCAAGCGCCATTTGATGTGCCATAGTCAAACCGGTTGATAACGGGTGTACTACGGGCGTAAAGTCACTCGGTCCTACAACCCTTCGGATAAAAAGTTCGTTCACGGTATCGGCTGCGCTGACGCTTAACTCATTGCCTTTTATCGCCTCACGGTTGATAACGTTGGGATATATTCTGCGTTCGCCCGTCGGCTTATTCGCGCCGTGACAGTTGACTAACATTTCACGTTTTGCGCATTCCTGATAGATTTTTTCATACCAGTCGATAGTTCCTGTATCCTCGCCGTAAAACTTGGGATAATCCGTTGACTGTCCGTCAAAGAAGTCGATTTTTATGCCGCTTACACCCCAGCTCTTCCAAAGGTCAAGTCTTTGCCCTAATGATACCACGTTGCCCAAAGCAAAATCATTGAACGAGTGACACCAAACCAAAATTTTAACGCCCTTGTCGTTTGCCTCTTTTACGAACTGCTTAAACTGATTAACTTGCAGACCGTCGTTCCAGCCGCCGTCCACCAATACGTATTTCCACCCCATTTCCTGAGCGAGATTGACGTAGCGCCTGTGCATTGCGTAATCGCCCTGCCCGGAGATATTGAGATATATAAGCCAGTTCCAGGCGGCGACGCCGGGTTCTACCCACTCGTAATCGTAGGTCTTTTTCTCCTCCGCAGAGAGAGTATCGTAGTCGTCGGGACGCCAGGGTTGAACGTCGTCAAACACCTTTTCAACGAGCTCGCTCTCCTGAACGGTTTTAAGGTCGCCGACTATGCCGACGCGCCAGGGCGATTCGAAGGGGTAACCTATTTTATTGTCGTCCGTCATATAGCCTGCGGGCGTGGGAACGGTCTGTAATATGCCCGTACCCTCTTTATCTTCGTGTTCCTTTAAGAAAGTACCGTAAAAGCCGCTGCCGATGAGGTCCGACTCAGTAATAAGCGAATATACCTGCGTGCCTTTCACCTTGTAAAGCATAGGCATTGAAAGATAAGTGTCTGTCAACTCGTTAGGGCGCAAGTTCTGGAATTCATTTTCATAGGCGAAAAAATTGCCGTTGCTGTTTATTGCGGCATACGGTTGTGCCCAGATAGTGCTCCCCTCGGGAATGGCAAACTCTGTTTTTTCCTCGTTCCAAATCATAGTGCCCGAAGTTCCGTCGCACTTTCTTACGTTATAGCGAAAAGCGTATCCGTCGTCGTAAGAGCGCACTATCAAATCGTATTCGAAAGTCCAACCCTTCAAGGTTATAGTCGTCTGGTTACAGTTATAGTCAACTTTACTGTGTTTGCCCGAAACATTGTTGTAGGACCCTTTAACGTTTTCCGTCTTTACGTTTTCCACGGAAAGAAGGCGTAAATCGTCCTCGGCTATATCTATACCGAGCGCGGATTTCTCTATAACGGTTACGTTGTTGCGCTTAACAGTATAACTTAAATCGCCCGCATAGTCCATAACCACTTCGGTTTTTATTTTGCCGTCCGGGGAAGAAGTTACCCAATTTGCCGTATTTTCAAATGTTGAAGTATCAACTTCACCCGCGCAACCGCCCAACAGAGCAATACCGCCCGCAAGACTTCCGACAAACATTGTACCTAATAAAATGTTTAAAATTTTTCTTTTCATTTTATACCTCTATTATTGCAGCTCCGCGCCTACCGCGGCGGTAAAATCGGTTAAAATCTTTTCGAAGTCGGGATTTGTCTCGTCGAACAAAGGAATGAAATACGTCTCCGAAGCAATTTTGTTGTAAATCTGTTTCCCGTTCTTGTATCCGTCGTACGTATAGAAATTTTCGGGTTTACCAATAGTCAAAATCAAGTCCTTGTAAAAGTCGTCCATCTTTTCCGCGTCGTAAGCCGACTTTCTTACGGGAGCCCAGCCTTTTTCCGTGAACATGTAGGAGTGCTTGCTGCAATAGTCCGCAAACACCGCCGCAGCCGCAAGCTGCGTATCCGAACAGTTTTGCGCCTTGTAGAAAGCGAGTCCGAACGTATTTACGGGTATTCTGGCTGCCTCGGGAGTATCGGCGTCGGTGAAGAGCCCCGAAAGGGGAACCGCTCCGATAACGGAAGAATTGTTTATTACGTTTCTGCTTACGCCGTCGGAGTCCTTTATCCAGGTAACCAATCCAAAGAGCGACGTACCCGCAATCACCCGATTGACAGGCTCGGCCGTGTTGCCCGAGTTGCCGCAATGCAGTGAACTGTTGTGCGAGAAGAGACTGTATGTGTTTTTAAGCGCGGTGAGTGCGTTATCCCTATTGTTCGCCCAATTATTCAAATAGAAACCGTCTGAATAGGAATAGTACTCTGCGCTGTTCTGCACGAAAGCGGTGTGCGCAGGACCCTCTTTAAACGACCATTCGAGGTTTGTATGCATAGAAGTGAATTCGGTTGAATTTTCGCCCTCGTAAGCCTTTTTGAGCAATGCTGAAAGCTCGGTATAGTTCGTGGGCAACACGCCGCCGTTATATTTTTGCAAAAGCTGTTTGTTGTATACGAGATAGGGCACGTTTGCAAACATAGGCACGGAAGTCATTGCGCGATTATAGATACTGTCTTTTAATGCGCCCTCGTACCAATCGCCGTAGTCGAGTTCTATACCCGCCATAGCGTAAATATCGTTTACCGAATAATAAGTACTTTCGTTAACGCTCTTCTCGGGTGTGTTCTGTGAACGCAACGAGAAGGTACCCTGGTCGCTGAGCGCTTCCGTGGCGTTTACACTTATTTTACCCTCGTATTCCTTATTGAACTGTTCGGCTATTTTCTGATAAATTTCGGTATCCATTCCGTTGCCCGAAAGCCATACGTTTACCTGAACGTTTTCATAAATAGGGTTACCCTCCGTATCGCGCCGAATAGTATCAGAGTGCTCGTATCCTGCATACAGAGTGATATCGCCGTTGGGCTTGTCGGTTGCAAAATCCCACTTCTGGGTAGCCGCTGCGTCCTTGTACCAACCCGTCTGCTTCATACCTTTTCGGGAAGCGTCGGCAGGGATGTACTTTTCCTCAATGATTTCGTCCCTTTCCACACTCGCAGTAACGCCAAGACGGCAACCGGGATAGTTATAATCAAACATAACCAAAGCCCTACCCTCGTACACCTTCCACGCGGCATATAGATTAGTATCCTTTTTTATACGCTGCGAAAAGTCATATTTATTTTTGCAATTCGCGTCCGAATACCAGCCCTCGAGCTTGAACCCCTCACGCGGGGCTTTCCAATCGAGCGCGGAAGTGCCGGTGTAAACCTGTACCGTTCTATCCTCCGCACCATCGTAATTCAGATGATAAACAACGTTTACCCTTTCACCCGAGTTTGAGCACGCAGCGAAAGGTATGGCGCAAAACGCCATCATAATGCAGAGTATCAGGGAAATAATCTTAATTTTTTTGCTCATATAATTCTCCTAATTGCTTATTAACGTCTAACAGCTCTCCCCCCGCAGGGAAAGCTGCAAGACCCTAATTTATTTTGTTATGCCTCAGGCGTTGCGGGCGTCTCGGTTATCTCCTCACCCGTTGCTTCGCCGAGAGTCGTACCGTAATTCAATACACAGTCGATTTTAAAGCCGCCGGGACAGTTATGGAAACCGTAATCATCGCCGATTGCGCCCACGCCGAACGCGGTGAGTGATTGCCCCGCCTCGAACATATCTTCGAACGTGCAAACTTTGACGTAACCGTCTGACTTTGCAAGCAGAACGTCAACGTTGCCGGTCGCGGAATCGTATTTCATAACCAGATAAATTCCGTCCGCCATAAACGCTTCGCCGTAAGCGTTCATATCCCAACCGTGATTATCATAACTGAAACTTTCTATAGGTTGCCATAAATTAGCTTTTAAAACTTCTGCGCCTTTATTGTTATGATCGGTATCACTGTGAATTCCAAAGTGTGCGTTTTCCCAATTTCGCCAATGTAACTCTACCCAATGTTTAGAGCCGCCGACAGTCATCCATACGCCAAGGTGGATTTCTTCGAACTGTTCGTTAGTCCAACCGCCTTTCTCATTGTCCGTAGAAAGCTTTAAGGATACGTATGCGTCACCGCTGACGCCCTCCGCAAGATCTACGTTTACCGTGGGCGTATTATCTTTAATCTGTTGATATACGAACGCACCGGTATCTAAATTCATATCCGCCGTGCCGGTATTAAATCCCGACAGGTCTAATTGTGTCATACCGTCTGTAAGTGTTACGGTACATTTAATGGTTGCGCCTAACAGCTCGCAGGTTGCCGTCCACTCGCCGAGTTTGACGTTCGTTAAGGTTACTTTGCCGTTTGCAACGGTGAGTTCGAGGTCGCTCTGTCCGTCCTTTTTGAGAGTGACCGTCTTTCCGTTGAACTTTTCGTCTACGGCAACTTCGCCCGTAAATTTGTCGTTTGCAAAAACTACGTTTACGGTATACTCCGTTTTGGTAACAGTGAACTCGATTGTGTCCGTCGTTTCCAAAACAACGGGTGCTCCGCTGTCAACAGTGACTGTTGCAATCATATTTTCGGGAACTGTTACGGTAATTGTTGCCGTTTCGCCGTATTTGTAAGCTGTTTTATCTGCTACGACGTCCGCGCCATTGATATCCGCTTTATTGCCCGTTATATTTACGGTAGATTTCCACTCGGAAACCCCGTCGCCGACTGCCGCATTCATTGTCGCGCCATAGCCGAGCGTGAAGGTGAATTCTCTGTCCGCCGTACCGGGATACACGCCTCCTGACCATCCGTTATCTGCGTCCCCTTTAACTACCCCGAACGCTTGAAGTTTTCCGTTCTTTTCGAACAATTCCGTTTCGGTGAAAACGAGCATATATGTCTCGCCATCGGAGAGATATAATTTGGCGTCGCCCGTTGCCGCTTCGTATTGAAGAACAAAATATAAGCCGCCGTCAATTATCGCCCCGCCGTAAGTTCCGAATTCCCAACCGTTTCCGAACCCGCTGAATTTAGGCTTGAAAAGGTGAGTCATCAACTCGTCGTGTCCGCGATACCTGTTATATGAATCTATGTCGCCTGTTAATGCGTCACTTGAAAAACCGATTTGGTCGTGCTGCCAGTTACGCCAGTTGAAGTTTATAGAATGCTCGACTCCGTTTACGGTCATTGCTATGCCGAAATTCATTTCGTCGTAGTTGTTTGCCCAAGAAAGGAAATCTAAGGCGGTTGCGATCTTAACCGCTACGTATTGGTCGCCCGAGCCATCTTCGGCAAGATTTACATTTACGGTTTTATGGGACAGTCTGTACCACTTGAACGAACCGGTAGCTAAATTCATATCCGCCGTGCCGGTGGTAAATCCCGACAGGTCTAATTCCGTCATACCGTCTGCAAGGACTACCTTAGCTTTAAGGGTTGTACCCAACAGATCGCAGGTTGCAGTCCACTCGCCGAGCTTGACGTTCGTAAAGGTTACTTTGCCGTTTGCAACGGTAAGCTCAACAGGAGTTTCACCATCTTTGGTTAACGTCAGTTTCTTACCGTTGAACTTTTCGTCTACGGCAACTTCGCCCGTAAATTTGTCGTTTGCAAAAACTACGTTTACGGTATACTCCGTTTTGGTAACAGTGAACTCGATTGTGTCCGTCGTTTCCAAAACAACGGGTGCTCCGCTGTCAACAGTGACTGTTGCAATCATATTTTCGGGAACTGTTACGGTAATTGTTGCCGTTTCGCCGTATTTGTAAGCCGTTTTGTCCGTTACGACGTCCGCGCCTACTACTTCCCCCTTATTACCCGTTATATTTACGGTAGACTTCCACTCGGAAATCTCGCCACCAACCGCCGCGTTTATTGTCGTGCCGTAGCCGAGCGTGAAGGTGAATTCTCTGTCTATGCCACTGTTATGCGAGCCACCGGCCCATTTGGTGTCTTCTTCTCCTTTAGTTACTCCGAAACCTTGGAATTTGCCGTTCTTTTCAAACATCCCTTCCTCGGTATATACAAGTATGTAACCTTCGCCGTCGGAGAGATAGACGTTTACGTTACCCGTCGAAGCTTCGTATTGATAAATGAAATATACTCCGTCTTCTATGATTGCTCCGCCGTATGTTCCGAAGCCCCAACCTTTTTCTTTATCGTCCCAGCCTTGGAATTTCGGATTAAAGAGGTGAGTTCTCACCGCGTCGAGTCCGCGATAATTTACCTCGCCCATATCCTTATCCTGATTTTCAGTCTGCCAGTTTTTTATGTCGCTTGTAAAACCGATGTTGGTGCGCTCCCAGTTGCGCCAGTTGAAGTTTATAACGTGCTCCGCTCCGTTTACGGTCATTGAAACACCAAAGCGCATTTCGTCCTGTTTTTTCGTCCAATCAAGGAAATCCGAGCCTGTCGCAATCTTCAACGCTACGTACTGGTCGCCCGAAGCTTCTTCGGCAAGATTCATTTTTGCGGTTTCATGCGACTGTCTGTGCCACGTGAACGAGCCGGTATTCATATTTATTTTCGCCGTGCCCGAGGTAAGTCCCGAAAGGTCTAATTCGCTAATCGATTCATCGACTGTTACTGTAGTTTTAACAGTCGTTCCAAAAAGATTGCAAGTTGCCGTCCACTCGCCGAGTTTGACGTTCGTTAAGGTTACTTTGCCGTCGGTTACGGTGAGTTCGACGTCAGTCTGTCCGTCCTTTTTGAGTGTGAGCGTCTTTCCGTTAAACTTTTCGTTCACGGTAACCTCGCCCGAAAAGTTATCCTTTCTACCGCATTCGCACTCGCCGTTTACGAAATTGTGCGGAGCGCGGGAACCCACTTGCTCTTGATTGTCCTCGGGGCATACCTTCCAATGCTCGGTATCGCTCGTTTTCCACTTGGTGTATGCGTGGGTGTGGGGCTCTGCGTAACCACAGTCTATGCATGCGCCATCCGTTCCGAATTCGTGGTCCGCAACAGAGTTTTCGTCCTTTGCGTTGTCGTCGGGGCAAACGAGCCAATGCTGCGTATCGCTGCTTGCCCACTTGGTGTAGGTGTGTTCATGCTTTTCGCCACAGCCGGTCAATGCGCTCGCAGCAAGCGTGCACAGTACAGTCGGTACGGCTAAAACAAGCAAAAGCTTTTTCTTTTTCATAACTACCTCCTTATCTTCCGATAAAAAATATTTTGTTCGGCGCGAACACCTTTCGATTCGCAATTTCATTATACTACACACATAAGGGAATTTCAAACATTAAGATTAATGTAACACCTGCTAAACAATCCCGTCTATACTGTCAACCCCGTCAGTAGAGGACCGTTTTGACGCCGCAAAATCTATCGCGAACGATACGCATGCTCTTACCATTAATATAATGCCGAAGATAAGCGGCATAAATTTTGCCACGATACGCGCCGAAAAAAAGAAGCCGCAAACAAACGTTAAAACCGCTGTAAAAATTGCAGAAAATAACACAAAACAATTAGACTTTTTGTAATAATTTGTATAACTTTGGTTATTTCTTCCTTTCACTGCCTTGCCTATAAGCCATAAAAGCAGCGCCAGCGCTATCGGGATAATCAATATAAAAGGTATCTGCATAATTACCGTATAAAAGTACGAACCTACCGCCGCGCCTGCCGAGTCGTAGAATATTTGCTTTATAAATGCGTTTATATCGGTTACTTCGCCGTCGGGCTGCCCGTCGTAATATCCGCCGAACACCACAGGAACTCCCCTGTCCGAAGTAAACGAACCCGTGCATAATTCATCGAATACGTACAAATAATCGGATTTGCCGCCTATTATATAGTTTATATAATAATAATCACATAATACAGGCGCTTTTGCACCTTTCAACAGCGAGCCCGCACCAACGTAATAATATTTTATAAATAAATAATAGAGCTGCTCTGCGTACTCTTCATCGTTCATATTTTGTTTGTCGCCATTTAACTTTTTGTAGTCTTCGGCAGCAGCTTTATTAAACATTTCGCCCCCTTCTACGCTTACCTGTTCCAGAAACCCGATATGCCGCGCAGTGTCTTCATCGGTTAATATAAGTTCTTCGTCAAGATAGCGTATTTTAAGCAAATATTGCTTTTTATCCTCTTCATCCAGCGCAAGATACGTTTCATAATCGATTTCTTCTTCGCCTTTTATCGCATATTGAGTAAATCGTATAAGCATGTCCGAAGGGCGCGTGTCCACAATCAGATTATAACCGTCAGAGCAATATTTTTCTTTATCCGCTTCGCTTGTATAGGTATTTATCTTAACAGGGTAAACGGCTTTTTCGTCATTAATTTTGACGTAAGCTTCACCGTTCTCAAATGCGTTTTCCGCAAACTGACGATACTTTGCCGTATTTTCATAATGGGTTGAAAACGGAACAATATCCGCCGCGTAAAAGCCGACAAAAAATAATAAAAACGTAAAAGCGGCAGAAAGAATAATTGACAATGCCCCCGTTTTATTCGATTTTTTTGCTTGCTTTTCCGAAAAAAAACCGAGAAAATAAAATTTTAACCATTCTACTACGCCCATTTATAACTCCTTTAAAAAAATTTTATAAGCCGTATAACCCAATTGAATTATAACACTTAACAGTCAAAAAAACAATAGCCACTAATTCTGCGGTTTACATTAAATTTAATGTAAACCGCAGAATACCGCCATTTTCTGTTTCGCGCATAAAGTGAGCAGTCTCCATAAGCCGCGAACCATGAAAATCCGGATTTAGAAGTGGACTAAGAGAAAACCGTTTAGCGACTGCTAAACGGTTTGTTTTACTTATTAGATAAAAACTTATCTTTTATACGATACGCACATACAAGAAATTACCAACTTTCTTTTAAAAGAAAGTCAGCGATGTGGACAATCTGAATTCCGTTATCATTGCCGGCTGCAAGGTTATCTTTTGCAACCACGTATTTATGATAATGGTCTTTAACGTCCATAAGATTATCCGTTTCTCTTGTTGAATCCGCAGACAATTCTCGACATACCTGAACATAAACTTTTTCGCCGCGTTTTTCACCGATAAAGTCAATCTCTTTCGTTCCGTTCTTACCGATAAACACGTCGTAGCCCCTACGCTTCATTTCGAGATAGACGATATTTTCAAGCATAGCCGCAACCATTTTATTGTCAAAACCCATTTTGCTGTACTTGAAGGAAATGTCAGAAAGATAATACTTCTCTTGCGTTTTCAAAACGGCTTTACCCTGTAAATCGTATCGCTGGCAGGGATAAATTATGAACGCTTCTTCAAGCCATTTGATGTAGTTGTAAATAGTTTCAACAGAAAGCGTTCTCTTTTCACTCTTCAAAAAATTAACGATTGAATTTGCCGAAAAGGTCTTGCCAATGTTTTCAATTATGAACTTAACAACTCGGTCAAATAAATCTCGGTTGCGAATTTTATGCCTACGGGAAATATCTCTCGTGATAACGGTTGAATAGATTCCGTCCACTATCTGATACGCAGACTGAGTATCAAAGTTCCCAATACCGATTATCGGAAATCCGCCGAACTGAATATACTCGTCGATTAAATCTTTGGCATTACTGACAGCTTTACCCTTAAACTGCAAATATTCATTGAAAGATAAAGTATAGACCGGAATAGAAACATAACGTCCTGAAAGATAAGTTGAAATTTCACTTGACATTAACTTAGAGTTTGAGCCGGTAACGTAAATGTCAACGTCTGAGCCTTCTAAAAGACTGTTCACAACTTTTTCCCAACCGTCAACTTCCTGCAGTTCGTCAAGAAAAAGATAGCATCTGCCCTTTCCGTCAATAGCATTTTTTAACTCGCAGTACATGTCCTTTGCAGTGAACTTGTCATCCACGTCCATTTCATTATACTTTCTGGATATAATATTTTCCTTTGCAATACTACGCTTAACAAGTTCTTCTTTCATCATTTCAAGTATTGTTGATTTCCCACAGCGACGAACGCCAGCCAATATTTTGACAAGCGGCGCATCAATAAAAGTACTTATAGCGTTTATGTAATCGGGTCTGTAAATCATAGCGTTACCTCCTAATTCAAAAAAGATTATACCAAAAAACATTATCTCTTGTCAATAATCTTTTCGATATAGAAGTAAAAACTTATGTAATTTGAATTACTTTTTTACTTTAATTTGTCGAAAACGCTCATATTATTAAAAGCACACTGTTGCATATAAAATGAAACAGTGTGATAAATAGAACAAGATTTAGCTGGTTACTTTTGATTGTAAATTTTTGGGGCACGTTTGGGGCACATTCTGAAAAATATACAATATATAGCGCAAATTATTAATATAAATACTATATATTGTGGTTTTTATCGCTTTTCGGAATGGTTCAAGTCCCGTCACCTCAACCAAAACCCGAAGGACGGAAAAAGCCGTCCTTCGGGTTTTGGTTGTTGAGCGATTTTCGGAATTTGATAGGTGCAAGAAAAATTAAATTTTAACAGAACAGCAAACTGCATATATGTATGCAAATTTTATTCGGCAGACGAATTTTATTTTGCACTTATTATAACGGTGTAGGAATATTCACCATAGTTATCAACTTCTACTATAACAGCGGTATTAACAACAGCCTTTTTGCACGTTAAGTTATAGTAAACTTCCATATCTTCTTTTTCTTCGGGCGGCGTGATTTCTAAAACTTCGGCGTCGTATTTCAAAGATATTATTTCCGTATTTATAGAACGTACTTTACTGCCGCCGTATTGCGTAAAAGTTACGCCCAAAAGATAACTTTCACCGACCTGCAAAATATAATCGTTTTCCGTAATTGTTTCGTTATCTTCAAACGGGTTGCCATATACAAACGGGTGATTTCGTTCCGTTCCGATACCCGCCATAATACCCGTTACCTTTGCTTCGTCAGAGCCGCAAGCCGTTAAACCGAACGGTAGCAGTATTATACACAACATACAAATGATTATAGAAAGCCTTTTCATATCAACGCTCCTTTTTGTCGTTTGTTTGTTTCGTTGAACGAACCGCCCAAGCAACTATCAGACAAATACCCATAGTTTTATTGACAACTACTTGTCCGTCGCTCGTGAGTATTTCCCAAGCCTCGTTTTTAAGTCCGACATAAAGCAAGAGAAGTATAGACAGCGCGCCCGAACAAAGACTGAATATCCATTTTAACACTTTCAGCACAAACGTCATAATTACCTCGTTATAGTCCGAAATACCAAACTTGTGTTCCCATATCGACTTCGTAATACATAACTTTGCTTTTCTTTGCGTTCCAAAAAAAATAGCCAGACAAGCCGCCGACTTTCATTCTGCCTTCGCCTATGTGCCAAGTGCGACGCGTATTGTCGATTACGTTTTGACAGAACTTTTGTGCGTTTTTGATTTCTATTTTAATATGTGCGTCTTTGACCGTCAAACCGCCGATAACGTAAAGCGTGTCGTGTTCGTCGCAATCTTCGGCAAAGTCTATCAAACCTTGCCCGTACAGACTGTCGCCGAATACGCCGCCGTAACACCAACTACGCAATACGTCGTTGCCCAAGCGGTGTACTTCGGAAATTTTTGTACCGAACTTCTGCCGCCAAACAAGTACGATATGCCGCCAATCTTCTATCTTTTTGACATATTTCGGATCGTCTTTTTCGATAAGTCGCGCTTCCACGCCGCAATCCGATAATTCTTTTATGACGTTCGCGTACCATTCCGCGCATTTTTGACGGCGTTTTATTTCGCCTTTCGTCAGTTCTTCCATAATTACCGTCCTTTAATCAATGCCCGCTTTCGTAAAAGACTAACCGCAATTCGTTTGGAAAATAAATGATAGTAAGCGCGTCGGTAAGACCGTCGTCATTAAACCACTTATAATCGCTTTCCCAATTCGGGTAGTGTTCCTGCGGTATTTTCAAACAGCAATTTGCGTGGCTGTCGATTTTTTCTTTCAATTCCGTGTTCTTCTCGGAAGAAAAGCCGTTACCGTCTTTTTTACCGAACGATTGCATAAACTCCGTCGGCTCGCTTTCTAATTGAAGAACGGAATACGACGGGGCTTTTCCCGTAAAAGTTTCACCTTTTATATCGCAAACGACTTTATAATCGGGCAACAGTTGAAAGTCTATATCGTTACGGCGATTTTTAATTTCTTCAAACGCACTTTGCCCGCCGCAAGACGCCAATATCAAAGTGCAAATCAAAGCCGTTATCAAGACGATTAAACCTGTAAATTTCTTTTTCATACAAATCTCCTTTTCAACCCTTAATTGTTATATAAAGTTCTTCGTGTATTGTATTATCTGTCAACACAATTATCATTGAACACAAGCCTGTATGCGGAACGGTAATTCTTGTCAATTCGTTTTCGGAATAAAGCCATTGATTTCCTATACCGTTCGGCGCGGGATTTGTAACAATAGCCGTATCAATCATAAATCTTGTGAAAAAATTTGTTTGATGGTCGTTAGCGTCATTCCATAACGCTATTGCGTTGAACACCGAGCCGAGCGGCACACGTTCTCCGCTAACCTTGCTCACAGGTTCTTTGATAATAATACAATCGGTTTCGTTTTGCAACTGCAACTGTACGGAATACAGTTCTACGGAATGGTCGTTTTTTTCATAAGCGGCAAAAGCGTCAGTCGAAAGATACGTTATACGTCCGTTTTCGTTGGTTCTTATTTCGCCGCCGTTTTTCACAAATATATTTTCGGGCTTACAGCCGAGAGATATTGATAACTTGTCGTTTAATATCGGCAATTCATAACCCGAAACATCAAAATGCCCGATAGTCGCTTTCTGTTTTATGAGTTTGGGTACAAAGATTAAAGCGAGTATTAAAGACAAAATAATAGCAAGCCCGACGCAACTGACGATTATCAATAATTTTTGTGATTTGGCGATAGTTATGTTTTTGCTTACGATTATCGTTTCGGTTTGCTTATCGGCAAAGAATTCTTCTTTACTGATTGAGAAATATTCGGCAAGCAAATTCAATGAAGTTTCGCTCGGCAAGCCCAAACCGTTTTCCCATTTGGCAACGGCACTACGGCTTACAAAAATTGCTTTTGCAAGTTCAGCTTGCGATATTCCTTTTTTCAAACGCAGTTCTTTTAATCGTTCGTTGAATTGCATTTTATAAACTCCTAATAGCAATTACACAGACATTATAACATAAAACCGTAAAAAAGTATAAAAAAGGCTTGTTACTTTTGGAACGCAAGTTGTTACTTTTATTTTTCGACAATTAATCACCTTGTATTTCGACGTGTGTTTAGTCTATAAAATACTGCCGACAATTATGTGCCAAAATGTAGCATTGATTTTTACACAAATTTCTCCGTATTGAGCGCAATATCGATAACTTCGCTTACGACGTTGCACTTTCAGTATTTTTAATCGTATGTTAGTTAGATAAATAAAAAAAGGCATAAATATGCCTTTTAAGTGGAGCAGGTGACGGGAGTCGGACCCGCCAAAATCAGCTTGGGAAGCTGACGCCATACCGATAGGCGACACCTGCATTGATATTTATATAAATACTATAACACATTTTAATTAAAAAGAAAAGCAAATTGAAATTATTTTATTTTTTATTGACAAAAAAATTATTAAAAATTCAGCAAACCGTCTTACCGAAAAGCTTACAAAATACGTTGAACCCGAAAAACAGAAAGGTTTTAATGCGCCGCCGACGAAAAATATATTTTTGTCGATAACGGCTTTTCTGACGCCTATGGGCATAAACGCACCCGTCAGTTAGCTTGTATCAACGTCAATTTCAAGCTTTTTCAAAAAACCGCAAAATATTTCTTTATAATTTTTCCCCTTAATGTATTTGTCGGCTAACCCGACGTTTTTAACTCCGCCATACGTGCTGACCCAACCGTATCCCTTTGCCGTGTTACCGAAATGTATTGCTATGTTTTAAAAATTTAAGCAATAAAATGTTAACTATATTTTCTACATTGTTGATTAAAAAAAATCATAAAAGTTAAAAACCTATGCGGAGGCAATTATGAACCCAATAAAAGAAAAATCAAAAAGTCTTGAAAACAGTTTTTTACCGCTGAAAAAAATGTACCCGAAAAGCTATAATAAGGATAAAACGTCACCCTATACCAAAACAAGAGTTATACTTATGAACGGTACCGAGTTTGAATCGCAATGGTTTATGCACAACTTTGCAAGGCACTGCAACGAACCTGAAATATTGAGCGCTCTTGCCGTTGTAAGACGCCAGGAACAGCAACAGCAAAAGCGTATAAGCTGTTTGAAACCGATTAACGAAAGCATACTTGAAACCACTATCGCATACGAACAGCTTGCGATAGACCTTACAGCCGTATTGGCGCGTCACGAAACGGACGAAGCAAATATAAAAGCTTTAAACTTTGCGCTTTTGGAAGATTTCGACCATTTATACAGATATGCAAATTTATTGAAAATAGATAAAAATATAGATGCAGATATGTTGGTCGGCAAATATACCGAAATTATGCCCGGACGCCCCACCGTTGCCGAACACCGTTACCCTTCCGACGACGTATCGCCGCATATGAACGCTGAAAAAGCAGATTTGTACAGCAAGCTTGTCGCAAGCACTATTACTGCCGCAGAACAACAAACGATGAACTACTATATGAATATTGCACAGTGGTATAAAAACGACTTAGGCAGAAAGCTTTACGCTGAAATTGCAATGATTGAAGAAGCGCACGTAACGCAATACGAAAGTCTGAAAGACCCCAATCTTACCTGGCTTGAACAATGGGTAATGCACGAATATTGCGAATGCTGGCTCTACTACTCGGCAATGAACGACGAAAGCGACGAAAACATCAAAAAGATTTGGACCGAACACTTTAAAATGGAAGTCGCGCATTTGAAGACTGCCGCTAAGCTTTTGAAAAAATTTGAAAACAAAAGCTTTGAATCGGTATGCGGTAACGGCGAATTCCCTCAACTTTTAAAACTTGGCGGCAATAAGGAATATATCCGTAAGGTTTTGCTTGACACAGTTAAAATGACAGCCGATAACACAAAAGTTATACGCGATTTTAAGGATATTAAAAAAATTCCGGACGATCACAGATATTTCGATTATCAGAAATATATGTCGGGCAATCCCGAGAAAAACCCTTCGCACCTCGTAATACAGAAAGCGATTGAAAGACTTGGCAAAGATTACCGCTATCAGGACAGTGAACATCCCGTCAAGGAACTTCGCAACAGAGAAAAAGACAATATTTCAATTTCAAGAACAAAATAAACTTACGGCGTACAGAGCTTAACGCACTGTACGCCGTTTATCAGATTTCAACCGAATATCCGTCATAAGCTGCAACGACACCGTAACGCATTTCAAGCAATTTCAGGTGTGCGCGCGTCGGATTGCAGTTATGTGAAAAATGTGAAATTATCAATTTGGTTTTACCGTCGATAACGCCTCTTTTTAGAAGTTCGTCTTTGATAATCATATTTTCGTTAATGCTCATATGGCGGGTGGAAAGTTCTCCGGTACTGTCGGCAAAAGTGCAGTCGAAGCACACTGCATCCGCTTTTGCTCCGCTTTCGCAAAGAAAGTCGAACACGTCGGCATTCAACATACCGCTGTCGTAAAGATGCAAGTACCCCCTGCCGTCTTTTTCAATATAGAAAAGCAAAGCTTCTTCTGTTTTGCTGTGGTTTGCAGGCAAAGTTATAATCTTGTAACCGCC
This sequence comes from uncultured Christensenellaceae bacterium, assembly GCA_910587825.1. Lineage (GTDB taxonomy): Bacteria > Bacillota > Clostridia > Christensenellales > Borkfalkiaceae > Coproplasma. The sequence goes on from CAJUNJ010000001.1 coordinate 43,316, forward strand.
AACCGTAAACGTCTGATAAGGTTTAATTTGACGTACTCCTACAAGCGGAACAACCTGCGGTTTCATTTCCCTTGCGGTACATTCTTCAAAAACCTTTTTAACTTCTGCATTTCCGTAAATTTCGAGCTTCCCGCTGTCAAATTCGGCATACTTATAACCGCGAAGAATAAAATCGTGCGCATAGAAATGGTCGAGATGCGAATGTGTTGCAAGTATATATTTTATTTTCGAAAGTTCTATACCGAATTTTAGCGAATGCGAATAGGCTTCCGGCGGAAAGTCGATTGAAATGCAACCGTCTATTACCACCTGAGAGCGCGTGCGGAATTGACTTTCACCCGCAAGCCTTGCATTCTTACAGTATTCGCAATTACAGAACACCGCGGGAAAACCTTCCGCCGCACCTGTTCCGAGAAAATTCAAAATCATAAAATACCGATAATTCCCGTTAATGCAAACAGGGCGAAAATTCGCCCTGTAAATTATATTTCATAAATAATAGTTACAGGTCCGTCATTGAACTGTTGAATCTTCATATCCGCGCCGAACTCGCCGAGTTTAACTTTCAAACCGACTTGACAGAGCTTGCTTTCAAGATATTTATAAATTTTAAGCGCAAGCGCAGGTTCTTCGGCTTGAATAAAACTTGGACGGTTGCCATGAGAACAGTCGCCGTAAAGCGTAAACTGTGAAATTAACATAATCTCACCGCCCACGTCAGACACAGACAAGTTCATTTTACCGTTAACGTCTTCGAATATGCGCAGTTTGGAAATCTTCTTTGCCATAAGGTCGGCATGGTTAAAGCTATCACCGCGACCTATGCCGATATAGACGGCAAGTCCGAACGGAATTTCCGAAATAAGTCTGCCGTCAACTGTAACAGAAGTATGCTTTACACGCTGTATTACAGCTTTCAATTATTTGCCTACTCTCGACATATATTCGCCCGTACGCGTATCGATGCGGATAACTTCGCCCTCTTCTACGAACATGGGAACCTGAATTGTCGCACCCGTTTCCACAACGGCATTCTTCAACGCATTGGTTGCCGTATTGCCCTTGACGCCCGGTTCGCATTCGGTAATTTTAAGCTCAACAAAGTTTTCGGGTTCAACCGAGAAAGCAGTACCTTTAAGGAATTTAATGGTGACCGTATCGTTCTCCTTAATGTATTTAAGCGCATCCTCTACCTGTCCGAGATTGAGCGTAATCATATCAAACGTATCGGGATCCATAAAATAATAGAACTCGCCGTCGGTATAAGAATAGGTCATCTTCTTGGTTTCAACCTGAGCTGTTTCAAGCTTTGCGGTAGGGTTGAAAGTTATATCCGAAAGAACCTGTCCCGTAACGACGTTTTTAAGCGTCGTTCTTACGAATGCGGCGCCCTTGCCGGGTTTTACATGCTGGAACTCCGTAACCGTATAAACGCCCTTACCGTTATACTCAAAAGTGCTGCCCTTTCTGATGTCGCCTGCTAAAATCGATGCCATAAATATATCTCCTTTTAATAACGCAATAATCTTAATGGATTGTTGCGGGTTTTACTATAAAATTAATAATTTTTTATCCGAATCGGTAAGACTGATTATTTTACCGTCTTCAAGCATTACCGTATCTTCTATCCTTATACCGAACTTACCTTCGAGGTAAACCCCCGGTTCATCAGAGAATACCATTCCGTTTTTAAGCTTGTCCTGCCCCTTGGGTGAAATAAAAGGAAATTCGTGGATATTTATGCCTATGCCGTGTCCTAACGAATGGGTAAACAGCTTATCAAGTCCGTATTCCTTTAAAAAATCTCTTGCCAAAGCGTCTACCTGCAAACCCGTCATACCGTCGGTCGCCTTTTGCTTAACAAGCATATGAGCCGTCAAAACTCTACCGTAAACTTCTTTAAACTCTTCGTGCTTTCCGTCGTCGCCGAAAAGGAAAGTTCTCGTACAGTCGGAACAGTATCCGTTATATTTACAACCGAAATCTATTAAGACAATATCCCCGAATTTAAGCTTTCTGTCGCCCGTTTCGTGATGAGGCACGCTTGAATTTTCGCCAAACGCAACTATTGTATCAAAGCTCGTTCCGCTTGCGCCGTTTGTGCGCATTAAAAATTCAAGATGTGCGGCGACCTCGTTTTCGCTCATACCCTCTTTTATTAAAGGCAGAAGTCCGACAAAAGACTTATCGGCTATCTCGCACGCCTTCTTGATATTTTCTTTCTCCGAAGCACCTTTGACAGCCATAGCCGACACGAATGCGGGCAAACTGTCAACTATTTCGTGTCCAGCGTTCTTCAACTTTTCATAAACGGGATAAAAAGTTTTATCTAACGGTATTGCAATCTGTTTATAATTTTTAATAATATTTTCAAGCGGCGCTTCGTACTGCCTTACCGCAATATCCGTTCCCGTAAGCGCGTTTTTTGCCCCTTCGAGATAACGGCTGTCCGTATAAAACACGTTGCCGTCTTTGTCGGAAAGCACATAACCGAACGATGTTGAAAAACCCGTAAGATATTTACGCAAATCGGAAGCTTCCGTCAAAACGGCTTCCGCCCCGACTGCTTTATAAATTTTTGACGCATTTGATTCTTTCATTCGAATTTTCCGTAATTTAATTTTAACAAATTTTTTTTCAGATGTCAACACTTGAATATATACGTTTCATCTCAACTGCATCTTCCGCCTGAGTCCCCGCAGATTCGCTTACGATGTACGGTTCCAATTTAAGCTGTTTCAACGCTATTGCAAACGGTTCGAATTCCGGTCCGTATTGCGTATCCTCGAAAGTAAGGTGCTTTATCTCGCCTTTTGCGGCATACATTATCTTTGAAAAATGTACGTGGAAATGCTTTACTCTTTCGTAGCCGAGTTCAGAAATCATATATTCGAGACGAGATTTGTAATCGCCTACTGTTTTAAGACTTCCGCCTTCTCTTGCGTTTATATGTCCGAAATCAACGGCGGGAAGATAAATTTTATCTATTTTGCATAACCCTACAACCTCTTCAAGCGTGCCTATCTGGGCAAGCTTACCCATAGTTTCCGGGCAAAAATACAAATCTTCAAAGCCGTTGAGATAAATATAATCTCTCAATTTCTTCAATCTTTCGGCAGTGAGATTTACGGCGTCCTCCCTTGTAGCTTTGCCCTGTGCGGCGGGATGAAAAACCACCCGTTTTCCGCCGAAAAGTTTTAAATATTTTGCACTGTTTAAAACATAATTGTACGACTTGCCTGCGGCTTCGTCATCGGGGTTTGCAAAGTTTATAAAGTACGGCGCGTGTACGCTTATTTCGACTTCCGCCTGCGCGAAAGCCAAACCTATCTCTTCGGCTTTGCCTTCGGACAGAGTTATGCCTCTGCCGAACGAATATTCATAACAGTTCAAGCCGAGATTTTTACAGTATTCGCCTGCTTCGGCGGTATGCTTATGTCCTTCGGCATAAAACTTTTCGCCGTTACCGCTCGGTCCGAATTTAATCAATTTCACTGCCCCCGTCAATATCGTTAAAATTTTCCACTGTCTGCATTGCGGAAAGTTCTTCTTCCGTCTTTTTACGGTATACAGTCATTTCGGTACCCGTATCTCGGACAAGAATGTTTTTAGGATAAGTAATCATTTTGTAAGTACAGAATAAATCTCCCGATGCGCCGGCGACATTGCCTATCTGTAACGCCCATATTACCCAAAACCATATACCCGTATGAAAAAATACGGTTAAAACCGAAAAAACTATCCCCCAAACTACAAGCGGAGCAAGAGCTATCGCAATATAATGAGCCTTATCGAAAAATCCCGTACTGCCGGCATATGCCGCCCATCCGTTAAAACCGAAATTAAATTTGGCTTTGACCGAGATGCGCATTACAATTAAATGAGTCAATTCGTGCAGAACTATATAAAGTACGTAACTGACGAACATAACGACAACAGCTATTATGACTTCCGTACTGTTATCCGACCAACTATGGTCGATAAAATATCCCGCGACAATCATAACAATCATAATTGCTAAAGACAGTCCGTTAACTATCCAGAACTGCTTTTTGTTATGCATTAAGTCGATTTTATCCAAATAGACGTAATCTTCCGGTAGGCTGCCAAAACACATAATTTAAACCTTTAATTTCGCCTGCTTCAAATCTATTTTAAGCTGGGCGGTCAAGTCTTCCGCGCTTTCGAATTTTACTATATCCCTTATGTATTCGACAAATTCCACGGTTACGCTTCTACCGTAAAGCGTACCGACAAAACCGTCGAGATAGGCTTCAAGAACCGAACTCTGTTCGTTAAAAGTCGGGCGGGGTCCGTAATTTGCAATGCCTATAAATTCTTCTTCGCCTACAATGCACTTGACTTTGTAAACGCCTTTTTTTACTTCGACTTTATCAACGGGATATTTCATATTTACGGTAGGAAAACCGACAACCTTTTTACCCCTGTTCGCACCCTCGATTACAAAGCCCGTCACCGAATAATTTCTGCCTAAAAATGCACCTGCTTTGACAAGATTGCCCTGTTCGATATAATTTTTTATAGCGGTAGTACTTACCTTTTCACCGACGTAAGTTACGTCTTTAACCTGCATATACCAGACGCCGTTTTCCTCGTCTTCCGCATATGCCTTTAAGGTTGCCGACTTACCCTTTGCTTCACAACCGAAGCGGAAGTCCCTTCCGCTCATATAGGCTTTTATATTGAGCTTGTTTTCAAGATTTTCCAAAAATTCGCTTGCGCCGGTCTTCTTGAATTCTTCCGTATAATCTATTGCAAGTATAAATTTTACGTTGTACTGTTCGAGAAGCTTCTGCTTTTCTTCGAAGTTGCACACCTGCCGCCCGCCCTTTCCGCCGACAAACATCATTACGCCCAAATCAAGACCGTTGATTTTTGCCTGTAATTTGGCTTTTTTAAGCAGTTCCGCATGTCCGATATGTATTGCGTCAAAACACCCCAATACCAGCAGACAGGGAAAAGTGTACTCGTCTTCATTGTACTTAATGATTTCTAACATAATTTTGTCCTAACCTTTAAAATATTATGTTTAACTTCCGAAAGCCCGTAAAAGGAACGGTCGTTACGAAAAATTTTATAAATTCCATCCGGCAAACAGGTATGGACGGTGAGTCCGTTAAACAGTTTCCTGTCTTCATCTGCCGACGGTATTATACTTTCATAAGGCAACACGCTTTGCGTTTCAATGAGATAATCTTTGACGTTACCGCCGTTAAGCTTTTCTGTCGCAACGGAATTTTCTATTGAAAATATACCGCTCTTAGTCCTGACAAGACCGCTCATAACCGCGCAAGTGTTCAGCTTTGCACCCAAATCACGGGCAATGGAACGGATATAAGTTCCGCCCCCGCATTCTATTTCAAAAGAAAAAGTATTTTTATTTATGCGGTCAAGTAATTTCACCGAATATATGTTGACTTTTTTAGACGGTAATTCGAATTCAATGCCGGCCCTTGCCAGTTGATAACAACGTTTCCCGCCGATGTTCTTTGCGCTGAACTTGGGCGCAACCTGCATAACTTCACCGCACATTTCCGGAAGACAGGCTTGTATTTCATTTTCCGACGGAACGTAACCGCCAGTTTTAAGTAACGTTCCCGTTGTATCCAAAGTATCGCTGTCCGTACCGAATTCAAACCGAGCCACGTAAGTCTTGCGCTTATCGAGAAAATAGTCGAATAACCTACACGCGTTACCCACGGCAACGGGCAACACACCGCTTGCCATAGGGTCAAGCGTACCCATATGTCCGCACGGCGTACCCGTGAGCCGTTTAATTATATTTACTTCACGGGCAGAACTTGCACCCGCGCATTTGTTGACATTTATAAAACCGTTCATAAATTCTGATAAACGGCATAAGTAACCTTTTCGATTACTTCTTCAAGTTCACCGCTCAACATACAACCGCTTGCAAGAATGTGTCCGCCGCCGCCGAATGCCGAAGCAACTGCATTGACATTGACTTTGCCCTTGCTGCGAAGTGAAATTTTATATTGGCGTTTCTTGACTTCCATCATTGACACCGACACTTCGACGCCGTCCACAGTCAAAGGAAAATCTACAAATCCTTCGGTAACGCTTTTGTCCGCGCCCGTTTTTGCAAGGTCATCCTGCGTGGTAACTATAAACGTAAGCCTGTCGCCAAGCGCGAACCTAATATTTCCCATAACTCTGCCATACAGTAAAGCGCGCGTCTTGGGCTGTCGTCCATACATATTGTAATTGATAAGATTTACATCCGCACCCTTTGCGCGGAGTTTTGCGGCAATTAAAAAAGTTTTCTCACTTACGTCGCAGTGCGTAAAATTACCGCTGTCGGTAATCAGCCCTAACATCAAAAGATCTGCAATTTCTTTATTAATTTCAAAACCGCTTTCAATAAGAACTTCCGTAAGCAGTTGACAGCTTGCCGGACATTCGTAAACATAATTATATTTTGCGAATCCCTTGTTGGATATATGGTGGTCGATATTTATCGTTGTACCAGCAAACTGGGTAAAAGTATCGTAAAACGTACCCATCCGCGAAGCGTCCGCACAGTCGACGCATATATAAGTGTCGTATTTATCAGGCGGCAAAATACACTTTACTTCTGCTACCGCACCCAAAAATCCAAATTTTTCGGGCGGTATATCTTCACAGCACATTACGGCTTTTTTTCCCTTACAGCGCAACGCAGACACAAGGGCAAGCCCTGCGCCGAGCGCGTCGCCGTCCGGTCTCGAATGGCAAAACACTGCAATCGTTTGCGACTTATTAAGTTGTTCCGCTATTTCCGCTATGCTGTTATTCGTCATCTTTTTCAATATCGAGTCCGTTAAGTATTTTATCTATCTTCGCGCCGTACTCCATACTTTCATCGGTCAAAAATCTCAGTTCGGGAACGGTGCGTAAATGCATAACCTGCGAAAGCTCGTGACGGATATACCCTGCGTTATTCTTTATTATCTGAAAACTGTTTTTGCTTTTTTCCTCGTTCGTATCGAAAATGCTGAGATATATTTTCGCACTTTTAAGGTCGGGAGCGACGTCTGCTTCCGTCACGCTGATAATGGCGCTTAGTTCGGGAAATTTATTGCGGAGTTTGCCTGAAATAACCGAAGATATTTCTTTTTGAAATTCGCCAGAAAGACGATTGCCTCTGCTGCCTTTCATATCTTTACTCCCCGATAACCGCAATTAACCTGCGGCTATCTGTTCGATAATATAACATTCTATAATATCGCCTATTTTAATATCGTTAAAACCTTCTATCGCGCAACCGCATTCAAAGCCGTATGCAACTTCCTTGACGTCGTCTTTAAAGCGTTTAAGCTGGTGAACATTTCCCTCCACCACAAGAACGTCGTCTCTGTAAATACGCAATTTACCGCCGCGAACAATTTTACCGTCAAGAACGTAACAGCCTGCAATATTGCCTACGCCAGTAATTTTGAACGTCTGGCGTACTTCGCACTTGCCGAGATAAATTTCGTGGAATTTGGGTGCAAGCATACCTTTAAGCGCGGCTTCCATATCGTCAAGCAAATCGTAAATTATACGGTAACTTCTTACATCTACTTTGCTTCTTTCCGCAAGTGCTTTTGCCTTTGCGTCGGGACGCACGTTAAAGCCTAAAATAATCGCATTCGAGGAATCGGCAAGCATTACGTCGGTTTCCGTAATCGCGCCCGCACCGCTGTGTATAACTTTGACTTGAACTTCTTCGTTGGAAAGTTTAACAACCGACTGTTTAACTGCTTCCACAGACCCTTGAACGTCGCCCTTTATGATAAGGTTAAGCGTCTTCAAATTCCCGCCTTCTATCATACCGAACATTTCTTCGAGAGATACTTTGGAAGCCGACTTAATCATAGCGTCGCTTGCCTTTCTCTTTCTCTCTTCGATGACTTCTTTCATAAGCGCCTGCGATACGGCAAAGATTGAATCACCCGAATTGGGAACTTCTTCGAGGCCGAGAACGTTTACAGCCATTGAAGGTCCCGCTTCTTTTACGGTTTTACCGCTGTCGTCTATCATTGCACGTACTCTGCCTGTAACCGTACCTGAAATGAGATTATCGCCTGTATGAAGCGTGCCGTTCTGGACAAGAACGGTTGCAACAGGTCCCTTGCCCTTATCAAGACGCGCTTCAATAACGACGCCGCGCGCCTCTCTTTCGGGGTTGGCAAGCAACTCTTTCATTTCTGCCGAAAGTAACAGACTTTCAAGCAAAGTATCTATTCCTTCGCCCGTCTTGCAGGATATGGGACAAATCATTGTGTCGCCACCCCATTCTTCGGGTACAAGTCCGTAATTTGTAAGATCTTGCTTAACCCTGTTGATGTCTGCGCCGGCTTTGTCTATTTTATTAACGGCAACAATTATCTGGACGCCTGCGGCTTTTGCATGGTTGATGGCTTCGACCGTCTGAGGCATTACGCCGTCGTCCGCCGCAACGACGAGAATTACAAAATCGGTAACCTGCGCACCGCGTGCACGCATTGCCGTAAACGCTTCGTGTCCCGGAGTATCTATAAAAGTAATGCCTTTACCGTTCAACTTAACGGTATATGCGCCTATATGCTGGGTTATCCCCCCTGCTTCTCCTGCGGCGGCGTTGGATTTTCTTATATAGTCGAGAAGCGAAGTCTTACCGTGGTCGACGTGACCCATAACCGTAACTACGGGAGCACGGGGAACAAGGCTTTCAATTTCTTCAACCGTATCCGCCTGTTTTTCGAAAAGCACTTCTTCCGCCGTCTTTTCGGGTTTGTATTCGAGTTCTATACCGAGTCCCGCCGCTATCAAAGCCGCGGTATCGTAATCGATTGACTCGTTAACGGTTTTCATTATTCCTTCCTTAAAGAGGCGTTTGGTTATTTCAACGGCAGAAATCCCCAGCTTCTCGGAAAGTATTTTCAAAGGTATGTCGTTAGTTGTTACTACAGCGCGCTCGATTTTTATCATCTGCGAGTTCTGCTGTTTCTTATCCTTCTTCAAGCGCAGTTTTCTGTAACCGCTCTTGTTTTCGTCGAAATCTTCAATACTTGCGCCCTGCTGCTTTTGAAGCGCGCGCTTCGATACAGTGCGTCTTTCCTTTTCGACATACGTTCTTTCAAAGCTCTGCTTCTTCTTATCGGGGCCGAAGTTTTTGGTTTTTGCCGTCTGTGACGGCGCGACGGAAGCCGCAGGCGAAGTTACTTTGCCTGTACCGGGTCTGTTTGGACGAGGCGCGTTGTTATTAAACGGCGCGGTACCGCGGACAGGGCGGTCTTTTTGTACCCTTTGATCGCGGTTAATAAACGTCTTATTTGCAGGCGCACGGTTGACTGCCGGTTGTGCGGGTGCGGGACGCTCTGCCTGTACGGTTTTGACAGGCTGAACGGGTTGAACGGGCTTAACGGGTTCTTTTTCTTCGGACTTTATTTTCTCCGCTTCCTTGGTCTGCTCGGCTTTAAGCTGTTCTTCTTTTGCCTGACGTTCGGCTTCCTCTGCCGCGCGGCGAGCGGCTTCTTCCGCCGCAAGCTTCTCCGCGGCAAGTCTCTCTTCTTCTATTTTTTTAGCGAGCTTGGCATTTTCAAGTTCGGTCAACTTTTTAAGTATGTCGGAAATTTTCTTTTCCGCCGTTCCGACTTTTTTTGTAAGCTCCGCTACGGCGCCGCCTGAAATAAGCTTACCTATATTTTCGATATTCTCGTATTTTTTTGCCATATACTATTCACCGCCTTCGATATATAATTCGCAGTCCGTATCTCCGCTGTTTAATATTGCGTCCGCAAGACTTTTATCTTTTATCGCAACTAACCGACATAGCGGTTTTTGTACGATCTCTTCAAAATTTCCGTTATAAACAATCAACGGGCAAGAAAATTTGTTTTTGAATTTTAAAGCGTATCTTAAAGAATTCTTTTTAGCTTTTCCGTCGAGTATCAGAAGCCGAACCCCGCCTTTCAGTGTGGCAATCGCATTCGATCCGAGCGTTATTTTACCCGATTTTATGCAAAAGCCGACATACGTTTTGACTTTACTTTGAACCAAAGTATTCCTCCTCAACGGAAGAATAGATTCCGTCGTCCACCGTACACGCAAACACTTTATTTAAAAGCCGCTGTTTTTTCAGCTTTTTGACGCATTCCGCATCATTACAGATATACGCACCCCGTCCGGAAGCTTTTGAAGTGAAATCTATAAAAATTTTACCTTCTTCGTTTTTTACAATACGGAGCATAGATTTCTTTTCTTTAAGCTGTCTGCACGCAATGCACATTCTCAACGGTATCTTTTTTTCGGGCATATTGATTTATTCCGCTACTCCGTCATCTTCGTTTTTATTTGTAAATAATCCGAGTTTGGCTGCGGCAGACTCGCTTTTAACGTCTATTTTCCAACCTGTAAGTCTTACTGCAAGGCGTGCGTTTTGCCCGTCTTTGCCGATTGCAAGCGAAAGTTTATCGTCGGGAACGACAACCATTGCAGATTTTTCTTCGTCAAGCTGGGTTACCGATATAACCTTTGCGGGAGAAAGCGACTTTGCAATAAATTCAAGCGGATTTTCCGACCAAGGTATAATATCTATCTTTTCGCCTTTAAGCTCTTCAACTATTGCGTTTACTCTTGCGCCCTTATTACCTACGCAAGCGCCTATGGCGTCCACACGCGGATCTTCGGAATAGATTGCAATTTTAGTCCTTGCGCCCGCTTCGCGGCTGATTTCTTTTATTATTACTGTACCCTGTTTAATTTCGGGCACTTCGTCTTCGAACAGCTTTCTGACAAGACCTGCGGAAGAACGGCTTACAAGCACCTGTGCTCCGCGGAAGCCGTTTTTAACGCGTTTAACGAATACTTTAATCTTGTCGTTGACATTATATTTTTCACCGGGAACCTGATCGGACGGAAGCATTAAACCTTCAATCTGTCCCTTTCCGAGTTCGATATAAACGTTTTTGGCGTCAATTTTACGAACCACGCCTACAAGCAATTCGCCTTCTTTATCCGAAAACTCGTTTACTGCAGCGTCGCGCTCGGTTTCGTGAAGCTTTTGCAGAATTACCTGCTTAGCCGTCTGGGCGGCAATTCTCGAAAAATCTTTGGGGACGAATTTTTCGGTTACCCTATCGCCTATCTTATAACTCTTTTTGATTTTCTGCGCATCTTCAAGCGAGATTTCGTTTTCACTGTCAAGTACTTCTTCGGCAACCGTTTTTACGGTAAAAAATTCTATTGTGCCTTTTTCGGGATTTGTTTTTATTTCAACCGAACCGATTGCCCCTGCATACTGTTTCTTGCATGCGGATACAAGCGCGTTTTCAAGCGCTTCCAAAAATACCTGTTGGGAAATTCCCTTTTCTTTTTCCAAATCCGCAAGCGCCGCAAAAAAATCTTTGTTGGTCATTTTATATCTCCTGATTTATTTATGGTCTTTATATTCAATCTGATTTCTAATCAAATTTTATTGCTTTATTAATTTTTGCAATTTTGTTCTTGCTTATCTTAATTTCTTTTCCGCCTGCATTGACCGTAACGGTATTCCCGTCATAAGCGATAAGCGTACCTTCTATAAACTTCTTGCCCATAAGCGGCGCAAACAGCTTAACTTCAACTTCCTTTCCGATATTGCGTTCAAAGTCACGGTCGGTCTTAAACGGTCTGTCAAGTCCGGGACTTGATACGTTTAACGTATACGGCTGACCGTACGAAGGGTCAAATTCGTCAATAGGTTCAAAAATAGCGTTATGAAATTTTTCGCAAGTGTCAAGGTCTACACCCTGCTCTGTTTCGATAAACACAGTAAGCGTATCCGTACGTTTGTCATATTCCACTTCGACAATCTCTATACCCATCGGCTGAGCGATATTTTCAAGAAAAGCGCGAATATCTTCAATAGGTTTTATCTGCATAATGCCCCTTATATAAGTATTGAGTGCCTTTTTAAGGCACTCAATCTTAATTTTTGATTAAGGTTGAGTTTATTGTACCATATAATTTTTTAAATTGCAAGTCTTATTGCAATTTTGGTAAAGATTTTTTTATTTTTATGAGTTCCAAAAATATTTTTGCCGTAACGTATGCGTCGTCGATTGCCCTGTGGTGATTAAAAGTTATACCGAATTTATCCGCCACTGTATTCAGCTTATAGTTGGAAAGGAACAATAATTCCTGCGAAAGCGGTATCGTATCTATAAGTTTGCGTTCAAGCATATACCCGAGCCGTGCGCAATAGTAGTCTACAAACTTAAAGTCGAACCCTGCGATATTGTGTCCGACAAGTATTGAACCGTAGCAAAACTTATAAAAGTCCGGCATAACCTGCTCATATGCAGGAGCGCACGCAACCATTTCTTCTGTAATCCCCGTAAGGCCTATAATTTCTTCCGAAAGCTTCTTTTGCGGATTTATAAAAGTTGTAAAACTTTCGCAAATAACTCCGTCGGTTATTTTATATGCGCCTATTTCGATTATTCTGTCCATATTTCCGGAAGACGGCGAAGAGTTGAGTCCCGTAGTTTCCAAATCGAATACAACGAAAGATTTGCCTTTAAGACAGCCCGGTACCGACGTGTCCGTAAACATATCCGCCTGCGCAATGTCGGAAAATGGTTTTGGCATAACCGATTGGTAATATTTGGGAACAGGTTTGGACTGCCGTTTTTCGGGCACGAAATTTTCCGGAGTGTTGCCGTAATCAATGAAGTTTGCCGTAAACCGCAGATTGCCTTTGTAAAATTCGGTCTTGCCTGTACAGACTATACCGTCGCCGACTTTTAAAGCGCGTATCTTTTCTATACTCTTCATCCGCGTAAAATAAGTTACGCGCATAGACGCGGTAGAGTCGTTTATCGTAAACGAATAATAAACTTTTTCCTGATTTTTGCTGTTGGTATAATTTCTTTCCTGGATGTCTTCTATTACTCCGCAGACGATAACTTTTTCGCTTTCGAAGTTTAAATCGCTTATATACACCGCCGAAGTCTGCTTTTCGGCGCCTTCAAGAAAAGTAAAATCTCTTATGACGAATGTTCTAATAGGTATTTCGAACTCTATATTTTCGTGTTCTTCTTCGACTTCTATTTCTTCAGAATTTTTACTGCTTTTTACGCATTTGCCGTAAAAATTTCCGCAAAAACAGCTTTTAAGATATTTAATGATTTTATCGCTTATACCGTCCGTAAAAAGAGCAGTCATTACGGCAATTTCAAATTCAAATCCGTCCTGTGTCTTTTTAACCGATATATCCTCTTCGGCTACGGTTACAGACAGGGTTTTAAAATTCTTTTCTATACATTCGGCAATTTTTTTTCTGATCATATCGCAGTCGGGATTAAGTTTCGATATGCCGACTTTGCAGTCAAACGCCTTAGGAACGTAATTTCTTACCACAGCGTAAACTGCCGACTCGTCTTCACCGTTAAAGGTTTTATCTGTTATAATCTTTACAGTAACTAATCCTTTACCGCTTTCAAGAACAACGCTGTCAATAATGCAGTTATTGAAATTTTCCCGCGCGCGTATGCCGTTTAATATTACGTCAACCATTTAAAATAAGGTCTATCTCCTTAAAAAATTCTTTTTCTGCATCGGCGGACGGTACCCGCCTTATAATTTCACCGTTTTTGAAAATAACGCAGTAATCTTCCGCGCCGGCGATTCCCAAATCGCAATCCTTTGCTTCACCGGGTCCGTTTACAACGCAACCCATAACGGCAATTTTACATGGCTTTGAAAACTTTTCGACATATACAGATACTCGTTCCGCAAGTCCCATTGAATTCCAACGGCATCTACCGCAGGTCGGACACGACACAACGTCAACAAATTTTTTGTCTATACATACGGCGCGGAGTATACGCTTTGCGGCAAACACTTCCTTGACAGGGTCGCCGGTTATCGATACCCTGAGCGTATCACCTATACCGCCCAGCAAAAGGCAACCCAAAGCCGCGCTTGACTTGACGACAGCCATCTGTTCTGTTCCTGCTTCTGTTACACCGATATGCAGAGGATAATCCGTCCTTTGGGAAAGCAGGGTATACGCTTTGACCGTAAGCGGAACATCGGAAGCTTTTACCGAAATTACAATATCGTTTACGCCGTATTTTTCAAGCGTACCTACGCTATTTAAAGCGCTTTCTACAAGCGAAATTTCGCTTTTTCCGTATTTTTGAAGAAATTCTTTTTCTATGCTTCCTGTATTAGAACCTACCCGCACGGGAATTTTATGCGACTTTATACAATCCGCAACGCATTTAACCGCACTTTCACCGCCGATATTGCCCGGATTTATACGCACTTTGTCGCAACCGTTTTCAATTGCCGAAATTGCAAGCTTATAAGAAAAATGAATATCGGCAACAAGCGGAATGTGAATTTTATTTTTTATTTTTTTAATCGCCTTCGCGTCTTCGTCGTCAAGTACGGACACCCTTATTATATCGCAACCGACGGCTTCAAGGCTTTCAATCTGTGCGACAACGGCTTCCACGTCAGAAGTCTTTACGGTACACATAGACTGGACGGCAATATCAGACCCGCCGCCTATATCAACTCCGCCGACACTGATTTTTTTTGTTTGTTTACGCATATGCCTCACAAAATTTCAGACAGTGGTTACACTGTCTGAAATTACCTTATTTTTTATTATTCATCATACTTTGAAGTTCTTCGAGAAAGCTTGATATGTCTTTAAACGAACGATAAACGCTTGCATACCGAACGTACGCAACTTCGTCGTATTTTTTAAGTTCGTTCATAACAAGTTCACCGATATACTTTGAGGATACTTCCTGTTCCATAGAGTTGTAAACCTGCTTTGTGACGGCACCGACTATTTCGTCAATTACCGTCATCGATACGGGACGTTTTTCACAGGATTTTATTATACCGTTTTTAACCTTTTGCGCGTCGAAAGTCTGGCGCGCGCCGTTGGCTTTTATTACGAGTACGGGCGTATCTTCTATTGTTTCGTAAGTCGTAAATCTTTTACCGCAGTTAAAACACTCGCGGCGCCTTCTAATCGTCCTGCCTTCGTCAGCCGAACGGCTGTCGATAACTTTACTGTCCTCATATCCGCAGTAAATACATCTCATCGGTTTACCTCAATAATTATTTAAAATATTTTACGCCGCTTTCGAATATTTTCATATCGAAATTACCGTCGTAATTTTTATACAGATTTGCACCTGTTCTTTCACTGTGGCCCATTTTACCGAACACTCTGCCGTCAGGTGAAGTTATTCCCTCTATTGCAAACATACTGCCGTTGGGATTAAACGGGCTTTCCATTGTCGGTTTGCCGTCAAAACCAACGTACTGCGTCGCAATCTGTCCGTTTTTACGCATAAGCTGTAACTCGCTTTCGGGAGCGACGACTTTACCTTCACCGTGTGATACGGGAACGGAGTAGACTTCGCCGACCTTGCACGCGGAAAGCCAAGGGCTTATATTTGATGCGACGCGGATATTCACCATTGTGGATACGTGACGCGAAATATTGTTGAAAGTCAGCGTGGGCGACTTCGCCGTAAGCGGACTTACTTTTCCGTAAGGCACAAGTCCGAGCTTTATAAGCGCCTGAAAACCGTTGCAAATACCTAAAACAAGTCCGTCGCGGTTTTCCAACAGCTCCATAATTCTTTCCGAAATAGCGGGGTTTTTGAAAGTCGTGGCAATAAATTTGCCAGAACCGTCGGGTTCGTCACCGCCAGAAAAACCGCCCGGGAAGGCAATGATATTTGCTCTGTCAATAGCCTTTATAATTGCCTTTACACTCTCTTCTATATCGGCAGGCGTACGGTTTTTAATTACGACAATTTCGGGATCTGCACCCGCCAAGCGGAATGCGCGGGCTGTATCAAGTTCACAGTTAGTTCCCGGGAATGCTGGTATAAAAACTTTGGGTTTGGCTATGCTTACGCAAGCTTTTGTCATGACCGTTTTTGCGGTATAATCGCAATCTGGAAGTTTTCCCGAAGCAGGCGCAGTTGCGGGGAACACACTGTCAAGCCTTTGCGTATAACTTCCTACGGCATCGTTATAACCGACTGTTTCTTTATCGAAAGTAAATCCGCCGTTTACAGATTTGCCGAGATAAATGTAATCTAAGCCGTCAAGCAATTTCTCGTCATTTACCGATACTATAATATCGCCGTATTTTTCGCCGAATACATATTCTTTACCGCATTCGAATTCAAAGCCGAAACCGTTACCGAAGCAACTTTTCGCAACTGCCGCGGCTACACCGCCCTTTTCAATGACGGTTGCAAAATCTATATTGCCGTCTGAAATTTTTCTGTTTACAAAAGTATAAATCTTTTTAAGATATTCGAAATCGGGAATATGCGCACCATCTTTACGCATAGGCAGTAAGTAAAGTTTTTTGCCGTCTTCGCCTATCACGTTGTTAATAAGCTTTGAAGCTTTCGAGGGGGCAAGCGCAAACGAAATGAGCGTGGGCGGGACGTCTATGTCCTCAAACGTGCCGCTCATCGAATCTTTACCGCCTATTGCGCCGAGTCCGAGCTTTATCTGCGCGTACAACGCACCCAAAAGTGCGGAAAGCGGAACGCCCCATCTCTTCTTATCGTCGCGCAGACGCATAAAGAATTCCTGCAAAGTCAGACGTACGTCTTCATATTTTGCTCCTGCGGCAACGACTTTGGACACGGAAGTTACGATTGAATACACCGCGCCTGTAAAAGGCGAGGTTGACATAAGTTCGGGATTGTATCCGTACCCCGCTACCGTACAGTCATCAGTTTCTCCGCCCGTAAATTTAGCCGCCATAGCAATTACGGGAGTAAGCTGGTTTTTTCCGCCGAAAGGCATATAAACAGACTTTGCGCCGATAGTAGAGTCAAACATTTCGGCAAGTCCCTTTTTCGAACATACGTTAAACTGCGAGAGCACCGAATTAAATTCTTCGGCAAAACTACCGTTTTCTTTATAACCGAAGAAGTTTGTGACATAATCGTTTATCTCAGCGTCGGCAATCTGTTTTACGCCGTTTGTGTCGAGAAAATCGCGCGAAATATCTACGATAGCCTTACCGCGATGGAACATTTTCATTCTTCTGTCGCCGGTGACTACGGCAACTACCGTTGCGGTCAAATTTTCCTCGGAGGCAAGAGCGGCAAACTTTTCCGCATCTTCCGCCGCGACGACAACAGCCATACGCTCCTGCGATTCGGAAATGGCAAGTTCGGTACCCGATAATCCTTCATACTTTTTAGGGACTTTGTCAAGCTGAATTTCAAGTCCGTCGGCAAGTTCGCCTATCGCTACCGACACCCCGCCGGCACCGAAATCGTTGCATTTCTTAATTAAACGCGTAGCTTCGCCGTTTAAAAACAGCCTTTGAAGCTTACGCTCGGTAAGTGCGTTACCTTTCTGAACCTCCGCCCCGCACGTCTGTACGGACTTTATGTCGTGGGCTTTGGAAGAACCGGTTGCGCCTCCGCAACCGTCTCTGCCCGTCTCTCCGCCGAGAAGAATTATCAAATCGCCTTTTTGGGGTTTTGCACGGTAAATCATATCCGATTTTGCACCGCCGACAACAAAGCCCGTTTCAAGTCTTTTGGCTTTGTATCCTGCGTGATACACTTCGTCTACCTGTCCAGTCGCAAGACCTATTTGGTTGCCGTACGAAGAAAAACCCGCGGCGGCGGTTTTGGTTATAACTCTTTGCGGAAGCTTTCCGGCAATAGTGTTTTCAATGGGTTCCGTGGGATCGGCACAACCAGTTATGCGCATAGACTGCAAAACATAAGTTCTGCCCGAAAGCGGGTCGCGGATAGCTCCTCCAAGGCAGGTAGCCGCTCCGCCGAACGGTTCTATTTCGGTGGGATGATTGTGTGTCTCGTTTTTGAACATAACAGTATACTTCTGCGGTTTACCGTCAATTTCGGCGTCTACCTTTATAGAGCAGGCGTTAATTTCGTCCGATTCGTCGAGGTTGTCGAGCTTACCTTCTTTTTTAAGCTTTTTTACCCCAATCGTTGCTATATCCATAAGACAGGGATACTTTTCGGGTCTGTTTTTATATAGTTCGCAGAAAAGCTGTCTGTAAAGTTCGAGAGCATCGCCGATATGTTTGTTGTCGCTGTTGATTTCTATATTTTTAAGTTCTGTTGCAAAGGTGGTATGACGGCAGTGGTCAGACCAGTAAGTGTCTATAACCTTTATTTCCGTTTCAGTGGGATTTCTCTTCTCACCCTTGAAATAATCGCGCACGAAAGCAAGATCCTGCACGGACATAGCAAGTCCCATTTTTGCGTGATATTCTGCGATTTGCCCGTCCGAATAGTCAATAAAACCGTCAAGCGTTTTAACGTCTTCGGCTTCAACCGCAACGTGTGCAAGCGACTCGGGCTTGTCAAGCGACACTTCTTCGCTTTCTACGGGGTTGATAATATGTTTTTTTATGGCTTTAAGCTGTTGCGCATCCGCACCCTTAACGGCGTATACCGTTGCGCACTTTATAAGCGGACGTTCCTTCTGCGTGAGAAGCTGAACGCACTGTGCGGCGCTGTCCGCACGTTGGTCGTACTGTCCCGTTAAATAAGCGACGGCGAATACCGAATAGCTTTTATCTATTTCGACTTTTTCCAAATAAACGTCGTCTACGGGCGGTTCGGAAAAAACGCAAGGTACCGCAGAAGCAAACTCTTCCGCGGTCATACCCTCGGCATCGTAACGGATAAAACTGCGCACATCGTCAACCGAAATTTTGAGAAGATTACGTATATCTTCCTTTACTTTTTTTGCGTGTAAATTATCTTTCTTTTCAACAAAAATTCTGTATATCATTTTTAACCTGACTGATTTAACCTTCGCGGTACTTAATTCCTATATCCTTGCGGTAATGCATACCATCCCAGCTTACTTGTTCAACAGCCGAATAAGCTTTTTTCCTTGCCTCTTCAACGTCTTTACCTCTTGCGACAACGCCTAACACCCTTCCGCCGTTGGTAACAAGCTTACCGTCATTAACCGCCGTTCCCGCGTGTACCAAGGTGGCGTCTTTTATATCGCCGACGCTTATTTCTTTACCTTTGGCATAGCTTACAGGATACCCGCCGCTGGCAAGCACAACGCATACGCAAGCCCCGTCTTCCCATTCGATTTTAACGTCAGAAAGTCTTTCTTCAGTAACCGCTTCGAAAATATCCAAAAGGTCGGTTTTAAGCATAGGCAAAACGACCTGAGTTTCGGGGTCGCCGAAGCGCGAATTGTATTCGATAACTTTCATACCCTTGTCGGTGCGCATAAGCCCGAAGTACAGACAACCTTTAAATTTTCTGCCCTCTGCGTTCATAGCTTTGACAGTGGGTATCATTATTTTTTTAAGAACTTCTTTTTCAAGCTTTTCCGTCCAGAACGGACAGGGTGAAAACGTGCCCATACCGCCCGTATTAAGCCCCTTGTCGCCGTCGTACGCGCGCTTATGGTCGCACGAAGTAATCATAGGAACTATCGTCTTTCCGTCGGTAAAAGCGAGAACGGATACCTCTTCGCCCGGTGTATATTTAAGTCCGCGCAAACATTCTTCTATAACAATTTTATTGCCTGCGGAACCGAAAGCTTTGTCAAGCATTATTTCTTTCAAGCCCTCTTCCGCCTGTTCAAGCGTTTCGCATACGAGTACGCCCTTGCCGAGCGCAAGCCCGTCGGCTTTTAAAACTATGGGCGCACCCTTTGAACGAACATATTCCAACGCCGCGCCGTAATCTTCGAAAATTTCGCACTCCGCAGTCGGAATTTTGTACTTTTTCATAAGCTGCTTGGCAAAAGCCTTGCTTGCTTCAATCTGAGCCGCCGCTTTGTTAGGTCCGAAGCAACGTTTGCCTATACTTTCAAGTCCGTCGACAAGTCCGACAGCCAAGGGGTCGTCGGGTGTTACGACGTAATAATCTATTTCGGGATGTTCTAACGCAAACGCCTTTACCGCCTCGACGTTCATATAGTCGACATTGATATTTTCGGCAATTTCGGCGGTGCCCGCATTGCCTTTCATACAGTATAATTTTTCAACGCGTTTGCTTTTTTTAAGCGCAAGCAGAATAGCATGTTCCCTTCCGCCGTTACCTATTACGAGTACGTTCATAAAACCCCACAAATACTATTAATGTTTGAAATGACGGTCGCCAACGAAGACCATTGCAATACCCGCCGCGTTGCAGGCGTCAACCGAATCTTTATCGCGTATGGAACCGCCCGGCTGGATTATTGCAGTTATTCCTGCCTTGACGCATTCTTCCACGCAGTCCGCAAACGGGAAGAAAGCATCGGAAGCCATAACCGACCCCTTTGCTTTTCCGCCAGCGTGAGCTATCGCCTGTTGCGCCGCCCAAATTCTGTTAGTCTGCCCCATTCCGATACCGGTTGTTCTGTCGCGTTTTCCTATAACGATAGCGTTTGACTTGGTGTGTTTAACAACTTTCCAGTTGAAAAGCAACGCTTCTATTTCTTCCTCGGTGGGGGCGCGGTCGGTAACTACGCCCGTGCCGTAAACAGTCTTCTGTTTGCCGTCGGCAAGCGCAACCGTCTCCATCGTTGCTTTGGTTGTGAAAAGATTCATATCTTCGTTTTTAAGCAACGTTTCATCGTATTGCTGGACAAGTAGTCCGCCGTACACCTTTTTCATATCGAACGCGGAGCTATCGCGTTTGCAGGATATATCGTCAATCTGCAAAAGCCTGATATTCTTTTTGCTTTCAAGAATTTCCAACGCTTCGCAGGTGTATGCGGACGCTATTACTATTTCTATAAATATCTTGTTTATTTCGATTGCCGTAGCTTCGTCTACCGTACCGTTGATTGCAAGTATTCCGCCGAAAACGGATACGGGGTCGGAATTATACGCACGCATATACGCTTCGAAAATATTTTCGCCCGTGCCTACCCCGCAAGGATTTGCGTGCTTGCATGCAACAACTGCAGGAACGGAACCGAATTCTTTTAAAAGTTCGAGCGCACCGTTAGCATCGTTGATATTATTATAGGAAAGTTCTTTGCCCCAAATCTGTGTTGCCGAAGGAAGAGAACCTTTGCGGGAAAGTTGTTCCTTATAGAAAACAGCCTGCTGCTGGGGGTTTTCGCCGTAACGCATATTCTGTGCCTTTTTATAAGCGAAAGTAACTTCATCGGGGAAAGTTATTCCAAGCTGCGAAGCAAGATAATTGGATATAAGGCTGTCGTAAACCGCGGTATGCGCAAAAACTTTATATTGCAGATATTTTTTTGTGTCAAGCGAAATTTCGCCTTCTTTAAGCTCTTCAAGAACTTTGTCATAATCTGCCGGGTCTACGATAACGGCGACGTCCTGATAATTCTTTGCCGCCGCTCTTATCATTGTGGGACCGCCTATATCTATATTTTCTATACAGGTTGCAAAATCGGCTCCGCTTTCAAGAGTCGCTTTGAATGGATATAAATTGACACAGACTATATCTATGGTGTTGATGTTAAGCATTCTTAACTGTTCCATATGTTCGGGGTTGGAACGCATTGCAAGCAGTCCTGCGTGCACGTTGGGGTGCAAAGTTTTAACTCTGCCGTCAAGACATTCGGGAAAACCCGTTATTTCGGATATGCCTATAACTTCGAGTCCCGCTTCCTTTAACGCTTTTGCCGTGCCGCCAGTCGAAATTATTTCGAAACCGTTTTCGGCAAGCCCTTTGCAGAAGTCTACAACGCCTGCTTTGTCGGATACGCTTACAAGCGCCCTCTTTTTCATTTCCATAATGTTTTCCATCCTCCGTATATTATTTGATTATAACTTTTCTGCCGTGTTTTTCAATTAAACCGAGGCAGAGTTTTTTAACGCAGTAAGGAAGAAGCTTATGCTCTTCCGCTAATATTTTCGACTGCAAACTTTCAGCCGTATCATCGTCGCCCACTTTAACCGCAGTCTGCGCTATAATAGCTCCGCCATCTGGAATTTCGTCAACAAAATGCACAGTGCAACCCGAAATTTTAGCGCCGTAATCCAAAACCGCCTGATGTACCTTTATGCCGTAAAATCCCGCGCCGCAAAACGACGGAATAAGCGACGGGTGAATGTTGATTATTCTGTCGGCAAAAGCAGATATAAAACTTGCGGGTATAATTTTAAGCCAACCGGCAAGTACTATGTAATCTATGCGGTTTATGTTCAAAAGATATGTTAACTTTGCATAAAGCGCTTCTAAGTCGGGATAGTCTTTCTTTGAAAAAACAGCCGTCTGTATTCCGTTAGCCCTTGCACGGTCGATAGCGCCTATACCGTCCTTGGACGCTATAAGCAAGCTTATCTCGCAAAAGTTGTCTTTTTTATTTGCGTCTATAACCGATTGAAAGTCGGTTCCTCCGCCGGAAGCGAAAACGGCTATGCGCTTTTTCATAAAAGTTTAACCCCGCTTCCTTTTACCGTTTTTCCGAGAACGACACAATTCTCACCCGTAGCTTCAAGCTGTGCTATTGCCGTTTCTACGTTTTCTTGCGATACGCAAACGACCATACCTATACCCATATTAAACGTATTGTAAATCTGAGCATCGGTAATTCCCGCTTTCTTCTGCAATGCTTTGAACACTGCGGGAACTTCATAAGACTTAGTATTTATTTCGCAACCTATTCCTTCGGGGAAGATACGGGGAATATTTTCTATAAATCCACCGCCCGTTATATGCGCAATTCCCTTTACCTTTACTTTTTCAATCAATGCGAGAATGCTTTTTACGTATATTCTCGTCGGCGTCAAAAGTACGTCTATAGGCTTTGCGCCAAGTTCTTCATCGTACTTTTCAAGTGCGTTTATATCTTCGCCGAAAAGCTTTCTTACAAGTGAATAACCGTTGGAATGTATTCCGCTTGATTTAAGACCTATAAGCACGTCACCGGATTTAATGGTGCTACCGTTGATTATTTTTTCTTTATCGACCACGCCGACGGCGAACCCGGCTATATCATAGTCGCCTTCCGGATAGAACCCCGGCATCTCAGCCGTTTCGCCGCCGATAAGCGCGGCTCCCGACTGACGGCAACCTTCCGCAATACCCGATACAACAGTGGCAACCTTTTCGGGGCTTAAACTGCCGGTTGCAAAGTAGTCGAGAAAAATGAGCGGCTTTGCGCCCTGACACACTATATCGTTTACACACATAGCCACTGCGTCTATACCTATCGTGTCGTGTCTGTCGGCAATGATGGCGTATTTAAGTTTTGTGCCGACGCCGTCCGTACCTGCGACAAGCACGGGTTGCTTCATACCTTCGGGCATCTGAAAGAATCCGCCGAACGAACCTATATCGCCGAGAACGCCCTTAGTATACGTCGACTTGACGTGTTCTTTCATAAGTTTTACAGCCTGATAGCCCCTTTCTACGTCTACCCCGCTGTCTTTATAGGAAATTGCCATTTGTATTTCTCCGTAATTTGATTATTCGAGTTTGAGTTTATCCGCTTCATAACCCGTAAGCGGATAAGGATATTCGCCGTTAAAACAGCCGAGGCAGAAATCCACGTTTGCACCTTTGCACGTTTTAAGAAGCTGGTTGATTGAAAGATATTTTACGCTGTCCGCGCCTAAACTTTCGCAAATCTGTTTTTCGTTTTTATATGCGCCTATAAGTTGCGAATAGGTCTGTATATCTATACCGAGATGACAGGGATGCTTTATAATCGGTGAACATATGCGGATATGCACTTCGCTTGCGCCCGCGTTGCGAAGCATTTTTATTATCTTGCGCATAGTCGTCCCGCGGACAATAGAGTCGTCTATAATTATGACGCGTTTGCCTCTTATGTTAGCCCGAAGCGCATTCATCTTTACACTGAGACTGTTTTCACGCTGACGTTGGTCGGGTTGGATGAACGTCCTGCCGACGTACCTGTTTTTTGCAAGCGCTTCGACAAAAGGTATTCCGCTTTCTTCGGCGTACCCTCTTGCCGCAACGTTTGCAGAATCGGGCACCCCCGATACTAGGTCGGCTTCCACGGGATAATGCTTTGCAAGCAATCTGCCTGCCTCCTTTCTTGCGTCGTAAACGCTCATACCGTCAAGAACAGAATCGTGACGGGCGAAATAGACGTATTCGAAAATACACATTCTGCTCTTTTCGGGAATATCGTCCATAAAATAGGAATGAATACCTTCGCTGTCTATCATAACTATTTCACCGGGCTTAACGTCCCGTAAAAAGTTTGCGCTTACCGCGTCAAGTGCGCAGGTTTCGCTGGCAACTATAATATCGCTGTCGGTCGTACCTATACAAAGCGGACGTATACCGTACGGGTCGCGCACGGCGATAAGCTTGTCCGCAGTCATAATTACAAGAGCGTACGAACCCTTGAATTTAGGACACGCACGCCTTACGCCCGTAAGAATGTCGCCGTCGGAAAGACTGTTTATATACACCGCCATTACTTCGGAGTCGATAGAAGTCTGGAAAACGACGTTTTGCGCAATCATTTCGTCACGGAGCTGTTTGGTGTTGGTCAGGTTGCCGTTGTGTGCAAAAGCCATTTTTCCGCACTTGCCCGTAAACACGACGGGCTGGGCGTTTAAAAGCTGGCTTGCGCCCGTAGTGGAATAACGGACGTGCCCTATTGCAATATCGCCTTCGGGCAGTTTTTCGAGATTTCCGCCCGCAAAAACTTCGGGGACAAGCCCCATTCCCTTATAATAATTTATTTTATCGGCGTAAGCAACGGCAATACCGCTTGATTCCTGCCCCCTGTGCTGAAGGGCGTAAAGTCCGTAATAGACGGTATGCGCAACGTCGCGGTTCTCCTGCGAGTAAACCCCGAAAATTCCGCATTCTTCTTGCATACTGTCAAACGGCGCTTTTTTCGATCTTAAAATCATAATTTTCCTTTCAGTTAAATTTACGGTAGCCAGACTTAACCGCCTATTCTTTTGAAAATTTCAGCGTAAGCGTCTTCTACGCCGCCGAGATCTCTGCGGAACCTGTCCTTGTCAAGGCTGACGTGTTTAGTCGTATCCCACGAACCAGCTTCCCAGAAGCGGCAGGTATCGGGCGATATTTCGTCCGCAAGAACGATTTGTCCTTTAAATCTGCCGAATTCAAGTTTGAAGTCTATTAAATCGATATGAAGCTCTTTGAAAAAAGCAATCATAGCGTCGTTTACGGCAAAAGCCATTTTTTTAATTGTTTCAATTTCCTCCGCCGTTGCAAGGTTGAGTGCAAGCGCGTGGTAATCATTGATGAGCGGATCGCCCAAGTCGTCGTTTTTATACGAAAATTCTATCGTGGGCGAAGAGAACTTTGTTCCTTCGGGAACGCCGTAACGTTTTGAAAAACTTCCCGCAGCAACGTTTCTTATTATAACTTCAAGCGGAACGATAGACACTTTTTTAACGACCGTATTTCTGTCGTCAAGCTGTTCGATGTAATGCGTGGGGATACCTTTCTTTTCAAGCATAGCCATCATCATATTGCTCATCTTATTGTTTATGACACCCTTGCCCGTAATCGTACCTTTTTTAAGACCGTTGAACGCCGTTGCGTCGTCCTTGTAAGACACGATAACGTAATCGGGGTTTTCGGTTGCAAATACCTTTTTTGCCTTACCTTCGTAAAGCTGTTCCTGCTTCTGCATATATTTTCTCCTTAAAAAATTATTAATAATTTAACGTTAATACCCGCAGAGTATACTGCGGGTATAGAATTATAACTGCTCTAATTCCTTTTGAAGAGCATTATCGTCAGAATTTATTTTATCTCTCATACTGCATTTATAGTCTGCAAGCTTTTCAGCGATTTCCGGATATTTTACGCCCAATATCTGCAATGCAAGAAGACCGGCGTTTTCACCGCCGTTTACCCCTACAGTTGCAACGGGAATGCCCGAAGGCATCTGCACGATGGACAAAAGACTGTCAAGCCCGCCCATCATATCTGTCTTTACGGGTAATCCTATTACGGGAAGAGTTGTGTCGGCGGCAATTACCCCGCCGAGATGAGCGGCTTTGCCTGCCGCACAAATTATAACCTCGATACCCCGTTCCTTTGCGGTATGCGAAAATTCATGCGCCTCTTCGGGAGTTCTGTGTGCGGAAATAACCCTCACCTCAACGTCAACGCCGAAACTCTTAATTACGGTTACGGCGGGTTTGACAACGCTAAAATCCGATTTGCTACCCATTATAACTGCAATCTTAGCCATATAACAAAACCTCACGGTATTAATATCTGAATTTAAAGCATACTTTTTATATGCTGTTGCTGTATATCGTTTTTATAGTGTATATACTTGCCGTAAACTTTTACGCAGTCATTCTGCTGAAATCACAGCGCGACGAACTCGGCGGAGACGAAGCCAAAATGAACAGCGGGGACGGCAAACTTATATTGACCGCAATACTCGGCGGGGCGATAGGCATTTACGTAAGTATGTTTATAATGCGCTACCGTCTTAAAAATCTGCCGCTTATGATACTAATGCCCGTTATAGGCGTTTTTAACGTCTACCTTATAATAATAGCGTTCAAATCGGGCTTTACGTTTTTTATCTTCTGAACACAATATCTGTAACAAGTAAATTTATTATAACACAATATATTGATAAAAGAAAACTTTTTGAAAGAGTTTTTTTTAATTTATAATATAAAATTTCCCATAAATTCGTATTTAACGGCTATCGCCCGCGCCATACCGGCGCGGGCGGCAAAATATTATGCGTTATACAAGGCGTCTATCACGCTTCTTTTAAGTTCTTCACTGTCGCGGCAAAGCGACTTTTCCAAATCTTTAACTGTTTTTCCTTTGTTGATTATAATAATTCTGTCGGCAATACCGACGGCTTCGCCTACGTCGTGCGTAACAAATACCGCCGTGCGTCTGCAAGATTGCCAAAGCTCTTTAAACAAAGATATTATTTCGGACTTCAACTTTATATCAAGCGAAGTAAACGGTTCGTCCATCAAAATGACGTTGCTGTCGTATAAAAACGCGCGGGCAATGGATACACGCTGCATCTGACCGCCCGAAAGTTTTATAGGATAGCTCTTTGCCTTATCGCTGAGCTTTACCCTTTCAAGCATTTCATTTATTTTGCTTTCGTCGTTGCATATAAGTTTAAGATTTCCGTAAACGGTAAGGTTGGGAACAAGACGCGGAGTCTGAAAAATATATGAACATTTCAGTTCGGGTATCTGACCTTCATACTTAATAAGTCCCGCAATCGCATTCAACAAAGTTGTTTTACCGCTTCCGCTTTCGCCGAGTATGCAGGTTATCTCTCCTTCATTAATATTTAAATTAAAATCTTCGTAAACCGACAACCCCGCATATTTTTTTGTAAAATTTTTTATCTCAATCAATACTTACTCCTTTTTCGTCCATTTACAAGTTAACCGTTGAAGCAATGAAAACGAAAAGTCTATTACAAGCCCCGCCAAAACAGCCGAAAGCGTAAGCGCGGCAAGACAGGCAATTTCGCCGGAGACATTGTTTATCTGCATCATTCCGCCAAGACCGTTTGCCGTACTTGCCAGCACCTCTGCCGAAATCATAACTTTAAGTCCCAACGAAAGGTTAGACCCTGTCTGGGATATAATATCGGGCAACAGCTGCGGAAGATAAATACTTAAAAGACGTTTGCTCCTGTTTACGCCGTAAACTTCCGCCATCTCGGTAAGATTTGAATCTATCCCCTCAACCGATGTACATAGCTGTGAATAAATCATAGGAAGAAGTACAAGTACGGTTACTATTACGGGAGAAAGCGTTCTGTTGTTATAGGTAAATTTTAAGATAAGCAGTATTACCGCCATCGTAGGCAAAGTGCGGATAACCGCCATTATCGGACTGAAAAATGCTTTCGCCCCGCTGAATACCGCTGTCGCCGCACAGCATATAAGAGCGACGGAGAATGATATTACAAAAGCAATCAGTGTGCGAAGTAACGAATTGACAAGCGCAAGCCAGAATTTACCTTTGCCGAAATATCCAAAAAACTCCGATAATGTCTGCAAAAAAGAAGGGACAATCAGTTTATTACCGACCGCATAATAAGCTGTTAACCATATTAACCACATTAAAATTATTGCGGTAAACGAATAAATTATATTAAGTTTTTTTTGCGTGAAAAATTTTTTAATCATTAAAGTAATAATAAAAGTTTTCCGATACTTCGACGGCTTTGCCGTCGCCGGCCGATTTAAGCTCCTTTAAAATATCGTCCACCGCCTTATGACAATCAGATGAATTTTCAAACCAAACGGCGCAGTTAGATATTACTTCTTTTGTCAGATTTTTAGCGTTGAAGCCGGGCGCAGTGTTGTCCGGGTCTGCGTAATGCGATGTAATAGCGGATATAATTGTCTCCGCCCCGACGGTTTCTTCCATTAACCAAGATGAATTTTCCGACACAGCCTCAACAAAATTACGTATAAAATCGGGACGGTCTTCGATTAAACCGTTCTTCGCGACAAGAACAGCCTGCGGATAACCGTTTTCACCGTAAAGGGTTTGCAAGTCTCCGACGATTTTAAGTTTTAAATTTGTGTTGCCGGCTCTCGTGCTTGCGTCGGGTTCCGGAAGCACGAAATAGTCGTAGCCCGAACCGACGCCCGTTACTTCGGAAGGCTGTACGTTTTCAAGCACAGCGTCGTTTACTCCGTATTTATTTAATATAAGTTTAAGCACTGCTCCGGGAAATGCAGGAAGGTTTACAACCCCTATTTTTTTGCCCGCAACTCTTTCCGCAAAGTTATCCCGCGTGAGTTCTTGCTTTTCTTTGCCCGCCGCTATAAACAGGTTGCCGTGCGTCACTGCGCCGAGAAGTTTATACCTTTCCCCGTCGCCGAGAAATTTACTTGCCGAATTGACCGGTAAAATACACAAGTCGGCATTTTTGTTTTCATCTACATACGTAACGCAACTTTCTATTTCGTTTGCGCCTACAACGCGGTAGCTTACGTCTTTGCCGAATTTTTCTTCGTGCATAAGTTCAGCCAAAGCAAGCGCCGGTGCGCCGTCGGGTACGTAGACGGTTATAATTTTACCCGTTTTACCGCACGCCGAAAAAGCCACGGTACAAAAAATTACGAGTGCGCATATAAGCACAGTTAATAATTTTTTCATATATTCTCCTTTCGGCGTCAGGCTAACCTTCCGCCTTAAAAATTAAAATTTTGACATAAGAGTTTTTGCTGTAACGCCTTCAAGCATACCTATTTTTCCCGTAAGCGTATTTATTATTTCCGCAGGCGCGTCAATGACAACGCTTAATACCGACACGCCTTTCTCCCTGTAAGGGATACCCATTCTGCCGATGATATAATCTCCGTATACAGACAAAAGTTCGTTCATTTTAAAAGCGTTTTCCCTTTTAGATAATATTATGCTTATTACCGCAAGTCTTTTTTCCGACATAAAAAAATCTCTCCGTACAGACGAGAGACAGGGCAAAAGACGCATAAGACAATAATGCGTACATATTAAGCCCTTTACTCTCAAGTTTACCTTTTAAGTTCAGGTGATTTTATAATATCACATATTCTGTAAAAGTTCAAGCGATTGAATAACTAAATTTTAAAACCGCATACTCATTGTATGAAAAAGCTTTTAGCGTTGACTGTTTTACCGATTGCATTTACCGCTTTATTTTTTGCAGGTTGCAACACTACCGATGCTACCCAAGGTAGACCCGATACCGTCCAAGAACGCACAGACGAAGACGACTGCGACGACGGTTGCCAACCCAATATTATACCTCGAAAACCCCACTTTCCGCCAAAGCCCGAAAGAGATAACCGTATACCGCCTGTTCCGCTGCCTACGCCGGAATTGCCGAAATGATTTTAAAAGCCGCTGCACTTTTTTGCAACGGCTTTCCTGCTATTTATTTTTATTGAAATTGATAAGACAGCCGTCGAGTATTATTTGCTTTTCGTCTGCCGTAAGAGAACCTATTTCAAGCGTTATATTTTTAACAACCGTACCCGAAATATGTTTTGCGGGCATAACGCCTGCGTCCTCTTCTATTAGTTTTCTTACGTTCTCTATATAGACGTAGTCGCCGACTTTAAATTCGAATTTACGGCAAATAAGCGGCAACATACCCCAGTTTATAAGATTTGAGCGGTAACGCTTGGTTGCATACTCCAATGAGATATTAGCAACCCCGCCGAGAACGCGCTGGCACGATGCCGCCTGCTCCCTTGCAGAACCGTCGCCGGGTTTTCTGGCTACAACGCAACTGCCGTAAACAGTATCGGGCTTGACCTTTATTCCTACATCTTTCAGTACTGCGTCGGGAAGAATACCATCTTGCCTGCGCGCCTGTTCGTCTGCTTTAACGGCTTTGGCGCGAGACACGTATGCGGGATCCTTACGCGAAAGCGCAAATTCCGCAAGACGCAAAGGGTTTGAACGGTACGACGAAGTTTCACCCGAAGGAATAAGTTCGTCGGTAGTGGTTACGGGGTCGTCTATTACCGACACGGCTTTCATAAGCAGATTATCGCCGAGCGCGATCTGTTCGGGCCAGTCGGCGATATTGGGTCCGTAAACGACCGCCGCCGATTTATCGGGTTTACCCGCACCTGCGTACACGCGGTTTTCGTATATAGTTTTGTCAAAGTAATACTTCTTTATTTTCTTTACATATTCCGCTTCCGTAGCAGGCGTAAGAACACCGCCGTTTGCCGCGGTTGCCGCAATGGAACGCGCGTCCATAAGCGCAACCGCCGAAAGCTGTCCTTCGGCAGGCTTGGAGCCTTCACGGTTTTCAAAGTTACGCGTAGTGTGCCTTATTGATAAACCGTTGTTGGCGGGCGTATCTCCCGCACCGAAGCAAGGGCCGCAGAACGCAGGTTTCAATAAAACTCCCGCCGACATTAACGCTGACGCATAACCGTTATCTGCAAGTCCTTTAAAAACGGGCTGGCTTTGAGGATATATGCTTAATTCGAATTGACCGTTGCCGCAACTTTTTCCGCGGAGAATTTCGGCGGATTCGACAATATTTTCATAACTTCCGCCCGCACAGCCGGCAATTACGCCCTGACTTACAAGCACCTTTCCGTCCTTGATTTTGTCACGCAAACTGAATCCGCCGTTTTTAAGCAATTTATTTCCGTCATTCTCTATTCCGCCGAGAATATCGTCTGCATTTTCAATAAATTCCTTTACGGTATACGCATTGGACGGATGGAACGGCAATGCAATCATCGGTTCTATCGTTGATAAATCTATTACCACCGCCCCGTCGTAATAAGCGGGATCGGCAGGACGCATAGGCTTGAAATGACTTTCACGGTTATGAATTTTGAAAAATTCTTCGGTTATTTCATCTGTTTCCCAAATACTTGAAAGGCACGCGGTTTCGGTTGTCATTACGTCTATACCGCAACGGAAGTCCATAGAAAGGTTCTTTATTCCGGGACCTATAAATTCAAGTATCTTATTCTTTACGAACGCTTTTTTAAATGTTGCGCCGACAAGCGCGATTGCGACGTCGTGCGGTCCTACCCCCTTTTTGGGCTTACCTTTGAGATATACGGCTATTACTTCCGGACGCTTTATGTCGTAAGTCTGATTTAACAACTGTTTGACAAGCTCCGGTCCGCCCTCGCCCACCGCCATAGTTCCAAGCGCACCGTAGCGGGTATGACTGTCAGAGCCGAGTATCATCGCCCCGCATTTTGCCTGCATTTCGCGCATATACTGGTGAATTACGGCAAGGTGCGGAGGCACGTAATTTCCGCCGTACTTCTTTGCGGCAGTAAGCCCGAAAAGATGATCGTCGCCGTTTATGGTTCCGCCTACCGCACACAGCGAATTGTGGCAGTTGGTAAGCGTATAGGGCAAAGGAAATTCTTTCAAGCCCGAAGCTTTGGCGGTCTGGATTATTCCGACATAAGTTATATCGTGCGATACGAGAGCGTCAAACGAAAGTTTAAGGTCGCTTTCACTGCCCTTGTTGTGCGCTTTGATAATATTATAAGTAAGCGTTCCGCGTATGGCTTTCTTTTTCTTTTCCTCAACCATAAACGCGACGTTTTCTTTTATAAGTCTTCCTTCGGTATAATACACCCCGCCCTTAATAAGTTTAATCATAATTCTTTTCCTTTTGTCGGTATTATCTATATTGTAAACCATAATACGATTTTTTTCAATTATTTTTTTGTTGCTTTTTACGCAGACTCTAAGTATAATTGAATTATGAAGAAATTTAACTATCGGTTTACAAAACTTACTTTAATTTTTATCTATATCGGCATCGCCCTGTGCGTAGTAGGTATGGGTATAAACGTGCTTACGATAGCCACAAGCGATATCGCTTCGGAAGCTAATCCCGTTTACAGAATAATACAGTATGTTTTAATGTTCCTTATTCCCGTCGTTCTGCTGATAATACTTATAAGTTTGCTTACGTCGTCATATTATGCGATTGACGGAAAGACGCTTAAAACAAGCTTCGGGATAATAAAGAGCAAATACGATATAAACAAAATAGAGACGGTTCTGCTTGACAGAACGACAAACAAACTTTCGGTATACTTCAACGATAAAGTATTTATTGTAATTGTCGTAAAAGAAGACTGGTACGATGAATTTATAGACGCCCTGTGCAACGCAAACAGAAATATCGAGTTTTCCATAAACTCGAAAGAAAAACCCGACGACGATGAAAACAAAACAAAATAAAGTAACAGCCGAAACTCCTTTACGGAATTTCGGCTGTTTGTATTAATCAATGCGCTTTACACCACCCCAAATCAAAAAAGAGTGTTCCGTTTGCAAAGCGTAACATTTTCTATATTCTGTTTTTATGTTTTATTACCGAAGTGCGGTGTTCCTCTCCGCCGAGCAGCCTGAAAATATTTTTATTATGGGCTATCCAGGTCAGCAGATTAATTAAAAGCAACAGTCCGAAAATCAGCATTGTCCAAACGTTTAAAAGATTTTCGGAATATCTTACAGCGAAAATGACCGCCTGCCATACGGTAAACCCCGCAACGCCGATAAGCGACCCCATAGACCCCCATTCGGTAACGGCAATATAGAACAGTATTAAAAAATGTGCTGCGACAAGTATCGGGAAATACCACCACTGTTCGCACGATAACGCAAACACAAACACGCCGAAAGTCGAAGCTATTCCTTTTCCGCCCTTGAATTTAAGCGTGACGGGAAATATGTGACCTATAATTACAAATACGCCGAAAAAATAACGTGCAAAGTCCGCAACGGATACACAAGTTCCCGCAAAGACGTAATCTTTGAAAAGGAAATATCCGACCATTGCGGGGACACCCCCCTTAATAACGTCGCAGAAAAAATTTATTACGCCTACCTTCATACCGAAGGTACGCGTCATATTCATTGTACCGGGATTGCCGCTTCCGACGTATCTTATATCTTTCTTTTTGAAATGAGAAATAAGCACGGCAAAGTTAAAACAACCTATAAGATAACAAGCTACGGCGGCTAACAAAAAATAATACCAGCCGTCGGCAAAGACAAACTCTTTCATAATCAATCGCCGTTTTTCTCGCGGGTGAGAATTTTTATGGGCGTACCGGAGAAATCGAAAGATTTACGTAAAACGTTTTCAAGAAATCTCTGATACGAAAAATGAAGCAAATCCGAACTGTTAACAAAAAGCACGATTGTGGGCGGCGCCACGGCTACCTGCGAAGAATAATAGACTTTAAGTCTTCTGCCATTGTACGAAGGCGGTTCATTTGCCCGCACCGCGTCCGAAATTATGTCGTTCAGAACGCCCGTCGCAATTCTATGGTGAGCGTGGGCGTAAACCTCGTCGACGATAGATAAAATCTTTTCGGTACGCTGACCCGTCTTTGCCGAAATATAGACCGATTTGAAATAGTCCATAAATTTGAGATCTTCTTTAAGCCCAGCTTCGAATTTATTTATTGTGTTAGTATCCTTTTCGATTAAGTCCCACTTGTTCATAACGACAACCGAAGGCTTGCCCTGTTCGTGTACATAACCGATAATTTTGGTATCCTGTTCGGTAAGCCCGTCCGCACAGTCGACAACAAGCAGACAGACGTCGGCACGACGCACTGCATCAAACGCGCGCATTACCGAATAGTATTCAACATCGTCCTCAACTTTACTTTTCTTACGTATACCCGCCGTGTCGATTATAGTATAATTTCTGCCGTCGTACGTAAATTTGGTATCAATCGCATCGCGCGTAGTGCCTGCGATATTTGTCACAATAGAACGTTCGAAGCCGAGAAGTTTATTGACAAGACTGCTTTTACCTGCGTTTGGTTTTCCCACTACGGCAATTTTTATGCTTTCGTCTTCTACGTTTTCGGACTTTTCAAACCAGCTGACAGCTTCGTCAAGAACGTCGCCTATACCCGTGCCGTGTTCGGCTGATACGGCATAGGGTTCGCCAAGCCCAAGCGAATAAAATTCAAATACCTTTTCTTCCGAATATTCGTCTATTTTATTTACCACGAGAATTACGGGCTTTTTTGAACGGCGGAGCATATCCGCCACGTCGTAATCCGAAGTAGTAAGTCCTTCCCTGCCGTCGACGAAAAACATAATTACCTGCGCCGTATCGATAGCCACTTCCGCCTGCTTTTTTATTTCCTTCCACATAGTGTCTTCGGAACGCAATTCGATACCGCCGGTATCGACGATAGAAAACGCCTTACCGCGCCACTCAGAATCGGCGTAAAGCCTGTCGCGGGTTACGCCCGCCCTGTCGTCAGTTATTGAAATTTTTCTGCCGACGACTTTATTGAAAAACGTGCTTTTGCCGACGTTGGGTCTGCCGACAATAGCTATTAATGGATTTGCCATAATTTACCTGTAAGAATATGTTATACCGATATTATAAATTATCGGCTTGCGTTTGTAAAGAAAAATTCCCCGAACGCGTCGGGGAATTTTTTATTTTAAGTTCTGAATGCAGACAGCATTCCGAAGCCTACGCCGAGTACATATACGACAAGCGCTATCCAATAAACGACTTTCCAGCCCTTGCTTCTGTACTTGACGTACTGCCACGCAGGAATTGCTATTGCCACCAGCAATGCAATGCTCCCCAAAAGCGACATAATATTCGACACGAGGCTGAGAATAGACGCAACGTCATGGCTTATGTCGTTAATCCAATTAACCAAAAACCTGAATAACCCGCTGAAAATGTACGAAACCGAAGCGATAATCATTCCCCAGAACGCACAAATTTCCGTCCAAGTATACGAACTGTATCTTCTTGACATAATTATACTCTCCTTTTAAAAATTCTTATTGACATTATAGCATTATTATATTCTTTTGGCAACTGTTTTTTTAATTGCGAATTTCGATTAGTTTGGAAATAACTTCATTGAAATAATCCGGCAAAGGCGCTTCAAAAGTCATTTCTTTTGCTGTTACGGGATGTATAAGGGTTAAACGCCACGCGTGCAAAAGCTGTCCGTTAAGTTTGAATTTCTGTTTTTTTATCCCATACACAGGGTCGCCGACCACCGGATGACCGAGATATTTTGCGTGTACGCGTATCTGGTGCGTTCTGCCCGTTCTCAAATCGAAGCGGCACAAGGTGTAGCCTTGATAACGCTTTATAACCGTGTAATCGGTAATTGCAATTTTTCCCTTGTCAGGAGTAACGACAGTCATTTTCAGTCTGTCCTGCGGACTCCTGCCTATATACGTCGTAACAGTTCCAACGTCG
This sequence comes from uncultured Christensenellaceae bacterium, assembly GCA_910587825.1. Lineage (GTDB taxonomy): Bacteria > Bacillota > Clostridia > Christensenellales > Borkfalkiaceae > Coproplasma. The sequence continues at coordinate 79,001 of CAJUNJ010000001.1, forward strand.
TCTTTAAGACTGCCTTCCAAAAGCGCGATATACGTACGCTTGCAGGTTTTTTCCGAAATCTGCCGTGAAAGACTGACGTGCGCGTTATCGTTTTTTGCAACGACCAACAGTCCTGAAGTATCCTTGTCTATGCGGTGGACTATGCCCGGACGTATCACACCGTTAATTCCGCTTAAACTGTCAAGTCTGTACAAAAGAGCATTTACAAGCGTACCGTCTATGTTGCCGTTGCCGAGATGAACGGTCATACCCTGCGGTTTGTTTACTACGGCGATGTCACCGTCTTCGTAAACAATGTCGACGGGAATATCTTCCGGCTTAGCTTTATATTCCACGGCGTCGGGCAAAACTACTTCCACAATATCGCCCGTGCATATTGACTGTGAAGGTTTGGCTTGTTTTCCGTTTACCGATATAAACCTGTTTTCAAAAAGCTTTTTTACGGAAGAACGCGTTTTATCAGTAAGCATTTCGCTGACGTACACGTCCGCTCTCGCATAATCTTTTACGGCGTTAAAAACTTTTTTATCCATTGTTTTTATCGGCGTTTTCGTCTTTAACGTCTGCGGGGGCGGCCGCATTATCTTCCTTTACAACCGGTTCGGTATTTTCTGTTAAAGATGTCTGATTTTCTTTTTCTTTCTTTTCCGCCTGCGCCTGTTTTGCCCGCTTTGTAAGCGGAATAATTGCCCATTCGTTTATAAAGAGTATGTCTATAATCGCAACCGCGGTGCCTATTACTATCCAGAAGTCGGCAAAGTTACACGCAACCATATTCCCGAACATATTAAGTCCGACAAAGTCGCGTACTTCGCGGAAAGCAATTCTGTCTACAAGATTACCTATCGCGCCTGCCGTTATCATTGACAGCGCGACTTTTAAAAGCGTAAACCGTTCCGGCAGAAGTATAAACGCCGTAATTAAAACGGCAAGCATAATAAAAGTCATCACTATTAAAAAGGTCTGACCCCACGCCGCTTCGGCAAGAAAGCTGAACGCGCAACCCGGATTTCTGCTTCCGCTTGTCACTTCGATAAAATTCGGAATGACGACGAAATTCCATTTATCCTTTTCTTCGAAAACTTTCGTAAGTAAATCCGTCATTATAAGCAAAGCGCAGACAGCTATTAAAATTATACTTTTCAAGCCGATATTGACTTTAAGTTTTTTTAGTTTTTCAAGCATAGCTTTATGATATATCAATTATTGCGATTTGTCAATAAAATTATAAGAACACGGCGCAACGCCGTGTTCTTTATTTGGTAAAACCCAAACTTATCAATATTGCCTTGTCGACGCGAGTCATAGTGTTTTCGTTAAGCTCGCCTATTCTTTCCTTTAATCTGCGCTTATCAAGTGTGCGAATCTGTTCAAGAAGAATAACCGAATCTTTTTGAAGCCCGTAGGAATTACACGGAAGCTCTATATGCGTCGGCAGTTTGGCTTTGTTAATTTTACTTGTCACCGCCGCCGCAATTACAGTCGGCGAATACTTGTTACCGACGTCGTTCTGCACGACGAGTACGGGGCGCACGCCTCCCTGTTCACTGCCAACAACCGGCGACAAATCGGCATAATAAAGTTCTCCGCGCTTTATGTTCATATCAACCTCTTCTTCGGCAGTGTGTATATTTTATTATATGTACTGCCCTGTTAATATTGTTGACTTGGAATGCGATTTTTATACTTTATCAATAGAGATGCAACGCATAATAATTTATAAACACGAATACATAGTAACCTATAAGACAGGTAAGCATAATTATACCTGCTATTTTACCGATATTCTTACTTTTACCCCAGCAACTGCCGAAAATAAGGACGGAAGCAAATAAAGATACAAGTCCGCTTACAAGCCCTTCGGTACTGAAAGGCAAGCCGTGCGCCCCCGAACAGAGTGCGCCAACACCGCCGATAACCAAAATATTTGCAATATTGCTGCCGATAATATTGCCTGTCGCTATACCGACGTCACCCTTACGGGCGGCGGATACGGAAGTAACAAGTTCGGGAAGCGACGTACCGAAAGCAACCACGGTAAGCGCTACTATTTCGGGAGATATACCGATGAGGTCTTCCGCAATATACTGCGCGGAAGTTACGACAAGCTGCGCTCCGCCGACGACCATTGCAAGACCGACTACCGTTATAATAATTAAAAACCAGACTTTCGTTTTTAAATTTTCATAACCTGATTTAAGTCTGCCGTACCAGCCGCGTATCTCTTCAGTAGCTTCAACATTTTCATTAACGCAGACTGCGCTTGCCTGTTCGAGGCTTATTTTGGACTGTCTTGTAGCCATAACTACATTATAAACCATAAACACCAAATACAGCAAGACAAGAATAAGTCCTTCCCACCATTCGAACGTACCGCCGAAATAGCCGAGAACAACAAACAGGGCACTCGTAACAATCAAAAACGGCAAATCTATAAAACGAGTGGTTTTTTCAACCGGCAACTCGCATACGACAGCCGACACGCCGAGAATAAGAAAAATGTTTATAATGTTGCTACCGAGTATGTTGCCCACTATAAGTTCTCCCGAACCTCCGACGGCGTCGACTACCGTAACCGCCAGTTCCGGTGCGCTTGTACCTATGGCTACTACCGTTACGCCGATGATAAACGATGACACTTTCAGCTTTTTTGCTATACCCGACGCGCCGTCGACGAAGAAGTCTGCACCTTTCACAAGTAAAACAAACCCGACAAGAAGCAAAAAAATATTTAAAACCGCTGTTCCGACCATATTGCACCTCTCAATTAGTTTTGACCAAGGAAATAAAAAATAAGACCCTTAACTTAAAATTACTTTAAGTTAAAAGTCTTGTTACCTATTTTAAGGTGTCAAACCCCGAGCGGTTGCGCTGTGATGACGAGATTTGACTTAAACTACTCCCTTTCAACACGGATATGATAACAGAATTAATTCAATCTGTCAAACGTTTAACAGCAAAATGCAGATTATTTAAAATGTCTTTTGCTGTCGCACAGTAGTCCGTCTTTTGTTCAGAGCTGATTTCGGCAGACAGTCCGAGCGTATACGCCGCGCACACAGCCGAATCAAACGGTTGAAGTCCGCGTGCGGCACACCCGCACATATAGCCGGAAAGCATATCCCCGCTTCCGCCTTTTGCAAGCGCGGTGGTTCCGCGGGTATTCACGACAGTGCGGCTTACGTCCGTTATAACGCTGTCCGCGCCTTTAAGCAAAATTATACAAGAATATTCTTTTGCAAACGCGCGGGCGCAGTTTAACGGGTCTTTTGTTATTTCTTGTATGCTTAACCCCGTAAGGCGTGAAAATTCTTTGGCGTGCGGGGTTAAGATAACTTTACCGTTATTGTTTTTAAGAACTTCCTTTCCGAACTTTGCAAGACTGTTGACAGCATCCGCATCGATTATCAACGTGCCTTCGTAATCAGTCAACAACCTTTGAACGGTTTCATACAGCTGCACGCTTACGCCGCAGCCCATTCCTACTGCTATCGCCTGTGAAGACAAATCGGGTTGCCCGAGAAAAATAACTTGCGGTATTTTGAAAGCTAATGCGCTTTTTACGCTTTCATCCGCCGTAAGTTTTACGTAACCGCAGCCCGAACGCAACGCAGCTTCGGCAGACAACACCGCCGCCCCCAAATACTTACCGCACCCGGCTATAAGATTTGCCGAACCGTAATTGCCCTTATGCGTATTGCGCTTTCTAAGCGGATAAAAAGTCTTTATTTCTTCGTCGGAATAAACCTTTATATTACCATTATATTCCATTACAGCCTTAAAGACACCTCCGCCGAATTTATTTTTTTCAGACTGCCGCCTATAATGCACAGCAAGCCGCCGTCCCAGTCCACGTCTACGGCAGTTGCGCGTTTTTCGCCCGAAGACGTTTTAAGTATTACTTCGCTCCCCAGCCAATCAATATATTTTTTATAATCGGCAACAGTATATTCTTTTGCAAGATTTTTCAAAAGGACCGTACGTACACGGTCTAAGTCAACGGGGTTGCCGAGTTCAGAGCTTAAAGTCGTCGCAATATCTTTAAGTTCAGCGGTAAGAACATTGTTTACGTTAAGACCTATACCGATAATAGAACGGCTTATCGTATTGCCCGAAAAAGTATTTTCTATAAGAGTTCCGCAGATTTTTCTTCCGTTTACAAGTACGTCGTTTGCCCAGCGGATAACCGGTTTAACTTTAAAACTTTCAACCGTTCTGCAAACGGCAACGCAAGCGTTTATCATAATTTTAAACGCTTCGTCAGCTTCATAACCCGTATTATGGCGCATTACCGATACGTACAGGCCTCCCTCACCGGAACAGAAGCTTCTGCCCTTGGTTCCTTTTCCCGCACTCTGGCGTACAGCGGTTACGATTAAATCTCCCCGTCCGACACGTTTACAGTATTCGTTTGTCGAATCGGTTTCGTCAAGATTAATAATTTTCATCTAAATCCCCAAACCGCTCCAACGCGGTCTTTGCCGTTTCATAACAGTAACCCTTTGACAAAAGATATTTCAAGCCCTTATACAGCGTCTGTCTGTCGCAGATTTTTCCCCTTAAATATTTTTCGAGAACGCAGACCGCCTGATTGCAGTCCTCTTCGGTCTCGTCGAGAACCGCCTGTATAGCCGCCCTGTCCGCACCGCGTTTTATTAAATCGGTCTCCAACGCACGCTTACCCTTGCCGTTTACGCTTTGGACGTACGCCCTGCAATAAGCGTAATCGTCGATAAATTTATGATATTCAAGGCGTTCGATAACGTAATCGCATACCGCCCGGGTATATCCCTTTTTTGCTAAAAAGTCTGTAATTTGTTTTCGCGTCTTCATAGAAGCCGAAAGATGAGTCAAGGCTTTGTCAAGCGCTTGGCTCTTTTCCGTTTCAAGCTGTATTTCGTCAAGCTTTTGCTTTTCGATTGTCATACCGGCTTTGAGATGATATTTAATTGCCACTTCAAGTTTGATTCCGCAATAAAACCTGCCGTCTACGTAGACGTTGCAACGGGTTTTATCCTTTACCTGAGGTTCGATGGAAGTTATTTCGGACATATATTAATTTTAACATTTATACTCAAATTTGTAAAGCGCATATTTGACATTCTGCTTTTGCGGTAGTATAATTTACAAAAACTTATACGAGGTTTTATTATGCCTGAACTTGATTGGGGTTCGCTTGGATTCGGTTACGTTAAAACTCCTTACCGCTTTGTTGCAGAATTCAAAGACGGAAAATGGAATAAAGGAATTATTACCGACGACGATAAAATTGTTATTTCGGAATGCGCCGGTGTTTTACAGTACGCGCAGACTGTATTCGAAGGACTTAAAGCTTACAGGACGTGCGACGAAAAAACAGTTACTTTCCGCCCCAATTTAAACGCTGAAAGACTTATTGCTTCGGCTAAACGTCTGGAAATCCCGCCCGTACACGAAGATATGTTTTTGGAAGCCGTGGATAAAGTTGTTAATGCAAACCGCGATTTCGTGCCCCCTTACGGAAGCGGAGCGTCGCTGTATTTAAGACCTTTCATTTTCGGTTCGTCACCGGTTATAGGCGTTAAACCCGCACAGGAATATCAGTTCAGAATATTTGCGACGCCTGTTGGTCCCTATTTCAAGGGAGGTTTAAAGCCCATTACTATACGCGTAAGCGACTTTGACAGGGCCGCTCCCCGCGGGACCGGACATATTAAAGCGGGGCTTAATTACGCAATGAGCCTGCACGCCATAGTCGACGCTCACGAAAACGGTTTTGACGAAAACCTGTATCTCGACCCCGCAACCCGCACTTACGTCGAAGAAACTGGCGGAGCCAACTTTATTTTTATAACAAAGGACGGCGCGTTGGTTACCCCCAAATCCGAAAGCATTCTGCCTTCTATTACAAGACGTTCGCTTTGCTACGTTGCAGAAAAATATCTCGGACTTAAAGTCGAACACAGAGCCGTAAAACTTTCCGAACTGTCTGATTTTGCCGAATGCGGACTGTGCGGAACCGCCGCAGTCATTTCTCCCGTCGGTAAAATATACGACCACGGCAAAGAAATTGCCTTCCCTGCGGGGACGGAAAAAGCCGGTCCGATAACGCAAAAACTTTACGAAACGTTGACAGGTATTCAGTTAGGGACGATTGAAGCCCCTGAAAGCTGGATAAGAGAAATAAACTAATACAATTTTTTCGTTTGCATTATAAGTTTAAATAAAGCACGGACGCTGTCCGTGCTTTATTTAAATTTTAAACGGAAAGTCGTATTCCTTTAAACGCTTTATTGTAACTCTACCGTTAAGGCGGTTTAAAAGCGATGCTTCGAAGCTTTCAAGCCATTGTGATTTGACGGCTATTCTGAAAGTCACTTCGTCTGAATATTCTGTACCGAGAACGCCCGTCCCGCTTTCCGAAAAAAAACGCGAAGCCGTATCGGCAAGCGTATAGCCTACCGAATATAAACTTTCCGTACACGGCACATATTCGACTTTTTGCGCTTTATCGAGATTTTCCGCAACGCAACCCGAGTACGCGCGCACAAGCCCGCCCGCACCGAGTTTAATTCCGCCGAAATAGCGGGTTACGACAACCGCTGTTTCAAACAGTTTTTTGTTTTTAATAACTTCGAGCATAGGCATACCCGCCGTTCCCTGCGGTTCGCCGTTATCCGAAAATCTTAAAAAATTGCCATATTTATCGCAGATATAGGCATAACAGTTATGCGTTGCGTCGGAATATTTTGCCGAAATTTCTTCAACGAACGCCTTGGCCTGTTCTTCGCCTTCAACGTGACGCGAAGTAGTTATAAAACGCGATTTTTCGATTATTTTAACCGTGACGACTTCGCCGCTGACTGAAAGATACATTATGTTAACTTTATTCTGACGTGGACTTTTTTGCCTTTATGAATAACGTCGCCGTCGGCTATCGGCAAATTTATATCGGTCACTTTGCTGTCGTTGACAGATACGCCGCCCTGTTGGATAAGCCTTCTCGCTTCGCCGTTAGACATACAAATTCCTGCGGATACCAATACGGAAATAACCGTGGGATTGTCTGTTTTTACAATTTTTTCAGGCAGTTGCCCGCCGCCGCCGAATGCCGCCTTTGCCTGACTTTTGGCGGTTTGCGCCTTTTCTTCACCGTGAACAAGCTTTGTAAGCTCATATGCGAGAATTTCTTTCTTTTCGTTTATACGGCTATCATCCCATCCTTCCATTTCATCTATGGTCTGCATAGGAATAAAAGTAAGCATTTTTATGCACTTCATTACGTCTGCGTCATCGACGTTGCGCCAATACTGATAAAAATCGTAAGGGGAAGTTTTGTTTTCGTCAAGCCAGACCGCACCCTTTGCCGTCTTGCCCATCTTCTTGCCTTCACTGTTCAAAAGCAGAGTAATGGTCATTGCATATGCGTCCTTGCCGGATTTTCTTCTGATAAGCTCTGTCCCCGCAAGCATATTGCTCCACTGGTCGTCACCGCCGAACTGCATATTGCAACCGTAATGTTCGTTGAGATGCCAGAAATCGTATGCCTGCATTATCATATAGTTAAATTCAAGAAAGCTTAAACCCTTTTCCATACGTTGCTTATAACATTCGGCGCGAAGCATATTATTGACCGTAAAGCACGCCCCGACGTCGCGCAGAAGTTCTACGTATTTAAGGTTTAAAAGCCAGTCGGCGTTGTTAACGATTATCGCCTTATCTTCGCCGAATTCGATAAATCTTTCCATCTGCTTTTTGAAGCATTGGCAGTTATGTTCTATCGTTTCGGAAGTAAGCATAGAACGCATATCCGTTCTTCCGGACGGGTCGCCTATATGTCCCGTACCGCCGCCGAGAAGAACCACCGGTCTGTTGCCCGCCATCTGCAATCTTTTCATAAGGCACAGAGCCATAAAATGCCCGACATGCAGACTGTCCGCGGTGGGGTCGAAGCCGATATAAAATCTTGCCCCGCCGTTGTTTATTAGCTGTTTTATCTCTTCTTCGTCGGTCACCTGTGCTATAAGACCGCGTTTTTTAAGTTCTTCGAAAATTTCCATAATAAGTCAAAAGTTCTCCTTTGATAAATTCTATCACGCGGAGAAAAAAAATGCAATTAACTTTCATACGGTTTTAAGCGGGAAATTTTCAGTCTGTAAAAAAATCTTCCTTATTAAGGTTGTCGCGCGCCTTTTCTATGGCGCGTTTTTCAATACGCGAAATGTAAGAACGCGATATGCCGAGTTTTTTAGCTACTTCCCGCTGGGGTAGCGGAGCCCCGTCTTCAAGCCCGTATCGCAAAGAAAGAATTACAAACTCGCGTTCGGATAAAAATTTTTTAAGATGGGCGACGAACTTTTCACGCTGTATGCTTTTTTCGACCTGCGCGAATACGCTTTCTTCCTTTTCCGACAGTAAATCTATTAGCGTAAGCTCGTTGCCGTCCTTGTCTACACCGACGGGGTCTGAAAGCGACACGTTGTTTTTATGCTTTTTCCCTGCGCGAAGCAACATTAATATTTCGTTTTCTATACATCTTGCCGTATAAGTTGCAAGCTGTGTTCCCTTGCCCTCCTGAAATGTATTAATCGCCTTGATAAGCCCTATCGACCCGACGGAAAGCAGATCGTCCGTTTCCGCCGAACCCGTATACTTTTTGACCACGTGGGCAACAAGGCGCATATTGTGCCTTATAAGTTTGTTTTTAGCTTCTTCGTCGCCCGCACGCGCAAGCGCCAGATATTTTTTTTCGTCTTCGGGCGAAAGCGGTTTGGGAAAAGTTCCGCTGTCGCGCACCGTACCTGTAAAAAAGAAAATTTTGCCGAAAAGTATACTTAATAAATCAAAAAACATACGCTACCTCTATAAAGTAATGTATGTTTTCGACAGTTTGTACTATAACTAACTATTAATTTTTATTATTCGAGTTCAAACGCGCCCGTATAAAGCTGATAATACTTGCCTTTCTGGGCGATTAGCTGTTCGTGGTCGCCGCGTTCGATAATTTCACCGTGTTCGAGAACCATTATTGCCTTACTGTTTCTCACGGTCGACAGCCTGTGCGCAATTACAAACACCGTCCTGCCTTCCATAAGTTTATCCATACCCTCTTCGATAAGCTTTTCGGTACGGGTATCTATGGATGAAGTCGCCTCGTCGAGAATAAGCACAGGACATTCGGACACCATTGCACGGGAAATTGCCAAAAGCTGACGTTGACCCTGTGAAAGGTTGGCTCCGTCGCCCGTGATAACAGTTTGATACCCTTCGGGCAAATGCGTAATAAAAGAGTCCGCGTTGGCAAGCTTTGCGGCATTGACGCACTCTTCGTCGGAAGCGTTTAGTCTGCCGTAACGGATATTGTCCATTACCGTTCCCGTAAACAAATGCGTATCCTGCAACACTACGCCCAAACTTTTACGCAAGTCGTCCTTAGCAATCTCCTTTATATCTATTCCGTCGTAAGTTATCTGCCCCGACTGAATATCGTAAAAACGGTTTATAAGGTTGGTTATCGTCGTCTTGCCTGCGCCTGTGGAACCGACGAACGCGATTTTCTGACCGGGCTTTGCATAGAGCGTAATATTTTTTAAAATTACTTTTTCGTCGGTGTAGCCGAAAACCACATCGTTGAAGCGTATGTCGCCTTTAAGCGGAATATATTCCGCACCGTTGCAAGTTTGCTTTTTCCAAGCCCACTTGCCTTTTTCGTACTCTCCGAAAGTCAACGTGACGTCGCCGCCCCTGTCCTCCGGCGGAGTATCTACCGTTTCGAAAATACGTTCCGCGCCGGCAAGCGCCATTACGACTGCGTTAAACTGTTGCGACACCTGCTGGACGGGCATATTGAACTGCCTTGAAAAAGACAAAAACGACACAAGCATTCCCGCCATTATCGCAATGCGGCTTGCGCCTTCGGTAGTAGCGCAATATGCAGACAAAAGACCGATTTCGCTGCCCGATACGGCAAGCACAAAGCCGATAACGGCAACGAGAACGTATTGCAGATAACCGAGATTATTATTAATGGGACCGAGTAAAAATGCGTAAGTATTTGCTTTTTTACCGCATTCGTTGAGTTTATCGTTAAGACGACGGAAGCCTTCTTCGGCTTTACGTTCGTGGCAGAAAACCTTTATTACTTTCTGTCCTTCTGTCATTTCTTCGACGTAACCGTTAAGTTCGCCCAAGGCTTGCTGTTGAACAAGGAAGTTCTTTGCCGATTTTACGCCGATGTTCTTTATTATAACTATCATTACAGCAAGAACGGCAAGTATAAGAACGGTTAGCGTAAAACTGTAATATACCATAAACGAGAACACGAATATTAGCGTAAGCGCGGAAGAGATTACCTGCGGAATAGTCTGCGAAAGAAGCTGACGCATCGTGTCTACGTCGTTGGTATAAAGACTCATAAGGTCGCCGTGAGTTCTGCCGTCAAAATATTTCAGCGGAAGATACTGCATCTTTGCGAACATTTCGTCACGCAGTTTTTTAAGCGTACCCTGAGCTATATACATCATAATTCGGTTATAACCGAAAACAGACAAATCGCCCGCGACGTATATTGCCGTTACTATAATTAAGTTTGGTATTATAACCCCGCGCATATCGGCGTTTAACCCGTTTTCGGTAAGCTCCGTAATTATCGGTGCAAAGCGGGAAGCCGCAATTACGTTGGCTGCGGAAGCAATCAAAACGAAAATCACAACAAAAACGGTAGCTACTTTATATCGCGAAAAAGTATATTTTAAAAGTCTTAAAAGCGTTTTTACGGGGGATTTCGCTTTTTTTGCTTTTTCAATGCGGTTGCCGTTATTCATCATTCCTCATCCCCTTTCATCTGCGACAAATATACATCCCTGTAAATGGAGTTTGTTTCAAGCAATTCTTCGTGACTGCCAATGCCCGACACCCCGCCTTCGTCAAGCACGATAATTCTGTCGGCTTCCATAACCGATGCTATGCGCTGGGCTATGATGATTTTTGTTGTCTGCGGAGCATATTTTTTCAAAGCTTCACGTATGGATGAATCGGTCTTTGTATCTACCGCAGAAGTCGAATCGTCGAAAATAATTACGTGCGGTTTTTTAAGCATTGCGCGTGCTATGCAAAGCCTCTGCTTCTGACCGCCCGACACGTTTACGCCGCCCTGCCCCAAATCGTAACCGTAACCGTTAGGAAGCGCGTCAATAAATTCTTCGGCGCACGCCTGACGGGCGGCAAAACGCATTTCCTCTTCGGTTGCGTGTTCATCGCCCCATCTAAGATTTTCGGCTACCGTACCCGTAAACAGAACGTTTTTTTGCAAAACCATCGCAACCTTATTGCGCAAAGTTTCCAAATCGTATTCCTTAACGTTTCTTCCACCGACTTTAACTTCGCCTTCTGACGCATCGTAAAGTCGGGGTATAAGCGACACAAGCGAAGTTTTCCCTGAACCTGTCGCGCCGATAATTCCGACCGTCTCGCCCGAAAAAATTTTCAAATTTATATTTTTGAGAACGCTTTTTTCTGCCTTATCCGAATATGAAAAAGATACGTTTTCAAACTCCACCGTTCCGTCAGATATTTCTTTTACGGGATTTTGCGGTTCGGGAAGAGTAGTCTTTTCACTTAACACTTCGCAAATTCTGTCCATACTTCCCTTTGAAAGAGAAATAAAGTTAAGACACATTGCAACCATAATTACGCCGTTTAAAATCTGCATTGCGTAAAATATAAGCGCCTGTATATTTTCCGGCTTAACAGCTCCGCCTATATTACCCGTAACCATATTTGATCCTATAAGCAGAATTACGACGATCGTCGCAGACATAACCAAATTGACGCAGGGCGTCATAAAAGTAAGAATTTTTTCCGCTTTTACGGAATACTTGTAAACTTCCGCTGTTGCGTTTTGCATTTTGAAAATTTCCCTGTCTTCACGCACGTATGATTTGACGACGCGTATAGCAGTTAAATCTTCCTGCACTACGGAATTAAGCTTATCATATTTTTTAAACATCATTTTAAAGTGCGGTACAACCTTAAAAAGACATATAAAAATTATTACGCCGAGGATAATAGAGGCTAACACGAAAATTGCCGTCATTCTCGGTTCGAGAACGCTTGTCATAATAATTGCCGCTATAAACATAACTGGCGCCCGCACAAGCATACGAATACACATCTGGTACGCATTCTGTACGTTTGTAACGTCGGTTGTAATTCTTGTTATCAAACTTGCGGTAGAGTACCTGTCGATATTGGCAAACGAAAAAGACTGCATATTAAGATACATATCTTCCCTTAAATTGCGTGCAAAACCGCAACTTGCAACCGAAGCGTACCTTGCGCCCATTATTCCGCAGAACAAAGCAAACAATGCGCATACAACCATACTTGAAGAACAGATAATTATTTTATTTACGTCTACCTGATAATTTTCAATCTGCGATAAATTCGTAAGTTCCTGAATAATAAAAGTTGTCAGCCAGGGAATTAATATTTCCATTGCCGCTTCTCCGACCATATAAAGCGGACAAAGCAACGACGGTTTTTTATATTGTTTTACGCTTTTCAATAACGTCTTAATCAAAACGATTTAATCTCCCTTTGGCTTTTAAGTAATTTTTATGATTATATTTTGAAAAATTTATATTGTCAAATATTTTGTAACAGCCTAAAAATCAAATTTTTTATTGTAAAACCTTAACAAATTATGAAATATACCCGACTACATAAAGCGGGCAAACTTTTTGAAAAGTTTGCCCGCTTTTGAAATTTTGCGTTAACAGCCGTTTTTCGTACGGATAGCTCTTCCGCCCGTCAGAACAATCATTTTTACGGCTTCGAGAGAAAAATCGTCGGCTTCCACCGTCAAAGCTTTATTAAGCGAACCCTTTGCAAGAATTTTAACGTACACGACGTTTTTTGCAATCAGATTCTTTTCCCGCAGACTTTCGAGGTTTACCACGTCGCCCGCAGAATAATTTTTCGAAAGCGACTGAATATTTACGATTGCGCTTTTTCCGCCCTTTCTCACGGGTTTTGTTATAATTTCGACTTCGACAGACGCCTTTGCTTCCTCATCGCTCATTTTATCGGAAGCATCCTGTACGGAAATGCCTTCATCTTCTTCGACTTCTTCGACAGGCTCTTCGTTTACCTCGGGTTCAGCTTCCGCCGTTTCGACAGGTTCTTCGATTGCCTCGGGTTCAGCCTCCGCCGTTCCAACAGGCTCTTCGTTTACCTCGGGTTCAGCTTCCACCGTTTCGACAGGTTCTTCGATTGCCTCGGGTTCAGCTTCCACCGTTTCGACAGGTTCTTCGATTGCCTCGGGTT
>CAJUNJ010000001.1:92405-245174 GCA_910587825.1 uncultured Christensenellaceae bacterium
ATTGCCTCGGGTTCAGCTTCCACCGTTTCGACAGGTTCTTCGATTGCCTCGGGTTTAGCTTCCACCGTTTCAACAGGCTCTTCGATTGCCTCGGGTTCAGCTTCCACCGTTTCGACAGGCTCTTCGATTGCCTCGGGTTCAGCTTCCACCGTTTCGACAGGTTCTTCGATTGCCTCGGGTTCAGCCTCTGTTACAACGTCCCGAACTGCGGCAACTTCCTGTGATACCGTCGTATTCTGACCGATAATTTTTATAAGGTCGCAATCTATAAGCTCTTCCGTGGTACGGTAAGAAAGCATAAAGTCTTCGTCTGCATAAGCCTCGTTACGGTTAAGTCCCAATTCCGCCATAAGCATATCTATAATCTCTTTGGCGTACTTGACCCTGCGGTCGTTTAAAATGCGGTACATACTCGGCATCTTATTTTTTGGACTGCGAACCGACAAATCAAAAATTTTATATTTTGTTTCTTCAAACCTTGCAGGGTCGGTTGCAAGGCACAGACAAAGTGTTTTGCCGCGCATTACGAAGCACGCAAAGGTATTTCTTCCTATACGGAAAGTCTCGCGCTTCCAGCTTATTCTGTTCTTTACGCCTTTATACGAAAGAATGTAATTTTTTATCTCCGAATAGCGCGACTTCATTTCGTCGGAAGCCTGCGTAAGTCTTGCCGTAAAACTGCGGTTGTAACGCACGACCAAGCCGTTTATTACAAACTCTTCGACAGGCTCGGACTCTTCGTCGATAAGCTCTTCGGGCGGAATTTCTTCTATTTCTTCGCTCTCTTCAATCTCTTCAACCTTTTCGGACTCTTGTACGGGCTCTTCTGTTATAACCTGCTCTTCTGCGGCGGCTGCCGTCTCTTTAAGCTGTGGCATTTCTTCGCCGACAACCTTGATAAGTCCTAAGTCAATCAACTCCTGCGTGGACTGATAAGGAAGAGCAAAATCGTCTTCGATATAACTTTCCGCACGCAACAGTCCAAGTTCCGCCATAAGCATATCTATAATCTCTTTGGCGTACTTAACTCTGCGGTCGTTTAAAATACGGTACATACTCGGCATCTTATTCTTTGGACTGCGGACGGATAAATCTATAACTTTATATTTAGTATCCGCAAACCTTGCAGGGTCGGTTGCAAGGCACAGGCAGAGTGTTTTGCCGCGCATTACGAAGCACGCGAAAGTATTTCTGCCGATGCGGAAGCTTTCGCGCTTCCAGCTTATTCTGTTCTTTACGCCTTTATACGAAAGAATGTAGTTTTTTAGCTCCGAATAGCGCGACTTTATTTCGTCTGAAGCCTGAATTATTCTTGCCGTAAAACTGCGGTTGTAACGCACGACCAAGCCGTTTATTACAATTTCTTCGACAGACTCGGCTTCTTCGTCTATAAGCTCTTCGGGCGGAATTTCTTCTATTTCTTCGCTCTCTTCAATCTCTTCAACCTTTTCGGATTCCCGAATTGGTTCTTCTGTAATAACCTGCTCTTCCGCCACTGTTTCGGCGGAAGCCTTTTCGGGAGCGCTACGCACGAAAAAGTCCTGCATAGTAAGCTGTTCTGCGTCGGGGTCTTCGAAAGTAATTTCACCCGAGCGCATTTCTTCAAGCTGTTTCATCAGCAATTCGCGTTGCTGTTGAAGCAATAGGTCGTAAAGCTTTCTTTCGCCGCGCTTATTGAATACGTATGCAAGCACGATATTCAAGACAATCAACAATACCCCCACAACGGCGACGACGATTATCGTCGCCGTCTGCGAAGGAGTGAAGTACGAAGCAAGCAGATTATTTATCATCTTTATTCTCCCCCTTTCCGTCGGCATTTTCGTCTTCGGAATTATTTTCAGGCTGCGGTTCGGCAGTACCCTCCGACTTTGCGTTAATTGCTTCCGCCATATTTTCGTGGAATTTTTGTGCGGCTTGCTGTTCGGCGGCTATTGCAGCTGTTTTTCTGCGCCTGTGAACGAGATACTGTATACCTATCGCTCCCGCGGCAATGCCCGCAACTACGCCGAGTACGCTGGTTACGATAATGAATACCGTATCCCAACCGACTACCACCCAGTCGAACGTTATGTCTTCTACCGAAGAATCCGCCCATTCATAGTTTACGCTGTCCTTAATGGATACCGTTACTTTAAACACACCGCCGTAGCTTATCTTGTTGCCTTCGATATCCATTGTGTTTTCGTCGAAGCCGACGGGGATAAACGTAAGCGTTCCGCCGTTTACGATAAACGTATTGGTGTTCATCGTCGGCTTTTCAATCTTCTTACGCGCAACATTCCATTTAAGCAATGCGTTGCCGTCTTCGTCGGTCAAGGTCTGCTCCCAGGCGTAATTATCGGAGTCGATAAGCACAATGTGCGCAGAATATTCAGCCGCATTTACTGCGAACAGTAAGACGTTTTCGCCCGAAGCCATATCGCCGTCGTAGACGATACGCATAGTCGAAGGGTCATAACCGCTTAATTGCGCCTGCAATCTCGAACCTGTATAAGTCGAATTTTCCCCGTTAATTAAAAGCGTGGGTGCGGAGATAATACGTTTGGTAATTTCGAATTTTACGGGGTCTGAGGGTTGCGTATTGTAATTGTCTGTCGGCGCCACGGTAGCTTTCAACCAATATTCACCCGCCGCAGTGGGCAGAACGGAAGTATATTCGCCGTCAACCGCATCGGAATAAGTATAAATAATATTTTCGCTTCCACCGTAAGCGGTTTGCGCCGAAGGCGAGTTTACAGATGCGTCGTACTGACCATAAACCCAACCCTTTATCGTTATTTCGCCGACAAAACGGTTATCTCCCTTAACTATTTCGAAAGGTAGGTTATAAACCGCTTCGTCAACCGAACTCCACCTGTTGTTTGCGCCGTCATTAAGCGTCAGCGCAACCGTATACCGTCCGACATCGGTAAACGAAGCTTCGCCTACCGTATACAAATCTCCGAATTTATCGTCGATTATGACGGGCGTTATCGGTGCGTTTACAAATTTTTCGGTACGGGTTGAAATCAAACTTTCGTCAACGGGCCGCTTTGCAACCACAAAAGTTACGCCCGGTGTGCCGAGATGGGTAACAAGCGTGAAGTTTCTGTTTGCGGAAGAAATAGCCGTTGCGCTGTAATTTCCCGCAAGATTAGGCACGGTTGTCGAATTGTAAGCCGTTCCGTCGTTGGCTGTTCCGCGATAGCTAAATGTAAACGAAGGCGCAAGCGCACCGAATTTTTCGGTTACGTCCGTATCGTCTTCCGCCGAATATATGCCCGTAAGCTTTGCGGGAACAATATGCGCGTCGCCGTATGTTCCGCCGCCCGCTTCTACCGTTATGTAAATTTCAAGCGGGCTTACCGTATAAATACCCGAACTTAAAACCGTTACGTTATAGTTTTTACTTGAAGTATACCCCGTCGCGGTCACTCTGTAAGACGACACGTCGTTAAACAGGCTTTCAAGGTCTGCGCCCGAAATTTCAAGGCTTATATTGAGGGCGTCTATACCGTCGCCTTCGACAAGCGGCGTACCGTTAAATACGGTTACGGTAATATCTTCAAGGTTTATTTTTTGTCCGTAGACAGAACTTGCGTCGCCGACGGTGACGATAACGTCGCGTTTTGCAACAGAGAAAATTCCCTCTTCGGCAACTATAACGTAGTTATCCGACTGCATTCCTACGACTTCGCCGTCTTTGGACGCTAAAATTATGCCGTATACGCCGTATTCCAATTTTTCGGGAACTTCCGCAAGACGGTAACTTATTTCGCCTACCGTAACAACGCTTTCGTCTTCATTATACTTAAAGCCCGAGAACAAATACGTGTAACCTTCAACCCCGTCTTCAAATTTTTCGCCGTAAATTACTGAACCTTCGGCTGTTGCCGTAAGCGTAGCCCTTTCAATTTCAAGGCGTTTGTAAACCGGCGCGGTCTGGTTGTAATTATCGCTTCCGTCGCCTGTCGCACGTATCCAGTAATGCCCTGCGTCAAGCTTGTATGCGCCATTCCCATCGGTAGGAATTTCAAGCCATACCGCGCTGCCTGCGGGCGAATTTTCGTTTGTCCTGCGCGTTGCGTAAACATAAGTAACGTTACCGTTGTAAGTTGCGCTTGCCGTAAGCGAGAACCCTTCACCGTATTCCGACGCAATGCTATCTACGTCCCATTTAAGCTTGTTGTCCGTCGCCGCGTTCATAGTCCACACAAGGCTTACCGCCGAGGTATTATCGGGCGTAAAGTCTTCCGACCAGACATAGTTATCACTGTCGTTAAGTGTAAATTTAACGGTGTAAACACCCTTGTCTGTTGCGCGGATAGTTATGCTTCCGCCGTCTATTTCCGCGCCCGCATACGTGAATCCGAGTACCGTCGGGTCGTAATGTATGCCCGCAGACTGTTCTGCGCCGTTATATGAAGTTGTATAAGTAAGCTGCTGTGCGCCGTCGGACGTGAAATGAAGGTCGTTTTGCACAACTGTTTTAGGCGCTATTTTGAATGCGCTGTAAGCCGAAGCAGAAGAATACGTATTGTCGCCGGGGAAGCTTACCATTACAAGATATGTTCCCGCATTGACAGGTACGGTGCTTGTAAATGCGCCGAACTCAAAGCCTTCAAGACTGTCAAGCATTACGCCGTAAATTACGCTTTCGGGTTGTGACCAAACGCGCGCATATGTATAACGCATTACAAGCCCCGACACGCCGTTACTCAATTTGTACACGGGGTCGTTGGCGGTATCAAGATAAGTCCAGCCTTTTATTGTAAGACTTGTAAATTTAAAGCTGTTTGTTGCCGCGTGGAACGAAAGCGTGACGTTACTTTCGGTATCGCCTGCATTCCACTTGAAGTTAAACTTAGCCTCGTCGTTAAACCTAATTACCGCACGATAGGTACCTACGCCGTTGATGTTGACTACAAGACCGCGTTCGTTAATAAAGTAATCCGTATTCAAAACAAGGTTTACCGTAACGTCGCCGTTGTCTTTCTGCACATAATCGGCAATCATAAAGTCGGCCGTATAGCCGGATATATTCATATCTTTATTTTCGCCATCGTTCCAGGTGAGATAACCGTCTTCTCTCTCTGCCCAGGTAAAGCCCGTTATAAGCTTCTTTTCTACTTTATAATCAAGCGTAACCGTACCGTCTTCATAACCAACGTGCGAGCTATCGAAAACGTAATTGCCGTTTAAGCCGATAGTTACTTCATATGTACCCGCCTTTGTAGGCGCGTCAGCGCTTGAATTTAATTGACTGCCGTCAAAACCATAACCTGTATAAACACGCGAAATTACGGGGTTATAACTGAATGCGTCGCCGTAATAAGCAGTGTTATTGATTGCAAAGCCGTCTACCTTTACAGTCGTATCGTCAACAAACGTTACGGGCGCGTCGTGTTTAATACCGAACACTCCGCCGTTGCCCGCTATCGAAGTAAATTCTCTGTCGGTAACGGTTGCAATAACGGGTCTGGGAACTACCGTCATTGTTGCTGGTTTAAACGTTATGGCATAGTTATGCAAATCAAGTCCGCTTGCCGATACGGTATATACTTCCCTGGCATTACTTACCCAAGGGTTATATTCGGTTGCCATTCCGCTACGCACTGCCCTATATTGAATGTTATTGCTTACAATAAGACCGCCATCGATATTGAACTTATGGTTATCTCCCGCAACCCGATCTCTTTCGACAAGTCCGCCGTAAGTCACGTCATAATATGTATCTGCATTATTTCCGTAGATAATGTTGAACGACGTCTGATTTTCAGTACCATTCAATACTACCTGTACGGTTAAAGCCTTTGGTCTTATATTGAACACGGGGCGCAAAGTTTCGTCCAATTCATTATTATGCGCTGTCCCCGTCGCAAGCGTGTTGCCGTTGTTTACAAAATTTACCAAATAATTGGTATTGGCGTCGCTCTGACAGATAAACATAGGATAATTGCCTACGTTAACCGCATCATTGTTTACCGAAAGGACTATTTTTGCGCAGTCGACAATTCCACTTGAACTGTCACCTGTATTTCCGTACCAATTTTGCGTAACGACACTAAGGAACTGCCCAACATTATTACCCGATAAATCGGGTTGAAGCGGGTTGCCTGTGTATTCTTCTCCCGCCCAGCTCTGCGTGGACGTGCCTGTATAACCATTCAAAGTTACGGTAACTTGACGTTGCGTTACGGTAAGTTTGCCGTAGTTAACGCCTGTGCCGCTTGTAACTATTTCATAGTTGAGCGATTTGATAGTTGTTGCCTGCGGTACAATATTAAAGCTGTCGCCCGCATTAGAAGAAGCAGGTTTGTATTCGGTAGTATATCCTACTCCGCTTATATTAAAACTGTTTGAAATTTTGCCGTTTTCACGCGAAGCAATATCCTGTATATCTTGACTGAGCTTAAAACCGTCAAAACGGGTTGTATCGGTCAAAGGCGAGCCGTACTGTATGGAAGAATTTTGTGCCGTGACGGTAAGCGCCTTACGGTTTATCGTAAACGTAAAGCTGATATTTCCGTTACTATCCGTGTCAGCTTGCGTACCGAACGTATAGTTTTTGTTTGAATCGCCCAATGAAAGCGTAACCTTATACGTACCTGCATTGACCGCATTTAAAGTAAACACGCCGTTTTCAAATTTGCCTGTGTACGTTCCGTTAAGCACGTTATTTTCGAACGTCGAACCGCTTAAAACCGCCGCCTGTACGTTATACACAAAGCCGTTAGCGTCCTGTGCAAGGCTTTCACCGACGACAAGATTGCCGAAAGTATATGTAAGATTATAACTGTTGTTGTCGTTTTGGACAATATCTTTATAGGTTGCCGAATACGACGGATTCCTTGCGGGGTTTACACTGTCGGTAAGACTTACACTTGCTGTAAGTTCGCGTTGATATATAATGAATCTATTATTTTGACTTGGTGTCCAGGTATAATTGGAATTTTCAACTACAAATTTGTAATAATATGTACCTTCATTCACCGCATATCTGTCGGTAGCGTTACTAAGCCCCTCAAACGAAGTTGCATACACAGCATAGAAAGTTTCATTACCGTAATCGTCTGCGGCAGTTGCGGTATGCCCCTTGTTTCTGCCGTCATAAATTGTACCGTTTACGTTTTCAGGATACTCTACAAAATTATTACCTTCAAAATAACCAAGATTGCTTGGAACAAGCGCAAGTTCTGCGGGGGTAATTGTGTACACGCCCGCACCGTTTTCAAGACCGCCTATTACGTTTGTAAGCGTATCAATGTAACCCTGCGCGACAGACCATTTGTCGCCCGCAACTTCTTTATTGAACGTAGTACCCGAGAAGGTAAACGCATAATTGTCTGCGTGGTCTTTGTAATCTTCCGTAAAGCGGGCGATAATCGGGTAAGCGCCGACTTCAAGCGTCGTTGAACCGTCTACCGCATTGGTAACAAGTTCTATTATGCCTGAACCGTCGCTCGAAGAACCGTTGCCGTCGACCATATTCGAAACTGTAAACTTCAAAGTCGGCGCAGAGCCTGTTGTACCCGAAGCCGCATTTAAATTATATTTTGCCGTCAGCCCAGCAATAGTCAAATTTACATTGCGTTGCGTTACGGTAAGCTTATTATCGGTGTTGAATGTAACTTCATAATTAACCGAAGTAAGCTGCGATTGGTTACTTAAAGTTATTTCGTAACCGCCGTCTTTTACGCTTCCGTTTTTATAACCCTTTTTATAAGTGCTTTCAAATACGGGTAATTTACCGCCGTCGAAAATATCGGTATTTTCTTCACCGTTTACAAGACCGTCAACCGTGAAGTTATAGCCGTTTGCGTTGTCATTATCATAATAGTCGCTGTCTTTCAGGTCGTCGCCGTAGACAACGGAAATTGAATTTACCGTTATGGTAAGCGATGTTTTAGTTACAGTGAAAGTGTAAACGGCTTTAACAGCGTTATAGTTAGTATTGCCGTCAACCTTATAATACAGCGTGTAACTGCCCGCAGAAAGCTTCTTTGCACTGTCGGGGAAAAGATTATCAAGCGTTCCGCTTGTACCGCCTTCCGCAGGAATATTTTCAAGCGTGTATGTTCCCGTATACAGAGTGTATTTTACGGAGTTTGTATCGGAACTTGTTACGGGGTCACGGTCGAAATCCGCCTTAGCCTCCGTTATGTTGCCGCAACCCGTGCCGTAAGTCCAACCCGCATTTCCGAAAGAGAATGAAGTATTAAACGAGTTATTTGCAATCGTAATTTCAACAGTTTTTGTTACGTACCCGGTAGTATGGTTATCCGCCGTAATGCGGAAATAAACGTAGTACTTGCCGACGTCGATAAACTGCGGCATTTTGCCCGTCCAGTCTGTAACGGTTGTAAAATCAGTAATTTCGTCTGTAACCGAATAATGATACTTAATTTCACTTACGCAGCTATCAACCGTTGTAACATCAATATCGCCCGTTAAGAAATAGTTGTCTTCTTTATAAACGGCGCTAAGATCATTAACCGCGTCGGCGTTTACCGTAAGATTTGCGGGCGTTATTATAAACCTGCCCGACGGAAGAGTGCCCGCCGAATAGTTTGCCGAGTTTGCCGTAAGCGTTACGGTGTAACCGTCTGCCTTTACGCCGCCCATTGAAGTTACTTGACCGTCGGCGATTTTAAACGCTTCGGAAGTTACATCGAATATATCCGGATAATTGCCGTAAAGCATAACTTTATTCGTGCTATCGTATGTGCTGTCAGCGGTTACATTTACGTTAAAATAATTTGTATAAGGTAAAGCTTCACCGACAAGCGACCAGTAAACTTCCGAAATCTCTTCATTTTTAAAGCTTACTTCAACTGTAAGAGGCTTGACTTTTAGTGTGCCCGCGCCTGCCGTAAAAGTGTAATTTGTACTTGAAAGGTTGCTTACGTCAAGGACTAACGCATAGCTTTCGCCGTTTAAGTATTTAATATCATTGCCTATTTGATAATCGGTGGTATAGCTTATAGTACCGTTTATTCCCGCGGCGTCGACGCCTTCGCCGTTGACAAAACCGTTTACCGTGTAACGGCTGTCGGTTAAA
Source organism: uncultured Christensenellaceae bacterium (assembly GCA_910587825.1). Classification (GTDB taxonomy): domain Bacteria; phylum Bacillota; class Clostridia; order Christensenellales; family Borkfalkiaceae; genus Coproplasma. The sequence goes on from CAJUNJ010000001.1 coordinate 101,449, forward strand.
GAAGAAGCGGTACCGAGATATACGTTACTTTCACCGTCGTAATTTGCGGGGCTGTTTTCACCGTAGAAAATTTCCAGCGCAAGACTTACGGTAAGCTGTACCTTAGAAATGGTAACTGTCACCGCACTGTCTAAAATTATGCTTTCGTGGTTGTCAATTTCTATCTTTATCCAGTAATTACCGCTTGCCGAAGTATCTTTAAATTTAAGGTTTTCGGCGTTAGTCCAAGCCCCGTTAATTTCGGGTTTGCTTTCGGCTGTCGAATAACTGAATTTAACAATATTGTTACCTATAGTATCGCCTGAAAGCGTAATTCCGATAAGTCTGTCGCTTTCGGAAGCGAGCGCAACGAGCGTATGTTCTTTCCCGTCATAAGGTTTTTCGTACCCTTCCGCTGTTGCCGTGAACTCGGCGTTAGTGATTGTATATTTGTTTTCGTAAACTCCGCCGCCCGTAACTGTATAGTTGCCATTTGTGACTACGGTTACAATAACGGCATAACTTCCTTCACTTGCATTAGCATCCGTAGCGGGAGACGAAAGTGTGAATACATCTTCCACACCGTCGTCGTCGGCAAGCCAGCTTTCATCGGGCGAACCGTTAGCCCAGGTTACGGTATAAGCGTTGTCAAGCGTAACGGTTGTACCGTAAACGCTGCTTAAATTTTCTTTAAGCGATACAGTAATTTGACGGGCTTCGATAATAAACGTACCGTTTGCGGACACTTCAAGCGTATAGTTAGAACTGCCCGACGTACCGTTGAGATAGGGAATTACAGAATATTCTCCCACGCCCGTAGATTTGACAATTTCATTATTATTGCCGTCTACAATTTTTACGGATATGAACGAACTTCCGTTTTCTCCGTTACAGAAAGACGAACCGTCGGCAAGTTTCCATAAACTGTTCTTATTTTGTGTTTCAGTGCCGTATACACGCGAACCGTCTAAACCGCTTACGGTTACCTTATGCGGTGTGATAGTCAACTGTTTGGTTATATAATCTTGCGGTAATGCAAAATTAGCATCATCGGTTTTAATGCCAAGCGTATAAGCGGTACTTCTCGCATTTTTGGGTAACTCCGTCATACCCTCTTCGACGTTTTCGACTGTAAGAGCAGGCAAAACAACCGTATCCGACGTTTCGTCCGAGCGCAAAGGCATATTGTTCTTATTGAAAGTCGCCGTAAAAGTGTGCGGAAGTCCGTCGTATTCAACGTTGTCCGACCCCGACCACACAACGTCGTCAGCGGTCAGCACTTTTTTGTTTACCGTCAATGTTCTGGTAAACGTTAAGGGTTGCAGAATACCGCCTTCAAAAACAAGTGAAATTTCAACCGTATAGGTACCTGATGACCAAGGAATAAAGTTTTCAAGATTGGTATAAGTCCCTGTAACAGCGGGATCACTACCCTTGACAATGGTTACAACGCCTTCTGTTGTTTCACCTTTCTTGAAAGTTATAGTCTGGGTGTAACCTATATGTGAATAACTACCGCTATTCAATAAATCAAGGTCGTTACCTGTAAGTACTATTACGCCTGTAATGCTCTTTCTTTCAATAGCGTTTATTGCATTGTCGCCGAAATCGTAATTATTTACTGTATAGTCAAGGCTTAAAACCTGCAACGTGATTGCATAGTTAAGATATACGCTTACGTTGCCGTCGGCATATTCGCACTTACCGTTTTGAGTAATAATCGAATTTGAAAGTTCGGGCACAGTACTGTCGTCCGCCAATACCCAAACATAATTAAGGGCATTATCACCGTTGATTTTAAGACGGACGTAGTATTCGTTTACCGCACTGTTTGAAGTTTCTTCTTCCGGATAAGTCATATCGGTTTTATTAAACGTACCGTAAGTTGCCGTAAAGAAGTTTTCCGTCGGAGTAAAGCCAGAATTCCAGTCGAAGACCGAAGGAGCAAATACATAGCCGTCGTGCTGTTTTGAACGCGTTATTGTCGGTGCAATAATTTGCTTACGGGCAATATCAATTTTGGGAGCGATATAAACGCTTTCAGACTCCCCTTCTTCTGCCCAACATAAATTAGTAACGTCAGTAAGCGTAAACGTTACGGTGTATTGCCCTGCGTTTTTTGCATTGAAAGACTTACTGCCCCAATCAAACGTGTAGGTATCGGTGTGATTTTTATCAACCCCGCCAAAGTTATATTTACCGCCGATAGTCACGGAAACTTTTTCATTCCAAGCCCAACCGCTGATTGAAGGGTCTGTAAAAGTGTAAGCTACCTTGTTTTCATTGCCGAAAGTTCCGCCCGTGAAAGCCTTAGAAGGTTTTGCAACCGCGTACTTTGCGATTGTAAATTTCGTTGTGGTTTTAGTATCGGGCAGCTTATAGTTGCGCGCCCTGCCGCCGTCAACGTCGGTAAGTTCGTTTGCGGTTGCGGTGTATGAAGTTGCGCTTGCGTCAGTCTGTCCGCCTGTAACGCTTATACCCACTTTACCTTTGTCTATCGCAAAAAGATTATCAGGCGTTGCAACAGGCTTCTGTTCCTGCCCGTTATAAGTAAGAGCGGTGTTGCTCCAAGAAATATCTTCACCCGAAATTACTTTTTGGGTTATAACTACGGTGAACACGCTGTCGCCTGTGCCACCCTCGCCCCAACTGAAATTGTCTGCGGGGGTAAGCGTGACGGTATAGGTGTTTACGTCGATTATTTTGCCATCGGCAAAATAATCGCTATCGGTTGCAGTAACCGAAATTTTCAATTTAAGGCTGTCCGTACCGTAAACGTACTTAGTCCAATCTTCAACGAAGTCGGACATAATCCACTCTTCGCCTTTATATTCTACGGTGATAGTTTTAGACGTAGTTCCCGTTGCATTAATCAAAACGATAGGGTCTAAATCTGCGGATAAAATTTCAAAATCTTTTGTTACGTTTTCGCCGAGTATGTAGTTTAATGCAAGGTTATAACTTCCGTCAACACTTTCTGTTGCGAAAGAAGCTATTTTAAGATTAAATTTGCCTGCGGCAATTACTCCGGGGTCGGGGGCGTTGCCGATAAGCTTATCACTTTCATCATAAACGCCTACCTTTAACGTAATGCCGTCATCAAATGCAATTCCCGTTGCCGTTGCAGTGGGAAAAATTTGGTTTTGAGCGGGAACGAATTGCTGTGAAGACGCATCGGTACTCCAATTAAATTCAATTTTCGCCTTGTTGACCGTATAAGTAAACGAAATAGGGTCGTGCGACTGTTGTACGCCCTCTTCTGGTTTCCAATCGTAGTTGTTGCTTATAAGAGATACTTTTATAGTATACTCGCCCGCATAGGTTACGGAAAGCGTGTTGTCCGTAAGCGTGCCTGTAAAACCTACGGTCAATTCGTCTTCCGAAGCCGCGCCGTTTTCGCCAAGCTGTTTTGCGGTCGTTTCGATTTTCATTAAACCAGCTTGCCAATTATTAAACTTAACGTCTTGCTCGTCTCGGCTATAAGTCGTTTCGCCGTCAGCGTCACCAAGCGTAACTTTATCAAGCCAAGCGCGCAAAACTTCGAAGCTGCCTTGATTGCAGACTACATTAATGTCGTCAGCTTCGTGTCCGACTTTCTGATCCCAACCGAAATTAACCGTGTAACTTCCTGCGTTCCACGATTTGTAATCGCTTGAATTTACAACAACTTCGCCCGTTTTGTAGGTAACGTCTTTTACTGCAAAATAAGCGGTTTCATCAGTTGACGACTTATTGTCCGTTTTGTCGGTATATGTAAATACGGGTGCAAGCGCATAATCTTGCGTGCGGTCGCCTGTTTGCTTTCCGCCGTAAACGAAGTTATCAACCCGTACGTTTACTTCAAACTCACGGGCGGTAATTTTAACATCAAGGGTATTTTGTTTACCCGTCACCCCTTGCCAGACATAATTATTGTTATCCGCAAGAATACTTATATTCAGCGGTTTTGCGGGATTTTCAGATACGTGTGTGTATTTTTGTGCTAATATCGTAATGTCAATTACTTTGTCAAATGTATCTGTATATTCAAATGTCTTAGCTTCGCCGTAAACGGTATAATTTACCGTTATTCCGTTTACAAAGCCTTCCGGCTTGACAAATTCTGATACAGCGTGCGCCTTTCCGTCGTATGTAATGGTTTTTGTAAGCTGTGTAAGGTCAAGAGATTTTGCGGTAACGGTTATTACAGGCGCGCCCGAATAAGGGTTGGGCGCAGGCGAAGTTGCCGCATTGTAAGTATCGGTAGATTTAGTATCGGCTACGACGTAATACTTGCCGACGTTTTCGGGAAATTCTACCCCATCTCCGCCGCCTACGGGATAGTATAAAATACGGTAAGGCAAATTAAGCTGACCTTCGCCACTGCCGATTATGTATTCTGTTGTCAACCCGCGGGGCGTGCCGTTTATGGTTATATAACTTGTAAAGTCTGTACCGTAATTCCACGAATTTTTAGTTAAATTTACGGTTAAATCTATATCTGAAGGGTTTACGATAAATTCAAACGCAGCGGTTGAACCTTCGCCGACATTCCAGCTTACTTCCTTCAAGTCTTCATCCGCAAGTTTAAACGAAATGCGGTATTCACCTCCCTCGCTTATGGGAACGGACTTAGAATTTAAAACTTCCGTTGAATTAATAGTTTGATTTACCCATTCGCCTGCAACTTTCCTTTCGAGAACGACGATAATGCGGTTTATAATATCTGCGTCCAACTCGTCACTGAAAGAAAATTCTTTGGTAAGTCCGTCACGGTAACTCTGTGCGGATGTGTTTATAACTGGTACGGGAAGACGTAATTTATTTATTATTAATTGCTGGGAAATTTCATCACCATCGCTAATCTTACCCGTCGTTGCCTGGAAAACATATATACCGGATTTATAACTACCGTCTGCATTGGGAGTGAAATCTACTTTGGTATCATAACGATACAATACCCTTACGCTTTTTACTTCCTTAGTCAATCTACCGTTATCAATAGGGGTACCTGTATAATCTTCCTTGGGATAAAACGTAAGTTTGATATGTTCGCTATTTTCTGAAACAAAATCAGATAATGGCGCAGTTACGCTGTTCCTTCCGTAATTAAAGAACATACTCAGTCCGCTGTAATCAAAAGGCTTAGTATATGTTTGCTGTGCAAAACTCCCCGCTTCAAACATTAACGTAGGCGAACTCATAGTGACATTAAATGTTACATTCGTAGTCACTGTATTATCTTCCGAATATACAACATTTACAGTCTTTGTATAAATATCACCGTCACTAAGACCTGTTCCTAACGTTTCCGCGTCGGGAGTAAGCGGGTCCGAAATGGTATATTCACCCGACTGTAAAGGACTACGTTCAAAAGTTGTGTCTTTATAATAATCAGAATTATAAACTGGTATAACCCAACCGTCTAAACTTGCGACAGGCGCAGGCGTATAAGGATTTAATTTACCACTGTATGAGTAACCGTCTTTAATTTTTATTTCAATTACTTTTTCGGCTTCAAGCGTTAAGCTGACCGTCGCGGTAGCCGAACCGACGTTTAAAGACAGTTCGATAGAACCCGCCGCACTTAAATTGGGGGAATTACCGCCAACCCAACCGACAGTATGCCCGGAATTTGTTTGTCCTTGAAGTATTCCGGTGCTGCTAAACGCCAATTCAACGGGAGAGCTTGAATGAGCATAATAAGCAGTAAGGTTAAGACCGTTAAAAATTTCTTTCTGCGTCATATTGACGGCAAATGCAGAATATTTTGTGGCTTTTCCGTTTTCGTCGGGTATTTTATAATAGTCGCCGTCTTTTATTAATTCCGCTTTTATTTCAAGCGAAGCCGATACTATTGAAGCCGGTCTAACGCTATTTATAGAAGCGGTGACTTCCGAATCGGAACCGTTGAGTTTTACCTTTATAGTCCTACTGTTTAAGTTTAATTCCGTAACCTGATAAAATTCACGGTTATAAACAGTATCCGTCCCCGATTTTACGACAAATCTGTCGGATACCCTTATGCTGTCCTTATCGTAATCGCCGTCGATTTCGGAAATATTATCAACGGTAATTGAAGTATAATCGGGAGCTTCCGTTTTTATTTTGTCGCTGCCGAATACGGTTGCAACCTGAGAAGTAACGCCGTTTGCGGTTACAATATAGGTAAGATTAGTATCTGCGGGAATTTCTTCCTGTGCATTAGGGAAAACAAGGGCTGTTTCGGCAAGCGGGATAGGGTCTATATCGCCTACTTTGACAGAAATGGTATACTCGCTGTCGGAAAGCAAAACTTTATGCGTCGAACCGTTTGCGTCTGTAAAAGTTCCGTACACGGCAAGGTTGCGTTTTAAATTTTCGGCTGTCGTGCTTTTTGCATAAATTACAACCCCGTTGCTGTAAACGTCGGCTTCCAGAGCAGTATAATTATGTAAAGCCTTTATTTCAGGCTTTACGTCGGGTTCAACCGTGTCGGTTACTTTGTTTAACGTACCGCCGCCGTTGTATTTCGAAGGGTTTTCGTTATTGAAGACTATCAATCCTGCAATAAACGAAAGACACGCGAAAATAACGCAGACTGCGACTGCTATTCTGCGTTTAAATGTGAATTTACGAAAAGCGTTCATACTATTCTCCCTATTTCTACGTCGTCGATTTATAAAATTTATCCGCAAATAACGCAAAACTGCATAATCGTTTAACTTTAATTAAACAATTACGCGGAAAATGCGGTTTAATACGCAATATTAAGCTTATTCTTACGGACGGTAATTTTTACCTTTGTTATTTTAACTTATTTAATTCGCTATTAAGCTGACGAAGATTTTTGCGTTCAAGCTCAATAAGATTGGAGTATATTTTAAAATATTCTATATCCGATGCGTTTGGCGCAACGTTGTTTATATGCGCTTCCATCAATGCCGATTGCGAACGCATACGTTTCTTTTCCAAAGCTTCAATCTCTCTTTCGCTTTCTTCAATAGCTTTTTTTAAATCGCCCTTTTTTGACATAGCTTACTCCTTATTATTTTTTATTTTATCACACGTATTTCAAAAAATCAATAGCGTATAGACATTTTGTAAAAAATTGTCAAATATTTTTAAATGATTTTCAGTCCGATTGCTGTCAAGTCGGCGGTAGAGTCCGCCGACCTGCGACAATGGTTACATTGTCTTGCCTCCCCTCAATTCCCTCTTCGGGTCTTGGAAATTAAAATAAAGCGGCGCACAAGCGCCGCTTTATTTTAATGGTGACCCTGTCGGGAATTGAACCCGAGATTGAGCCTTGAGAGGGCTCCGTCTTAACCTCTTGACCACAGGGCCGTTATGATTTTTGCTTTGTGATTATATCACACGCCGTAACCTGTTGGCAAGCAAAAATCACTTTGATTTGAATTTTAATTTTCGGATATAAAATCCGCAACGGCACGCATTACCTCTTCGTCTTCTTCGGTTGCGCCTTTAAAATCGAATTCCGAAAAGTCTTTAAGGCTGAAAAGCCGTGCAAGCAGTTTTTCGGCATTTGCCGTGTTGTAAGGGTTATGTCCCTTTCCTTCGGCGATAAGCTTTGTTATATTTTTACCGTTGGCTTTTGCAAATGCGGAACCCTTTATAGGGACAACTTTATCTTTATCACCGTGTATAAGCAGAGTCGGAACACCGCTTTTTATTGCGCATTTCGCCGCATTTTTGTTGCCGTTTTTGCCGTAAGTCAAAAAATTAACAAACCACAAAAAAGGTCTTAAAATTGCCGAAAACGGTTTTGAAATTATCCGAGCCGAAGCTTGCTGAATTGTTTTGGACGGCGTTAACGGCGAACTTATCGCAACTACTCCGTCCACTTTCCTTTCCGTAGACGCACACAGCGCAGAATATGCGCCCCAGCTGTGACCGATAAGCCATACTTTTTGCAACGGGTACAAACTTTTTGCATAGTCGACAGCCGACACCGCAGTGCGCACCCCGGAATACATTCCCTTTATTCTTTTACCTTCCGAAAAGTTACAGCCGAAGCTGTCAACCGCAAGCACGGTGTAACCGAGATTGCAAAAATATGCAATTTCCGTGGTATAGGCGATATGCCCCGCACCCATTCCGTGACAGAAAATAATAAGTTTATCCTTCTTGGGTTCGCCTTTACCGTAAATAAAGCCGTTAAGCCCGTCCGAAAGCGCCACGGGTTGTGCGGTTAAAGAAAAATCTTCCGCCGTAAAATATTTAAAAGACGGGTTTTTGTCGATTCGCTTACCGAACGCAAAAATGTAAATTAAACAAGCGAACAAAAAAAGCAACAACAAAACAACCGAAATAACTATTGCCGCTATATAGTAAGGCTGCATTTTATACTATATATTTTTTATCGGGAGCGGCGGCGGAAGCGATTTCCGCTTTCTGCGCTTCATAACCCTTTTTACCCAACAGGGCAAACGTTGCCTTTTTGCCATTTTCGACACCGGGCTGATTGAAAGTGTTTATATTGAGAAGCGCACCCGTATAAGCCGTCTGCAATTCGAGAAGATACATAAGCTGTCCGAGAGTAAACTCGTTAACGGCAGGCAACGTAATAGTATAATTCATTCTGCCCGCACGCATAAGCGCGTAAGCAGTAGCCTTGTTTTCCGCCTGAATAAGTTCCTGCATCGTATGTCCGCCGAGGAAGCCTACGTCGGGAATATCTTCGCAACCGTGCGCTATCGGCATAGCACAGGCATATTCGCTTACCGAAATAAACGTTATAACCTTATCGAAAGGACCTTCGATATAAAGCTGAACCTGTGAGTGCTGGTCGGTTACGCCCAGACTTTTAACCGCCGTGGTACCTGCGTTGACGACATTACCGTCGTAGTCAACCGCTTTGCCGAGAGATTCCGCCCAAAGCTGACAGTACCAATCCGCCATTAATTTAAGATTATCCGAATAGGGCATAAGCACGTTTATGTTTTTGCCCTGCTTCATCGTTATATACTGCAAAACCGCACAGGCAAGCGCGGGGTTATTTGAAACGTCGGGCGAAGAGCACAATCCGTCCATATATGCCGCACCCGCAAGCATAGCCTTAATATCTATGCCGAGAACAGCCGCGGGAAGAAGCCCGACGGGACACATTTCGGAAAATCTTCCGCCGACACCGTCGGGGAGAACGTACTTTTTGAAAGCTCCGCCGAAGCTTTGGTCTATCTTTATAAGATTACCCTTCTTCTCGTCGGTAGTGAAAATAATATTGTCGGGAAGCGACACGCCCTTATTTTTGAGTATATCGGCAATAATGAGATACTGCGTCATCGTTTCGCTTGTTGCGCCAGATTTGGAAATAACGTTAAAGCACGTTTTTTCGGGTTCTATAACGTCCAAAAGCGCAGCCATTCTTACGGGGTCTACGTTGTCTTCGACATAAAATTTGGGACCGTTCCTCTTATCGTCGGGAAGTTCGTTATAGTGCAGATGCTTTAACGCGTTGAACGCCATAATGGGACCGAGCGCGCTTCCGCCTATACCGAGAACCACGAAGTACTTGAACTTGCTTCTGACTTCTTTTGCCGTCTTTAAAATATCTTCCACAATTTCATTCTGGTTATAAGGAAGTTCCGTCCAGCCCATAAACAGTTCGTCTTTACCGCGGTTTTTTGCAACATAACCGTAAGCAGAAGCGGCTTTTTCCGAAAGCGCGGAAATTTCGCTGTCTTTAATACCCTTATCGCCGAGCGACTTCGACATCATATAGTTGTAGTCTACCGTGACGCGCATACCGTCCTGCCATTTTTTGTCATTGAAATCCATATAATTCTCCTTCACTAAACTACTAAACCATTATATAATATCATCGGCAAATAAGTCAACAATTCTGCAATAAAAGAAAAATTATCAAAGCCTTAAAATTTTTGTACGAAAACTGTTATTTACTTGCTAAAACGTATGTTTATATGGTATAATCCGAATATGTTCGGGCAACTTACCAACGACCAGATTACGGCGGAAAAATTAATTGAACAATGGTTTAAAAGCTCTACAAAGCAAGTTTTCGTACTTTCGGGCTACGCGGGAACGGGCAAAACGACCCTTCTAAAACACGCCGTGACCGAGACGCTTAACCTAACACCCGACGAAAGCGCGGCTTTCGTAACACCGACGGGCAAAGCGGCGACAGTGCTTATAAGAAGCGGTATTCCCGCCACTACCCTGCACCGTCTTATCTACCAGTCCATCCCCGAAGAACAGGAAGTCGAAGTTAACGGCAAAAAAATTAAAATCGAACGGCTGAAATTCAAGCGGCGTGAAAGCATAGACAAAAGCATTAAGCTTATCGTGCTTGACGAAGCTTCTATGGTGTCTGACAGCGTTGTGTGGGACTTGCTTGAATTCGGCGTTAAAATGCTGCTTTGCGGAGATAACGCCCAGCTTCCGCCCGTCGAAGGCTTTAACTCCTATTTGAAAAACCCAGACTTTACTTTAAGAACGATTGTAAGACAGCAACTCGACAACCCTATTATCAAGCTTTCGGAAATGGCGCGGGAAGGCAGTTATATTCCTTACGGAAGATACGGCGACAGCGTGGCAGTAATAAACAAGCGCAATTTCACGGGAGAACGCAGAAGAAATTATCTTACCAAAGCCGACCAGATTATTTGCGGCATAAACAAGACACGTGTACGGATTAATGAAGAGCTCAGGGCGTTAAAAGGTTTTGACAGACTTCCGCAGGACGGCGAAAAACTGATTTGCACCCTTAATAACTGGGAACAGTATATTGACGGCGAATACAGATTTAATCTTGTAAACGGTATAATCGGCACAGCTTACGACCCGTTTTACGACCTTGACTCCGGCATAGGTTTTATACAGTTTAAGCCCGATTTTCTCGACGGGCTTTGCCCAGAAGCGCTGCCGTTCGATACGGGAATTTTCACGGAAGGACGGTTCAGATACAAACACGGCGACTACTTTGAAAAGTTTGACGAAGACGGTCAAGCAGTAGGCGCGTTTACACTGAACAGATTTGAATACGGTTACTGTATTTCCTGCCATAAGGCGCAGGGAAGCGAATTTGACAACGCCGTCGTATTTGACGAAAGTTACGCATTCAAAGAAGATAAAAACAGGTGGCTGTATACCGCCGTTACCCGCGCAAAGAAAAAATTGATTCTTTTAAGATGATTAAACCCGCCCGACATATTTCCGTCGGGCGGGTTTAATTATACTGTCTGAAAAATAAGCCTTGCAAGGTCGGCGGCATTTTTACTGCCGACTATGCCCGCACCCATATCGAAGGCGACGTTCATATCGGCAAGACCCGTTATCCCCACCGCTTTAACCGTGCATTTGTCCTTAACCGCGGCTTTTATGCGCGTAACGACTTCCGCGTCCGGTATTCCGTAAGAATCCGAACTTACGCGTAAGGATGTTATACCGCAATCGGCGGCAACCGTGCAAAGCTTGGTTATCTCCTGCGGGGTAAGAAGCGGGCTTTCGATGTTTATACGCAAACCGCACTTCTTTGCCGCGCCTTTAAGTTTTTTTAATTCGCGTTTGACGTAACCCCAATTTGCGTCCTTAACGTACGCTATGGGAGCGGTTACCTCCACTTCGTCCACGCCGTTCTTTACCGCATCTTTTATTGCCTTAACCTTAATTTCGGTGGTATCTCCGCCGTGCGGCGACGAAATGCACGCTATAAGAGAAGTCTGAGGGTCTTTTCCGAGAAGCATTGCGCAGGTTCTTACGTAGCAAGGCAACGTGCATATAGCACCGAGTTTAAGCGCGTTTGCGTCCTGACATACACGTTTGAGAATATTTCTATCAACCGACGCGTCTGTAAGTTCGTATTCGATTTTGCCGACCTGAGCCTGTGCCGCCTGACGGTTAAGGTTTCTTTTAAATTCAGTAAACTGTAATCTTTCGCTTTCGTCCATTTGTTCGAATTCAGTCATAAATTTTACCTTTTCTTTTAATATATTTTATAATTCGGCAATTTTTTAAGTTGCACGTAATATATAATTTAATTATGTTTATAGGTATTTTATATTTGTTTTTAACTTTTGTAGTCTGTTTTATTCTCGTCCACGTAATAAAACTTGCTTACATCGGACTAAAAAGCGTCAGAAAGAAACCCGAACCTCCGCCCAAGCCCGAAAAACCCAAACCCGAGCCTAAGCCTGAACCGGTCTATTACATAGTAGAGAGAAAGCGGAGTAAAAAATCTTCGTATTCTAATCCGAAAGAAATTGAATTTAAAAAATAATTCAGCCGTCGTATCTTGTAAGATTTTCTCCGTCTTCCCAAAGCCGTTCAAGGCGGTAAAAATCGCGTTCTTCGTCACCGAACAGATGCACGATAACGTCTTCGTAATCGAGAACAGCCCACCTTCCGCCCTGTATGCCTTCGGTACGGCGGGGTACGATATCGTATTCCTTTTTAAGCTTTTCTTCAAGATTTTCCGCAAGCGCTTTAACCTGCGTTTTTGACCGACCGCCCGCAATTATAAAATAATCGCAAAGGCTGGTCTTATTTTCAACGGCAATGTACACTATGCCGTCAGCTTTTTTGTCGGATAAAATTTTGCAGATTAACTGCGTTTTTTCATTACTTGTCATTTTTGTTTTTCCTTAAATAATCGTATGCTCTCTGCGTAAGCGGATATATTTGCCCGCCCGTGCTTTTTAAATAATCAAGCTGGTGTTCCAAAGCCGAAAACAGCCCGCCGTCTATACTGCGTGAAAACTCTTCACGCAGTTTTTCCACGCCGCTAAAATTTCTGCCCTCTTCAAGCATATCCGAAAGGTAAATAAGTTTTTCAAGTCCCGACATATCTTCCCTTCCGCTTGCGTGGTATCTGATTGCATTTAAAATATTTTCGTCCGTAATACCGAAAGTATTGCGTGCAACGTATTCCCCCGCATACTGGTGAATGACGGGTTGAGGAACGTCTGCGGGGCAGACAAAACCTTTAAGCTCTTCCGCGTCGGGCGTAAGATATTTTGCGCAATCGTGCAAGGCGGCGGCAATTACTGCCGTTTTCTCGTCAATACCCAGACGCGTACAGTTTTCAGCCGCGGTTACGGCAACGCGAACGGTATGCGCCCAACGCGGCGGCGTTAAATATTTTTTTACTGCCGATATTTCCGACAGTAAATACAGTGAATGGTTTGAGATATAACTTTCGATTTTCGCAGGAACGAAACCGCTTATACTTTCTCCAAGGCTTGACAAAACGCGTATGCGCGTAGAACTTACCTTTGCGCCAGTATAATTTATATTTACGATACCGCAACCGAAGCGTTTTTTAAAATCTTTTTCGGCGTTATTAAATTCACGTCTGTTTTCTCTTGCGCAAGCGGCAAGCTTTACGCATTTCAAAATTTCTTCGGGGTACTTCCATTCGGCAAAATTTTTAAGCATATCGCAACCCGTTACGAAATACAGCTCGCCTTCGGGATATTTCTCCCTCAAAGCGCGGCAGGTAATATATGAATAGCTTACCCCGCCCTTGGCAATTTCATAATCTGATATTTCAACTTCGTCCATACCGCAGAAAGCCATTTTGCACATATTAATTCTGTCGGCTGCGGACGCCGTCATTTTTCCGTATTTTTGCGGGGTGACGGACGACGGCATAATTATAATTTTATCCGGCGCAAGCGTTTTTTTGACGGCTTTGACTATATTTATATGTTCGTTATGGACGGGATTGAACGACCCGCCGAAAATTGCGATTTTCATATTTTCACGCATAATTGCATAATTTACGGCGTTTACGGCAATAAACTTTATATGAGAAGAATTAATCTGCCTTTGATACTAGATACATTTTTTGCGGGGCTTTGCGCTTTTTTACTGTTCTTTACAGCCATACGGTATTACACGCGCAACGCATACGTCGCATTGGCGTTTGCAGTATGCGCCTGTCTGCTGTTCGGCAGTTTAAGCTTTTTATACATAAGCAAAAAACAGAATAAAAAACTTTTACTTTCACGCGACGAAAAGCAGAAAAAACTGCTTTCCCTTCATCTCTCGCTTTCAACGGACGATTATATCTGCGGACTGTTTGAAAAGTGCTTTGACGCACAGCAAAAACCGCAGATAAAAGGCAGTAAAATTCATACGGACGAAGCCGTTTACTTTTTTATTTTCAAAATGCAGCCTTTGAACGAAGATGACGTTGCGGAAGTAATAAAGTTTAAAAGCGACAAGAAAAAAATTATTTTCTGTTGCCGTCAGTCGGCGGAAGCCGCAATGCTATGCGAAAACTTTTTAATCGAAACGCAGTGCATCGATTACGTTTACGGGCTGTTGAAAGAAAAAGAACTTCTGCCCGAAAAGTACGTTTACGAAGGCGCAAAAAAAATAAGCTTTTTCAAGCGCGTCAAGGCAAGATTTTCCCGCAAACTGTGCGCGCCGTTGTTCTGGTCCGGTGCGGCGCTTATGTTTTTAAGCTATTTTACCTTTTTCCCCGTCTACTATATTATAAGCGGAGGAATAATGCTTATTCTCTCCGCGGTAACTCTTGTAATAAACTGAACGAAAAATCAAAGTACGATATGGTCTACGTCTTTTCTGCCCGACTTTCTGTATAAAACGGCTTTTCTGCCGATTACTATGACGCATTCGGCAGACAGTCTTTCAGCAAGTTCACGCCCTATTGCCTGCGGTTCTCCGTCCGCATTTTCAAGAATATTTATCTTGATAAGTTCGCGTTTTTCGAGACAGTCCGAAAAACTTGAAAGCATATTTTCGCCTATGCCCTCTTTTCCCACCTGACCTATCGGGGAAAGATTTGCGGCAAGGCTTTTTAATTTACTGCGCTGTTTCGATGTCAACATATATTTTCCTTAAAATTAATTTACAAAGTCGAATTCAACGTCGCCGACAATAACCGTACCGCCTTCCTGTATACCCATTGCACGAAGCTTGGATATAACCCCCTTTTCACGGAGAATTTTCTGGAAATACGCCATAGAATCCGGGTCGTTTAGTACGACGTTGCGGCAAAGCATATCGACAAGATCGCCGACAATGACGTAAGCGTCCCCGTCGACGTAAATTTCATAATCGAGATTACCGCCCTTGTTATAAGTAAAACTTTCGTCGCTTTCGATGCGTCTGACGGGCGGAAGGTCTTTAAGTATATTAAACACGCATTCTATAAGTTTATCCGTGCCTTCGCCGTTTACCGCCGTTATGGGGAATATTTTATACTTTCCGGAATACTTCTTTTTAAAACGGCCGACGTTTTCCTGCGCCCCATAGACGTCGCATTTGTTTAGCGCGATTATCTGCGGAAGCGAACCGAGTACTTTGCTGTAAGCTTTAAGCTCCTGATTGATTTTTACAAAATCTTCAACTGGGTCTCTGTCCTCGCTGCCCGATACGTCGATTACGTGCAGAAGCATACGAGTACGTTCTATATGCCTTAAAAAGTCGTGTCCGAGTCCCGCGCCGTCCGCAGCGCCTTCTATAAGCCCCGGAATGTCTGCCGCTACGAAAGAGTTATCGTAATACTTAACAACACCGAGATTGGGAGAAAGCGTCGTAAAGTGATAATTTGCGATTTTGGGACGCGCCGCCGAAATTTTAGAAAGCAGGGTAGATTTGCCCACGTTTGGAAATCCGATTATGCCTACGTCGGCAATTACTTTAAGTTCGAGAATAATTTCGTGCGGCTGTGTCTTTTCGCCCTTCTGCGCAAAATTGGGGGCGTGTCTACGGGCAGTGGTAAAACGGACGTTGCCTTTACCGCCCCTTCCGCCTTCCGCAATAAGTTTTTTTTCGCCTTCCGCAAACATATCGGATATTACGCTTCCGCTCTCAAGGTCGCGCACAACCGTACCGACGGGAACCTTTATTATCATATCCGCCCCGCATTTACCGAAACATTTGTTCGTCCCCCCGCGCTCTCCGTCGCCCGCGACGTATTTGCTTGTGTAACGGAAAGACAGCAAATCGTTTATACCTGCGTCCGCTAAAATATATACGTTTCCGCCGTCGCCGCCGTCGCCGCCGTCGGGTCCGCACGCAGGCTTGCCCTTATAGGACTTGAACGAATTCATTCCGTCCCCGCCGTCGCCGGATTTTATTGTGATTTTTACCTTATCGGTAAATAAATTTTTAGATGCCATAATTTCAGTTTAATACCTGCTTACACAATTCATCGTTGTCCTTTGTGTCTTTTACAAGTCCCACTATCTTCTCCGCACCGTAACCGCGTAAAGTATCCGCCGTTTTCAGTTCGTTATCCGACAGCAATTTTTCGTCGCCGATTGCGTAAGTATTGTCTATATCCATAGGCGGATAAATGCGCATACGCGCAATTTTCGAAGACAGAGCCACACGCATATTGCACACGCCTTTAAGCGCTTTATACACTGCTTCGTCCGCTTCGTCGCCGCTTTCGCTCAAAGCCGAAATTAACGTTAGCGAAATACCTTCCTCTGTATTTTTTGCCGAAGCGAGAAAACTTTTTACGCTGTCCGTCGCGGACGGATCAATAGGCTGGCAGACCTGCCTGCCTATGCAATTAAACGCCTTGGCAAGGCGCGTAAGGTCGTCGATAATCAATACGGCTTTGCCGTGCGTTTCCGCCTGACGCTTTGCGTGATCCAACGCCATACGCGCAGTAGCCACATGTCCGGAAGAACCCGCTTCGAACGGAGATACGAACACGTTCTTTTCGGGAACGATACGTCTGAATTCCGCTGCTTCTTCGGGCGCCGCGTCAATAAGCGCGACAATAAGTTTTATATCTCCGTAATCTTTAAGACCCGAAGCTATATCCCTTAAAACCGAAGTCTTTCCGCAGGCGTGCGCTCCCGTAACGAAAGCACGCTGTCCTTCACCGAGCGGAGAAAGAAGATTTATAATTCTGCAAGTCGCGTTTTCGCCGTAAAGATGTATTTTTTTATCAGGATATACGGGAACGAGCTTATCTATTTCTTTTCTGTCGTGCAGCGACTCTGGCGCAACGTCGTTTACGGATAAAACGCAGGAAAGTCCTGCAATTTCGTCAAGCGACTCGCGTTTACAGTCACCCTTTACCCAATCCCCTTCTCGCAATTTAAGAGTGTTTATAAAATAATTGCTTACGAACACTTCGGTAATGCCTTTATCTCTGAGCCCCCTGACGTTCATAAACCATTTGCCTCCGCTTACGTAAAGCGTTCCTTCGGCCGTAAAGGCAAACCGGTCGAAATCTTCACCGCTTGCAACCGACAATTCAAAATTGCTCTCTTCCGTCGCTTCTCCCGCCAGACAAATTTCCCTGCAACGGAAAACGTCCGCCACAGCCTGTCTGTCATACTCGTTTGACTTGGGGTGCGCACCCCTGTTAGAAGGGACGACGGGATCAAAATTGCCCGCCGCTATATCCATAATGCAGTTGAGAATACGTTCCTTCTTTCCGTCCGCAGGACGCGGAACGCCGACCGCGCGGGCAACCTGGCGCAAGTCGTGTATAGTCTTGGCGTCAAGTCTTTCTTTCAGTTCATTCAGTAATTTTCCGGACACTGTCAACGCCTCCCGCCGAAAACAACTACCTTTGTTTCCCCGTTTAAGTCGCTACGCATAAGCTCGAGTTCCCTTTCTTCAAGTTCTTCTACGTACTCTTCATCGAACAAATCAGTAAACTTGTCCACCTTATCGATATCTAATGCGCAGCCTTTTTCGCGGTAATGCATAGGTATTACTACGTCGGGCATAATTCTGTCAACGTATTCTTTCGCCATTTCCGCGTCGATAGTGTAATTTCCGCCGACGGGAATAAGCAATACGTTTACGGGCAGAAGCACGTCGATAAGTTCGGAAGAACACGCTTCACCCAGGTCGCCAAGATGGCATATGTCAATCCCGTCCATACGGAATTTGAAAATTAAATTATCTCCCCTTTTCTTTCCGCGCGTACCGTCGTGAAAACTTTTGATAGCGTTTATTTCCACCCCGGGAAGATCGTAACTGCATTCCCCGTCTATAACCGCGGGATTGCCGCCGACCGCCTTAACGTTGTCGTGGTCGTAATGGTGATGGGAAACCGTCACCGCGTCCGCGCTGACTTCGGGCATATCGTAACCCACCGACGGATCGTACGGGTCGCATACGACCGACGTTCCCGTACTTTCTGTAAGTTTAAAGCAAGAATGTCCAAGGTATTCTATTTTCATTTTATCTCCAAGTTAGTTTTTAGCGCCGTAAAATCAAGCCTTATATTTTCATCGTTGACAGTGTATAAAAGAGTCAGCCTGAAACCGCCCTTGCCGCATTTAAAAGAAATTTTGCGTGTATACACTTCCAACGGACAAATCAGATAACCGTCGCCCGTATTTCCTTCGGTAATTGCACCTTCGGAAAATACCATACACACAGACTGCCGTCCGCTTCTAATCTGGCTGACCGTACCGTCCTTTACCGTAAGCGTACAGTCGTCGCCGTCAAGTTTATATCGGAAGATAACCGTACCGTCCGCTTCGCACACTTCGCCGACGGTTCTTATATCCGTGTCAAGTCCGCCGCCGCAGGAGGCAATTTTAATTTTGCACTCATCCATTATAACACATATTTTCAGAAATTACTTTATTTTTGTTACCGAAATTTCGGGCAAAGCCGCCGTTTTTCTTCCGCTGTCGAAAACTTCCCTGCCCTCACGCAGTACACTGCAAAGCCGTGAGTAGTTGCCACCGTCTATACAGTCCTTAATTTTTTGCAACGAACAAATTAAATTTCCTATCTTTTCCGACAGGTTTGACGAATTGTTCAGATACAGCGAAGCCCAAACGTATTCGTCGACGCCGGCAATTCTTGTCATATCCTGAAAGCTTCCGCCCGTAAAGCCTATGCAACCGTTAAGTTCGCCGTCCTTGACGTACGCGTTTGACACCACGTGGGCAAGCTGTGAAGTATAGGCTATTTTTCTGTCGTGGACTTCCGCCGTGCATTCGACTATATATTTAAAACCCATATCTCGCGTAAGCACGCGTACTGCGTCAAGCGCACGGGCGTCAGTCGAGCTGTCGGAGGTTATAACCATACTTGCTCTGTCGAAAAGGTCTGCACACGCGTTTTCAATACCTATAACTTCCTTTCCAGCCATCGGGTGACAGCCGACGTAACTGAAATTCCGCGGGCGTGAATTTACTTCTTTCGTTATATATTGCTTTACACCGCAGATGTCGGCGACTACCGCGCCGTCTGCAAACGTGTTTGAATTTATAAATTTAACCGTTGCTTCGGGCGGAAGCGCGACGAACACGACGTCGTAATTTTCAAAACTTACCGCAATACCGTCGATTATCGAATTTTCAAGGGCGAAGGCGGCGGCTTTTTGAGAACGGTTCCAACCCGCGACGGAATAACCCGCGCGTTTTAAAGCCATACATATAGACCCGCCGATAAGCCCCAGCCCCGCGACACATATCTTCATATTACAGATTATAACATACCGCCCAAATTAATACAACCCTTTTAGGCAAAATTTAAGGACGGAAATCAAACGGTTAATTTCCGTCCCGAAAATTATGCACCGTACTGAACTGCATTTACGCTGAATTTGGTAAGTTCGGAAGCAAAGCTTATATTTACACTACCTAAAATCCCCTGCGAAGCCGTACCGCGGTAAACTTCGATTTCTACGCTGTCGCCGACGTTTATTTCCGAAAGCGCGACGTTAAATTCCAGAATCGTACTTATGCGCTTGCCGTTTACCGAATAGATGCCGTCGTAACGCATAAACGTACCGTCGGGGGAATTGCCCGCGTCTGTAACGCACACTATTGTATGCGAATTCCTGAAAGTCAGTTGTTCGACCATTATGCCGAGCGTCGCCCTGCCGTTAATAAAACCGTATTGCACAAGGTCGCCATACACCGAACGCGCCGTGTTTGCGGGAATCGCAAAACATATTCCCTCTATTTCTTCGTCGGTGGTTTTTGCGTTTACTACGCCGATTAATTGCCCGCGCATATTGAAAAGTCCACCGCCCGAATTACCGGGGTTAATTGCGGTATCCGTCTGCAAAAGCGTCATAGCGTAATTTCCGACGGTAATGCTTCTGCCCTTTGCCGAAAGTATACCCTTTGTGACCGTTCCGCCAAGACTGCCGAGAGGGTTGCCAATTGCAATCAAATCTTCGCCTATTTTAAGCTGGTCGCTGTCGCCCCAGACCGCTATTTTAAGATTAACTTCCGACGTGACGGCAATTACCGCAATATCTGCGGAATCGTCCGCTGCGACAAGTGAAGCCGCATACTTTTCACCGGAACGCGTGGTGACGGAAATTTCTTTTGCTCCGTCTATAACATGGTTGTTGGTAACGATATAATAGAGATTGTTTTCTTCGTTTTTTCCTACTATAACCCCGCTGCCGGCGCCTGACACGATATACTGCATACCCCACTGGGTCGTTACCGTTTCGGTACTAATTTCTACAACGGTATCTGCAACGGCTTCGACTACTTCCGCAGTCGAACTGTAAACTTCGGTCTGTTGGGATACGTAAGACACTATTCCGCCGTTTTCGGGTTTACCGTCGTTACCGTCCGCACAGCCCGACGCGGCAAACGTAAGACAGACAATAAAAGAACAGACTGCAATTAAAATATTTTTAGAAAATTTTTTCATTGTACACCGCCTATAAATTAATTATATCCTTTAAATAAAATTTATCAAACGTTTATTCCAAATTTATTAAAGAAAAATAAAAAGTAAATGAAATTTTAAAATTTATTGACATTTCTTCTGCGTTAAACTATAATGAATAGGTAAAAAAATATTTATTTAATAAGGAGTTTTTAACTATGAACAAGATGTCCGTAAAAGACCTTAAAGACCTGAACGGAAAAAAGGTGCTTGTGCGCTGTGATTTCAACGTTCCTATGAAAGACGGCGTCATCACCGACGAAAACAGAATTCAGGGAGCTTTGCCCACAATCAAGTATCTGTTGGAACACGGCGCTAAGGTTACGCTCTGTTCACATATGGGCAAGCCCCACTCGATCTTCTCTTCCGAAGTCAAACTTAACAAGAAAGACCAAAAGAAAGTCGACGCTGGCGAAACCACCAAGGAAGCGGTTATTGCAAAGGCAAAAGCCGATGAACCCAAAAAACTTACTCTTGCCCCCGTTGCAAAAAGACTTAACGAACTGTTGAACGGCAAAGTTGCATTTGCAACCGACGTTATAGGCGCGGATGCAAAGACCAAACGCGACAATCTTAAATGCGGTGAAGCCGTACTTTTGGAAAATTTGCGCTTCCACTGGGAAGAAGAAAAAAAGGAAGAAGCGTTCTGTAAAGCCCTTGCTTACGACGCGGAAATTTACGTCAACGACGCGTTCGGCACGGCTCACCGCTCACACGCTTCGACGGCGGCTATCGTAGAATACGGAATTATTAAGACTGCCGTCTGCGGATTCCTTATCGAAAAAGAACTTTCGGTTATGGCTGATACGCTTGAAAATCCCAAGCGTCCTTTTGTTGCAATTCTCGGCGGAGCAAAGGTTGCCGACAAACTTAACGTTATTTCAAATCTTCTTGAAAAATGCGATACCCTTATCATCGGCGGAGGTATGGCTTACACCTTCCTCAAAGCAAAGGGTTACGAAGTAGGAACTTCTCTTCTCGACGAAGAAAAAATCGAATACTGCAAAGAGATGATGGCGAAAGCCGAAAAGGCAGGAAAAGAACTTCTTCTGCCCGTAGACGCAGTTGTCGCTTCGCACTTCCCCGACCCTATCGACGCGCAAATCGAAGTGGAAACGGTTAACGCCGACAAGATACCCGCAGACAAAATGGGTATGGATATAGGCGAAAAGACAAGAAAACTTTACGCGGACAAAATTGCTTCCGCAAAGTCGGTTATCTGGAACGGACCTATGGGCGTATTCGAAAACCCCACACTTGCAAAAGGCACGATAGCCGTTGCACAGGCTCTTGCGGACGTTTACGGTAAATGCACCACCATTATCGGCGGAGGCGACAGCGCCGCGGCGGTACAGCAACTCGGTTTTGCCGACAAGGTAACGCACATTTCCACCGGCGGCGGAGCTTCTTTGGAACTGTTCGAAGGCAAAGTTCTTCCCGGCATCGCCTGCCTTAACGAAAAGAACTAAGGAGAAAGCTTATGTCAAGAAAACCTTTTATCGCCGGCAACTGGAAAATGAATATGACGGTTGAAACCGGTACAAAACTAATAGAAGAACTTAAACCGCTTGTAAAGAACGCTGACTGCGACGTATGCCTTTGCGTACCCGCAATACTTATTCCTGCTATGGTTAAAGCGGCGGAAGGAAGCAATATTCATATCGGCGCAGAAAACGTGCACTGGGCGGCTTCGGGCGCGTACACGGGCGAAATTTCGACCGGCATGCTTAAAGAATACGGCGTTAAATACGTAATTATCGGACACAGCGAAAGACGTCAGTATTTCGGCGAGACGGACGAAAGCGTAAACAAACGCACTCTTGCAGCGCTTGACGCAGGGCTTACCCCTATTGTCTGCGTAGGCGAACTTCTCGAAGAGAGAGAAAGCGGAAAAACCAACGAAGTTTTGGACCGTCAGCTTAAAGTGGGATTAAACGGCATAGAAGACGTATCCAAGGTAGTTATCGCTTACGAACCCGTATGGGCGATAGGAACCGGCAAAACCGCGACAGACGCGCAGGCGCAGGAAACGATAGCTTACATCCGCAAAAAGATAGGCGAACTGTTCTGCCCCAAGTGCGCGGAAAAAGTTGTTATCCAATACGGAGGCAGTATGAACGCCGGCAACTGTAAAGGACTTATGGCTCAACCGGACATCGACGGCGGACTTATCGGCGGAGCTTCGCTTAAAACCGACTTTGCAACGATAGTAAATTTCAATAAGTAATAACATAAATGCGGGACGGCAAATCAACCGTCCCGCTGTTTTATTTATTAAATTAAGAATTTTCTTCCTGCTCTACTCTTTTAAGTTTTAATGTGAAATTCATTTGATCGTTATCGACGACGTAAGTAATCATTCCGTCGGCGTAATCATATTCTTCAGACGCCGAAGCAAAACCGTTGCTTACAGTCATTGTAATTTTTCCGTCTTTGTACTTATATGTGCCGGTGGCCGTATACTTTGACGCCCCTATTCCCGCACCCTCCGACTGTACGGTACCTTTACCGTTCTCTTCAAGAATAATTGTAAAATATTTGTACGAGTTATTGCCTATTTGTATACCGTTTACCGTTCCCGATATAGAGTACAATTCATAAGTGCCTGCCACTTCGGCATTATTATTTCCGCAACCGGCGAACATAACTGCTATAATGGCTGTGAGCACGGTAATTAATACCAGTTTAATACTTCTTTTCATTTTTATCCCCTCACATTTTTTTATGCATTTATTGTATCACACAATAACAGTAATGTCAATAACTAAAAGAAATTTAAATTATAAAACCCTATACGCTTGCTAAAAACAGTAAAACGGGTTATAATTAATTAAATAAAAAAAGAAGGTAAACCAGATGAAAAAGACACCTTATGCAATAATTATTATGGACGGTTACGGACTTGCAGAAAAAGGCGCAGGCAACGCGATTTCATTAAACGGAAGCAAGAACGTAAACGCACTTATTAAAGAATACCCCTCTTCAACGTTGGGCGCAAGCGGAATGAGCGTCGGTCTGCCCGACGGTCAGATGGGCAACAGCGAAGTAGGTCACCTGAATATGGGCGCGGGCAGAATAGTTTATCAGGATCTCACAAAGATAACCAAAGCCATATCGGACGGGGAATTTTTTGACAATCCCGCCCTTATAAAGGCAATGGACAACGCCAAACACAACAATAAAAAGCTTCACCTGTACGGACTTATGTCAGACGGCGGTGTTCACAGCCATATCACGCACGTGTATGCCCTTCTCAAAATGGCAAAAATGCGCGGGCTTGAACAGTGTTTCGTACACTGCTTTATGGACGGCAGAGACGTATCCCCCACTTCCGGCGCAGATTTCGTAAAAAGTCTTCAAGCCGAAATGAACAAAATAGGCATCGGTAAGGTTGCGGACGTATGCGGAAGATACTACGCAATGGACCGAGACAATAACTGGGACAGAATTGAAAAGGCTTACGATATGCTTACGCTTGGCGAAGGTATCCGCACCGACGACCCCGTCAAAGCCATCGTACAGAGCTATTCCGACGGCGTAACCGACGAATTTATAAAACCGACGAAAGTTTACGAAAACGGAAAACCGGTCGGTCTTATCGAAAAAGACGACAGCGTAATTTGCTTCAACTTCCGCCCCGACCGCGCAAGGCAGATTACCCGCGCCGTATCGCAGAAAGATTTTATTGTTCCGAAAGGAACTGCGTTTGAAAGAAAAACGGGCTGGCTTGACCCCGTTTACGTCTGCTTTACCGTATACGACGCGACGTACCAAGACGTTGAAATTGCTTTCCCCAAAACTTCTATGGACAACACTCTCGGCGAATACCTTGCAAAACAGGGCAAAAAGCAGCTTAGAATTGCCGAAACGGAAAAGTACGCGCACGTCACTTTCTTCTTCAACGGCGGAATAGAACAGCCAAACGAAAACGAAGTGCGCGACCTTATCCCTTCGCCGAAAGTGGCGACTTACGATTTGAAGCCAGAAATGAGCGCTTTCGAAGTTACCGACAAAGTGCTTGAAGAGCTTGACGGCGGACAGTTCGACGTTGTTATTTTAAACTATGCAAACTGCGATATGGTAGGACATACCGGCGTTATACCCGCCGCGGTAAAAGCCGTAGGCACGGTAGACGAATGCGTAAAGAAAGTTACCGATAAAATTTTGGAAATGGGCGGAAGCGCGTTGCTTACCGCAGACCACGGCAACGCCGACAAGCTTTTATCAGAAGACGGTTCTCCCTTTACGGCGCATACCACCAACCCCGTCCCCGTAGTTCTTGTATCAGAAAAATATAAAGACGTTAAACTTCGCACGGACGGCGTGCTTGCCGACCTTGCCCCCACTCTTCTTGAAATTATGGGCTTACCCGTACCGAAAGAAATGACAGGCAAAAGCCTTATAAAATAAAACAACGGACAGACTGCGGTCTGTCCGTTATTTTATTTCCCGATACGGTCTACATTGTCGGAGATTTTTTCGTTTTCGCTTTCTTCGAGATTGTAAAGTTTATTGCGTATATACTTTATGTCTGCAAGCATTGACAATATCAACTTAAACACAAAAAATGCAACCACTATGCCGAGCGCGCCCGTCGCCAAAGAAATAATTCCGCCGACGAAATTTTCATTAATCATCAGTATTAAAACCGTGACTAAAAGAATAGCGAGGTATATTGTTGCAATGATTATAAAAATCAAATTTGCTTTGAAAAAATATTTATCCGACTTATTAAATAAATCTTTTTGTGTGTTTTTGTTTTCTTCCATAATAACTCCTCCTTTTTGCAAATAATATCATAGACGTTAACAGTTTGTCAAGTTACGTACTAAAAATTAATTGCCTAAAAACTTGTTTATAAATATAATAATAGTAAAATGCTGATTAAAGAACCCGAAAAATTTTTTTCCAAAAATTATATAGTCTGTATAGGCGCGATTATATGCTGTATTCTTTGGGGCAGCGCTTTCCCCTGCGTAAAGATAGGTTACAGACTGTTTGAAATAGATACAGAAAGCGTGCCTTCGCTTATGCTGTTTGCAGGTATGCGTTTTTCGCTTGCAGGCGTACTCGTAATAATTTTCGGTTGCATAACCCAACACAGATTTATTTATCCAAAACCGTCTAATATCTGGCGGGTCGGCTTGGTATCGGTATTCCAGACCATAGCGCAGTACACCTTTTTTTATATCGGGCTTGCGCATACCGCCGGCGTAAAGGCTTCCGTACTGAACGGCTTAGGCGTATTTTTTACAATTCTTTCCGCCTGCTTCATTTTCAGAACCGAAAAGTTTAACCTTGTAAAGCTTGCGGGCTGTATACTCGGCTTCGGCGGAGTAATACTTATAAATATCGGCGGAGATTTTACATTTTCGTTTTCTATGCTCGGTGAAGGGTTTGTCATACTGTCGGGGCTTTCTTCGGCTGTTGCTGCAGGATTTGTAAAAGTTTTTTCAAAGCGGGAAGATACCGCCGTGTTATGCGGCTACCAATTTTTTTTCGGCGGGATAGTGCTTGCGGTAATCGGGCTTGCGGCAGGCGGAAAAATAGGTTATACGGGCGTCGGCGGAATTTTTATGCTTCTATATCTTGCCTTCCTGTCGGCGTGCGCGTTTACGTTGCAAGGCTTTCTGCTTAAATACAACCCCGTATCCAAAGTTGCCGTATTCAAAAGTACCAACCCCGTTTTCGGCGCCGTGTTTTCTGCAATAATTTTAGGCGAAAGCAAACAACTTCTATCCGTATTTACTCTTATTGCGCTTATACTTGTATGCCTTGGAATATTTATTATAAATAAATTCGGTGAAAAACGGTTAAAAATTGAAAAAACGGGATAAAATTGATTGTAAAATTTAAACCGCTATGTTATACTTTTTAAGTAAATTTATTTAAGAGGTTTATTTATGGGTGCAAATTTGATGGTACCTGCGGGCGCTGCCGGTATGTCGCCGAGCATTTATACTTTATATATGGTTTTATCCATAGCCTGCCTAATTATTTTATTTATTACAGCTTTGGCGTCGATAATTATAGTATTGATTCAAAAGAGTAATTCGGACGGTATTCAGGGCATTACGGCTTCCAGCGAAACTTTCTTCGGTAAAAACCGCGGCAAGTCGCTTGACAGCCAGCTTAAAAAATGGACTTGGATTTGTCTCGGCGTTCTCGCTTTCCTTGCGATTGCTATTTACATCGTCAACTTACTCGTTCCCTGATGAATAAAAATTTAAGGCGGCTTTGACAGCCGCCTTTATTATTGCTTAATATGAAAATACAACAAAGATTATTTAACGAAATTAAAAACGGAAAACTTGCATTTAAAAACGCAACCGAAATAACGCGCACTCCCCCTTTCACCGCGCGCACGCGTCAGGCGAAAAAGGCGGTTAAGCTTGCACTGAAAGAACTTGAAGACGACGGAAAGATTTACCGCGACAAGCGGGGCAGATACGCCACGGCAGAACAGCTTAAAATTTTTTCCGGTACGCTGCGCGCCAACGAACGCGGTTTTGCATTTATCACGCCCGACGACAAATCAAAGGGCGATTTCTTCGTGCCGAAAAATTCTTTAAACGGGGCTTACGACGGCGACAAAGTGCTTGCAACCCACGTACGCGGAACCGAAGACGAAGCGTACGTTATAAAAATTAAAGAGCGCAAAACCCGCAGAATCGTAGGCATTTACGAATCCGGCAGACTTTACCCGGACGACGCCAAATTGCCCGAAGTAATTATCCCCCCTTCCCTTTCTATGCAAGCGCACGGCGGCTGTAAGGCGGTATGTGAAATTACAACCTATCCGCAGAGCGGTTTGCCAAAAGGCAAGATAACCGAAATTTTGGGCGAAAGCGGAGATTTCGAAGTTGAAGAGCTTTCGATTATACGCGCGCACGGACTGTACGAAGAATTCCCCGAAAACGTGCTTGACGAAGCAGATAAAGTATCGGCTGAAAAAATTATCCCCGGTGAACGCAAAGACTTGCGCGAAAAGCTTATATTTACGATAGACGGCGCCGACACACGCGACATAGACGACGCAATTTCACTTGAAAAGAATGGCGAAAACTACCTGCTGGGAGTGCATATCGCCGACGTAAGCCGTTACGTAAAATATAATTCCAAACTTGACAGAGAAGCTTACGCACGCGGTACAAGCGTTTACTTCCCGGACCGAGTTTTGCCGATGTTGCCCAAACAGCTATCAAACGGATGTTGTTCTTTAAACGAAGGCGAAGACAGATTTGCAATGTCCTGCCTTATGATATTTGACAAGAACGGAGTAAGGCAAAGCTACGAAATATTCGAAAGTATTATAAACAGCCGTCACAAGATGACGTACGCAAAAATTAACGCAATTTTGGACGGCGAAAAAAGCGTATGCGAAAAATACGCCGACATCGTTCCGACAGTGTATGAAATGCGCAAGCTGTGCCTTGCTATGGAAAAGAGACGGGCAGACGCCGGTGAAGTAAATCTTGACGTTCGCGAAGCAAAAATTTATATCGACGGCGGCGGCAATATAGTTATACCCGACTACGAACGCGGGCTTTCCGAAAGAATTATAGAACAGTTTATGATTTCTGCAAACGAAGCCGTTGCGGAGTTCCTGAAAAGCAAAAACTCCCCCTGCCTTTACCGCATACACGAACGCCCTTCGCCCGAAAAGGCGGCAACGCTTATTTCATTTATTAAGGACTTGGGCATTAACGCAAAATTTACCGCCGACAGCGTTGCACCCAAAGACTTCCGCAACGTTTTAACGGAAATTGCGGACAAGCCTTACAGCCAGGTAGTAAACAAGGTTATGCTGAGAAGTATGCAAAAGGCGAGATACTGTAACGAAAACGTCGGGCATTTCGGCTTGGCTTCAGACTGTTACTGCCACTTCACTTCGCCGATAAGAAGATATCCCGACCTGTTTGTACACAGGGCGCTGAAAGCAGTTTTGCACGGCGGCGAAAAAGCGCTTAACCTCTACCGCAGTTTAGCCGAAGGCGCGGGCAACGACTGTTCCGAACGCGAACGCAACGCGGACGAAGCCGAACGCGACGTTGACGATTTATACAAATTGGTTTATATGTCGGAACGCATAGGCGAAATATTCGAAGCCACTGTATCGGGCGTGACCAACTTCGGGGTTTTCTGCGAACTTGACAACACCGTAGAAGGACTTATCCCCATTGAAATTCTGCCTGACGACAACTATGAATTTATTGCCGAAAAATTTGTGCTTAAAGGCTTTAAACATACTTTCAAACTCGGCGACAGAGTAAAAATTCGCGTCGATAACTGTGATTTCGGCAGAATGCGCGTAATGTTTTCGCTTGCCGTATAAAAAATTATTTTACTATTGAAAAAATTGTGATATAATATGTCTATGAAAATTATTGCGTATAACAAATACGCCACTTACGAATATTTTATACTTGAAAAGTATGAAGCGGGTATTGCGCTTGAGGGAGCGGAAGTTAAATCGCTCAGGGCGGGCAACTGCAACCTTAAAGACAGCTTTTGTTTTATAAGGAACGGGCAGCTTACGCTTAAAAATGCGCATATTGCCGTTTACGACAAGTCGGGCGCGTTTTCGACGAAGGACAGCAAGCGCGACAGAAAACTTTTAATGCACCGTGCCGAAATAGATAAAATAGTCGGAAAAATTAACGAAAAAGGCTACACGCTTATCCCCCTTTCGCTCTACTTTTCCGGAAGTCTTGTAAAAGCCGAACTTGCGCTTTGCAAGGGTAAACAAAGTTACGACAAAAAGCGCACCATTGCCGAACGCGACCAGAAGCGCGCCCTTGACAGACAGCTTAAAGAATACAGATAAACATAAGGAGAAATTATGGACAAGTACAAATTGGACACTTTGTGCGTACAAGCGGGTTATTCACCCAAAACGGGACAATCGAGAATACCGCCCATAGTTCAGTCGACGACTTTCGTTTACGAAAAGACGCAGGATATGGCGGATTTATTCGATTTAAAAAGCGACGGTTATTTCTACACAAGGCTTGCCAATCCCACCGTTGCCGCCTTTGAAAACAAAGTAGCTGCGCTTGAAGGCGGAGTTTGCGGGATAGGTTGCGCATCGGGTATGAGCGCGACTTCGCTTGCTGTGTTTACCGTTGCGGGCGCCGGCGACAACATTCTTTCGTCGCAGGCGGTGTATGGCGGTACTTACAACCTGTTTGCCGTAACGCTTCCAAAACTCGGCATAGAGTGCAGGTTTTTCGACCCCGACGCACCTGCGGAAGAGATTGAAAAGCTTATAGATAAAAACACGAAAATGATTTTTACCGAGACGGTGGCAAACCCCTCGATCATCGTTCTCGATTTCGAAAAGATTGCGAAAATCGCGTCAAGACACAAGGTTCTGTTTGCAGTGGATAACACGTTGGCGACGCCTGCGCTTTGCCGTCCCGCACAGTGGGGCGCAAACATAGTAATTCATTCCTCTACGAAGTATCTTGACGGACACGCCGCCGCTCTCGGCGGAATGATTGTCGACATTGCCAACTTCTGTTTTAAGGGCAACGACAGATATTCATCCTTTAACGTCCCCGACGAAAGCTACCACGGACTTGTATACGCAGATTTGCCCGTCTCTTTCGGCACGAAATGCCGTGCGCAGATGATACGCGATTTCGGCGCGATTATGAGTCCGCAGAACGCCTTTTTATCGTACATAGGATGCGATACCCTTGCATTGCGTATGGAAAGACATTCTTCAAACGCCAAGAAAGTTGCAGAATTTCTTTCAAAGCACCCTAAAATAGAATGGATAAACCACGCTTCGCTTAAAGACAACAAGTATAATAAGCTTGCCGAAAAATACCTGCCCGACGGTCAGGGAGGTATGCTTAGCTTCGGAATAAAGGGCAGCGTCGAAAAATGTGCGAAGTTTATGGAAGCGTTAAAGCTTATTACGCAGGAAACGCACGTCGCCGACGTAAGAAGCTGCGTTTTGCACCCCGCTTCCACCACCCACAGACAGCTTTCGGAAGAAGACTTGAAAAAGGCGGGCGTCCCGCACAACCTTATAAGACTTTCCGTCGGTATCGAGAACCCCGACGATATTATCGCAGACCTTGCAAACGCGCTTGAAAAAGTTTAAGGAATAATTATGCCAATTGTTATCGACAAGGATATACCGGCCTATAAAATTCTTACGGGCGAAAGAATATTCGTTATGGATAAAGAAAGAGCGTTTTCACAGGAAATACGCCCCATAGAAATTGCCATATTAAATCTTATGCCTACGAAAGAGACGACAGAGACACAGTTTATGCGCCTATTGTCAAACTCTCCTTTGCAGGTTAATATTACGCTTATCCGGACTTCTTCATACAACCCTACGCACACCGACCAAAATCATTTGGACAGGTTTTACAAATCTTTTGAAGAAGTAAGACACCACAAATTCGACGGTATGATAATAACGGGCGCGCCCGTTGAAAACCTGCCGTTTGAAAAAGTTGCGTATTGGGGCGAATTTAAAGAAATTTTGGACTGGACGAAAACCCACGTTACATCCACGCTTTTTATCTGCTGGGGCGCGCAAGCGGCGTTGCATTACTTTTACAAGATAAGAAAGCACCCGTTAAAGCAAAAATGCTTCGGTATATTTGCGCAC
The DNA here is from genome assembly GCA_910587825.1 of uncultured Christensenellaceae bacterium. Taxonomy (GTDB): domain Bacteria; phylum Bacillota; class Clostridia; order Christensenellales; family Borkfalkiaceae; genus Coproplasma. The sequence continues at coordinate 132,656 of CAJUNJ010000001.1, forward strand.
AACCGCGTACGCGACGGCGTTCCCGAACCGCTTATGCGTGGAATTTCAGACGAATTCCATATGCCCCACTCCCGCCATACCATTATTTACGCAAAGGATATTCTCGACGTTAAAAACTTGAAAATTCTTGCCTATTCAAAACGCGCGGGAGCTTCGGTAATTAAAAGTACGGACAACCGTCAGGTATTCGTAACGGGTCATATGGAGTATGACAGGTTTACACTTAAAAACGAATACGAACGCGACAAGGCAAAAGGGCTGGACATTAAACCGCCCGTAAACTACTTCGCCGATAAGGATATGAAAGAAGTAAAAATGAACTGGTCGTCAACGGCAAATCTGTTTTACATAAACTGGCTTAACTACTACGTCTATCAGGTTACCCCTTACGATATTAACCAAGAAAGATAAATTAAATAACCCCGCCCGCGTTTCTATCAAACGCCGGCGGGGTTGATTTTTTATAATATATCAGTAGTAATTTCTGAAATAGTTTTCCGAATCGAACACAATTGCAACGTCTACGTTCTGCCCTCCGCGTTCTACCGTTATAGTTACGGTATCGCCAAGACGTACGGAGAACATAACGTCCTGCACGTGGTAACGCCTGGTAACCTTTATGTCTTCTTTGACCGTGCCCTGAGAGTCGGTTATCTTAACCGACTTAAAAATATCGCCGTTCTGCAAATTTGAACGGGCAGGCGCACCGCTTATCGATTCTACACTGACGGTATCGAATATTTCCGCAACGCCCTGGGATTCGTTATATCTCGAATAGCTGTCGGATACAGACGTCGCGATATTTAAAAATGCCTTGCGAACGCCACTGTTATTACCGTTTGACGCGTAACTGTCATACATAAGCTTTAAAAGCCGCTTGACATAATTTGCCGGAAGCGCATAACCCATATTGTCTATATCTTCACCTTCCAACTTCGCGTTTACTATTCCAATAATTTCACCGCGGGTATTGTATAGTGCTCCGCCCGAATTACCGTGGTTAATGGGCGCAGTAATGCGCATTACGCGGTATTCGGTATACGCGTTCTCGTCAATGTCGGACATATTGAGTTCAATATATTCGCTTTCCCTGCTTACGATACCGTTGGAAGCAGACATACCCTCGCTTTCTGCGTTACCTATTGCATAGACGTATTCGCCCGCATAGACTTCCGACGACTGCGAAAACTTTGCGGCAACAGCGTCGCTACGCTTTAAAACGTCGCTGCCCGTAACTTTTAAAAGCGCAATATCGTAAGATACCGAAGCGCCTATAATTTCGGCTTCTATGCGGTAATTTTCATCGTTGACAATATCATTGTTCAAATCGATTGAAAAATTTGTTCCTTTTTCGTCCTGACCGTAAAGATACAGTCTTATATCCTTACAGAAAGCGTTTACAGAAGAGTCGTCGTAAACGACGTGACAGTTTGTCACCACATAAGCGTCGCCGGCAGACTTATCAAGCCATAGTATTGCGCCCGAACCGGTGTAAACCTTATAACTTCTCCGCATACCCGACAAATATCCCGAACCGTCCGAGTAAGCAAACCGCGAAAGTATAGATACGCCCGACATAAGCGAACGGTTTATGACCGATTTAAGACCGACGGTATCGTCATTATAGCTGAGATACTCCTTCAAAAATTGGTCGAAAGTAAGATTTTCGTTGCCTTCGATTGACTTTGCGGCTTCATATATTTCCTGAATAGATACGTCCTGCGCATCCTTTCCGTCGCGTCCGTCCCTGCCGTTTACAGCACAACCGCCGAATAGCGACGCGGCGAAGACGGCAACCATCATTACCAGAATGAGAAATTTTTTCATCTATATTACCTTAAATAATTTTATTGACAAAATTGTAATAAATTAAAGCTTTACGCCGTTTAATTTTAAAAGCCTACGGGCGGTATCCACGCTGTCCACCCCCGTCTTGTTTTTAACGGGCGCAAACTCTATTTCACGCTCCACTTCATACGCAAGGCAACTGCCCATATATCTGACCATATCGACGACAAGCGTTTCGAATTTGCAGGCGTTGGGTTTTTCAGGCTTTACCGTAACCCCGTTTACGATGTGCGGTACAGCTTTTTTTGCGACGTGATACGGAAGCTTATGCCGATATATTTCGTTTAAAACGCCGACGTTGAAAAGATAATTCAAAATTACGCCGTAGCGGTAAACCAAATTTCCGTCCCGGTCGGTTTTTTCCGCAAGTTCGGGCGGGATTTCAAAATATTCGAGAACGCAAGGTTCTCCGTCGCGTTCGGTCAAAACACCCACCTTTTCCTCCGGGCAGGTCTTGCATACGACTTTTGCCCCGCAGGCTTTGCCCGAAAGAAGAGTTGCGCCTATGAAAGCGGGGTCGCAAATTCTCTGTAAAACATTGTCAACGCTGAAAATGTTAAGCCATTCGATACCCTGTGCGGATATAATTTCACCAAGTCCGCTGTTTACAAGCGACGAGTACCAACCGCCGTTGCCATTGGGTGCAAGCGCGACGCGGTGCTTTTCCGAAAGAAAAATTTTGCCGTCGAAGCCGCAGACAGGTTCGGTGTCCTGAATGTAGAAATGAATTTTTTCGGGCGGGTACCCGAAATAACCGTTTTTACCGAAAAACGAGCGCGTCTGTCCGTCGTTTACGGAGCTGGTCATTATAAACAGATGAAAGTATCCGCCGTAAAGGTCGGTTACTTCCTTTATATTATTCATCAGCTGCCCGAAAATTGTCAATGTGCGTGTTTCGCCGATATTAAAAGTACCCTTCGGTTTATCGTAACCCAGCCTTGTACCCTGTCCCCCGGCAAGAAGGACGGCGCCGACTTTGCCCGCCTTTAAAAGTTTTAAACCTTCGGCTTCGTAAAGCCGTCTGTTTTCGGCAATATCTTTTAAATCTTTGGCGGGCGGACATTTATACTCTCCGCCGTCGTTTGTTTTATCGCTTTCATTTAAGTGTCCGACAACGCCGAAATTTATTTTTGATATATCGTCCAATAAAAGCGACTTTTGCTCTTCGGTCAGTCCGCCGTAATATTCAAGTAATTGTAATTGTCCGTGTTTTGCAAGTAAATCTTTTGCTTCTTCGTAGTTCATTTAATTTCCCCGTCTGTATAATTATTATAAATGATTATATATTATTTGTGAAAATAAGTCAATAATTTAGTTAAATTTGAGTATAACTATTGAAAATTGAGTTTTTTTGTTTTATAATAGTCTGTGTAAAAATATAAATAATCATTAAAACGCGCACGGCGCGTGCGATAAGGAGATAAATATGTATTGTAACGTATGCGGTGAAAAACTTACGCTGATGTTCAAACAGGGCGAAGGTCTGGTACCGTACTGCAAAAGCTGTTCGGAATTCCGCTTCCCCCGCTTTGCAACGGCGGTAAGTATGGTTGTAACAAACAGAACAAAGGATAAAATTTTGTTGGCAAAACACGCGGGTAGCGAAGATTATATTCTGTTCGCCGGATATATAAAAAAAGGCGAATCTGCGGAAAAAGCCGTAACACGCGAATTTAAGGAAGAAACACGGCTTGACACGGTTAAATTCAAATATATGGGGTCGCGTTATCACGAACCCAAAAACGTGCTTATGTTAAACTTCCTTATGATTGCCGAAGACGGAGAAATAATTTTGGACGAAAACGAACTTACGGAAGTAAAATGGTTTACTCCCGAAGATGCGGTTGATATAATAAAAGAGGATTCTACGGCAAAGACGTTTTTAAAGAACGCTCTTACCGAAATTAAAAAACTTTAAGGAGAACAAAAAAATGAACTTACTTTTGGGAACAGGCGCGATAGTCGGTATCGCCGTCGGCGCGGCATTGGCGCTTATCTTAATCATCATCGTGTGCTGGGGCATATCGGCGCGCAACAGGTTCGTAAAAATGGAAAGCCAATACGAAGAAGCTTTCCACAATATAGACATATATCTTAAAAAGCGTTACGACCTCATCCCCAACCTTGTTGAAACTGTCAAGGGTTACGCCAAGCACGAAAGCGGAACACTTCAAAGCGTTATAGAAGCGAGAAACAAGGCGCAAAACGCTTCCACCCTTGCCGATAAGCTTGAAGCAAACGCACAGCTTACACAGACGATGCGAAACTTCAATATGGTAATGGAAAGATACCCCGAACTTAAAGCCAATACAAACTTTCTTGATTTGCAGAACCAGTTAAAGAGTATCGAGTACGAACTTTCCAATGCGAGAAAGTATTACAACGCTACAATAAAACAGTTCAACACCCAGATACGCACATTCCCTTCTTCGGTTATTGCGGGAATGATGAAGCTTGAAAAACAGCCTTACTTCGAACTTGACGACCCCGAAGAGAGAAAGAACGTCAAAGTAGAATTTTAATTTATTTGAATTATGAAAAAAGTTAATAAACTTCCCATAATACTTATTATTACGCTTACCGTACTTCTTGCGGTAAGCGTATACGGGTTTACGGCGTCCAAACCCGCAAAAGCTTATACCGACCCGTCTTACCGCTTCGAACTGGCGGGATACGCCGTCGAATACGATATTGCCGAAAACTGTGAAATTTCAGTTACGGAAGATATTACCGTAAATTACCGCGGTATTCGCAGTACGGGATTTATACGCGATATCCCCGTTAACGGCGGCGTGCAGGTCAGGGACGTTAAAGTTGTAAAAATATTTTCAGACGGTAACACTTTTTCGGACGGCTTTACGGAAGTGCCTTACGACGTATACTACGAATACGACGATTTCCTTTCGGTAGATATTGGCGATACGACTAATAAATACGGTAAGTCCGAAAGCTACCGCCTGACCTACACCTATATAATCACAAATTCGGTAGTCAAGAAAAGTATGTTGCCGTTAAACCCTATCGGGTACGGTTGGGACTGCGATATTTACAATGCTTCCGTAAAGCTTATCCTGCCCGACGGTTTTACGGGCGCGGAATGTTATTCCGGTCCCGTAGGAACAAGCATAGCTTACCCGTTTAATACTTCGGTTGAAAACGGAAGAACCGTAATTACGGCAAATGCTGACAAGCTGAATGAACAGACAGGTATTACTTTCGATTTACACTTTGTAAACGGAGCAATAAAAAATTACACCGACTTTACCCCGTACTTCTTTGCGCTTGCGGGGCTTGCCGTGATTTTTATAATCGTAATTTTAAAGCTGTTCGTATTCAACAAAAACGCCGTAATGCCAGTAGTAAATTATGAAGCTCCCGACAGAATGGACCCTCTTATTATGGGCAAACTTATCGACAACAAAGTCGACGGAAGCGATGTGACTTCGCTTATATTCTATTGGGCAAGCAAAGGTTATATAAAAATTAACCTTGATAATAAAAGCGACCCCGTTATTATCAGGATAATGGCGTCGCTGCCCGAACCGTGCAAGCCTTACGAAAGAGTTATGTACGACAGCCTGTTCAAAAACGGGGATATGGTCAGAATTTCACAGCTTAAAAACAAATTTTACAAGACGGTGGAAAAAGTTACGGCTATGGTGAACTCCGAAGCAAAAGGTCTTTACGACCAAAAAAGTTTTGCCGTATCGTTTACATTTGCCGTACTCGGCGGTCTTTTAGCGGCTTTGACGCCTATTATTCTTGCATTCGTGCGCATATCTTCAAAGCTTTTAATGTTTGCGCCGCTGATTTGCATATTACCGGCAGTCGTTGTTTACGCATTTATGACAGGCGCCGTTTATACCAAATACAAGACAAGTAAAAAACAAACAGTATTCTTCTTTGCAGGAATGGCTTTTATAAGCGCAATATTTACCTTGGCATACGCGCTGTTTATCCCGTCAAGCGTTATTGCGGTCGGGCCCAAAGTTGCCGTAAGCTTAACCGCTTGTATAATAAGCGCAATGTCGGCTCTTTTGGTAATGCGCACGAAAGCGTATACAGATAAACTTAACGACATTTTAGGCTTTAAAAACTTTATCGAACTTGCCGAAAAGGACCAGCTTGAAATGATGATAGAACAGGATCCGCAATTCTATTACCACATACTGCCCTATGCGCAGGTGCTCGGCGTTTCAAAACTATGGGAAAATAAATTTGCCGCCCTTACGGTGGAACCGCCGCAGTGGCTTTCAGGCAATATGGTATCCACTTATATAGAATTCAGAATTATAAACAGTCTGATAAACGGCTCTTTGGCGCAAATGAATTACGAAATGTCTTCCCGTCCTTCGTCATCGGGTGCAAACGGCGGCGGTCGCGGAGGCTTCGGCGGAGGATTTTCGGGCGGAGGCTTCGGCGGAGGCGGCGGCCGCGGAAGATAAATAATAACTTAAATAAAAAAGCGTAAATTTATACCGCGGACAGAAGTCCGCGGTATTTTATTCGCCTATTACGGTTACTTTTATTTTAGTGGAAATTCCTTCCATAAGTTTGAGATCGACATCGTATTCGCCGACGTTTTTTATGGGCTGTGAAAGAACAATCTTTTTCTTGTCTACCGTATAGCCCGCGGTTTGCATAGCTTCCGAAATGTTTGCGCCCGTAACCGAACCAAACACTTTACCGCCCTGCCCCGCCTTTATTTTGACGGTGAACGCCTTGTCTTTAAGTTCTTCCGCAAGCGCTTTTGTCGCCTTTATTTCTTCGGCTTTATGGAAGTCCGCAGCAGACTTTTTCTGGCTTATATCGTTTAGTTTGGAAGCCGTGGCAATTTCGGCAAGCCCCTTTTTCACAAGAAAGTTGCGCGCATAACCTTCGTTTACGTCCACCACTTCGCCCTTTTTGCCCTGTCCCTTTACGTCCTGCAATAAAATTACTTTCATAAAATACTCCTTTTATGATATTTTACAATTATTGCGTGCGTTTGTCAATACCTTTGAATAATTAAAGTTTGCTTACACAAATTAAAAGCGGAGGGTATTATATGGAAAACTTCAACAACGATATAGCTTGTAACGTAAATAAGTGCAAATACAACTATCACGGCTGTAACTGCACGCTTGACAAGATTACGGTAGGCCGTTCCTGCAACGGTGAATCCTGTACTTGTTGCGAAAGCTATTCAGAAGAAATTTAAGTAAATACCTTAAATTTATAAAAGCGCTCTGCACAGGTTTTGCCTGCGCAGAGCGTCTTTTTTAATTGATTTTTAACCGAACCATTCGGTTACGGGAATATTGAAATCTATCGGATTGTTATTGTAGAAATAAGTCGCAATACCGCTCTTTTCAAAATAAACGTTGAAAGCTTCCATAAATCCGAGACTGCCGAACGGCTTTAAAACCGCCCCGACCACAAACAACAATGCCAATATAAATGCCGTAACGAATATCGCGCCGAGTATACCGTCAACATTGCTGAAAACCGCTCCGTCGCGGGCACTGTCAATAAGTTTGGGAACGAAGACAGCAACTAAAATTACCGCTATCAAAAGGAATATGAAAACCAGCGCACATATTATAATCTTGGCGACGTCGACAGTTATAATTTCCTGTAAGCTTTCGGGTATGTCGGCAAACAGATGGGCGTAAAGACCGTCGGCGGCGTTGACGAATTCCGGTACGTTGAACGCAAGGTGATAAGCAAGGGCAAATGCTCCCGCCACAAGCGCAATAACCGTAAGCGTCCAAACAGCCGAAGTTAACCCCCTTGCATATGAGCTTTTAATACTTATCATTATTATACCGACAATAATGATATCGAAAATATAATTTCTGTAACCTAACCAGAATTTACCCGTGTACAGGCTGCCGAATATGCCGTTTAATGAGCCCCCGTCTGCGGCAAGCCTTGAAAAATCTATTATGGCAAGCAATATCGAAAAGAAAATCAATGAAATTGCAGCGCCTTTTACTGCAAGCGTAAAACTGCCCAAAACCCTGTCGGCAATTTTGTAACCGCCGCCCGAATACGCACGGGGTTTCTTTTCGCGCTTCTTCTTTTCGGGCTGTGCGGTTTGCGCCTCTTCAATTCCCGTTACGGAAATCATTTCCGTTTCCGATTCGTATTCAGGCTGTGCGTACGGTTCTTCAAAAGACCCGTATTCTGCGGGAAGTTCTCCCTCTGCCGCGACTTGTGCTTCAAGCTGTTCGTTATGCTTTTGTATATTACGTTCAATTTTTTTACTTAAAACCTTTCTTAAAACGGCAAAATTCACCATAAACAGGCATAACAGAATAAGCGTAACCGCAAGAGAAGCAGCCGCTTTTACTACGGGGTTATCCGACTTGATTAAATTTGATATACAGATACCGAGTATACAGGTCAATGAAAGTTCAACCGCCCACGATTTTACGCGGGTGAAGCCCTTTACAAAACCCGTAAACAGTCCTGCCACGGCAAATACCGCCGTTACGGCGACAACCGTCAAAACTACAAAATTCATCGTCACCTCACGGTAAAAATTATTTGTTGAAATTATCTTTAAGCGACACTATCTCCGAAAGAACAAGTCCGCCGTCCGTCGCTTTTTTATAGTATCCCGTCCGCATAAGCTGGAAAGGCGTTCCGTCTTTGCTTTCCGCAAGATAGGGTTCCGCCTTGCCGTTGAAAATAATTTCGCTGTTTTTGTTTAAACGCTCCGCATAGTCCTGTTCGGGATACTCTTCGTCGTTAAGAAGTGGTTGATACTGCCTGAACTGCACGTCTTTGCCGTACTTCGCATCTACCCACTGTATTACGCCCTTGGCTTTTATTTCGGATGGCTTGTCGCTTCCGCTGCGCGTTTCGGGGAAATAAGTGCAAAGTATTTCGCTTACTTCACCGCTGTCATCGGTGATTACGTCGTCGCAACGGACGATATATGCGCTTTTAAGGCGGACGGTACCGCCCTTATATAAACGCTTGTATTTTGGGGGCGGATTTAAAGAAAAATCTTCCCTGTCTATATAGACAGAACCCGTAAATTTAATTCTTCTGTTTCCGCTTCCCTGCTGCATAGGATTTTTATCGAAATCAAGTTCTTCTTCGCCCGTGTAGTTTGTTACGGTAAGCTTGACGGGGTTTAAAACAGCCATAGCGCGCTCTGCATTGATATTGAGATTATCGCGTATACAGCTGTCGAGTTGTGCCTGACTTACAACCGAATAGGCCTTTGCCACGCCGACGTCGGCGCAGAATTTTTTAAGCGCTTCGGGCGGGACTCCACGGTTTCTCAGTCCGGCTATCGTAGGCATTCTCGGGTCGTCCCAACCGCGGACAAAACCTTCGTCCACAAGCTTTTTGAGATAGCGTTTGGACATTAACATATTTGTAATGTTAAGTCTTGCAAACTCTATCTGTCTGGGCAGGGGAGCTTTAAATCCCGCCTTTTCGACAAACCAGTTATAAAGCGGTCTGTGGTTTTCAAATTCAAGCGAGCAAAGCGAATGGGTTATCCCCTCTATTGCGTCCGACACGGGATGGGCAAAGTCGTACATAGGATAAATGCACCACTTGTCGCCAGTACGGTAATGGGGAACACGGGCTATGCGGTAAATAATGGGGTCGCGCATATTGATATTAGGCGAAGCCATATCTATTTTTGCACGCAAAACCTTTGAACCGTCGGGATATTTACCGTCCTTCATTTCCCTGAAAAGCCGTAAGTTTTCTTCTACGCTTCTCCCCCTGTAAGGCGACGGGGTGCCCGCCTGCGTAAGTGTGCCGCGGGTTGCCGTTATCTCTTCCGCCGATAAATCGCATACGTACGCGCAACCGTCGGTTATATATTTTTCGGCTATTTCATAAAGTCTGTCGTAATAATCGGAAGCGAATACGAGTTTATCATATTCAAAACCCAGCCATTTTATGGCGTCTACAATGGAATTTACGTATTCGTAATCTTCTTTGGCGGGGTTTGTGTCGTCCATACGGAGATTTAATTTTCCGTGGTATTTGTCCTTGACGGCAAAGTTTATGCACATTGCCTTAACGTGTCCGATGTGCAGATAGCCGTTGGGTTCCGGCGGGAAGCGAACCTGTATAGAATTGCCCCTGCTTTCGAATTTGCCCGCTTCAAGTTCTTCGTTTATAATCTGTTCAATAAAATTGGTAGCTTCGGGAAGTTGCATAATTTCTCCTGATTTACGAAAGTCCGCTGATGTTGCCTTCCGCGTCTATATCGATGTGTTCCGCACCGGGAACTTTACCTAACCCCGGCATAAGCATAATTTCGCCCGCAACGGCGACAATGAAGCCTGCGCCGCCCTTGTAGATAATATCGCGCACGAATATTTTAAAGCCCGACGGAGCGGAAAGTTTTGTTGCGTCGTCTGAAAGCGAATATTGGGTTTTTGCGATTATTACCGGAAGGCCCTTAATATGCTTGCTTTCTATTTCTTCAATCTTTTTAAGCGCCTCGGGCGAGAAATCGGCTCCGTCCCCGCCGTATATATTTTTGACCACGTCTTCTATCTTTTTTACAATTCCGTCGTTAAGGTCGTAAGCATAATGAAGGTCAGAAGTCTTATCACATTCTTTTAAAACTGCTTCGGCAAGTTTTACACCGCCTTCTCCGCCCTTTAAAAATACGTCGGTAAATACAGCCTTAACGCCGACCTTATTGCAAGCGGACAGCACTTCTTCAATTTCGGCCTGCGTGTCGGTTGCAAATGCGTTCATTGCGACGACTGCGGGTTTATTATAAACTTTTACAACGTTATCAACGTGTTTTAATAAGTTGGGAAGCCCTGCACGGAGTGCGGGAATATTCTCTTTGGAAAGTTCCGCCTTGTCGGCTCCGCCGTGAAGTTTAAGCGCCTTTACGGTTGCCACTACTACTATGCAGTCCGGCTGTATGCCCGCCACCCTGCACTTTGTATCAAGGAATTTTTCCGCGCCGAGATCTGCGCCGAAGCCCGCTTCCGTAACCGTATAATCAGATATAGTCATTGCCGTATACGTTGCGCGGACGGAGTTACAGCCGTGAGCTATATTTGCGAACGGTCCGCCGTGGACTATTGCGGGCGTGCCTTCAAGCGTCTGCACGAGATTGGGTTTTATGGCATCCTTTAAAAGTGTTGCCATTGCGCCGTCGGCATTAAGCTGTCGTGCGCGGACGTAGTTGCCTTCGCCGTCGACGCCGACCACTATATTGCCTATGCGCTTTTTAAGGTCGGCAAGGTCTGTTGCAAGGCAGAGTATCGCCATAATTTCAGAAGCCGCCGTAATTTCAAAACCTTCGTTTCTCGAATAACTTTGACAGCCCTTCATTTTACCTGCCTGACAGTTAAGAGTAATATCCCTGAGAGCACGGTCGTTCATATCCATACAACGGCGGAAATACACTTCCTTTATGCCGAGAAGATTTCCGCGGAGAATATGGTTATCAATCATAGCGCAAAGCAGATTGTTTGCCGCAGTTATGGCGTGAAGGTCACCGGTAAAGTGCAGGTTTATGTCAGCCATAGGCACGACCTGCGCGTATCCGCCGCCTGCCGCGCCGCCCTTTATCCCGAACACGGGGCCTAAGGAAGGCTCCCTTAAAGCCAGACAAACCTTTTTGCCAAGCCGAGCCATTCCGTCGGCAAGACCTATGGAAACAGTGGTTTTACCCTCTCCGCTTGCCGTGGGATTTATTGCCGTTACCAAAATAAGTTTTGACTTGGGGTTTACTTCTTTCAAGTCGATTTTAGCCTTGTATTTTCCGTACAGTTCAAGCCTGTCCTCGCCAAGCGACAGCTTTTTCGCAATATCGCGAATATCTTTCATTTTACAGCTTTCGGCAATTTCGATATCTGACAGCATGAATACCACCTTTTATTTTTTAAATATTATATCATATTAAAGGTAAAAAAGTATATCATTTAAAACAACTTTTTAAAGAATTTGCGGAGACTGTTAAAATCAGACTCCGCAAATATATATTCTAAATTTTTTCAATAGTGAACGGGTTTCCCTGCGCAAAATTATAATGCGGTTTCGCAAGAAGATTTACGTCTTCCGTTCCCGCAGCAACCGTGTAGGAAACGTTCATAGTACTTGAATCGATATAAATCAAGGTTTCCTCGTCAAAAATATCCGTCGTTACGGTCTTACCGTTTTTGAGCCTGTATTCCCTGAAATTTTTCCCGTCGATGTTATGGGTTGCGTATTCTTCGGGACACTGTACATACAAATAAATTTTAGATGCGCATTCTATGATGCTCCATTTTCTTTTAACAGAAAGTTTTCTCATTTCTTAACTCCTCCGAAAAATTATATTTCAAACGGTTGACCGTATGAATCCTTTATTTCTTTTTCATAATTATGTAAATCGGTTATTTCGCCCGTCCAGTACTTACAGTCAGCCACGAAAACCGAATTGCTTGCCAACGGATTTGCTATAAGCGGAACTATCTTACCGTCAAGCCGACCGAACGGCAACTGACGGCGGCACACCATTACAACCGTGATATAAACTTCCCTGTTACCGGTTTGCTCCGTACAAATTTTTACGTTTGAAAAATATTTGCTTTGATTTGACAGTAAACCGTTTAATCCGTCTTCATACACCCACTTCGCAATATCGATAAGTTGCTTGGGATTTGCCGAAAAATAATCGTCTGTACTGTAAATAAAGACGGCGGGAAATGTTTTAAATACGAAACGCGATGACTTGTATAAGTTTACATTTGCAATTACAAGACAGCCGTAGTAAACATTTCCGCTTTGCAGTACGGAAAAATCACAAAATTTCTTACCATTGTAAACGTTAGGTTTTTCCATACGGTTTTTATTTTTATCATTGTCGGAAAAATAGTTTTCACGAATCTTTTCAAGGCAAGCTTTATAATCCGTATCACACTTTTCCCCGTTCTCACGCAAATCAAGGAATTCCATATAATCTGCGTATAGTTTTAACCATCTGATTTTAAGGTTTTTATCGGGAAAAGAACTTAGAAGAAAGAAAGTCATTACGCCTGCGGTACCGCAAATTATTAGCGAAACTGCAACATATGTTATATTTACGTTATCGTTTACGTAAGCGTAATACAGTGCCATAGCACCCAACCATAGAACCACTGCGCTCACTGCCGTTAAACATAAAAAAATTTTTCTGTGCTTCAAAAATAATTTTCCTTACAAACTTTAATGATTGCTTACGTTTATTATAGCATACATTCGCTTGACTTGACAAGTTTTTTTTTATAAAATTAAAATGTTAAATAATCAGTCCGTATTAAGCCAAATACGGCAAAAGGAGTTTTATATGGCAGAGAAAAAACGCGCCGTGACTATGGAAAAGCTTGTCGCGCTGTGCAAGAACAGAGGCTTTATTTTCCCCGGAAGCGAAATTTACGGCGGACTTGCAAACACCTGGGACTTCGGTCCGCTTGGCGTTGAATTTAAGAATAACGTTAAAAAAGCGTGGTGGAAAAAGTTTTTACAGGAGTCGCCCTACAACACGGGACTTGACTGTGCGATACTTATGAATACGCGCACCTGGAAAGCTTCCGGACACCTCGGCGGTTTTTCAGACCCCCTTATGGATTGCAAAAGCTGTAAAGCAAGACACCGCGCGGATAACCTTGTGGAAGATTATTGCAAAAAACACAAGCTGGATTTAAGCGTTGAAAGTATGGACAACGAAGCTTTGGAAAGCTTTATTGCCGAAAAGAAAATTAACTGCCCCGTATGCGGCAAAAGCGACTTTACGCCCATAAGAAAATTTAACCTTATGTTTAAAACTTTTCAAGGGGTAACGGAAGATACCGTAAACACCGTTTATCTCCGTCCCGAAACGGCGCAGGGCATTTTTGTAAACTTTAAAAACGTGGCGCGCACGTCGCGTCTTCGCGTGCCTTTCGGCATAGGTCAGATAGGTAAATCGTTCAGAAACGAAATTACGCCCGGAAACTTTATTTTCCGCGTCCGCGAGTTCGAGCAAATGGAGCTTGAATTTTTCTGTAAGCCCGGAACAGACCTCGAATGGTTCGGCTATTGGAAGGACTATTGCAAGAACTTCCTTCTTTCGCTTGGACTTAAAGAGGAAAACCTTAAACTGCGCGACCATTCGCCCGAAGAGCTGTGCTTTTATTCAAAGGCAACGACCGACTTCGAATATAACTTCGCTTTCGGCTGGGGCGAGCTTTGGGGCATTGCCGACAGGACGGACTACGACCTTACACAGCACGCGAAAGAGAGCGGGGAAAATATGGAATACACCGACCCCGCAACAAACGAGAAGTACGTACCTTACGTTATAGAGCCTTCCCTCGGTGTGGAAAGAATGGTGCTTGCATTCCTTACCGACGCTTACGACGAGGAAGTTTTGGACGCTGAGAAAAACGACGTGAGAACGGTTTTAAGGCTGCACCCCTTCCTTGCGCCCTATAAAGCTTGCGTACTTCCGCTGCAAAAGGGACTTTCGGAAAAGGCGGACGAAGTGTACAGAAAGCTTGCCAAAAAGTTTTCCGTAACCTACGACGTGACGGGTTCAATCGGCAAGAGATACCGTCGTCAGGACGAAATAGGCACGCCTTTCTGCATAACGGTCGACTTCGATACGCTTAACGATAACACCGTCACCGTGCGCGACAGAGACACTATGCAACAGATTAGGCTTAGCATTGACGAATTGGAAAATTATATTGAAAAGAGCCTTGAATTTTAAATAAATAGTTTAAGCCCCGCAAAACGCACGTGTTTTGCGGGGCTTATGTTTGTAAAATTATTTGTCCTTATCCGTATTCTTATCTATATATTTATCGAGCATCGGTTTACCGAACTTGTTCATTAGCATACCTATAAGTCTTGACTTTACCGACTTAGGCTGTTTTTCTTCCTCTTCTATACTTCCTTCGAAGTTTAAATCCTTGCAGGGGTCGAAAGTAAGATAACCGCATTCGACCGCATATGCGAAAACGTTTTTAAGTATGCCCTCTACAAGCGGTTTATCCTCTTCGCCTGCACCGTCCACCACCGAAAGTATCTGTGCCGGACGTATGGATACTACGTACTTTTTGCCGAGCGCGGGTATTAAATAATTATCGAGACATATGCCGATTTCGTCGTAATACTTCTGCGCCACACGCTTTATTATTTTGCTGTCACCCGACGAAGTTACGATAAGCTCGTACCATTCGAGCGCGACAACAGAAAAACGGTACTTGATTTTAACGGGCGAAAGAAGCCACCTTGCAAGTTTGCCGAACCCGCCGCATACAAGCGGTATTACCTGAAACACAAGACAGATTATCGAAAAGATTATCAGAACTATATCGACGGCGACATACTTTGCAGAATATTCCCCGCCCATTGCAAACGCCAGCGCGACTATCGTAATTGCTACCGACAGAAGCCGCACGACAAGTCTGAAATAGGAAAGCGCCTTGGTATACCTTTTTATGTTTTTGGCCTTTGCGCCTAACCCGCACATAGTTACGATAAACAGCGTCAAAAACAATGCTCCGTAAATGCCGAGAAGCACGTAAAGCGCGATTTCGGAACCAAAGCTTAATTTTTTAAACAGTCCGGTGCCGAATATATAGGCGACGTAAATGAGTGTAAATACAAGGCTTACGGACATAGAAAGTACGTTAAGCCTGCGTGCTATTACGGCACGGTTAGAATAAACGTTTTTTATTAAATTGCGTATGTCGTATACATCTTTTGCAAGCGTGAAAGTTTCTTCCGCGTTTATGGTATGGCGTACAGTTACCTTTTCATCGTTCTTTTTTTCGTCCATAAAATACTCCGTATAGACAGATTATATCATCTTTTCATACTCTTTGTAAAGCCCGTCAAGCTGTAATTTTATACCTTCCAGCCGTACCAGCAGTCGGTTTACCTGCACGTAATCGGACGCAACTTCGGGAAGCGCAAGCATTTCGTTGATTTCGGCTTCCTCCCGCTCGCAGTCGGAAATTTGCTTTTCGAGTTTTGCCGTAAGCTGTTTTATTCTCTCGGCTTCCGCACGTTCCTTTTTTGAACGGTGCGAACTTTGCTTTTCCCTTTCGCGGGCGGAATTTTTTTCTAACGTTATTTCGGCTTCAAGCCGCTCGGCGCGTTTTTTCTTTTCTTCGTTAAACCGGTCGTACCCGCCGTTGAAATAATTTAAAGATTTGTTTTCTATTTCGGCTATGCTTTTTGCTATCGCGGAGATAAAATACCTGTCGTGCGATACGAAAATGAGCGTACCGTCAAAATCTTTAAGCGCCTTTTCCAATCCTTCGCGGGCGGGCAGGTCGAGATGGTTGGTGGGTTCGTCTAAAAGCAAAACGTTGCCGCGGGCGCATTCCAAAACGCACAGCGCAAGCTTAGCACGCTCTCCGCCCGAAAGCGATTTTACGGGCTTGGGCATATCTTCCGCAAAAAGTCCGCAACGCGCCAGCGCCGAACGTACTTCGGTTTGGGTATAATCGACGTGCCGTTCCCAAAGTTCCTGTATGACCGTGTTGTCTTCGTTAAGATTTGTAAATTCCTGATCGTAATAGCCGTATTTTACGTACCTTCCCGTAGTTATGGCTGGATTGCCGTTTAAAATTTCTTTTAAAAGCGAGCTTTTCCCCGTACCGTTTTCGCCGACGAGCGCAAGCTTGTCCCCTCGTTTTACCGAAAGCTTTCCGTCGGCAATAAGCGACTTTTCTCCCCTTTTGAGATTAAGCCCGTCTATTTCGAGAACACGTTCGTACGGCTGTACTTCAAAACCGAAATTGAATTTTGGCGGAGCAGGCGGAATATAAGGCTTTTCGGGCACCTGCATTTTTTCTATTTGCTTTACCCTGCTCTGCGCGGATTTTGCGGTAGTTGCACGGACGATGTTTCTGTCAACGTAATCCTGCAATTTCGCCAATTCTTGCCTGCAAGCTTCGTATTCTTTTAAAAGTCTTGCGCATAGTTCGGCTTTAAGCGTCTTATATTTAGAATAATTGCCCGAAAACGAAAGAAGTTTTTTGTTTTCTATTTCAAGTATGCGCCCGACCGTTCTGTCAAGAAAATATCTGTCGTGCGATACTACGAGTATGCCGCCCTTAAAAGATTGAAGATAGTCTTCAAGCCAGAAAAGCGTCTGTATGTCCAGATGGTTTGTCGGCTCGTCCAGAATAAGAAGGTCGGGTTCTTCAAGCAAAAGTCTTGCAAGCTTCAAACGGGTCTTTTCCCCGCCGGACATACTGTCTATTACCCTTTCGTACATTTCCGAAAAGCCCATTCCGTTTAAAACGGTCTTTATCTTTACGTCGACGCCGAAGCAGTCCTTTGCCGAAATATACTTATTCAGACTTTCTATTTTTGCCGAAAGCACGTCGTATTCCTTACCCGGATAAGGAGTTGAAGAGAGTTGCGACGAAAGGGATGAAAGCTTTTGCACTGCCGACAGCTCTTCACTGAAAATTTCAAGCATTTCGCCGTAGACGGTATTGCCGCTTACGTACCCGCCGTTTTGTTCGAGATAACCTATTTTAAGCCCGTTCTTTTTTGTGACCGTGCCCGCGTCGGCTTCAAGTTCGCCGAGAATAAGTTTTATAAGCGTAGTCTTACCACCGCCGTTTGCGCCGATAAGCCCGACGCGTTCGCCTTCGTTAACGGCAAAACTTACGCCTTCGAATATTAAGTTTCCACCGTAACCGAATGTTACGCCGTCAAGATTAAATAACATAATTTAAAAGTCCCAATCGGGTATAAACGTCTGTTCCGCGCTGTCGTAATCCTGTATAAATACGTTTTTCAGACCGTATTCTTCAACTGCGGAAAGCACTTTTTCATATTCGCGCTTAGTAATTTTACGCTGTAATTCCTTATAATTTTCTATCTTTCCGAAAGGCGTATACTGGCTCATAAGACTGAAATGCACGCTTTCCGGAAGGGTTGAAATAAATTTTACGACGTTTACCGAATCGTACGAAGCAAGCGGTAAAACCAAATGCCTTACAATACATCCGGAAAGCATTTTGCCGTCTTCAGTCATTTTCAGTTGCTTTTCAGCCATAAACCTTATTGCGGGCAACGTGTATTCCGCATAGTCGGCGCGGGCGGTGTAACGCCTTGCCAGAAGCGGATCTGTAAATTTTAAATCCGGCAGATAAATATCGGTAAAGCTGTCCGCCTTTTTCAGACTTTCAAGCGTTTCGTAACCGTGGGTATTGTACACGACCGGTATATTAGGGCGATAAATTTCAAACGCCTTTGCTATCTCGCCGACATAATGAGTCGGATTGACGAGATTAATATTTTCCGCTCCCCGCTCTTCGAGTTCTTTGAAAATTTCCGCAAGTTGCGCGACCGAAATATCTTTTCCGCGGGTATTGCGCGAAAGAGAATAATTCTGACAGAAAACGCATTTCAGCGAACAACCGCAAAAAAATATGCAACCGCTTCCGTTTTTGAAAGACACGGGCGGTTCTTCGAACGGATGAAGATAATATTTGGCAATTCTTATCCCGCTTACGCCGCAAGCGCCCGCTTTGACGGCTCTGTCCGCCCCGCAGGCAATCGGGCACTGAGTACAGTTCATAAGAAAATTATATAATAAATAAACTTTAAATGCAACATTTGTTTGACAAATAATCGCGGTGCGTGTATAATTTATTCAAACCTATAAAGAGTGTGCGAGAGAACGGCTCTTAGACCACACAGCAACCTGCTTTGCAAGGTGCTAATGCCGAGACCTATGGGAACATAAAAATTACCTACCCCCGTTAGTCTTGGCGGAGGGTTTTTTATGTTCTGAAAAAATAATGACGGCGACAGAACAATTTATTTCCGTAACTGCCGTATATTCAAATGATAAAAAACGTGAGGATTGAAATATGAAAAAATTATTTACAAGCGAAAGCGTAACCCAAGGTCACCCCGACAAACTTTGCGATGCCATATCCGACGCAATAGTCGACGAAATTTTCAAAACCGACTGTAACGCGAGATGCGCGATAGAATGTTGTGCGGCGTTTGACAGATTACTTATAATGGGTGAAGTGACCACGTTTGCATCTGTAAATTACGAAGAAATTGCAAGACGCACAATAAAAGAAATAGGTTACGATTTCGGAACCTTTTCTTACGACAAGTGCAGCGTTACGGTTGCCGTCCACAGCCAAAGTCCCGATATCGCAATGGGCGTTGACAGTTCGCTTGAAAACAAGACGGGCGGTTCGGCGGAAGATTTGCTCGGCGCGGGCGACCAGGGTATGATGTTCGGTTACGCTTGCAGAGAAACGGCAGAACTTATGCCCCTGCCCATCTCCCTCTCGCATAAACTTGCAAAAAGGTTGGAAGAAGTAAGAAAGCAAGGAACTCTCCCCTATCTCCGCCCCGACGGAAAAACGCAGGTTACGGTTGAATATGACGGAAATACGCCCGTCAGAGTCGATACAGTAGTAATTTCCGCACAGCACGACGAAAATGTTACACAGGAAAAAATCAGGGAAGATATTTTAAAATACGTAGTAAGCATTATTCCAGAAAAATTAATAGATAACGACACCAAATATTTCATAAACCCGACGGGCAGATTCGAAATAGGCGGTCCCGAAGGCGACAGCGGACTTACGGGCAGGAAGATAATCGTCGACACCTACGGCGGAAGATGCGCGCACGGCGGCGGAGCGTTTTCGGGCAAAGACCCCACTAAAGTCGACCGCTCGGCGGCGTATATGGCGAGATATATCTGCAAAAATATTGTTGCGGCAGGTCTTGCCGACGAAGCCGAACTTCAAATAGCTTACGCAATAGGCGTTTCCCGACCCGTATCGGTTTTTGTCAATACGTTCGGCACGGGTAAGCTTAAAGACGAAATTATTGCCGACATTATATGCAAAGAGTTTGATTTACGTCCCTACTCAATTATAAAAACGCTTAAACTGCGTGCGCCAATATTTTCGCAGACTTCGGCTTACGGACATTTCGGAAAAGAATATTTGCCCTGGGAAAGATGCGACAGGGTTAACAATTTAAAAAAATATCTTTGACAAATGAAAAAGCTGGGAAGATTATTGATAGACGCGTTCTTTCCGAAAGGCTTCACCTGCGATTTATGCGGTATAGAAATTTTTGAAGGCAATTTATGCAAAGAATGCTTAAAGACAGTCGTATTCAACGACGGTGCCACCTGTCCCGTTTGCGGACGGCGGACGCAACGCGACGAATTGTGCCTTGAATGCAAAGCGCACGCCCCGCTGTACTTCGGGGCGTTTTCCCCGCTTGTTTACGAAGGCGGAAGTGTACAGCTTATTGCAAAATTCAAAAACGACGGCGGATATTTAAAAGATTATTTCGCAAAGCTAATTTGCGACAAAATACCCAATATTGACTTTGACTGTATTGTCTACGTGCCTATGACTTTCAACGCCGAAAGAAAACGCGGATACAATCAAGCCGAAATTCTTGCAAAAAGCATCTCGGAAAATACGGGGTATCCCGTTATACGCAATGCAATTACTAAAATCAAAGACACGAAAGCACAGAAATCTCTTGCGTTTAAAGAACGTATAAGTAATCTTAAAGGTTGCTTTAAAATTGAAAAACCGTCGGAATTAAAGGATAAATCCGTTCTGTTGGTAGACGACGTTCTCACCACAGGGGCGACTTCGGAAACACTGTGCGGGTTGATTATGAAAGCAGGCGCAAAAAGCGTATGGCTTGCTACGGTTGCTTCGGTAGAATATAAAACCGAAAAGCAAGATAACAACGATTAAAATAATTGACAATGCCTTCAGCATTTGCTAAAATATAAAAGCTGTCTGTATTTAAGTTTTAAGATGGCAGAGCGGTAACGGTTCCCGTTCGATTCGACGAATGCCCGCATTCGCCCGCTCTCGTTTAAAACTTAATATTTCTTGGAGAGATGGCAGAGCGGTCGAATGCGGCGGTCTTGAAAACCGTTGAAGTGAAAGCTTCCGGGGGTTCGAATCCCTCTCTCTCCGCCAAATGAAACCCAAATTGAACATCTAAAAGTTTAATTTGGGTTTTGATTTTATATAAATCATTAATAGGAGAAAATCTTATGAAACCAACGCCTGTGGAAGAAAATGAAATATTATTAAAGAAGAAAGAAATCGACGAAACTAAAGAAGAATTTGTTGAGAATTTTAATAAATATAGTTGTGTTACTCCTAAAACACGATTGATAATTGTTGGGACAATTACTCCGCCTGATGGAATGAACAATGGATACTTCTATACGGCTCCACACAATTCAGTATATAGATTAATTGACGAATCAAAAAGCACCAATTTAAAAAGATTAAAAAAGTCTTTGTCAAAAGAAACTACTCCTGAAAAGAAAGAAGCAGTTGTTACTCAAATAAAAAATGTTTTAGAAGAAAATGGGATTGCCTTTTTAGACATAATGAAATACGCAATACGCCAATTAAATAAATCCGATGATGACGTTATAAAATATTATTGTATAGATATTGAAAGATTTAAAAATATTCCTAACTCCGTTTATTTTATTTGTAATAGCAAGTTAGCAAAAGAAGGTTATCTAAATATCTGCAAAGCATTACACCGCGAGCCAAACTATATTTATCTGCCACAAAATTTTCCGCATTTATATAGAAATGGCAACGAAGAGAAATGGATTGAAATTATAAAAAAATATTCGATTTAGGATACATTTGCTGTGCCTAAAATAATTGTACAAACACACGCCAAAGTGAGTTCGTACTTTTTCTTATGTATGAGTGTTTTGGCGTGCGAATACCCATTACAAACTTACTACCTAAACCGCCTATTCTTACGGCGTGGCAAACGCAAAAGCGTGATGAGCAAGGCAACTTTACAAAATAACGTAATAGTAGGCACTTTGAGAAAAATCTTGAAGTGCCTATACTATATGTTTGATTTAACCGTAAACTTTTGCTATAATGATTGTACGATAAACAATAATTTAGTGTAAGGCTACTAATATGAAAATAGAAGATTTTTCAAGCGATTATCAAGCAAGATCATTATATGAGAGCGATATTGATACTGTATTTTCGCTATGTAGTTCTAATGAGTTATTTTATCGGTATCATCCACCGTTTGTTACGAAAGAAAGCATTTTAGAAGATATGCACGCGTTACCGCCGAATAAAGCATTTGACGATAAATTCTATTTCGGCTTTTTCTGCGATGAAAAATTGGTTGCTATAATGGATTTGATTTTAAGTTATCCAAATGAACAGACAGTTTTTATCGGCTTATTTATGGTTGATGCTAAATATCAAGGAAAAGGCGTTGGCAGTCATATTATCAAACATTGTGTTAATGTAATAAAGAAAGCGGGTTTTGATTCTGTTCGCTTGGGAATAGACAAAGGCAATCCGCAAAGCGAAAAATTTTGGACTAAAAACAAATTCACTAAAACCGGCGAAGTTCGAGAACAAGAACACTGCACAATTCTTTTAATGGAACGAGCAATAGAACCATAAATTTCAATTTATCGTAGAATGACCGATAAGATTAACCATCTTGTCGGTCTTTTTTTATTTTGTAGCGGATTGACTACTTTTTGCAGGTTTAGGTGTCCTCCACAATTAAGCCTTTCGGACTTCGGTTGTAGCACAGTTCTCGCAAAAGTAAACTGCAAAAACCAGCACTTAAAATTTGAATATTGTCTTGAAAGTCTGACAGAAATGTCGGGCTTTTTTCTTATGTCTAAAACGCACTGCTTTTTGAGTAACGAAACGAAAATGCAGGCTCGTAGTTTACTTTCGCTGCCTCCCCATATAAAAGCGTTATCCCACCCGAACAGTGCTACAAGTGTCTTTGCCGAAAGGCTAATTTAATTGTGGAGGTATTAAAAAATGCAAAAAGTAGTTTACTCAATCTCAAAGGTAAACAAAGACGAAAAGTTGAAAGGTGTAGGTTATCTCGTTGAAGGTAACTTACTTATCCCTTCTACTTCTCAAAAAGGTAACACTTACATTCGGGTATTCGAGGACGTTGCCGAAAAATGCAAAGCCGTAGCAAATTCGGATAATGAGTTCAAAGGCTATGTAACGGTTGCTTATGAAAGCGTCCAACAATCTGATCGCCGCTATCGAGCAAGGCATAATCACCGAACAAACGAAAATGAGGTTGAAAGAGTTAGAGGCTCAAATCTCGCAATATGACTTCGACATAGAGCAAGCAAAGCAACGTAACTATTCCTACCTTACACCCGAAAAGATTAAAGACTACTTCCGAAAAGTGATTTGCGGCGATATTACAGCCGACAGCACAAGAGAGCATATAATCAAATACTTCATTCGGGAAATCATCTTGTATGACGATTGCTTGGTGATAACATACAACTTCACAGACAAGAACATAATGAAAAACCACCCCAGACGACATAGACGAGGTGGAAAAGGAACTAAAACGGGCTAAAAATGCCCGAAATGACACTAATTCGTGTTTGTACAAACGCCCTCTCTCTCCGCCAAATTGCGGTGCGTACTTACAGTACGCACCGCAATTTGATAGAGGGAATGAAAAACCCCCGCGGTTCGCGCGAGGGCGAAGCCCGACGCTTTGCCGAGAGGGATTTTGCCATTCATTGAACTAAAGGTGCATACCCATAAACAAATAAAAAGCCGTTATAAAACGGCTTTGATTTTATTTATTCAAAAACAAAAAGTCTTCTTTACGGTTCAACGGATATCTGATAAGTTCTTTTCCGTCGAGGTTATGCTTACGCATTTCTATCGCAGTTATCCGGTGGTTTTCGTATGTCGTGTAATAATAAACGCCCTTGTCCGCATTACAGCACGAAGTGTAAACGGTTATCTCATATCCATCTTTACCGACAATGCAGACTCCGCGTTGTTGTTCAACCGCGCCCAAAATATGAAAGAACTGATTTACGCTCTCTTCTTCGGAATCGCCAGAAACCGAGTTGAGTCTTACGAAAGACGCCCGCACAAATCTTGACTGCGACGACAAATCTCCCGGCAAGCCCAACGCACCCATTCCCCGACTGTAAGTCTTTAATTTAAGTTTATTTGAAAAATAATTTTTCGGGTCTTTCGGCGATAGACCGATATAATTATTTAAGTTAAAAAGCTGTTCGTCGAACGGCGGATTATTGGTTAGTACGCCTGCGGTATTGTCGTAAATTTTCAGCCCCTCTTTTACAAATTCAACCGTAACGGCTTTATTCCTGTCAGCAATCAGCCAATGCAGTTCGGCGAGCGGCAGTCCGTCGTTGAAACGTATATCCGCCAAGTTTATTTTTTTAAGCTCGATCAACACTTCCTTTACCGAAGCGCATTTACCAAGAATGTAAGGTATGAACTCGAACTGGGCAAGGTTTATCTTACCGCTCTTAGATTTACGGTAGTATGCGTTGCCGACGAAATTAAGCCCCGCCATGCACAGTCCCTTTTCGTTTACCGCATCATAGTACAACGGGTAATTATCCTTAACGTAAGCCATTCCGATTATCGCATAGTGATTTATCATTTCTTCGCTTTCACGGAAACGGAAAATGAAACTGCGGGGCGTTATCGTTACTTCTTCCGCATAGGAAAAATCGTAATCAAGCGTCCGTCCAAAATAAAAATCTTTTGTCTTATACGTTACTGCCGTACACATATATTTATCCTCAAATATATTTTTTGCTTTGTCAGCAGTTTTTAATCATTTTTTTAACAAACCATCTATCACTATCGCAGAACCGTCCTTCATTCGGGGCATACGGTATAGCAGGTCATAATTCCTCGCAGTGACATTTTTGCAAAAAGTTTTCCAAACAAATATTAAAATCGTTTGGTGTATCCATATTCGCACAATGCCCGGCTCCTTGAAATATAACTTTGTCGCAATTCTCACTTGCAGCCCATTCGTTTACGATTTCAATTTCCATAGGAATATCGTGTTCACCGCAACCTACTAATAATTTATAGCGCCGTTGCTTTTTAGGGTATTTATTTACAAGTTTTTGCAACCCCGACATATACATAAACGACTTTTTCTTAAATTCAATATTAAGGTTATAAAATTCATCTTGCGCCTCGTTTGTATATGCGGAAATCTTTTTATTTGTTTTTGCAAACCATTTTATTGAAATAAGTGCTTTAAGCATCATTTTCATTTGTTCTTTGGAATTTGCCTTTTGTCGACCAATATCAAAATTGTTAATATCATACCCACCAAAACAGGCAAGTGATAAAACCTTGTTTTCGTATTTATTAGCAAAATCTTGTATGAATACAGAGCCTAATGATACACCAATAAAATGTGCCGCAGAAATATTATGTTTTTGAAAAATTTGCTCTATCCAATATGACATTTTTTCTATATTGTCGCCTTTATGTGCGTTGATAGAATTGCCGTGTCCCAATATATCAACGGCAAGCAAATTGTATTTACCCGAAAAATAACAAAATTGTTTTTCAAACATTCTATGGTCAACGAAAGCGGCGTGTAAAAATACAACCCATTCGGTATTTGCAGTATCGTCAATGTAGTACGAAATAGGCGAATTATCAAGAGTTAAATTTTCCATTTTAGTTGCTCCTGACATTTTCTAATAAGTGAGAATACCATTCAATATTAAATTGCATAAACTCACGCCCATATTTAGCGGTTTCTAACTGATAGTTAAAAATCTCATTGCCTTTCATTTTAGCCGAAAGACTTTCAGCCTCTTTGCATATTGTGTCTAAATAACAATAATTTTTTCGTAAAGCGGCGATATGATTTTCAAGTAATTTAATGCGGCTTTCCTTTTCAGCAAAACCCATAAAATATATTTTTGTCAATTCGGGATTTTTTGATAAGTTGCTGTCAATAGGACTATTTACCCACAAATCAAATTGTTTTTTACCGTCCGCCGTTATGCTATATAACTTTTTCAGTTTCCCATTTTCATTGATTTCTTTTACGCTAATATAACCGCTTCTCAACAATTTTTTTATAGCGGCTTGTATGCTCCCCGTACTACAACTGTACATTAAATTCAACCCGTTGTTTATACGTTTCCGCAATTGATAAATTGTACGCGACTGCAACAATAGCAAACCTAAAATAATGTTTTCCATAATATACGCTCCTGTATTACTAATAGTAACATTTTTTATTGACGGTGTCAACGGGAAATTCTATAATAACTCCATTAAAGCATAATTTGTATATGTCATAAACTCGCTATATCGTTTTTGCGTTCGCTTGTGCTTACCGCATTGTGGCGTGGCAAAGATATATCGCCCGAAATTGTAATAGAGAATTTATCCGAGAGCGCAAAGACGCTTGCCGTTACTTTGGAAGATATTAGCCACCCAATCGAGGATTTTACGCATTGGTTTTTTTCATTGGATTGTTATTTGTGATTGTCTGCAAGTAAAAAACATTTACTCAAAAAAAACCGAAAACCACATATTGCAAAAAGGATTCTTGAATATATTTAATTATTATTTTTTTATAAATTTTGACGTTAAATCCGTACGTACATCATAAAAAACCACGCGTCTTACCGCTGCGCATGCAGACTACCGCGTGGTTTTTATTTTATTTATGCTTTTTGTCGGAGCGGAAAGAAAACTCGCCGTCGGTTACGGTTACACGCACGGTTTCTCCGTCAAGCACGTTGCCCGCAAGAATTTCGTCCGAAAGACGGTCTTCAATGCGCTTTTGTATTATTCTTTTAAGCGGACGCGCGCCGTACATATCGTTATAACCCTCTTCGACAAGTTTTGCCATAGCTTCGTCCGAAATTTCAAGCGATACGTTGCGTGACGAAAGCCTTTCCGACAGCCCCGCAATTATTTTACGGCTTATCTCCGCAGCTTCTTCCTTGGTAAGTTTGCGGAAGATTATAATATCGTCAAGCCTGTTTAAAAATTCGGGTTTGAACTGTTCGCGCAAAGCTTCGTTGATATTGTCTTTCATATTGTCGTAACCGTCGTCGTCGCCCGAAGCGAAGCCCAAGGAAGACATTTTTTTAATCTGGCTTGCGCCGACATTGGAAGTCATTATGATAATGGTGTTTTTGAAGTTTATAACCCTGCCCTTGCTGTCCGTAAGTCTGCCGTCGTCGAGTATCTGCAACAAAACGTTGAACACGTCGGGATGGGCCTTTTCCACTTCGTCGAAAAGCACAACGCTGTAAGGCTTTCTTCTCACCCTTTCGGTAAGTTGACCGCCGTTGGAATCGTCGTAACCGATGTATCCCGGAGGCGCGCCTATCAGTTTGGAAACCGAATGTTTTTCCATATATTCGGACATATCAAGCCTTATCATCAGCCTTTCGTCGCCGAACATACTTTCCGCAAGAGCTTTTGCAAGGTCTGTCTTACCCACGCCCGTAGGTCCGACGAATATAAACGAGCCTATCGGTTTATTGGGTTCAGAAAGTCCCGCACGCGCACGGCGTATGGCGCGGCACACCGCACTAACCGCTTCGTCCTGACCTATAATGCGCTTATGCAGATTTTCTTCGAGATGCAGAAGTTTTTCGCTTTCCTGCTCTGTAAGTTTGACAACGGGTACTCCCGTCCAACCGCTTACTATTTCGGCGATTTCGTTACTGCCGATATTGGGTGTCGCCGTGTGCTTCTGTGTTTTCCATTCGGAATCAAGTTTTTTTATGCGGTCGTGCAAGTTGTTTATTTCTTCAACGTATTTTTGCGCCTGCGAATAATTTTCGCCCTTTGCCGCCTTGTTCTTTTCAAGATTTAAACGCTTTATTTTTTCTTCGAGTTCCTTGACTTCTTCGGGACTGTTAAAACTGTTAAGCCTTGCGCGGGAAGCCGCTTCGTCTATTAAATCAATCGCCTTGTCGGGCAGAAAACGGTCGGTTATATATCTGTCCGAAAGGGTTGCCGCGGCGATTATGGCTTCGTCCGTGATTACTACTTTGTGATGCGCTTCATACTTGTCACGAAGACCGCGGAGAATGGATACGGTATCTTCGACGGTAGGTTCGTCAACCTGTACGGGAGTAAAACGACGTTCAAGCGCGGCGTCCTTTTCTATATATTTTCTGTATTCTTCAAGCGTGGTAGCGCCTATCGTCTGCAACTCTCCGCGGGCAAGCATTGGCTTTAAAATGTTTGCCGCATCCATATTTCCGTCTGACGTTGCTCCCGCGCCCACTATCGAGTGAATTTCGTCGATAAACAGTATTACGTTGCCGTTACGCTTAATGCTTTCTATTGCGTTTTTAAGCCTTTCTTCAAAGTCGCCACGGTACTTCGCACCCGCAACCATACCTGCAAGGTCAAGTGAAAATACAGTTTTTCCCTTCAACAAATCGGGGACTTCGTTTTTAACTATTGCCTGCGCAAGCCCTTCCACAACCGCACTTTTACCTACGCCCGGTTCGCCTATTAATACGGGGTTGTTTTTGGTACGGCGTGAAAGCACCTGAATTATTTTGTCTATCTCTTTCTTCCTGCCTATAACGGGATCTATTTTACCCTCTCGCGCTTTAAGCGTCAAATCGGTTCCGTACTGAATAACCGACTTGTCGAGCGTAGATTCGTTTTTTCGTCCGCGGTCGCTCTGCTGGGCAGGCTTTTGGGGCGCGGCGCCGCCGAAAAACAATTTGTTTATCTGGAAAAACGCATCGTCTTCATCATCCTCTTCTTCCAAAGCCCCGTTGTTTATTGCAAGTTCGAGTTTGCCAGTAAGTTTAGCCAAATCGACGCCGATTGCGCGGAATATGCGCATTGCCATACACTCGCTCGAAGATACTACGGCAAGCAACATATGCTCTGTCCCCGCAAGCGAATCTTCGCCGTTGATGTCAATCGAAAGTTCCAGCGCGCGCTCTATCATATGTTTTGTTCTCGGCGTATAGCCCTTTATATTCGAACGTTTATCTATCGACCTGACGAAATATTCGCGGTACATCTGTTCGTCGACCCCGCAAGCGTTAAGAACACGGTAAGCCGTGCAATCGGGACTGTTAAGCATTGCGAAAACTATGTGTTCGCTTCCTATATAGCTGCTTACGTAAGCCTTTGCGACTTCCTCGGCAAGAGTTATAACGTTTTGTAAATTATCGGAAAATCTGTTGTATTGCATATCGTTCTCCTTTTATTCTTTCATTTTTCTGAATGCTTTGGCACAGTATTGGGCGCGGTAAACGTCGCGTTCAAGCGCAGTCAACTGTTTGCCGGCAGCAGCGGTTATGTTTGACGGCGTAAGTTTTATAACCAAATCGTCTATCGCCGAAACGTCGTCTATATTTATATATCCGAGACACGCGCCCAACTTGACTTTTGCAGTAAGACTTACAAATTCGCGCGTGGAAATTTTTGCGCAGTTGGTAAGTATGCCGTAAGCCCGCAGACACTCGTCCTGAATTTCAAGCGCGGAAGAACCCTGAATCAAATTTCTGCGTTCGGCTTCTTCGAGTTCGCAAATCTTCAAAACGGCTTCCTTGACCTGTGTAAGAATTTCTTCTTCGGTGACGCCCAAGGTCACTTCGTTGCTTATCTGGTACATATACCCTTCCGCGTCGCTACCCTCGCCGTATACGCCGCGTACGGTAAGACCCAAGCGCGAAATACTTCTGATCACTCTCGGCATAACGCCGTTGACGGTAAGCGCCGGCAGAAAAAGCATTACCGAAGCTCTTAACCCCGTGCCGAGATTTGTGGGACAAGCCGTCAGAAAACCGAACTGTTCGTCAAAGGCAAATTTCATAGACTTACCTATGCGGTTGTCTATACCGTTCATTGTATCGTAAGCAAGGGGCAAATCAAAGCCTTTGACTATGCACTGTTCGCGCAGGTGATCTTCTTCGTTTATCATTATAGACACGTTTTCCTGCGTATTTATAAGCGCCGCCGAAAAGCGTTTATTCTTTATAAGCATTGGGCTTATAAGGTGGTTTTCCATAAGGCAAACGGCGTTTTCGTCGTCGACCGCGTCCATATAGTATAACTTAAACTCGTCAAGCCGTGAAAAGCCCGACGACACAAGCCGTATAATCTCCTTTGCCTGTTTTTCGCTTTTGAGATGCGAAGGAAACGGATAGCCTTCGAGATTTCGGGCAAGGCGGACGCGCGTCGATATTACCGTTTTTTTAGTTTTATCAGCCATTGCCCCCTCCGTGCATAGTTTTCTTTATGGAATTGATTTTTTTGTTAAGTCTGTCCGCTTCCGTAAATTTCTTTTCGCGAAGGGCGTTTTCAAGCTGTTCCTGCAAACTGTTAAGCTGTCTGTGAAGACCGAACTCGTCGTTGTTGTTGCCCTTTTTGCCGACGTGTTCGGCTTTGCCCTGTATTCTTAAAAGCGTCGGGATAAGTTCGTCCTTGAACACGTCGTAGCAGCTTGTACAGCCGAACAGACCCGTTCGTTCAAAATCTTCATAAGTCGTACGGCAGACCGGGCAAGCCTTTTTGCGTGCGGTATGCGTGCCGAACAGACCCGCCCATATATCGTTGTTTATTTTATTGTTTAACTCTCCGTACAGATATGCATAGCACGACGGGCATAAATGGGCTTCGAACTTTTTCCCGTTTACCATTTCAACGTAATTTACGGTTGCGGCGTTCTTTTTACAGTGTTGACAGAGCATAAATTTATGTACCTTTTTAAAGTAAATTGCTTTTACAGTTATATTATAATACTTTTTGACTGCCGATAAACATATTTATTAGCCGCCCGCAAAATTTTTTTATTTTTTTACGCGTGAGTAATTGAATTAATTTTCAAGCTGTGTTATAATCTAATATGTTAAAAAATCAGCGGTTTGAAACCGCAAAAAATCGGAGGAAAACGTAATGCAATATTCAAAAGACATTGAAAATATGATTTGCGTTGCCAAAGGCGTGTCCGGCAGGTTCGAACACGGCCCCGCCCCCATTCCCGAAGAAGGTCTGTGGGTAAAGGCAAAGGAAATCAAAGACATCAAGGGTCTTACACACGGCATAGGCTGGTGCGCTCCCCAACAGGGCGCGTGCAAGCTTACGTTAAACGTAAAGGACGGCGTTATTCAGGAATGCCTTGTCGAGACGATAGGCTGTTCGGGTATGACACACTCCGCCGCTATGGCTGCGGAAATTCTGCCCCATAAGACCATTCTCGAAGCGCTTAATACCGACCTCGTCTGCGACGCCATTAACACTGCTATGCGCGAACTTTTCTTACAGATAGTTTACGGCAGAACGCAGTCGGCGTTCTCGGAAGACGGTCTGCCCGTAGGCGCGGGACTTGAAGATCTGGGCAAGGGCTTACGTTCGCAGGTCGGCACAATGTACGGCACTGCACTTAAAGGCGTAAGGTATCTCGAAATGGCGGAAGGTTACGTTATTTCGCTTGCACTTGATAAAAACAACGAAGTTTGCGGTTACAAATTCGTATCGCTCGGCAAAATGACCGATTTCATAAAGAAAGGTTTAACACCCAACGAAGCTTACGAAAAGTCGGTCGGCACCTACGGCAGATACACCAAGGAACAGGGAGCCGTAAAACATATCGACCCGAGAACCGATAAGGAGGTTGACTAAGATGGCGCTTTTCGAAAGTTATGAAAGAAGAGAAAAGAAAATTTTAGGCGTACTTAAAGAGTACGGTATTAAATCGATAGAACAATGCCGTGACATTACCCTTGAAAAGGGTATCGACGTGGATAAAATCGTCCGCGGAACCCAGCCTATCTGCTTTGAAAACGCGGTATGGGCTTACACCGTGGGTGCGGCAATAGCAATTAAAAAAGGTTGCGTAAAAGCCGCAGACGCAGCAGCCGCAATCGGTATAGGGCTTCAAAGCTTCTGTATCCCCGGTTCTGTTGCCGAAAACAGAAAAGTCGGCTTGGGACACGGTAATCTCGGCGCAATGCTCCTTTCGGAAGAGACAGACTGCTTCTGCTTCCTTGCCGGTCACGAATCGTTCGCCGCGGCAGAAGGCGCAATCAAAATTGCCGAAAACGCAAACAAGGTAAGGGTTAAGCCTTTAAGGGTTATTCTTAACGGACTCGGCAAAGACGCCGCTTATATCATTTCGAGAATAAACGGCTTCACCTATTGCAGAACCGAATTCGACCCCTACACCGAAAGTGTCAAAGTCACCGACAGCGTAGCTTTCTCCGACGGCGCGAGAGCCAAGGTTAAGTGCTACGGCGCGGACAACGTACCCGAAGGCGTTGCTATAATGAAGCTTGAACACGTGTCGGTTTCAATTACGGGCAACTCCACCAACCCCACCCGCTTCCAGCATCCCGTTGCAGGCACATACAAAAAATGGTGCGTTGAGAACGGCGTGAAATATTTCTCGGTTGCTTCGGGCGGCGGTACGGGCAGAACCCTCCACCCCGACAATATGGCGGCAGGTCCTTCTTCTTACGGTATGACGGATACTATGGGTCGTATGCACTCTGACGCTCAGTTTGCGGGTTCATCTTCCGTTCCTGCCCACGTTGAAATGATGGGCTTAATCGGAATGGGCAACAACCCTATGGTCGGCGCAACGGTCGCCGTTGCGGTTGCTGTACAAGAAGGTATGACGAAGTAATTTATATCACTTATTATCATTTATCGGCATTTTTTAAGGCGATTGCAATTTTGCAATCGCCTTGTTTGTGTAAACTAAAACCCCGCGATAGTCGCGGGGTTTTAGTTTGCACAAAAAGTCAATCAGCAAAATTGCTGATTGACCTATTTTTCCGCATCGCTTTAAACAAACATTTTATATTTTATTTATCAATAGCTCTAGGGAAATAATCTTGATTTGTCCATTTCACAACATAATTATGCTGAAAAAATTCTTCCAACTCATACTTATGCTCAAACCAATCATCATAACCTTCATTACCATTTTCAGACCATATAACAAGATAATAACCACCAGTATCAGCATCTTCATAAGCCACTATCCACCAGTTTTTATAGTCCCCTTCAAGTATTATACCTTTTTTATTAAATATCATAGTAGTCTCCTAAAGTAATATAATTTGATTATTCACAATCCGTTTTCCTACTTGGTCTAATATTTCCAAATGAAAGTGTGACTTATTAGGTTTATGTAAGCCAGCAAGAGAACTATTATCGATTCTAAATAACCTATCCCCAGACTTAAAAACGCCACTACCTGACTTTCCTATTTCAACATAATTTTCCCCTAAAAACTTTTGTCCAGCTTCTAACGCTTCATCGGGTGTTAATGTATATTTACTAGTAATCTTCCCTTTTCCATTTAATGTTTCCTGTATTACAGCATCAACCTTGCAAGTATTATGTACCAACACTTCACTATCAGTTACATAATAAGTATGGAAGTCTTCAACTTAAAAGTTGTATGTGGTTTCGGATTTAGAAAGCTTTTCTAACTGAATTTCTTCAATTATAACACAGGTGTTATCGGAAAGCAACAGGGTAATGCCGACTTTAAGCTCTCTTGCAGGGATAAATTTGTCAAGACTTGCCAGGTAGAACGGGTGTCCGCCCGTACATACTATTTCCTAGCCATTGACATGGATATGGTACCATTCTTCTGTTTTATTGCGGAAAAGTCTTACAACAGGTTTATACGCCTGTTCGCCTGTTTCCTCGTCATAAGCAAGGACTTTTTCCCCGACCTCAACTTCTTCGATGGGTTTTAAGCCGTGTTCTGTTTCTACAAACGTTCCTGCTATGAAACACTCGCCTACCGTACTGCAAGGTTGTGAGCCTGTTTGCGCACTACCAGCAAGTTTTGCGTTCTTTATACCGCGCACTCCCGCTTTTACTGCATTCACGCCTGAGTTGATAAATATAAATACTCCGCCCCAGAGAATTGCATCCGCTATTGCGCATTGGGCAGCGCTTCCGCCAGGTTCTCGCCGTTGATTATAGCAACTGCTCTGCATTTCGCCCTATTCAATATAGCACTAAAAGCACAGATATTGAGTTCTATTGAGTTTAGATATTAAAGTTTAACAAATTTTAGGGTTTCCAGTTAAAAGATCTAGGTAAATAATTTTTTTATTAAAATCTTCCAATATAATAGTAGAATTATCAATCTTACAAGAACAAATAATCTCGTTTAAATCTTTAGACCAAATTTTATTGTACAAATTATCCAATAAAAATACATCCAGCTCGCCAATCACTAAAATATATTCATCAGCTAATTTAAATTCGTAAAAAGCTGGTTCTAATAAATATTCTTTTAGCAATTCGCCAGATAAATTATAAGCAAATACCTTATTCCCTGCGCCAATTATAATATTATTTTTGAACAATTCAATTTGTGGTTCAATGCCGAAAAATGCTATCTGTAACCCAATATTTAATATTGAATTATTTAGAGTTAATTCGATTTTATAATAACGATTATATGTAGCATAGTCACCTATTTTAAAACTGAATTCTTCAAGCAAAAAATCTGTATAATTAATCTCTTTTATTGAAAACATTTATCCTCCAAAAAACACCATAGTTAATAATTTTGTTCCTTCCCAAATCGATTGAACTCCCCTAAAACCACATGATCCAGCTAATAAAGAGTTATCAACACAGCTGTGCCTGATCCGCCCGTATATATCGTCGTGGCTATTGTTATAATGCACGCTATTGCGAACAGCACTACGCCTATGCCTATTTTTATTCCTATATCCAGATCGTTAAACCATTGCACCGCTGATGCAAACCAGTTCACTACGGCATTCCAAGCTAATTCCCACCATGGTTTATTATAATCGGGATCATAGTTCGGATTGACGCTTAGTTCTAACGTTGTAAATATAGAATAAACATTCGGAAGATATGCGAGTATATTATCGCACATTATGCCGTTTATGTCAAGACCGAATATTTCAAAAGCGTTGTCGACTATCGTTGATAAATTTACCGCATCTACGTGCAAGCCCACTTCGGGATCGTAATAACTGCCGTTGGCATAGTACAGCCCGCTTTCCACGTCATAATACTGTCCCTTCCACCTGAACGGATTGAGATTGCCTATATTATCTTTACCATAAGTCAGGACCTCACAATTACCCCATGCATCATAGAAATACTGTGCAACTACGTCCCCATTTTTAAGTATTGTAGTCACATCGCCGTACCATAGGTGTGTAACAAATATTTTTTATGGTTACCATAGGTATGTTTTTCATCAACCATTGGCTTGTTATTCATTCTATTGTAACCATTGGCTTGAAAGTGTCTCCGTGTCAACATTATGTCAACATTTCAGTAAAAAACTGATAAAAACAGATTAAGACAGATTGATACAATTTGAGGTCATTTGTTTACACAAAACTGCTTTTTTGTATGATAAAACGGTATATTTTAATACAGATTGAGACGGATAAAATTCGTGATCTTGTTCGGGCAACAACCCTATGGTCGGCGCAACGGTTGCAGTTGCCGTTGCTGTACAAGAAGGTATGACGAAGTAAGCAAGACAGCAAATATATGCTGTCTTGCTATATCAGGTCTGCACCAAAAATAAATTAAGAGAAGTAGCTGAAACTCATACTGCTTACTTCGGTACTCGGAATAAATCGGAGCCTTTTTCGGTCTATTGTATGCGTTGCCACCTAAAAACTATAAGGTTCTTATAAAGGTGCGCCTAAATACCAATATTAAACAAACAAATTTACGATGCGTTTATGCTTTTTGACTGCATACAAATACGTCTTGTATGCGCCGCTGTTTTCCCTCTCCTCTACCCAAAATAAAATAAAATCGCTTTGGTCTATCATTGCAAGGTTGCGGTAATAGATTGCCGTGTACCAATAGTCAAAATCTTTTGTCGGACACTCCAACGCTTCATACTCTTTTTTAATAAACCATCGCGGCGGTTTTCCGAGTTGCTTGTCGAGCGCAAAACAGAACACTCTTCTGATGTTTAGTTGCGGACTGTCGTTTCTTTTTTGGGTTACAAGGTCATAGCACAAATCGTCAAAATCGCTTCTGCCGCCGAACAGAAAAATTCTAACGCCGTCCTCTATCGCCCTGTCGATTTCTATGTTGGTTCTTGCTATAAGGTCATCGGTTATATCGACGTTGGAATGACCGAAGCACGAACAAGTCTTTTCAACTGTTGCCATAAAAAAAGATGCCGCCCCCGAAGGAACGGCACCGTAGCATACCATTCCTTTGAATGCGACTCCAATTTACCTATCTCTATGGCATAAACCGGTAGACAATATGGCGGAAACGGTATAACTACCAATACTACACCATATTGTCAAAATAAAAGAATATAATACTACCTTTCGAAAATAGAGTTAGATATTCTTAAATCGAAGTCGCATTGCTATTATAACACCTTTTTTAAATAATATCAAGAATTATCGGCATCAAAATAAAATAATATTCCACCTGAATAACAGGCGGAATATTATTGCATTACCGTTACGGAATTACTGTTTAATTTTTGTTCCGTTTTCTCTTTACAGCGAAAACTATTACTACGACGGTTGCGGCGACGACTGCCGCGGACAGCACAGAAATTAATACTATCTCCAAAACGGAAAGCGAATGTGCCGTGCTTTGGCAAATTTCAAATAGTCCGCCGTCAACTTCGAAACAGATATATCCGCCGTAAACGGAAGCTTCAAGACGGGTTCGCTCTCCGTCCACCGCATATACGGTATATTCGGCATTTTCCGACGGGATACGGAATTTGACGGTGTAATGCCCCGCGTCTATGTATTCGCCGTCCAAAGTAAATTTAACAGAATAGTAATCGCCCGTTCTTTCAAGGGTAATCTGCGTTTCCGCGTCGAACAGTCCCTCCACGAGAACGTCTGCGTCCGCAGTTGAAAGCGTGCTTATCGACAGCGTATAATTTGCATATATGACCGTATTGCCTTCAACGTTTTCAGCGGCTGAGATTGTCACAAAGTATACGCCGTCCGTTCCTTCGTATATCCATCTGCCGTTTTTAAATTCGGCATATTTAAGGGATGCGCACTCCGCCGAAGCCCCCTTTTCGACGCGCACGGAATATATTTCTTCGAAATTATCGAAGTTGATACTTCCGTCTTCGTATAAGTCGCCGGCATCCTTATTCCATTCCATAAAAACGACCGAGTAAGTTAGCTTTGCGCACTCCGACATTGCCGATTGCATATTTTGGGTATGCTTTGCAAACAGTTCCTCTTCGTCGTCGATGTCTTCCGTATCATAACAGTCGTACATATAAGTCAATACGGGGAAAGAATTTTTTGCACCGCCCTGCCAATATTCGTGATTGAAATATTCGTGCAGGTACATAGAAAGATTATTTTCCGAGAGAAGTTCTTCCGCGCTTATCCCGACGGCGGCATATTCAAAGTTTTGACCGTATTCTGTTCCGCCTATCCCTCCGCGCGTTCCTATGTAGTAGTTAAACTCAAATCCGTCGGGAAAAGAGTTGAGTGACAAATTAAAACTTTGCGCCCCGCCCGCGATACCGCCGACGTTTTTGCCGTCGCATACGATGACCGTATTAGAATACGAGGACGAAATGATATTTGCGATATTTCCGGCAATTCCGCCTACAAAGTCGGAACCGAAGAGAGTCGCGTTAGAAGCGCAGTAATGCACCGTTCCGCCGTTGCCGACTATGCCGCCGACGTAATTTGCATTGGCGCCGCCCGCTTTAAGCGTTCCCGAAGAAAAGCAACCGACTACGCTTGCCGTACCGTTGCCGAGAATACCGCCGACATAACCGCCGCTTATGCAGGTAATGTCACCCGCAGAAAGCGAGTTGCGGATTATAAGCCCGTCGAACAGACTGTTGCCGACAACACCGCCAGCGTAATTGTCCGAATTTACGTTGCCGTAGTTCTGCAAATAAATCAAACCGTGTCTTTCGCCTATGAGCACTTCGTCCTGCGTTCCGCCGTTATTGAAATATCTGTTTATTATTTCCGACAGTTCAAGCCCGCCGAAGAATTCGTTGCCGTCGCCTTGGTTTTCGGCAATGTTCCCGTATCCCCCTATAACACCGCCCACGTATTTACGACCCGAAATCTCGCCGAAGTTTGCGCAGAAATAATTTTCGCCCGTACAGAAGCCGACTATTCCGCCGACATAAACGGCGTTAGCTTTTACGCCGACCGCCCCGCGGTTTATGCAGTCGGAAAGTTTACCGGCGGAAAATCCCGCTATTGCGCCGATATTTGTCAAATTGGAATTTGTTTGCGTACAGGGGGCGACAGCGCCTTTGTTTTCGCAGGAGAGCACGTCGCCGCTGTTGAACCCGACAACTCCGCCGACGTTGGATTTGCCCGTAACGGTTGCGCTGTTTTTACAGTCGCGCACAACGCCGACCTGTACCACGTTGTTACTGTCAAGGCTTGCCGAATTGTCGTCGATACGGCTTACGCCGTTAAAAGCCGTAACTCCGCCTACAAAGTTATCGCCCGTTATCTTTCCGCTTACGGAAATTCTTTTAAGCGAGCCGTAGTTCCTTGCAACCGCACCGACGTATTCGCCGTCCTTGCAGTCGATTGTTAAATTTTCAAAATTGAGACGTTCTATATTTCCCGTCCGCGTTACGCATTCGAAAACCGCAAATACATCCGACTTGTCTGTCACCGTTATATTTTTGAGAGTGTGATAACCGCCGTAAAAATTACCCCCGAAGGACTTGACGCCGACGAAATTTATTCCGCCGAAGTCGAGATCGCAAGTCAGATATACAGAAAGATTGACCGAATAATCAGCCGAAGCCGAACAGTTTTCGGCAAAAGCGATAAATTCTTTTACCGTGGATATTTCTATTTCACGGCCCGCCTGAGTCCGATCCGTCAAGGTATAGCGGTAATGCCTGCCCTGACTGTAAACGTGTTCGTCCGAAAATAAAATTTTGTATACCCCCGATGTATTCAGGCAAATGTATTTCAAACCGTCCTTATATTTATCCTTTCCGTCCGTAATATAAAATTCCAAATCCCCGTCGGAAATATCGCGGTCGGTCACGGTAAGATAGAGGATATACTGTCTGTAACCGTCGTCGTAATCGTCGTCCCCGTCAACGACTTCGGTAAAAGAGAATTTTTTGTCTATATCCACTCCGCCCTGTTTATTGAAGCCGTAACCGTTAAAGCTTCCGACTATGTAATATCCGTCGAGAAGACGCTCGCGCCACTCCGCAGAAGTGCGGTATATTTCCGAACCGACGGTAAAGCTTAATTCGTACCAGCCGACGTCTTCAACGGTTATCTTTGACACGTCGGTGTCCTCGTCGTTATCGTCGTCTATAAGGCGGTAACCGCCGGTAAGTTCGCGTTCGTATACGCGGTACTTCAACGCGGTGTCGCGTTCCGGTATAAAAAGTTCGCCGAAGCGGTATTCCTCCGCAGTTGTATTTTGCTCGTACCGGCATAAAGCATAGGCGTCTTTGCCGTTTATCTGCGTCGCGGAGCTGTCTGAAATGACCGTTACCCCTTCTTCGAACACGGCGAAGTACTCGGCGGCGTCTTCTATATAGACGTTATATACATACTCTTCTCCGCTTCCGTACAAACCGTCGGAATTGAACGCGTATTCATTTCCGTCACGCACGACCTTTGGCGTAAAAAGTATGCGGTATGCTCCGCCGTCGGTTATGACGTGCTTTTCTTCGCCGTAGACGACTTCGCTTCCGCCCGCAATAGCGACGGACGAAATATAATATAAATCGTAGGCGGTAAAATAGGGATTATAAGTAAGCACGTTCTGCACTCCGTCTATTTCGACGCCGTATGATTCTGGCGTATAGAACGCATATGTGACGTGACAGCCCGTAGCCTTATATCCGTCCTGACCGATATCGAATATACCGTCGGGCGAAAACTTTATATTGTAGCGGTATGCAGGCGTTTCGTCTACCTGCATATTTTCGCCACGTACGGAATAATAGCGCACGCCGCGGTTATCTGTAACGTAAAAGCCGATTGCCGACGACAGCGACACTTTTTCGAGATAATAACATCCGTCGTCGCGCAAAGTCATTTTGTTTGAATTTCTAATAGCGTAATTCTGGTGGCTGAAAGCGACGTAGTACTCTTTCCCGCTGTCGTCTTCGTCCGCATAGGCAACAAAAACGCCCGCGGCTCCGCTTAAAACCATAATCAAAGACAGAATTATTATCGAAATTTTTTTTCTAATTTTCATCGCTTTGTTTGTCCTCCGCCTCTTGTTGACCGCCTGCCGCCGCGTTCCCTATAACCAACGGCAGCCGCTTGAATATTTTTTTGCGTTCTCTTTTTCTGAAAAAGGTTTTCATTAACGGTTTGTCGAATATGACAAGCATAGACGGAATAACCAACAGAACGCCGAGTATTGAAATTATTACGCCCCGTCCCAAGCAGTTGCCGAGAGTTGCGATTAATGGATTTTTAACGACCCCGCCAATCAAAAAGGATGCCGCAACCATTATCGAACCCGACGTAATAATAGTCGGGAATGCCGCGTTGACGGCTTCTTTCATTGCCTGTTTGCTTTCCATCGACTTTCTGAATTCTACGTATCGACCCGTTGTGACTATCGCATAGTCGATGGTGGCGCCCATCTGAATTGCGCTGACTATAAGGTACACGAAGAAGAAAACGTTTGTGCCCATAAGCGGGAAAAACGCGAAATTTATAAATATCGCGCCCTGTATCGTAAGCACAAGCGGTATCGGCAAGCCCCAGGATTTTATAGTGAACAGCAGAATTATAAATACGAACAGTATTGTCAGGACGCTTACTTTTACGTTGTCTTCGGCAAACGATTTGTTCAGGTCGTACGAACTCATCGAATCTCCCGCAAATATGGCTTCCGGACAGAACGCCTTGACTTCCGTAAGCAGACTGTCAATAAGCGCAAACGTTTCGCGGCTTTCCACTTCGCCGTCTATGTTGAACAATATCCTTGAATAGTTTTTGCCGATAAGCTGATCTTCGGCGTCCTGCACGGTGTCGCGCAAGTCCTCGTAACTTTCCAGGGCGTCCGCGTCGTTGTACAGGTTTGCGGTTATGAAGTCGTCGTGGTCAAATGCGCAGTCGCACAACTGCAACAGCGAAGCCGTATAAATATTTTTATTGGATTGATATAACGCAACTTCCTCTATTCCGCTTTTGCTGTCCTCCTTGCTGAAAAAGGCGTACACAGAATATATTTTATCCGCAACAGCTTCGTCCACGCCGAGAAGTTCCGAAAACCTTCGGTAATTTATTTGTTCGGTAAGATATACGTTTTGCGCGTTTAAGGTAAGTTCTACGTTGGCTATGCCCAAAGCTTGATCGATTTCTTCGTGGGCTTCGACCATTTCGATTACCGAAAGCTGTTCGGCATAATTTTTACCCGGGACGAGAATAACGAATTGGTTAGTCGTTCCGAAAACTTTTTCGGTTTCCCAAGTTGCAATCTGGCTTTCGGACGGACGGTTCGTGTCAATACTTATCATCGAATAACAGTAGTCCGTCTGGAACGAAAAATATGTGCCGACCGATACGATAGCTATAAACAGAGCGAGAATTACGTATCTGCATTTAATGACCGCTCCGGCAACGGGTCGCACCGACGGAACAAAATTGCGGTGGGCGGTTTTTTCGATAGGCTTGTTAAACAGAAGAATAACCGCGGGCATAAAGAAAAACACGGTAATTATACTGCAAAAAATACTTTTTGCAAGCACAAACCCCAAATCCGCGCCAAGCCGCAAAGCCATCGTCGTAAGGGCGAGAAGTCCCGCTATCGTAGTAAGCGAAGAACCGCAAATTTCGGGTATGGCTTTCGTCAACGCCTGCGTAACAGCCTGACGGCTGTCGGAGCAGTTTTCCTTTTCTTCCGTAAATCTGTGGCACAGGATAATTGCGTAATCTATCGCAAGCGCAAGCTGTAATATTACGCAGACCGAATTTGAGATAAACGAAATTGTCCCGAAAAAGAAATTCGTCCCCATATTCAACAGCGCAGCCACAATAAAGACGATTAAAAATACCCCTACCTCCGCAAAACTTTTGGAAGTAAATATCAGCACTGCGATAATTATTATAATTGCAAGCAGTAGAACGAAATTTATGTCGCTTACCAAATCATCCGCCATAGTGTCTATAAGCGACACGGACACAAGCGCGTCGTAAGGTGAAAGCAGTTCAATGGTTTTGTTGTAAGCTTCAACGCTTTTTTCGTCTTCGTCGTCGCCGTCGAAAGTAATATTGAACAACGCGCAGGAGTTTTTGTAATAGTCCGGCGTCGAATTGAATTCGAAAGATTTTACGCCTTCAAGACTTTCGATTTCGCCGTGGAGTTTTTCGGCTTTGTCATACGGTATGTTGCGCACCATAATGGTCGCGGTTCCGTAAGTTACAAACTCTTCTTCCATTATCTCTATTGCTTTTTTCGTATCGGTGGATTCCGGCAGATAAGCAGTTATACTATACTCTATCCTGACCTGACTCATCCCCCAAACACTGAACGCCATAAGCGCAACGAAAATCAGCATTATTATCTTTCTATGGTCGACTATGAATTTTGCCAATGCCTTCATTTAATAATACATCCGTATACTTTCTTGACTTTCGTACTATTTTATGTTAAACTATAAAAAAGGTAAATTATTAACGCCATACGCATTTTTACAACCGGTAAGTTAATATACAAAACGGGAGAAAGAGTATTATTATGGACAAAAAAGAAGACGTTCGCATTACAAGAAGCAAGCGTGATTTACGCAACGCTTTTATAGAACTTATCAAAAGCCGCCCTTTTGAAAAAATTGCCGTAACCGATATTTGCAAAGCAGCAATGATAAACAAAATGACTTTTTACAAGCATTATCAGGACAAGTACGCCCTTTTGGACGACTGTATAAAGGCCATTGCGGAAAACATTTATTTTGCCTGCGTCCCGGACGCCGATATTGACAGACGGCTTAACGAAAACCCCGTCGACTTCTTCGTCGATTTACTTTCAACCGTTATGACCGAATGTCATTCCAAAAAAGAAATTATGCTGTCGCTCGTATACGGCAACAACACTTCTTTAAGATTTGTGGTTGAAAACTGCTGTAAAAAAATAATAGAACAGCTTATGATAAGACTGGCGCAGACTTATAAATTCAAATACCCTATTTCCATTATCACTTCGTTTGTAACGGGAGGTTTTGCAAACGTAGTCACGGAATGCCTTATCATACCCAATTTTTCAATAGAAAATTTCAACGCCTATTCGAGGAAGTTTTTCAACGATATTCTTTCCTGCAAACTGATAATAGAATAGTTTAATTTCCGCTTAACCTTGACTGATAAATTATTTTGTGGTATATTGTAACCGACGCTTATAAACGTGGACTAAGGAGAAATAAATGAAATCTTTAAAAGAACTTTACCGTTGCGGTATGGGACCGTCAAGTTCGCATACGATAGGTCCGCAGAATGCCTGCAAGGAATTTTTGGCGGAATATCCCTTTATAGACGGATACAAAGTCGTGCTTTACGGCTCGCTTGCCAAAACGGGTAAAGGGCATATGACCGACAGCGTAATAAGAAAGTCGTTCGAAAACATTTGCGGGGAAGTCGAGTTTAACTGCGAAAAGAAAGATTTACACCACCCCAACACGATGGAAATTTACGGCTTTGACGGCGGACGCGAAGTTGCGTGCTGGCACGTTACAAGCGTCGGAGGCGGGGCAATAAAGATAAAGGGCAGAAAAAAGTCGGAGCCGCGCGAAGTGTATCCGCACAAGAATTTTGCGGAAATTTCGGATTACTGTAAGGCAGAAAACATACGCCTTTGCGAATATGCGGAAAAATTCGAAGGTCAGTCCCTCCGCCCCTATCTTGCCGAAGTATGGCAGGTTATGCAAAACGCCGTAGAACGCGGGCTTAATGCGGAAGGTATTCTTGAAGGCGGGCTTGACGTAAGACGCAAAGCCAAGACGCTGTTTTCCGAAAACGACGTTTTCGAAGACAGTATGACGCGGGAAAACAGACTTGTATGCGCGTTCGCATTTGCCGTAAGCGAAGAAAACGCTTCCTGCGGGGAAATTGTCACCGCTCCCACCTGCGGGTCGGCAGGCGTTCTTCCCGCGGTACTCTATTACTTCAAATATAAATATAAGTTTGATGACGAACGCATAATAGACGCGCTTGCTACCGCGGGAATTGTAGGCAACGTAGTAAAAACCAACGCTTCAATAAGCGGAGCCGAATGCGGATGTCAGGCTGAAATAGGAACGGCTTGCTCTATGGCTTCCGCCGCGTTGGGCGAGCTGTACGGTATGGATATAAGCCAGATAGAATATGCGGCGGAAGTTGCGCTTGAACATCACCTCGGGCTTACTTGCGACCCCATTAAGGGGCTTGTTCAGATACCCTGCATAGAGCGCAACGCCGTTGCCGCAATGCGTGCGATTAATGCCGTAAGTCTTGCAAACTTCCTTACCTATTCGCGCAAAATTTCTTTCGATATGGTTGTTGCAACAATGTACCGTACAGGTAAAGACCTTTCAAAGATATACCGCGAAACCGCCGAAGGCGGGCTTGCCAAAATTTACGGCAAAGACTGAAAAGTTATACGAAATGAAAAAAATTATTAACCCGAGAATTCCCGTAATATTTACACTTGCGCTGTCGGCAGGAATATACTTGGGTTATATTTTCGCTTTAAAAGATATAAGTTTATTATGGATTACCGCCACAGTTCCCGCTGCCGCGGTATTTTCCGTTTTCTGGGCTGTTTTCAACAAAAAGTACGCTACCCTTGCCGTTGCTTTCA
Source organism: uncultured Christensenellaceae bacterium (assembly GCA_910587825.1). Taxonomy (GTDB): domain Bacteria; phylum Bacillota; class Clostridia; order Christensenellales; family Borkfalkiaceae; genus Coproplasma. The sequence goes on from CAJUNJ010000001.1 coordinate 177,109, forward strand.
TATCGCTTTTTATAATCTGTTGCGGTGCGACGGGCAGCAATCTGACGCTTGAAGAATACTCGAAAAGCCGTATAATATACGGCAAAGAATATCTTGTCACGGCAACGGTATCGGAAAAGGGCAAAACAGAAAACGGAGAGTACGTTATACTAAATAAAATCAGTTTGGACGGCGAAAAGAAAAACGGCAAAATTATCGCATATCTGGATGAAATTTACGGGGAATTTTGCGACGTGGGTTACAAGGTAAGTTTTATTGCAGAAGTTGAAGGTAAGGACGTTTTCCCTTACGGTAAGCTAAACAGATACGCGCAGGACAACGTTAAATACAGTTGCTTCGTCCACGGCGGTATGAAAGCAAAGTACGCGTTTTCGCTTTTCGGGGACGTACGCTCGGCTTTAAGGCGAACGCTTTATAAAAATACCGACGGCGACACCGCGGCGGTTGCATACGCAATGCTTACAGGCAACACGCAAAGCATCGAAGAGAATACGATAAATTCTTTCAGACAAGGCGGAGTCGCACATATATTCGCAGTTTCGGGTCTGCATATAGGGCTTGTGTTCGGCATACACTCGTTCATATGCAGAATTATCAAATCGAACAAGTATCTGTCCGCAGTACTGTGTTTAATGCCGATACTTTTTTATGCGGGTGTATGCGGATTCACCTCTTCCGCCCTGCGCGCCCTGATAATGTGCACGGTAAGTACCGTTGCAAAGCTTTTAAACGCCAAATACGACGGACTTAACGCGCTTGCCGTGGCAGTGTCGGTTATTCTTATAATATCGCCGTTAAATTTGTTTTCCGCGGGATTACAGCTTTCGGTATGCGCCGTCGGAGGAATTATATTACTTTCCAAAAATTTTTTGAAAAGATTTTCAAAAATTCCGCCGAAAATCAAAAGCGCTTTGGGCGTATCCGTATCCGCACAGGCGGCGACGGCGCCCGTATTGCTTTCAAAATTCGGATATTTAAGTATTTCGGGACTGTTTTTAAACATACTCGTCCTGCCGGTTTTATCCGCGGTTTTCGTATTATTGTTCGTAACCGTAGTCTTGGCGACGGTTGTTCCCGCCGTTGCGGGTTTTATAATCCCTTACGCCGTCCTTCCGCTTCAACTTATTATTTCGTTTTTTATCAACGCCGGTTTTGAAAACGCATTAATAAGCGGATTCGGGGCGGGCGCGTTTGCTCCCGTATTCCTTTTGGGAATTGTCGCTTTTACCGACAAGATAAATTTAAAAACCGCCGTACGCGCATTGATAGCCGTGTGTTCAGTAACCGTACTCTGTTCCTATACGACGCTTCGTACGTTTATGCCTGCGGACGGGTATTCGGTTATTATATCCGCCGACATAGGCGGCGGACGGGCGGTCATAAAACACGGCAGAAAAAGCGTGCTTATACTCAGTGAAAACTGTTACGGATCTTCTGTAAAAACTATGCTGCACGACAACTACGCGACAGATCTTTCGGCGGTAATTTTGCTTGGCGGTGAAAATTGTGCGTTATCTTACGGCGGTTTTGACTTAGACTGCCGGAATATTTACGCATACGGCGGCTATTTCAACCTGCAACCTTACGGTAAACTTATTATCAATTACGAAAAACAGTTTTATTGTGACGGAATTAAATATACCTTCGGCGACGGATACAGCGTTATTGCCGAAACAGAAAATTTTAAAGTTGCGGTTTGTACGGGTGAAAAAGTAACTTTCGGAGAATACGACCTGCTTATAACCGACTGTACCGACATCAAATGTGATTACGGTAAGCTTGCGGGTTTTAACAGCCGTTATATAAAAAACAATGTTTATGACTGCGGACAACTTGTTTACAAATTTTAAATAATTAAAAATGTGAAGGCGGGCATTAAGCCCGCCTTATATTAATGTTTTTTTATAGTTGCCGTTATGCGCCTATCTGTTTGACAGTTAAAGTTGTATTCACTCCGCTGCCCAACGTAATGCCCACGGCAAGCAATGCAGAAAGCGCCATATCGATTACGTCACCCGCAGTCAACGCAATAATGATACTTCCGCTATAAAGCGAGCTTACGCCAACCGATAAAACTCGCGATATAGTCGCCTGCGGAATCGCCGTTCCGTTTCTGCGCACCGACATCGTAACCGTCGTACCAAGCGCCGCCGAAACATTAGAAAAATAATTGATTTCATATACTCCGGTAGCCCCCACCGTAAGACTGTTGACCGGCGTATTCGTTACATTTTTCAACGGCATAGCGGAAGGAATCGGTAATTGCGTAGTCCCGCCTATGGTTAAGTTCAGCGTTTGCGGGGTCGTATTGTACAAACCGCCGTAAGCATTTAGATCGGCCGTACCTGTGGGACCCGTGGGGCCCGTTGCACCTGCTACACCTGTTGCTCCCGTTGGACCTGTGGGACCTGTGGCACCGTCAATTCCGTCCGCACCTGCGGCACCTGTTGCTCCCGCTAAACCCGTAGGTCCCGTGGGGCCCGTTACACCTGTCGGACCCGTTGCGCCTGTCGCACCCGTCGGACCTGTTGCCCCGTCAAGTCCGTCCGCACCTGTGGCACCCGTTGCGCCTGCTAAACCCGTAGGTCCCGTGGGACCCGTTACACCTGTCGGACCTGTCGCACCTGTGGCACCCGTCGGACCTGTTGCTCCATCAAGTCCGTCCGCACCTGTGGCACCTGTTGCGCCTGCTAAACCCGTAGGTCCTGTTGCTCCTGTTGCACCCGTTGCGCCGCGGGGACCGCGCCAACCCGTGGGACCGGTAGGACCTTCGGGGCCAGTTGCACCTGTCGCTCCCACTGCTCCGTCCGCACCGTCATAACCGCGGGGACCGCGCGGACCCGTCGCTCCCGTCGGTCCGGTTATTCCCGTTAGAGTATACACCGTCCTCACACCGCAACTGTGGTTACCGCAGCCGTTGTTGCCGCCGCAACAGTCGTTACAACACGCAAAAAGTTGAATTGTTAAATTTTTAGTCATCGATTTTACCTCTTATTCCGAGTTTTTCGAAATATTCAATATTACTTAAATAATTTTTATTGTCGGGTTTAATGCGCCCCGCAAGACAGTTGTACTCGAACGATTTTTGTCTGTCTCCGAGTCTGTCGTAAATTACGCAGAGCTGCATATAGGGGATAAAACCGCAGTAATCGCGGTTGACGAACCCGCCCGATAATATTTCGTCGGGATGTTCAAGCGCGGTTTTATACCAGAATTCAGCCGCCCTCAAATCGTTCTTTGCAAGAAAACTTTCGCCGAGAACACAGCATAAACGGCTGTCCGGCAACGATACCGTAAATGCTTTCAATAATGCGCCTGTGGCTTTGCTTTCCTGCCCCAAAGCGTTGTACGCCTGCCAGAGATTATAACACGCCTCCGACTTGTTTACAGCCCAGCCGTCACCTTCAAGAAAATCTTCCAAAACCGCCGCCGCTTCACGGTACATACCGTTGAAAAGAAGCTCTCTGCCGTAGTAAAATTTCTGCCGTCCGTCAAGCTTTACACCCGAAGCAATAAGTTTTTGCAGGATACGGAGATTACGCATAGGCTCGTTTTCTTTTACCTTTTTATGATATACGACAGCATCCGAATACATAATTCTGCCACGGGGAACGACAGCTTCGTGTACGGCGCCCGTAAATCTGAAATTCATACTGCGCCTGAAAATGCGTTCCCTGTTATACACAAAAGTAGGCGTTTCGCCGTCGAACGCCGCAGCGTAAGGCAACACAGCCATATCGTAATTTTTAAAATTCTGCTTGATATCTGCAATTTTCAGACAGTTTTCCTCAGTAATTACGTCGTCTGCGTCAAGCCACATTAAAAGTTCGCTTTCGGCTTTTTCAAACGCATAGTTGCGTGCGGCGGAAAAGTCGTCGCACCATTTGAAAAAATAAACTTTATCTGTAAACTTTTTGGCTTCCGCCACCGTATTGTCGACCGAACCAGTATCGACCACTACTATTTCGTCGGCAAACTTAACGGCACAATTCAGACATCTGGCGATTACGTCCTGTTCGTCTTTAACTATAAGGCATACGCTTAACGTCATATTTTTATCCCTTTTTACATAGTATGCAAAAATTAAAAACAATGACATAAAATAATAATCCGCCCGCATAAGCGTGTGGATTATTTTTTGGAGCCAATAGCCGGATTTTGCGCATTATTTTCTGAATTCTTTTATAATTTTGGGCGCAAAGCTTCGGGCTTTGCCCTCGTGCGAACCGACTTCATGCGTTTCAAACCGCTAAATAAATTACACAAAAAAACCGTAACGTTTAGTTACGGTTTTTTTGTGGAGCTAATAGCCGGATTCGAACCGGCGACCTGCTGATTACGAATCAGCTGCTCTACCAGCTGAGCCATATTAGCATCATTATATCGTACCGACGAAAGTAATACCATTATATCAAATTTAGTAAATATTGCAAGCGTTTTTAAGCTAAGTGTGAAATATTTTTTGCTTTATCCCAACGACGCGATTAACATAAAATATTTAAAGCCGAAATATGCTATATTATGTTAAAAAGAATGCGGGGCGCGGGGTTTTTTATTTCGATAGTCGGCGTTTTGGCTGTTACGTTAATCATTTGCGTTTGCGCGTTTGCCTGCAACGGCGGTAAAATTAAATTTAACGCCAAGTATTACTTTGTATGCTACCGCATTGCCGACGACGCAATTTCGGCAAGTTCGCTTTCGGGAACGGTTTCAAGCTACGGCGGGGCCGGCTATATATTGAATTACAAAAACAGTTATTACGTAACGGTTTCCTGTTACTACACCGAACGCGACGCGCAAGCCGTATGCGACAGTCTGAAAAAACGCGACCTTGACTGTTCGGTACTTAAAACCGAAATTACGCAGTTTAAACTTAAAGGATTTTCGGCACAGCGCAACGCTCAGCTATATTTGGGCAACTTGAATACCCTTGACGCGCTTTCCGCCCTTGCCTACGATTGCGCAAACGGGCTTGACACGGGCGAGTTTACGCAAAGCAAGGCAAAAGAAGTTGTCTCTGCCATTAAAAGCGGGCTTAACGGTCTGCTTGCCGCCAATCCCTCAAACTGTTTTACGGAAAAGCTTATGCGTCTTTGCGCAGAATGCGACGACAAACAAAAGGGCTTTTTATATTCCAAAGATATGCGTTACCTGCAAATTGCGCTAACCGACACTGTCATAAACACCGTGCTTAATTAATTTTTAAAATTACTTGTAAAATATGGAATTATGCACAAAATACGGATATGAACAGAAATTTTACCGCTTTTTGTGCGGCTATGCTTGCATTTGCAATTATGCTGGTTATATGCGGAGGGTTTTGGATAAGGGACACTGCTTTTTCGTTTGCGCAGACAGACAATAACGAAAGCTTGGTTAAAAGCGTTTATCTGACTTTCGACGACGGGCCCAGCGATAGGGTTACTCCGAAAATTTTGGACGTGCTTGCGGAAGAAAACGTCAAAGCCACGTTCTTTATAATAGGAAAGCAAGCCGAATCCCGAAAATATATACTTGAAAGGCAGTTTAAGGAAGGACATACCATTGCCGTCCACTCCTACACGCACAAGTACGGTGAAATTTACTCTTCGCCGGAAAGTCTTATAAAGGATATAGACTTGTGCAACAAGGTAATTAAAAGTGTAACGGGCGGGTATTCTTCGGTCTACCGCTTCCCCGGCGGAAGCTTCGGTCTGAGCGAAAAACTTGTTTCGGCAGTGTCCGCGCACGGTATGCGGTACGTCGACTGGAACGCTTCCGTACGCGACGCGGAAATATGCAACCCTACCCCTGCACAGCTTTACCAATCCGCCGTTACAACTGCTTCAAAGACTGAAAACGTTGTGCTTCTCGCACACGATTCTACCACCAAAACCGCAACAGCCGAGGCATTAAAGGATATAATAAAATATTTTAAAAACGAAGGATACATTTTCGAGGCATTTTAAAAATCTGGGCGCGCTTCCGTTTCTGAAAGCTCGCCCGCTTTTAATTATGTTAAATTAACATATCAAGCGCAAAGTAGTTGGTATTTACGCTTTACGCGCCGTGCCGCCAGCCAATGCCTGATATGATTGTGACATTTATCCTCCTTTTTTGCATTAAAAAAGCACGGCTTACGTCGTGCTTATAATTTTATTATTCTATACCCGCAAGCAATAAGACTTGTTGTAGAAATTTTTCGCCGTCATCGTATTGCGTACATAGCTCTATTACCTTGTCCATCGCTTTAAGCTCATCACCGTAATGTTCTTCCATTTGTTCTGAACAAGCTATAATACAAGCAGACTTAATTATATTTTCTTTGTCAAAGCCTTTACTTTTAGCGAGTTTACCAAATTCTTCTACTTTTTTACCGAATTCTTCAAGCTTTTCATTATCATTCATTTTATAAATTCCCTAATTTATCTATTATTTTATAAAGGTGGTCATTGCTTTTACAACGTAAAGTACTCTTAACCTTAGGTTTTTTATAAGTTCCGTTTGCTACAACCAATACATTGCTATCTTTCGTTTCAATCGGTATAAGCATATCGCCATTCGAAGTCTTGGTAACGCTATGCCCTTCCGCCTTAATTTTTCCTATACGCTCATAAAACATCGCCCATTCTTGCCGAGATAGTTGCGGCTTGCGACTCTCAGACAATTCGCTCGGTGATATTTCTTCCGTATCATAAATGCGTTTAGCTTCTTCGAGTTTTTCTTCTCTGCTGTTACCGTTTCCATCCGTAAACTTACCGTCACCGTCGCGCGGGTGTTCGCTTTCGTCGAATTTCATTATATCATACTCCTTTAAATTTTACAACTGTTTAAGTGGCAACGGGCGCGTCGTAATATAATTTCGTCGCGTACTCTAAGCTGTCGATTTTGTCGTCGCGCTGCTGTTTTTTAATAACTTCTATGGTCTTGGGTTTAAGTATCCTGCGGTAATTTAAAATTATAAAGACGCAACGAATCCATAGTTTAGGTCACTTTAATTCTAAAACTTTTAAAAAAAATCCGGCGTTATTAAACGCCAGACCTAAAAAAGTTTTATTACACTAACTGTTTTACTTAGTTTGCCAATCAATATTACTCCACGCCGTAGGTTGCGCGGTATTCTTTCATTTTACCGAGATATTCTTTGCCTTCTATTATACCCTCTTCTATTGCCGAAATAATGTCGGTCATAGCGACTATCGAATAGACCTTCACGCCGAACTCTTTATAAACTTCCTGCACGGCGGACAGGTTGCTTTCAAGCCCGCGTTCCATTCTGTCTACTGAAATTACCATACCCGCGATTTCTACGTTTGCCGCCTGTTTAAGTTTTGGAAGCATTTCCCTCAGGGCTTTGCCAGAAGTCATTACGTCTTCTATAAGTATAACCCTTTCGCCGTCGGTAAGCTGTTTACCGACAAACAGACCTCCTTCGCCGTGGTCTTTTACTTCCTTTCTGTCAAAGCAATAATTCAAATCGGCATTATGATTTGCATAAAGCGCAACCGCCGTGGTTACCGCAAGAGGTATGCCCTTATATGCCGGACCGACAAGAGTTTGCGCCTCTATTCCGTTTTCAACTATGCAGTTGGCGTAATATTCGCCCAGCTTTGCAAGCTGCGCACCCGACTTGTAGTTTCCGGTATTTATAAAGTAAGGGGCTTTTCTTCCGCTTTTAAGCGTGAACTCGCCGAATTTGAGTACGCCGTTTTCAACCATAAATTTAATGAATTGCTGTTTATAAGTCATAATAACTCCTTTTTTATTTATCGCAAAGTTTTGTATTTTTCAGACAAAACAGGCATATGCCCGAAATTAAAATATAAATTACGTCAAGTCCCGCCATAAGATAAGCTATCGGCACGGTTATCATACTGCCGAGCATAAATATCAAAAGCGGCGGAATTATCCCGACGATAACGGATATATTTGTAGCCGCGCTGCGTTTTACTACGGCGGCTTCCGACGTCCAGTCGTATTTGGGGAATTTGACGTTCATCAACATACCGAACAGCGCAGAAAACAGCGCAAACGCAATTACCGTTGCAAACAATAGCACTGATTGCGCCGCGGATAAGCCGAGCGAAAAGGTCATTACAGCCGCGCATATCAATCCCGCCGTTCCGGACAGCGTAAGGCTCATCAATACCTTAGCCATAAGAATTTTAAACGCCGACACGGGCAGAGAGAATATCACCCATCTACGGTTGCCTTCAAGCGAAAGCGCGTAAGACGTAGGAATTGTCATACCGATCATAAACGCCATAAGCGGGCAGACAGAAAATTTAAGTTCTTCTACGGTCGCGGGGTCAAACGCATTAAACGGGTTAAAAAACAGCGACGCAACGCTTGCTATAACAAGCAGCAACAGCCCTGCCGTCGAATTAATGAGATATGTCGGCGTTGATATAAGCCTTGCAAATTCGTTTTTATACATCGCAGAAAACGACGAACCCGCTTTAATGTTTTTAAGTTCGAACTTCCCCGACGAATTGCGCGAAATCAGCTTGGCATTGATTTTAAGATAGAACTTTGCCAGCACGGCGACGAAAGCCGCGGCGAAAGCAAGACTTGCGGCAACAAGAATAATTACCCAGTAAAATCCGTTACCCGACATACTTTGCTGCAACAGCCAAGCAGGGGGATAAACGAGAAGCATTTTTTTAAGCGTTTCCGCACCAACATTTACCACCCCGCCGTTGCCCGCATAAGAAAGCAGGAACGAAAGTGCCATTACGGCAATTACGGCGATTGCCGAAAAAATTGCCTGTAATATTGCTTTATGGCGCATTCTACCGGTTGCAGCCATAATAAGCGTGCTTAAAATATTAGAAATTACCAAAGGAATTACGGGACTTACTATAAGTGCGATTAACGTATAAATAAGCCTGTCAAAGCGGAATGCGCCGAATGCGAAAGCGACAACCGTACACGGTATCATAACCACTGCGCAGAACGCAAAGTTTACGATATACGAAGTGAGCAGACGCGAAATGAGAATGTCTGATTTTTTTACGGGCAGCGACACAAGCATATCGTAGTCCTTTACCGCAAACAGTATGTGCGCGCCGCGTAAAAGCGTAAACGTAAGCGTCATCAACGAAGAAATTGCAAACGACAGCGATATTATATAATCCGTAAGACCGAGTTCCGCAAACATTACGGCATAAATGCTTACGAAAGCTATCATAAGCACGCCGAAAAGCGCGTAAAGCCCTAATACAAGTCCCGTTTTACGCTTTTCGCTTTTATTATCCGAATAGCGTAATTTGTTGAAGCCTGTTATTCCGGCAAGATGGACTTTGGTCAATATAAGCCAGTTTTTCATTTGTTTTCCAAAATCTCCATAAATACCGTTTCAAGGCTGGAATTACCGCGGACTTCTTCTATATTTCCGCTTGCAATAATCTTACCGCCCTTTATTATGGCTATTTTGTTGCAAAGCTTTTCCGCCACGTCGAGTACGTGAGTAGAAAAGAAAATAGCGCTGCCCTGTTCGCACATTTCCTTGAACACGTTTTTAAGCTTAAACGCCGCCTCCGGGTCAAGCCCGACGAAAGGTTCGTCCAAAATAAGAAGTTTGGGCGAATGGACAAGCGCGCTTATTATTACAAGCTTCTGCTTCATTCCGTGCGAATATGAAGATATCAGTTTGCCGAGGTCGTCGCGTATGCGGAACATATCGGCATATTTTACAATGCGCTCCGCTCTCGTCCGTTGGTCGACCCGGAAAATATCCGCAATATAATTCAGATACTGCGTACCCGTAAGAAAGTCGTAAATGTCGGGATTGTCCGGTATATAAGCGCAAATCGATTTGCAGACAACGGGTTCCTTCTTCACATTGTGTCCGTCGATATAAATTTCGCCCTGTTCGAAATCGAGTATACCGCTGACGGCGCGCAGAGTTGTCGTTTTACCTGCGCCGTTCTGTCCTATGAAGCCGTAAATATCCCCCGCCTCTATTTCAAGCGAAAGGTCTTCCACCGCTTTTTTATTTCCGCCGTAAGTCTTTGAAAAGTTTTGTATTCGCAATATTTCCTGCATTAGTTCTCCTTTTTACTCAGTTGAGCTGTAACGCTCCTACAATTTCGTTGACGTCCTTTATTCCGTGACCGTCAAGCCACAAGTTGAGATTTGTTAAAATTTCGGGCATAGCGTAAGCGTTTGAGAAGTTTGCCGTACCCACCTGAACCGCGCGCGCGCCGGCCATCATAAATTCTACCACGTCGCTTGCACAGGTTATGCCACCCATACCTATTACGGGAATATCCACGGCGTGCGCGGCTTCGTAAACCATTCTGACGGCAATAGGCTTTATACCCGCGCCCGAAACGCCGCCCGTATTGTTTGCGATTAACGGCCTGCGTCTTTCAATATCTATCACCATACCCGTAAGGGTGTTGATAAGCGAAATACAGTCGGCTCCGCCGTCCTGCGCCGCCTTGGCGTTTACGGCTATGCTTTCGACGTTGGGCGAAAGCTTGACCATAAGCGGCGTGCTTTTAAGCGAACTTTTTGCAACCGCCGTAACTTTTTTTATACTTTCGGGCTTGACGCCGAACGCCATACCGCCAGCCTTTACGTTGGGACAGGATATGTTAAGTTCAACAAAGTCTACAATTCCGTCGAGTTTTGCGCAGATTTCTCCGTAGTCTTCGAAAGTCTTGCCCGCAACGTTAGCCACGATAACGACTCCTTTTTCTTTAAGGAACTGCAAATCGGATTTAATGAAATGCTCTACCCCCGGATTCTGCAATCCGACAGCATTTAAAATCACGCTTCCACCCTCTGCTATACGCGGAACAGGGTTGCCCGTACGGGGTTCGAGCGTCATTCCCTTGGTGCTTATTCCGCCGAGAACGGAAATATCGTAAAGCTCGTTATATTCTCTGCCGAAACCGAAAGTTCCGCTTGCCGCAATCAGCGGGTTTTTGAAATCTACCCCGCATATGTTTACTTTTAACTGTGCCATTTGTCACCTTTATAACTTAATTTACGCTTATAATTCGACTTCGTTTATATCGAATACGGGACCGTCCTTGCATACGCGGGCGTTTTCTCCGTCGTGTTTTTTGCAGACGCAGACAAGACACGCGCCTACGCCGCAACCCATTCTCTCTTCAAGAGATACAAGGCAAGGCGTATTTATGCCGCGGGCGGTCAATTTTTGTTTAAGTACTTTAAGCATAACGGGCGGACCGCACGCTATTATAAGATCTGCCTTTATGTTTTCGGCGTCGTCAAGATAGGCATCGACCGCGTTGCCCTTTTTGCCGTAACTGCCGTCGTCCGTGACGACGGTAAGCTTTTTGGATTTTTCAAGCTCGTCGGTAAGGCAGACGGCATTTTTATTTCTGAAACCGATATATGAATAGAAATTTTTATCTCCGCAGTATTCGCGCACGGTTGCAATGAGCGGGAAGATACCGACTCCGCCGCCTATTACGGCGACATTCCTTTTATCGCCGAGGTTGAACCCGTTGCCGAGCGGAAGCAAAACTTTAAGCTTTTGCCCCTTTTCCGCCTTTGCAAGATTGCGCGTGCCTTCGCCCTTTAACTGATAGCATACGGTAACGTCGTCGCCCTCGGCTTTCATTACGCCGAGCGGACGGCGGAGAAGTTGGCTGTTATCTCCCGTAGAAAGATTTACAAACTGTCCGCCGTGTATTTCGCCGACGCTTTCGGACAGCGTAAGGGTCATCATATAAATATTTTCGGCAATAGCATAATTGCTTTTAACCGTTGCAAGTACGTCTTTCATAATTTTATTTGCCCATTTTTCCGATAGCCGACTGCAAATCCTGCTGCATTGCTATGCACGCCGCGCGCGCCGCGTCGTAGTAGTTCATTCCGCTGTATTCGGGTTTTTTATAAGCGCAGATTATTCCGCGTGAATTGTTGACTATTCCGCCCAACCCGTGACTGTCAAAACAGACTTTAAGCATTTGCGCGTTTCCTCCCTGCGCCCCGTAACCGGGGATAAGGAAGAACGTGTTGGGAAGCTGTTTTCTGAGTTTTTCGGCTTCTTCGGGGTGGGTTGCGCCGACGACTGCGCCGACTTCGGAATACCCGTACTTGCCTACGGTATCTTTGCCCCATTCGTTGACAAGCGCGCCCATACGTTCGTAAACGTATTCGCCGTTTTCAAGTTTAAGGTTCTGCAACTCGCCGCTGGACGGATTGGAAGTTTTGACAAGCGCGAATATTGATTTGTCGTTGGCTTTTATGTCGTCGACGAAGGGCGTAATTCCGTCCGAGCCGAGATAGCCGTTGACCGTAAGCATATCGGCGGGGAATGACTTTATCTTTTTGCCGTTTACGCAAGTACTGCCAAGATATGCTTTGGAATAACAGCTTGCCGTCGAACCTATATCGTTGCGCTTGCAATCGGCAATTACAATCATACCCCTTCCGCGGGCATAATTTAAAGTATAGTCGAAAGCTTTAAGCCCTTCGTAACCGTACATTTCGTAATAGGCGACCTGAACCTTTACCGCAGGAACTATATCGCATATTTTATCGATAATGTTCATATTGAATTCGGTTATTCTCTCCGTCGCCGTTTCAAAAGTAGTAATTTCGTCGCCCGATTTATCCATTTTCATATCGTCGGGAAGATAATCGAAATTAGTGTCCAGCCCTACACAAGTAGGATTTTGCAATTCGATAATTCTGTCAATTAACCTGTCAATCATATTACCCTCAAAAATAATTATTTATTTTTTTATAAACGGTTTAAACCGCCTATTTTCCGAATTTAATCTGACCGTCCACTATCGTACAGACGGGTTTGCCGTAAACTTCGAAGCCGTTAAACGGAGTGTTTTTGCCCTTGGAAAGGAACTTATCCGAATTTATGACGTACTTTGCGTCAAGGTCGGCAACCGTAATATCGGCGACTTCGCCCTCTTTTAAGCTTCCGCCTTCGAGATTGACGATTTTTGCCGGATTGTAACTCATTAAGCGCGAAAGCTGTGAAAGAGTTAACAGTCCCGTCTTGACGAGATAAGTATAACTGAGCGCAAAGCTCGTCTCTATCCCGCTTATCCCGAACGCGGCAAGGTTGTATTCCACCTGCTTGTCTTTAAGCGCGTGCGGGGCGTGGTCGGTGACTATACAGTCGAGCGTGCCGTCCTTCAAACCTTCGATAATAGCCTTTCTGTCCCTGTCTTCCCTGACAGGCGGATTTACTTTGGAATTCGTATCGAAAGAAGTTATTATATCGTCGGTAAGAATAAAGTAATGCGGGCAGGTTTCGGCTGTTACCTTAACACCGCGTTTTTTTGCGCTTCTGATAATCTCCACCCCGCTGTACGAAGACACATGGCAGATGTGAACGGGAATGTCAAGACTTTCCGAAAGAGCTATGTCGCGGGCAATCATAATGTCTTCCGCGGCACGCAGACTGCCTTTAAGCCCCGTAAGCGTGGAATTGCAGCCTTCGTTTACGACTCCGCCGTCCACAAGGTTTATATCTTCGCAGTGACAGAGGCACTTTAAACCGAAATCGTCAGCATATTCCATAGCAAGGCGCATAACGTTTGAATCTGCAACCGACTTACCGTCGTCGCTCAAAGCGACCACGCCCGCCTGCTTCATCTTGCCGATGTCTGCCATAGCCTTGCCTTCCTGTCCGCGGGTGATTGCGCCGATAGGGTTTATTTTACATAAGTTTACCTGTTGCTGCCTGTATTTTATATAGGAAGTTACGACGGCGTTGTCGCACACCGGGTTTGTGTTGGGCATACAGCAGACCTGCGTAAACCCGCCCGCAACGGCAGCTTTGGAACCGCTTTCTATATCTTCCTTTCCTTCAAACCCCGGTTCGCGCAAGTGGACGTGCAGGTCTATAAACCCCGCAAAGACGTGTTTGCCCGAAGCGTCGTAAATTTTGCAAGCTTCGTCTATTTTATCTGCGATTTTTGCGATTTTGCCGTTTTCGATTAAAAGGTCGGCTTTTTTTACGCAGTCGCCGAGAACGAGCGTTCCGTTTTTTATTAAAAGTTTCATAAATTGTTCTCCCTGTATTCCGCAAGCAGTTTCAAAAGCGCCATACGGACGGCAAGTCCGCAAGTGACCTGTTCTGTAATTTCACTTGATTTTCCGTCTATAAGCGACGGCGTAAGTTCCACCCCGCGGTTTACGGGACCGGGGTGCAGAATTACCGCGTCCCTTTTGGCGTATTTCAGAAGCCCGTCGTTTACGCCGTAGAACTTGGAGTATTCAGACAGCGACGGGAACAGTCCGCCGTGCTGGCGTTCAAGCTGTATCCTGAGTCCCATAACGGCGTCTGCACCGTCGATTGCCTCTTCCCGCGATTTTGCGATTTTGGCGCCAAACCTTTCTATCGCTTTCGGCATAAGCGTCTGCGGCGAGTACATAACGACTTCCGCCCCCAATTTTTTAAGACCGAACAAATTGCTTTTTGCAACCCTGCTGTGCTTTATATCGCCGAGTATTGCAACTTTAAGTCCCGCAATTTTACCGAATTTCCTTCTCAGGGTAAGCATATCCAAAAGCGCCTGTGTCGGGTGTTCGTTCATTCCGTCACCACCGTTAAGCACGCTTGCTTTAACGTTTTTTGCAAGCAATGCGGGCGCGCCCGCCATAGGATGGCGTATGGCGATGAAGTCAATCTTCATTGCGTCGAGCGTCTTGCCCGTATCGATAAGAGTTTCGCCTTTTTGTACCGAGCTTGCCGCAACCGATATATTTACTTCGTTTGCGCCGAGATACTTGCCGGCCAGCTCAAACGAAGTGCGCGTGCGGGTACTGTTTTCGTAAAAAAGCGTTATAAGCGATTTGCCCGCAAGCAAATCCGACTTTTTGATTTTGCCCGACAAAAAGGCGCGCATATTGTCGGCTTCGTCTAAAATTTCGCATATTTCCGCCGGACTGCAATCGTACAGCCCGAGCAAGTCTTTCTTTGACAGCATCTTGTTCTCCTGCGTATATTTTTATCAAACGACGAAAAGCGTTAAACGGCAGAAAAAAAGCGGTTAGGAAAGCAAGTCCGTTAAAGACCTTTCCGCCCGCTTAAAATATTTACGTCCGACGTAAAATTTATCTGTTGCATATCCGCTTTACCCACGGTAAAATACCGCTTGAAATTCATTTTTGAAATTATAACATAAGATTAAAAAAATGTAAAGTATTTTAAAGAATTTTCTGCAATGAAAAGCCGACTTTGTCGCACGAAGTAAGCACGTATTCTATACCGTTTTTTACCGTTCTGAACGGGAAATAATTTTCGCCGTGAATGTGACCGAACACAACTTTTTTGACGCCGTTTTCTTCGAAAAGCCGTGTAAAAAGCGTGGACGGCGAAGTACGGCTGAACGGCGGGTAATGCACCATTGCGATAAGTTCGTCCCCGTCTTCGAAAACCTTTTCAACCTGTTTAAAGCAAAGTTTGAAACGTTCGGCTTCACGAAGATAAAGTTTTTCGTCGTGCGCGGTATAGTCGGAACTGCCCGGACACGTCCACCCGCGGGAACCGCAGATTACAATATTTCCGAACTTGACGCAATCGTTTTGCAGAAAATAAAAAGTTTGGTCGGGCGCGCGCTCCCTCAGCTTAGTTATACCGTTCCACCAATAGTCGTGGTTGCCCCTTATAAATACTTTTTTCCCGCGGAGATCTTTAAGCCTGTCCAAATCGAACAGCCCTTCTTCCAAAACGGTGCCCCAGCTTATATCTCCGCAGATTAAAACAATATCTCCGTCCGTAACCTTACTTTGCCAGTCGGCTTTTATTTTTTCAAAGTGGTTTTCCCACCCCGTGCCGAAAACGTCCATCGGCTTGTCGGCAAGCCCGGAAAGATGTAAGTCGCTTATAGAAAAAACATTCATAACAGTATTTTAACATATTTAATAAATTATTTAAAGCGTTTTTAATAAATTTATTTTTTTGCCTTTTTAGGACAAAAACCCGTTCAATCAGCCCAAAAACAGTCGATTATGCGTGACATAGTACTACTTTTAATGCGTAAAAGTTGAACGGCGGGGCAAAAACCCCGCCGTTTAGGCGATTTTTTATGGCAACCGTATCCGCATTACTGTTTGGAACAATTCTTGCCCTGAGGGTAAAGCGGCAGCTCGAAGAAGCCTGTGCATACCTCGTGAGAGTATTCCTGTGCGGGCGGTATAGCGCAGTAACCGTAGCTGGGGACGAGAATTTCCACGTCTATCGCAACCTTTAAAATTACCGTTACGCAAGCGTTGACACTGAACGTATTTCCGTCCGCATTAAACGTACCTTCGGCGCACACGGCGCTTACTTCCGATGTTATTTTATAGGGCATAATAGACGGTGCGGGGACGAACAGAAGAACGTCCTGCGCTACGGAAATGTTCGCCTGCGCAACCCCTTCCACTCCGTTTGCATCCGTGTACACAACTTCGACGGGAATATTTACCGTTGCCTGAACTCTTGCGCAGCCGGGCTTATCTGCCTGCCTGTCGACGTTGAGATTTGTAATGACCCCTGCCGAAGAAGTTGACCTTGCGCTTATAAAAGTCAAGGGGTATGTAGGGTTGGCGGGAAGCTGGTCGGTTAGCGTTAAAGTATAATTTTCTATCTGAATCTGCTTGATGCAGGCGTCGAAAATTTTACGAGCCTGAATACACACCTTTTCGCACATTCCGTTTAAAGGATTGCCGCTTATAGAGCCGGGGCATTTATCCGATTGAAAATTCGAAAAAAATGACATTTTGACCTCCGTTTGTTTTTATATTACATTATATGCCACGCGGTTATTTACACGGCACAAATAATTTACAAGTGGGATAAACGGGTTTGCCGCCGTTTATTTCACGGAGGCGGGCTTCGTCGGTTTTAAACTTTACCGCGACCGTACGGTAAGTGTCGCCGACGTCCGCCCTGTATACGGTAAGTCCGCCGTACACCGGAATAACAGCACCGGCAAACGCGCACCTTGCGGGAATTTTAAGTTCCCTTTCAATCTCTGCGGCGGACTGCCCCCGTTTTACTTTATAATATTTGCTTCTGTCCGTAACGAGCGTAAACATTTTGTATATTATACGCAAACGGAAATAAAAACGTTCATAATTGCGGGAAAAAATTTGTAGAATAATGTAGATGAAACAGAACATATACAAATCGGCGGCTATGGTTACCGTATTTTCAACAATCGAAAAATCTTTAAGCTTTTTTTACAGAATAGCGCTTTCGCGTTTTATCGGCGCGGAGGGACTTGGAATTTACCAGATTTGCCTTTCGGTCTTTGCGGTATTTTTAACCGCGGCTTCAAGCGGTATACCCGTTACGGTATCGAGGCTTATGGCAAAGAACGGCGCGACGGGGAATATAAAAGGCTCTAACGCCGCCGTCACTGCGGGCGTGGTTGCAACGCTTATGTTTACCATACCAATTGCTATTATACTTTTTATTGCACGGGGCGCGCTGGGCTTTCTTTTCACGGACGACAGGTGCATTGATATTTTCCTTCTGCTTGTTCCGGGACTTATCATAACTTCTGTTTACGCCGTAATGCGCGGTTCGTTCTGGGGAAATAAACAGTTTTTGCCGTACAGTCTTATAGAACTTTTCGAAGACGCGGTAATGGTCATACTCGGCTGCGTACTCGTAATAGGCGTAACCGACCCCGTCTCCGGCGCGAAGAGAGCCGCGCTTGCAGTGCTTTTTTCGTACGTATTTTCATTCGTAGTATCGCTGTTCTGGTATTTCAAGAAAGGCGGAAGATTTACAAATCCCAAACGCCAGCTTAAACCGCTGTTTTCGGCTTCCCTCCCCATTACGGCTATGCGCACTTCGACTTCCGTCATAAATTCCGCGGTCGCAGTGCTTCTGCCCCTTCTGCTTATGAACGCATACGGTCTTGACAATTCACAGGCGATAAGTCTTTACGGCGTGGCTATCGGTATGAGTCTTCCAATACTGTTCACCCCGTCGTCGCTTATCGGTTCTATTTCAGTGGTGGTCGCCCCCGAACTTTCGGAAAATTTTTATAAAAAGAAAACGTCGCTTGTGCGGTACGACGTGGAAAAATCGGTAAAGGCCGCAATTTTCATAGCGGCGCTGCTTATACCTCTTCTTGCCGTACTCGGCGACGAGATAGGAGATTTTCTGTATTCAAACGAATTGAGCGGGCAAATCGTACAGAACTGCGCTTTCATACTTCTGCCGATGTGCATTACAATGATTACCACCACCGTACTCAATTCGATGAACTGCGAAAAAAAGACTTTAATCTACTTCTTCTTCGGCGCGGCGTTTATGCTTGCAAGCATTGTTACACTGACGCGGTTTGTAGGCGTTTACTCCTATATGATAGGTCTTGCGGGAAGCTACGTAATTACGGGTGCGCTCAATTTAAGACTTCTTAAAAAGAACTGCCCCGATGTAAAATTCTTTAAATACGGCGTCCACGCGTTGATTGCCATAATTTCTTCCTGCGCGTTCGGAATACTTCTCGACGGCATTATAAGCAACTACGTTTCGGAAATCTGGCAGATGCTCATATGCGCGCCTGCGTGCCTTGCATTTTCGGCGGCATTTTTATACTGCCTTGAAATGTTTACCTTGCACCCGTTCAAAAAACTTATTTCGAAAAACTGAGCCTTGAAGATATTAAAAGCTTTACCGAAAGTATGACAAGGAACGCGCCGAACAGTTTTTTAAGAACTTCCGACGGCAGAACAGCCGCGACAAAGCCGGAAGCAACCGCAGTCAAAAGCGCGGGTAATACCAACTGCCACACCCCGTCGGTTTTCAAAAGTCCGTTATCCTTATGAACTTTAAGCGTAAAAGCCGCCATAGGCAGAAAGGCGAGAAGGTTTGTCGCCTGCGCGACGTGCTGTTCCACGCCGAGAAGAATGGTAAGCGCCGGTATCAATACCGTTCCCCCGCCCATACCCATTCCGCCCAGCATACCCGAAAAAAAGCCCGCCAAAAGAAAAAGTATAAAACTCAAAACAGCATCCTTGCGCCCGCAATGAACATTACGGCGATAAAAATATAATTTATAACGGTTTTGGGAAAAGCGTTTAAAAAGTTTGCCCCGACCAATCCGCCCGCGACAGAGCCTATTGCCGCGGGTATTATTACGTCCGCCGCCGCATAACCGTTGATAATGTAGATAACCGCGCTTGCCGCGCAAATGGGCGCTATTAAAAATATTGCCGTAGCGTGCGCCTGCTTATCTTCGTAACCGAGCATTCCGCGCAAAAGCGGCACAGCCACCATTCCGCCGCCCCCGCCGAACAGTCCGTTTACCGCGCCCGTAAGCGCACCCGCCATAGTACGTTTAAAAAAATTAACTTTAATTTTCATTTTCTATATTAGTTTTTACAATTTTATAAAAATTTTGCCAGATATAGATATGTAAATGCTTGATTAAAATCGGCTTTTATATTAAAATATCAAAGTACGATTATTTATTAAGGATAATGTTATATGTCAAGAAATTACTCAAAGAAACGCAGATTAAAGTACGTTTTGTTTGCAGCCGCTTGCACGGCTTCTTTCGCATTCGGCGGATTTGCCGCAGCCTGCGATAAACCCGACGACTCGGACGACGACGAAGAACAGACCACTTCGAGAGAAGACAGCCAGCTTCTTAAAAACGGCGACTTCGAATATTTCGACGTTCCGGCAAAAAAGAAAGACCAACCCGCGCCGCAGTATCTGATTAACACACCCAAAAACTGGACGCACGGCGGAACCACTTCCTACACTATGTCGGGAATTATAGGCACGTCGGCAAAGGATTGGGCGGCGCTGACGAGAGAAGGACTTGAAGAAGATCTCGACGTCAATAACGCTTTGGATTCGTCTGCAAGCGATTATAAAGAAAAACACGTCGACTACAACGGAATGAAGTCGAGCGACCTCTTATACAAGGATACCTACGCCGCACTCAACGACAAAGACGAGGACGACGAAGAAGACGGGGACGCAACCGAAGAAAACCGCAAGGAGTTTATAAAAAACCCCGAAACCCATTATAACTTGCAGGAAAAGGACGGCAAGCTTGTTTACGTTATGGACGACGGAACGGAAAAACCCGTTTACGAAGACGACAAGGGCGACTACTACCTCGAATACGACCAAAGTACGGACAAGTACAGCCAGCCTATATCCCACGTTCTTATGTTGCACAATTATGCAACCGAACACAACGGCATTGCGCAGAACTACTCTTCCGTGGAAATTTCGCTGCCCGCGAATACCGCCGCAGAAATTTCGCTGTGGGTAAAGACTTCCGACCTGTTATATCATCAGGGTGAAAAAGTAAGCCAGGACAGAGGCGCGAACATCTACGTCACGCACACAGCGGGCTCTTCCACTTTAAGCGATTTTGCAATTACCGCGATAGACACCGAAAAACTTATCGCAGAGAAAAAGGTCAGCGAAGATTACGCCGAAAAATATAACGGCTGGGTTGAATACACCGTTTATATCAACTCGTGCGATTTTGCTTCGAGCAACGTCACGTTAAAATTGGGCTTAGGTGAAACAGGCTACCCTGTCGAAGGTTATGCGTTCTTTGACGACGTATCCGTTAAGAGATTCGCAAACTTAAACGACGAAAACTGCACCTACTCCGAAAACAAAACCGAAATAGAAAAAACCTACACAACCGAAATTGCCGGCGTAACCCGCGACGCTTCCTGCACGCTTACCAGCGACGCAAGCGAAAAGATTTTCAAAGCGGGCAGTTATACCCGCAACGGCGGAACGGTAAACATCGACAGGTTTGCAAGCTGCTTCCACTACTTCATCGACCTTGCTTCCGAAGAGGGTTATAAAAATATTACGCTTACGGACAAGTCCTTAAAGACGGGACTTACCGTGGACGCGGACAATTACGTATCTTCCAAGAACACCGATATTAAGTATATAGGATTTAACGGCACGGAGCCTATCGGCAACGCAAAACTTCCGACGGACTTCACTTCGCTTGACACAAGTCGCGACCTGCTTGCGCTTGTAAAGGCGGACCATGAGTTTACCGATGGCCAATCCGAATATTACGAAAGGCTTAACGCCGCACTTGGAAGCGCTAAAAATCTTAACAGCCGTACCGACGACAGTATGATAGTTATGCTTTCCGCATTCGGCGCTTCCTATACTACTTCGATGCAATTCGAAATAGCTGGAAATGCAGACGGAAAATTCAACATTATTTCGTTCTGGGTAAAGACTTCGGATATGGGCGGAAGCACTGCCGCAACCGTTAAAATTTCCGAACAGGACAACAAGGACAACACGGCAAGCATAACGGTCGACTCTACCAACGTTACAACCGACATTGACGACGACCACAAAGATATTTATAACGGCTGGGTTCAGTGCTTCTTCTTCGTAAGGAACAATACCGAAGAAAATGTTAAATACAATATCGATCTGTGCTTCGGCAACACCACAATAGGCGGAACCACCGCAAGTAAATACAAACCCGGCTGGATCGCGCTTGCGAATATGCAGGTTCTCGACGTAGACAAAGACGTATTCTCATACACGTCAAGCGGCACCTACTCCGCTTCGCTTACCTTTAACGAAGACGAAGAAGGCAAGAACAGCGTGTTCGACGAAGCTTACGGAAGCCAGTCGCACGAAATACGCAACAACATCGTCAACCCTTCGACCTATACGGGTGTAAACGGCGCAAGTTCGTACATCGTCAACAACGGACACGTATCCATTCCCTTCGACGATATAAACAGCAACCCCAACGCAGGTCTTATCAACAAAGAATATTTTAAAAACTATTACGGCAAAGATTGGCACACCACTCTTTTAAATAAATTCGGCGTAGCCAGCACGCTTGACGCGCTTACGGCCTGGAACGAAATATTCGGCAAAAATTCGGTTCAACCCCTTATCATTGTAAACAAGCTAAGAGACGATTACGTCCAGATTAAGGACGCAAACGAAACCAACTACACAGATTACCTTATAAGGAACTCCCAGGGCGAATACGTCACTGCGGCAGGCACCGAATACGACGAAAAGGAAACCTATTACGCCCGTAAACAGGTTATGAACTACGGCTTTATCGGTTCCGATAAGACGGTATCCGCAGACGGCTTCTCGATTGCCAGCGTAAGAGTTAAAGTAAGCGAAGGCGCGGTTGCATATATCTATCTTGCCGACACGGCAAACGATAAAGACGTGCTCGGATTTACTGCTCCCGATTACTCCTTCTATTACGACGAGGACGGCAACGTACTGAAAGCAAAACCCGACCCCGACGCAACGCTTGCAGAAAAGCGCGAAAACGTGCTTTATACCCTGCGCAACGACGGTCTGTATGAAGACGCACAGCACAATCTGTTCGCCAACACATACAATTACAAGAAGCTGTATCAGGACGAAGACGCTTCCTACTACGATAAGGACGGAAAGCCCGTAAGCTTTGAAGACCTTATCGAGGGCGAAATTTATTATGCCGACGCGGCTAAGTCAAAGGAAGCAAACCACTTCCTTGTGACGACTGACGGCATTAAAGTTTACGAATACTTCGACGGCAGTTATTATTATATTGTAAAGGGCGAAAGAAATGCCGACCTTAAAGTTACGCCTTTCGAACTTGACAAATTAGAGACCAAGTACGATTACAGCAACATCAACGAAGATTACGTAAAAGTAATTGACGGCAACAAGGACGAGTTCAAAAACAAGTGGGTTACCGTAAACTTCGTAATTCACGCCGGCAGCGCAAGCAAGACCTACCGCCTTGAACTTTGGAGCGGCGCACGCAACGAATTGCAGACTGCGGGCAACCTCGATAACGGAACCGTACTCTTCGATTACAGCTACACGACTATTTCCAACAACGACGTAAAAGATTATTACGAAAACGAAATAATCAAGGCTTATCAGAGATTGCTTGCTTCTAAAAATCTGCTTAAAGACATAGCAACCTCCGAAGAAAACATAAGCTACTACGAAGAACTTGTAGAAAGTTATAAGGGCAACCAGATTTCGCAAGAAGAAATAGATGCCATTAAGAACAACTACACCGCCCACTACTATACGTTCAGCCTTTACGATTCGGAAAACTATCAGCCTTTCAACAGGGACGTAAACACCGAATCCACGGGTTACGATTATAACCACGGCGGTTACGAAGAGACGATTGCTTACCTTTCGGTAAAGGACGGCGACACCTACAACGTATTTGCAGACTACTCTCCCGTCAACCAGAACGTTACGCTTGACACGGACGATACGGACGACGGTGACGACGATGAGGACAAAGACAAAGAAGATAACACTTCTGTATGGCTGTTGATTTCATCTATAATACTTGTAGTAGCACTGCTGTTCGCTATGATTTCGCTTCTCCTGCGCGACACAATAAGAAAGATGCGTCATAAGAAGGCAATGAGCGCGAACAACTATAACAATAACTATAACAGAGCTAACCGTTATATCAAGAAGCTTGGAATCAAGAAGGAAGAAATCGAAGAAGTAGAAGTTAATGCGGAAGACGAAGTCACACCTGGCGAAGCAGCACCGCAAACCGAAGACGTACAAAACGATGAGGCTCTTCCCGAGGAAGAAAGCAATGCGGACGACACGGACAAAGTTGATGAAAACACCATTGACGAAGTTACGGATAATCCCGAAGACGGCAAAGACGAATAAAGTCAAATGAATATCGGCGGTTCCGAAATTCGGAACCGCCGATAATTTAACCCCGCCGATTTTACGGCGGGGTTAAATTTATATTCTGACTCCCTTTGGAAGTTTGTTCTTTGCCACGCCGTCCGACGCCTTGCACCAGCCGAGCGGATAATTTTTATAAGTTACCAATTTCCAACCCCGCACGCTTTCATCACAAGCGAAAGTGAGCCCGCGCAAATATTTCAATGCGGTTGCTTCGTCAACCTCCACCCTATCCGCCTGTTCCGCCGTAAGGCAAAGCGCAAGCGAATGGGACGGTTCGAACCTGTTGCCCGTGTATTCGCCGAGCCGCACCCCCGCACGCAACGCCATAACGGAAATATCGGGCATTGCGTCGGGCAAAGAATACAAAGTCTGCCCGAAGACGTGAAGATTTTCAAATTTGATATTGAGATTATAACTTTCCCACTGTCTGTAAACAGAAATAATTTTTTTGTCAGCAAAAGATTTTAAAAGCGGAAGATTGCTTCTCTCACCTTCAATCTTTTCCATAACTGCGAAAAAATGCCCCTCTCCATCTATTTCGTGCGGATAAAGTTTATCCGATTTAATGAGTATACAGGCGTGATTTTGCAAAAACGAGGCTATCTGCAATTCGTCCTCTTCGGGCGCAAAAGTACACGTTGAGTAGACTATTCTCCCGCCGACGGCAAGCATTTTGTACGCGCTGTCCAGAATGGCGGACTGTCTGCGGGCGCAGGATAATACAGCCTGCACGCTCCATTCGGGAACAGCCGAACTTTCCTTTTTGAACATACCCTCGCCCGAACACGGCGCGTCGACAAGAATTTTATCGAAATAACTTTCAAAGCACGCAGCAAGTTTTTCGGGCGGGGCGCAGGTTACTACGGCGTTTTTAATACCCAGCCGTTCCACGTTGGAAGAAAGAATTTTTGCGCGGGAAAGATTTATTTCGTTGAGAAAAAGCAGACCGTCCCCGTCCATATACTGCGCAAGCTGGGTGCCTTTTCCACCCGGGGCGGAACACAGGTCAAGCACTCTTTCCCCGCCGTGCACGTCAAGTTCGGGAGCCGCGCACATTGCAGACGGTTCCTGAACGTAATATAGTCCCGCGGCGTGAAGAATTGTCTTGCCCGGACTTTCGTCCGTAACATAAAAACCGCATTTCTCCCACGGCACAGGGCGAAGCGGAAAAGGAGAAATACGGTTAAATTCGTCTGCCGTTATTTTCAGTGTGTTGACGCGCAACCCCTTAAACACAGCCCTGCCGTAACTTTTGATAAAACTTTCAAAGTCATTGCCGAGCAAATCTTTCATACGGGATTTAAAATCAGCGGGAAGTTCCAATTAAAATTTCCTCCAACCCGGCAACATCCGTTATAGTTAAATTATCAAGATTGAGCGCCATTTTAGTACGCGGCGAATTGTCGTCGGGTTCGGCTATATAATAGTCGCTCTGCGATACGTGCTGGGAATACTTTCCGCCGTTTTCGTAGATTGCGTCGACAAGATTTTTCGCAAGCTCTGTAGCGTCCTCTATATTGCGCGAAAAAGTAAACGTTTTGCCGTAAAACCTTCCGCTGCGTTTAATTTTTTTACGGGATACGAAATTGAAAAATTCAATGCGCTTCTGTGTGCGTTGCTGTTTGATTTCGGTAATTTTACGCTTATACTCGCTTTCCCCGCACGACGACGGCGGAATTACGTTGTAACCGCTAATTCTTCCGTCCTTCAACTGCAACGTATGTTTAAGCTGAACGTAACCGCAGTTTTTCGCCTTACAGATAGCTTCAACCACGCGCATAGTCGCATAAGCGTCGTCAACGGCGCGGTGTGGCGTAAATTTTACGCCGAGGTCGACGGCGATGTGTTCAAGACCGAACTGCCTTGTGAAATCGTTTACGTAAGTCATATAAATAAGCTGGCTGTCCGAAAACGAAAATTTAAAAGACGGCAGTTTAAACCGCCTCGTTTCGAGATTAAGATACTTTATATCGTTCATTATGGAATGTCCCAAAACGATATTGTTTTTATCTTCAAGCAGTTCCTTTATAAAATCATAAACCTTGGTGAATGGCGGATATTTTTTAAAATCTTCATAGGAATATGGCAAAACAAGCCCTTTGTCACCACTTCTGTCCGTAAGGTGAAATCTGCCCTTGGGATTAATAAGCACGTCTTCCTTTTTTATTATATTGAATTGTTCGTCGCACACAACGTAACCGAACGCACATATTTTAGCCGTGGTCTTATTTACGCTGGCACATTCTATATCAAAAAACACAAGGTTCATACTATTCCGCATTATAACATAATTTTAACAAAATATCAACCGACTCTTGACAAATATGTAAATATATAATATAATTTTTCTGATATGAAAATTTTGTTGACAGTTGTCGTAAGCGCCGACGTTGCCAGATCAAATTCCGACACGCTTTACGAAGGAATTGAACTTATATATCCCGAAGAAGGAGAAAGCGGAAAGGAATATCTTTCAAGGGCTGTCAAAGCCGCAAAGGGTAAATTTACGGTTATTGCCGACAGAAAGTTTTTGTTTGCCGACGTACAGTCGCTTTTGAATATAATAGATAAAAACACAGCCGACGTAGTGTCGTTTTTAGGAAATATCGCCGTAAGAACTGCCGTATTGAAAGGCATTAAAGAATTTACAGACGATTTTTCACTTACTCTTTTGGGGATACTCGGCAGTAAAACCGTGCTTAAAACAGTTTACAATCCCTTTAATTTCGAGCATAAAGCACACGCTTTCACGGAAGAAAACACAACGGCTCTTCTTATATGTGCGGAAGCGTTCGGCAAAGTAAAGGCAAAGCTTGCAAAAGAAATTTACTCGCTTGCGTTCGGAATGCTTTGCGACAGGCTGGTCATATATTATTTATATGCTTTGCTTTCGATAAAGGACGGTAACCTTGACAGCGGAAAGCTTATTGCGTTTGACGGGAAACTTAAAGCCGAAATCGTGCTATACCTTGCGCTGGAAAAACGGTTTACATACGCAAAATTGCAAAAACTGAGAGAAAAGAATTTCAAAATTTCGGGCTGGACGGCAAGAAAATTCAGAAAAATACTTGCAAAATAAATTTTACGGGCGGAAGCATTCAGCTTCCGCCCGTCTTTTTATTTCTTTAAAGGAAGAATTTTATCTTTACCGCCCATATACTTTCTTAAAACTTCCGGTATATAGACGCTTCCATCCGCCTGCAAATGGTTTTCAAGGAAAGCGATAAGCATTCTCGGGGGTGCGGCAACGGTGTTGTTTAACGTATGCGCATACTCGTTTTTGCCCGTCTTGGAATTTTTATATCTTATTCCCAACCGCCTTGCCTGAGCGTCGGTGAGGTTGGAACAGCTTCCCACTTCAAAATATTTCTTCTGGCGGGGACTCCACGCTTCTATATCGCAACTCTTGTATTTGAGGTCTGCAAGGTCGCCCGAACAGCAGATAAGCTGTCTTACCGGAATTTCCATAGATGTAAACAGTTCGACGGTGTAGTTCCACATTTTTTCATACCATTCGTCGCTGTCTTCGGGCTTACATACAACAATCATCTCCTGCTTTTCAAATTGGTGTATGCGGTAGATACCTCTCTCTTCTATGCCGTGCGCACCCTTTTCCTTCCTGAAACAGGGCGAATACGAGGTCAGCGTCTGAGGAAGCGAACTTTCTGCAAGCGTAGCACCCATAAATCTGCCTATCATTGAATGTTCGGAAGTGCCGATAAGGTAAAGGTTTTCGCCTTCAATCTTGTACATCATACCTTCCATTTCTTCAAAACTCATAACGCCGGACACCACTTCGCTTCTTATCATATAAGGCGGTATGCAATAAGTGAAACCCTTGTCAATCATAAAGTCGCGCGCATAAGTAAGCACCGCGGAATGAAGACGAGCAACGTCGCCGAGAAGATAATAAAACCCGTTGCCGCTTGTACGGCGGGCGGAGTCAAGGTCTATCCCGCCTAAATTTTCGAGAATGTCGAGATGATACGGCACTTCGAAAGGCTTTTCCTTGGCTTCGAGAAAGACTTTGCCCTGTACGTTTTGGCTGTCGTCTTTGCCGACGGGAACGTCGGGAGCGATTATATTCGGTATAGCCATCATCGCCGTTTTAAGTCTATTTTCGGCTTCCGCGCTTTCGTTTTCAATTTCGGCAATGCGGTCGTTATTTTCTTTGGAAAGTCTTTTCGCCTCTTCCGCTTCTTCCTTTTTACCTTCGCGCATAAGCAAGCCTATGTTTTTTGCAAGCGAATTGCGCTGTGCGCGGCGGACGTCGCCTTCGGCTTGAAGTTCGCGCTTCTTCTTGTCAAGCGCGATTATTTCGTCGACAAGCGGAAGTTTTTTATCCTGAAATTTCTTTTTGATATTTTCTTTTACGGCTTCGGGGTTTTCTCTTATCAAATTAATGTCAATCATTTTAGTATCTCCGTTTTATACAAACAAATTATACTGCAAATTTTTGGTAATTGCAATTAAATAGCCGTTAATATATTGAAAAAATAGTTTTGATATGATATAATAAATAAGTAAAAAATTATATATATAATTGGTAGAATATGAGTAAAATTGTTTTTAAAGTCAACGGCAGAAAAGACGACGGCGGCGAAGAAAATAAACGCGACGCCAAAAAACCCGAAAAAGCCGAAATGACGCAAGATGTCCAATCAGCAAAAGAAGACGAACGTACCGCCGAAAGCGAAAGCGCGGCGGCAGCCGCCGAACCTGCCGTAACCGCGGAAGAAATTATTTCCGCTGCGGGAAGCGACGGCGAGGAAAAGCACGACGAGTTCGACAAAGAAAAAATTATTAAATATTTCAAGCGTCACCCCAAAAAGCAAGTCAACACGAAAGTCGAAAGATTTTCGCCCAAACTCAATTACGGACTTGACGCCGAACAGGTAAAGACAAGGTTCACCCAATTTCTGTTCAACGATACGAACAAAAAATACTCCCGTTCGTACGCCAGCATTTTTATTGGAAACATCTGTACCTTCTTCAACCTGCTTTGCCTTATCGCCGGCATTGCGCTTATACTTGCAAATACAAAAGGTATTACAAACTATCTTGTAATTTTCATAACTTCGGCAAACATATTTATCGGCATTGTGCAGGAAATACGTTCTAAACTGTCTATCGACAAACTGTCGATACTAAACGCCAACACCATTAAGGTCGTGCGGGACGGCGAAGTTACGGAAATACCCGTAAACGAAATAGTTTTGGACGACGTAATTATAATGGAACTCGGCAATCAGGTCCCCGCAGACTGTATACTTGCCGAAGGCACGGTTGAAGTAAACGAAAGCCTTTTGACGGGCGAATCGGTTGCCATTAAGAAAAATGCAGGTGACATTCTGTATGCGGGAAGCTTTATTTCAAGCGGAAGCGGTAAATGCAGGGTTGAAAAAGTCGGTAAGGAAACTTATATAGAAAAACTTACTTCGAAAGCAAAAAAATACAAAAGACCCAATTCCGAGCTTATGAATTCGACAAAGCTTATAATTAAGGTCATTTCGGTAATTATCATTCCAATCGCAATAGGTATGTATCTTGTATCGTTTAAAGCTGTAAACGACCCCGCGTTCCTTGAAAAATATCCTTCTATGGCGGAAGCCTGGGCGGGCGTGCAGGCGGCGCTGTTCAGCCAGAACGTAAACTTTTCAATACAGCGTACCTGTTCCGTCGTAATAGGTATGATACCTTCGGGAATGCTGCTTTTGACAAGCGTTGCGCTTGCCGTAGGTATTGTAAGGCTTGCGAAAAACCAGACGCTTGTGCAGGATATGTATTCTCTTGAAATGCTTGCAAGGGTAAACGTACTGTGCCTTGACAAGACGGGAACCATCACCGACGGCAGAATGAGGGTTAACGACTGCATTATTTTAAATACGGTAAGCGATTATTCGCTTAACGACATTATGGGCAGTATGCTTGCCGCGCTTGACGACAACAACCAGACTTCCATCGCTCTTCACAACCATTTCGGAACAAATGATAAGTTCAGTCCCGTAAACACCATTCCGTTTTCGTCAAAAAGAAAACTTTCGGCGGTAACGTTTGAAGACGCGGGAACGTTTGTAATGGGCGCGCCCGAATTCGTTTTAAAACCTTACCCCGCGAAAGTAGAAAAAATAGTAAAGAGCTATGCGCAGATGGGGCTTCGCGTAATAGTGCTTGCGCATTCCCCTACCCCCATCGTCGGCGATAAACTTCCTTCCGTACTTAAACCCATTGCGGTAATTTCCATTGCCGACAATATACGTGAAGACGCGATAGATACCATCAAATGGTTCGCCGACAACGACGTAAACGTAAAAGTAATTTCGGGCGACAACCCCGTCACCGTTTGCGAAGTCGCAAAGCGTGCCGGAATAAAGAATGCGGAAAAATATATTTCTTTGGAAGGGCTTAACGAAAAGGAAGTCGAAAACGTAGCCAACAAATACACCGTTTTCGGCAGGGTATCGCCCGAACAGAAAGCAGTTCTCGTAAGATCTATAAAGTCCGAAGGCAACACCGTTGCAATGACCGGCGACGGCGTAAACGACATACTTGCACTTAAAGAAGCCGACTGTGCGATTTCCGTTGCTTCCGGCAGTGAAGCGGCAAGAAACGTAAGTCATATCGTGCTTATGGACAACAACTTCAACAATATGCCCAAAGTTGTTGCGGAAGGCAGGCGCGTTATCAACAACATTAAAAACTCGTCGTCGCTGTACCTGATGAAGACGCTGTTTACGGCTATGCTTGCGGTAATTTGCGTTGCAATGGGAATACCCTATCTGTTTATGCCGCAGAACGTACTTCTGCTTGAATTTTGCATTATAGCCATTCCTTCGTTCTTCCTTTCACTGCAACCCAACAAGGAACGCGTGCAGGGCAAGTTTATAACGCACGTTATGAGCGGGGCGATTTCGGGCGCATTGGTAATGATTATCTGCGTAATGTCTATGTTTATTACAAACGAAATAGACAAAGCAGAATTCGGACAGCATTACCTTGCAATGTGTATGATTGCCCTTACCTTCTCAGGACTTGTTATGGTGTTCAGACTGTGCCAGCCGTTTAACGTATTCCGCGCCGTGCTGTGCGCAAGTATGTTTGCGCTGTGCGTAACGGCGTTTGCCGTACCGCAGATTACCGAACTTTTATACAAGGGTTGGAGCAATATCAAATGGGACTATGCAAAGATACTTATAATTGTCGTCGTAATAGAAGCGGCGTTCCCGCTGTCAAGCTGGCTGATAAGTCTTATGCATATCATCTTCCCCTCTTCGGTAAATAAAAAGCCTGTGCGTAACGAAGAAAAAGACCCGCAGACTGTCCAATAAAATATCGATTAAATATATAAAAAATAACGGAGAATGCGCATTTCTCATAGGGAATTGAACACCCAAAATATTTTATTGATACGCTTTCAGATTATGAAAAAAGCACTCGAACATTTTATTCGAGTGCTTTTAGCTAAACTTTATTAGAAAGATAAATTGAAATTTATCGTTCAAATCTAGAAATAAACAATTCTATATTTTTATCTTGCAAAAGTTCATAATTCTTTTCAATCGTTTCAATCGGCATATCCCACCATTTAAGTTTTAACAGTCGCTCAATCGTGTTGCTGTCAAATCGTCTTTTAACTACATTTGCAGGATTGCCTGCCGCTATGGAATACGGCGGAATATCTTTTGCCACAACAGCATTCGCGCCTATGATACATCCGTCGCCTACCTTAACTCCGGGCATAATAGTAACATTTTGCCCAATCCAAACATCATTTCCTATAACGGTATCACCTTTATGCGGAACAATATCGTTGGGTATCGTCGGTTTGTTTTCTATAAATATGCCGAAAGGAAACGCCGAAATACCGTTCATAGGGTGATTTGCGCCGTTCATAATAAATTCAATTCCTTTTGCAATGCTGCAAAACTTTCCTATAATGAGTTTATCGCCTAAATGCGGATAAAAATGTGTGACGTGATTTTCAAAATCTTCTCCACCCGAACGAATATCGTCATAATAGGTATAATCTCCGACAATAATATTCGGATTTGTTATTATATTTTTTATATAACAAAGCGAAGGAACTTTTGGTTGAGGATGTATTTCATCTTTGTTTTTGAATAATAGATTCATTGAAAATAACTCTCCGTTAAATTACTGTTTATCGTACAATCATTATATCACGAAACTGCGATAAATTTCTCCGTTATTTTTTATTTGCTTTTATCTTTACCTTAAAATCCGGCAAAGAACCTTTATATATTAAATTTCGTTATCGTCGGAGCCGTCGGTGTTAACTTCTTCTTCAAAGTCTTCTACGCCTGCGCCGTCGGCTGCGATATCGGATGCGGGAACCGTAAGTTCGGGTGCGTGTTCCAAAAGTTCTTCCGCGGCTTCGTCCTCATCCCTTGCCGTAAGCGCAATGGTAGCTACCGCACCGTCTTTAAGGCGCATAAGCCTTACGCCCTTGGTATTTCTGCCAATACGTGAAATGCTGTCGCAATGCATTCTGATAATCGTACCGCCGTCCGAAATAATCATAACGTCGTCCTTATCCGTAACCTGCTTCATATTTACAAGATAGCCCGTCACTTCGTTGAATACGCCCGCCTTGATGCCCATACCTGCCCTGCCTTGCAGTCTGTAATCTTCAAGGTCGCTGCGCTTACCGAAGCCGTTGGAAGTTACCGTAAGCACGTCCTTGCTTTCGTCTACGACAAGCATATCGACAAGACAGTCGTCTGCACCGAGTTTCATAGCTCTTACGCCTGCGGTGTCCCTGCCCATTGAACGCACGTTGCTTTCCGAGAACCTTATGCACTTGCCCGAACGCGAAGCTATCATAAGTTCGCTGTTGCCCGTGGTAAGAACTACCGACATAAGGTCGTCGCCGTCGTTAAGCTTAATTGCTATTTTGCCGTTTTTGTTTATGCGGTTAAATTCCTTAATGTTGGTCTTTTTAATTAAGCCCTTGCGGGTTGCAAAAGCGATATTGCCTTCAAGCCCGGCCTGTACGGGCATAAGCGTGTTTATCTTTTCATCCTGCGCTATCTGTACTATATTTACAATCGCTCTTCCGCGGGCTATACGCGTCGCTTCGGGTATTTCGTAAGCCTTTATGCGGTAAACCTTTCCGCGGTCTGAGAACAGCAGAATATCGTCGTGCGAAGAACAGACGAACATACGCTCTACAAAGTCCTCTTCCTTGGGGCGGTGAGCAGTAATTCCCTTACCTCCGCGGTTCTGGGCGTGGTATTCGGTTACGGGAAGACGCTTTACGTAACCCGTATGCGTCATAGAAATGACAACCTGCTCAACTGGAATTAAATCGGCGTCTTCTATTTCGCCGTCG
Organism: uncultured Christensenellaceae bacterium; assembly: GCA_910587825.1. Lineage (GTDB taxonomy): Bacteria > Bacillota > Clostridia > Christensenellales > Borkfalkiaceae > Coproplasma. Next base: position 210,105 of record CAJUNJ010000001.1, read on the forward strand.
AAATCTATTGAAATTTCTGTCTTTCTTTCGGAAGGATATTTGCGCTTGATTTCCAAAAGGTCTGTCTTGATTATATCAAGCACCCTGCTTTCGTGCGCAAGAATATCTTTATAGTCGGCAATAAGAGCTTCAAGCTGGTTTAGTTCGTCCTTTAACTTATCGACTTCGAGATGGGAAAGTCTGTACAGTCTGAGTTCTGCAACCGCGGTAGCCTGACGTTCGTCAAGTTCGAAATTGGCGGTAAGCTTTTTAACGCAGTCGGCTTTGTCCACCGCCTTACGGCAGACTTCGACGACTTCTTCAATACTTGCCTGCGCAATGACGAGTCCGCGCAAGATATGCGCCCTTTCTTCGGTTTTGGCAAGGTCGAACCTGGTACGGCGGATTATAATGTCTTTCTGGTGTTCGAGATAGTAATATATAAACTCTCTTAAATTCAGAATGCGCGGTGTGCCGTCGACGAGCGCAAGCATTATAAGCCCGTCAGAAATCTGCAAATTAGTATGCTTGTACAGCGTGTTTAAAACGACTTGCGGGTTGGAATCTTTTTTCAGCTCTATTACGATACGCATACCGTCGCGGTCGGATTCTTCGCGGATGTCGGCAATGCCCTCTATCTTCTTATCTTTTACAAGGTCTGCTATATTTTCGATAAGTTTTGCCTTGTTGACCTGATAAGGAATTTCGGATACGACAATGCGCGTACGCGTATTGTTACCGCTTTTATACTCTTCCACTTCACAACGGGAACGTATAGTTATACTGCCCCTGCCCGTCTTGTACGCGCGTTTAATTCCGCTTCTGCCCATTATAAGCGCACCCGTGGGGAAATCGGGGGCGGGGATGTATTGCATAAGTCCCTCAACGTCGATGTCGGGGTTTTCAATCATAGCAACAACGCCGTCTATAACCTCGCCCAAGTTATGCGGGGGGATATTGGTTGCCATACCTACCGCTATACCGTCGGAACCGTTTACAAGCATATTAGGAAAGCGCGACGGAAGAACAGTAGGTTGCATACCGGTATCGTCGAACGTCGGGTAGAAGTCGACAGTCTCTTTGTCGAGGTCACGGAGCATTTCGGCAGAAAGTCTGCTTAATCTCGCTTCGGTATATCTCATAGCCGCGGCGGGGTCGCCGTCGACCGAGCCGAAGTTGCCGTGACCTTCTATCAACGGGAAGTTAATAGAAAAGTCCTGCGCAAGCCTTACAAGCGCATCGTAGACAGAACTGTCGCCGTGGGGGTGATATTTACCGAGGCAGTCGCCGACGATACGCGCGCATTTTCTGAACGCCTTGTCGGAATACAAACCGAGTTCGTGCATCGAATATAAAATACGCCTGTGGACGGGTTTCAGACCGTCCCTTACGTCGGGAATGGCACGCGACACATTGACCGCCATTGCATATGCTATGAATGATTTTTTAAGTTCTTCTTCAACTTCCACGTCGAGAAGCTTGGTAAGTTCGAGCGTCTTTTTAAATTCTTCGGTAAGATCTGCGCTGCTTGTTGTTTTCTTTGCCATAACTCCTCCTTATACATCCAACTCTTCAACGAGTTTGGCGTTCTCTTCGATAAACTGACGTCTGAGTTCGGGTTGTTCGCCCATAAGAAGCGAAAAATATTTGTCGGCTTCTACGGCGTCTTCGACGTTTATTCTTACAAGCGTGCGCCTTGCGGGGTCCATTGTCGTCTCCCAAAGCTGTTCTTTATTCATTTCGCCCAAGCCCTTATAGCGTTGAAGTTCAAACTTGCCCTGATAGCTGTTTTTAAAGTCTTCAAGCGCCTTGTCGTCGTAAAGATAAGTGTCCGGTATTCCCTTGCCCGACACCTTGTAAAGGGGCGGTTGCGCGGCGTATACGTGACCGTTTTCTACAAGCGGACGCATATACCTGAAAAAGAAAGTGAGAAGCAAAATTCTTATATGCGAACCGTCTACGTCGGCGTCGGTCATAATGATAATTCTGTCGTAACGCAGTTTGCTTTCGTCGTAATTTTCCTGTATTCCGCATCCGAAAGCCGTTATCATTGCCTTTATCTCTTCGTTGCCGAGCGCACGGTCTATCCTGACTTTTTCCACATTCAGTATCTTTCCGCGTAATGGAAGAATCGCCTGAAAGCGTCTATCCCTGCCCTGCTTTGCCGTACCGCCTGCACTGTCGCCTTCGACGATGTAAATTTCGCAAAGTTCGGGGCGTTTGTCTGAACAGTCCGCAAGTTTGCCGGGAAGCTTTGTACTTTCAAGCACGCCCTTGCGGTGGGTTTCTTCACGGGCAAGTCTTGCCGCTTCCCTTGCGCGTTGCGCCGTAAGACAGCGCATTATAAGCTCTCTCGTTTCGGCGGGATGTTCTTCAAGATACATTCCGAACTTTTCGGTAACGGCTTTCTGCACGAACCCTCTGACGTACGTAGAACACAGCTTGCTCTTTGTCTGGCTTTCGTACTGGGCGTCGGCTATCTTAACGGATATGACTGCCGTAATGCCTTCGCGCACGTCGTCGCCCGAAAGTTTGACGTTTTCTTTCAGAATGTTAAGTTTTTTGCCCGCGTCGTTTATTACCTTGGTCAAAGCGGCTTTAAAGCCGTCGAGATGGGTTCCGCCGTCGGGCTGACGGATATTGTTGGAGAAGGGGAAAATCTGTTCGCTGTATCCGTCGTTATACTGGATGGCTACTTCCAAAAATCTGTCTTCGCCGTTGGTATCTTCAAAATACACGGGCTTTTCAAAAAGCACCGCCTTGCCCCTGTTTATGTCTTCTATAAAGTGTACAACGCCGCCTTCGTAACAGAAAACGTCGTTTCTTTCCCTGCCTTCGCGTTTATCCGTAAGGGTAAGCGTAAGCCCCTTGTTTAGATAAGAAAGTTCCCTTAAAAGTGTTTTCAACGTGTCGTAATTGAAATCGATAGTTTCAAACACGGTAGCGTCGGGGTGGAAGGTTATCGTCGTACCGGTGGCGTCCGTATCCGCAACGGGCTTTAAAGGTTCTTCGGGTATTCCGCAGTGGTATACCTGACGGAAAGTATGTCCGTTTTGGGATACTTCGGCAATTAACGTGTCCGAAAGCGCGTTTACGCAGGACACGCCGACGCCGTGCAGACCCGACGAAATTTTATATCCGCCCGCCTTGTTGCCCCCGCCGAACTTTCCGCCCGCGTTGAGGTTTGTAAGCGCAAGCTCTACACCGCTTATTCCTTCTTCTTCGTTTATGCCGGTAGGAATGCCTCTTCCGTTATCCTTTACGGAACAGGAGCCGTCCTCGGTTATAACTACGTCGATACGGTCGCAATATCCCGCAAGCGCTTCGTCTATCGAGTTATCTATAACTTCTCTGACAAGACAGTGAAGTCCTTTTTCGTCGGTAGGTCCGATGTACATTCCGGGATGTTCCCTTACGGGTTCAAGCCCTTTCAAAGCTTTAAGACTGTTTGCGTCGTAGCTGTTGTTGATTTTACCAATCATTTTTATTCCTCTTGATTTACTTTAAATTATTATACCATATTATATAATCAAAAGCAAGTAAATGAATAAAAAAAACCTTTGTTGCATAAGCTGTTTTTATGGAAAAAAACTACTGTCCGAAAGACAAAAATTTTAACGTTGCGGAAAACTTTTTCGAGTGCGGGACGTGCGGAAATCACGTATGCAAAACTCAGGCGGAACTTTGGGGCAGGGTATGCCCCAACTGCTTCGGCAGACTGTACAGAATAAGCTGAAAGGACGGCGCGCTTGCGCCGTCCTTTCAAATTTAATTTATTGCATTTTCTGCTGTTTTACCTTTTTATCTACAATTTGTCTATTAGCAAGCTCATTTACGATATCTTCCGTACCTATGCCCGCTTCCGCCATCAGTACCAGAAGATGATACGCCAGGTCGGAAATTTCGAAAATTATCTCTTTTTTATCCCCGCCCTTGCCCGCTATCACGACCTCGGTACACTCTTCGCCTACCTTTTTCAAAATTTTATCTATGCCCTGCTCAAACAGATAGGACGTATAAGAACCCTGCTTAGGGGCTGTCTTTCTGTTCTTTATCAGTTTGTAAAGCGTTTGAAGCGAAAACCCGCCGACGGCGTCGGTCCGGAAGACGTAATCGTTAAAACAGCTGTCCGTGCCGAGATGGCAGGCGGGTCCGTCCTTTATTACTTCCACTGTGAGCGCGTCCCTGTCGCAGTCTGTTTTAACCGACACGACGTGCTGGAAATTACCCGACGTTTCGCCCTTTCTCCAAAGCTTTTTGCGCGAACGGGAGTAAAAACAGGTTTTACCCTCTTCAAGCGTTATTTTCAGACTTTGCGCATTCATATATGCGACGGTAAGCACTTCTTTTGTGTAAAAGTCGGTAACGACTGCGGGGATAAGTCCGTCGCCGTCAAATTTTAACTGTGAAATTTCAATCATAATCTTATCTCCGTTTTATTGTTTTTTAACTGCCTTTTAAGCTCTTTAATGTCTATTTCGCCGAAGTGAAAGACCGAAGCGCCCAACGCCGCGTCGACTTCAACACTGTTGAAAAGTTTTATAAAATCTTCTATACAGCCCGCCCCGCCGCTTGCCACTACGGGGATTTTAACGGCGTCTGCTATTGCTTTAAGCATTTCTATATCGAACCCGCGCTTCACACCGTCGGTGTCTATGCTGTTTACTACTATTTCGCCCGCACCGCAGCCTTGGGCAAACTTTGCCCACTCTACGGCGTCCCTGCCCGTATCCGTCCTTCCGCCGTGCGCGAATACCGTAAACCTGCCGCCGACGCGTTTTACGTCCATAGACAGCACTACGCACTGGTTGCCGTAAACCTTTGCCGCTTCGCCTATAATTTCGGGACGGCGGAGCGCGCCCGTGTTGACGCTTACTTTATCCGCACCGCAATTCAACACCCTTTCGAAGTCTTCAAGCGTGTTTATTCCCCCGCCGACGGTTAAAGGTATAAAAACCTTTTTTGCAACCCTTTCAAGTATGTCCGTAAAAAGCATACGCCCTTCGTTGCTTGCGGTAATATCGTAGAAAACAAGTTCATCCGCACCGCCGTCCGAATATTTTGCGGCAAGCGCGACGGGGTCGTCAACATCGTTTATGCAGGTAAAATTTTTGCCCTTTACTACCCTGCCGTCTTTTACGTCGAGGCAGGGTACAATTCTCTTTGCAAGCATATCAATTCTCCGCTACGTCTATCGCGCTTTTTAATTCTAACCTGCCCTCGTAAAGGCTTTTACCCAAAATTACGCCATATACGCCTATTTGCTTTAATACGCGAAGTTCGCCCAAAGAAGCCACCCCGCCCGACGCGGTTATTTTAAGACCTTCTATTTTCATAAGTCTTTCATAAGCGTCCAAATCAGTGCCGGAAAGCGTGCCGTCGCGTGAAATATCGGTGTAAATAACGTTTTCGACGCCGGCTTCTGCAAGACGTTTACAGAAATCAAAGGAATTTATATCCGTGACTTCGCGCCAGCCGGATACCGCAACTTTTCCGCCGAGCGAGTCAACGCCGACCGCAACCCTGCTTCCGTAATTTTTTACGGCGCTTTCGGCAAACCCGAAATTGCACACCGCCGCAGTGCCTATTATTACCCTTCCGGCGCCCGCAGAAAGATAGCAATCTATCTGTGCAAAGCTTCTTATTCCTCCGCCGACTTCGACAAAGCAACCCGAATTATCGATTATATCCTTTATGCTGTCAGCATTGTCGGCTTTACCGCTTTTCGCACCGTCCAAGTCTACCGCGTGTATAAATTTTGCGCCCTGCGCCGAAAAAGCCGAAGCAACCTTTCCGCAGTCGTCGGAATAACTTTTTGCCGTATCGTAGTCGCCCTTATACAGGCGGACTACCTGCGAATTTAAAATATCTATTGCGGGAAATATAAACATATCAAAGCTCCGTAAATCCTTTAAGTAATCTCAGTCCGACGTCACCGCTCTTTTCGGGATGGAACTGGGTACCGTACACGTTATCCCTGCCGACGGCGGAACAAACAGTCGTTCCGTATTCGCAGGTTGCTATTACGCTTTTGCAGTTTTTTGCGTGAAAAGAATGGACGAAATAGACGTATTCACCTTCCCCGACGTACCTGAAAAGTTTGTCCTTCCGAATAAATTGCAGACTGTTCCAGCCCATATGCGGAATTTTAAGACAAGTGTCTTCCGACAGCGGTTTTACTTGCCCTTCGAGCAGGTTGAGCCCCGACCGCTCGCCGTATTCAAAGCTCTTTTCAAACAGTAACTGCATACCGAGACATATGCCCAACAGCGGCAAACCTTTCTTTGCAAACATTTTTATCGCATCAGCCATACCGCTATTTTCAAGCTTATCCGCGGCGTTTTTAAACGCCCCGACCCCGGGAAGAATTATCCTGTCGCAGGCGGACACGTCACCTGCCCGCGTAACCACACGCGCCCGTTCGCCGATAGCGTTTAACGAGCTTATAAGGGAAAAGATATTCCCGCAACCGTAATCGATTATGCCCGTCATTACAGTACGCCTTTGCTTGACGGCACGCCGACGCCTACCACTTCGACGGCGTTTCTCATTACCCGCGCAAACGCCTTGAAAACACACTCTATTATGTGGTGGGTATTTTTGCCGTAAAGCTGTTTGAAGTGAAGTGTTATACCGCTTTCCCTTACGAATGCGGTAAAAAATTCTTCTACGAGTTCCGCGTCGAAAAGTCCGACTTTGGCAACCGTAATTTCGTCTTCGCCGTCGTATACCTTTGCAGAAGGAATAGCAACGTCGAAGTTAAGATACCCACGCCCGCTTACGTCTGCGGCGCAGAGGACAAGCGCTTCGTCCATAGGCAAAATTATATCCGCATAGCGTGCGATGCCCTGCTTTCCGCCGAGAGCGGTTTTAAATGCCTGACCCATAACTATACCGACGTCTTCTACCGTGTGGTGAAAATCAACGTCAGTATCTCCTTGACACACAACCGAAAAGCCGAAGCCGGAGTGTAATTTGAAAAGTTGCAGCATATGGTTTAAAAAACCGCAACCCGTGTCTATCTCTCCGCCTACCTCACCGTCAAGACTTAAAGAGAGTTTTATGTCCGTTTCGGCGGTTTTTCTTAATATTTCAGACTTTCTCATTTAAAATTCCCTCCAAGGTTTTTAACAGTATATTTGTGTCCGCGTCCGTGCCGACTGTTATGCGGACAAAGTTTTTTATACGTTCTTCGTTGAAATGTCTTACCAAAATTCCGCGTTCTTTAAGCTTTATATAAAGTTCTTCTCCGCTGATTGAAACGTGTTCGGCAAGCACGAAATTTGCCGTTGACGGCAGACAGGAAAAGCCGAGTTCTTTAAGTCCGTTTATAAGCCTTTTGCGTGTTTTGATTATCTTTGCCTTGCATTCGCCGAAATATTGCGTATCCTTTACGGCAAAGGTTGCAATACGGGCGGAAAGCGAGTTTACGTTGTACGGATTGAAAGAATATTTAACCTGTTTAAGCCCGCGTATAAGCCCTTCGTCCGCGACGGCAAACCCCACCCTTGCGCCCGCAAGCGAACGGGATTTTGAAAATGTCTGCACGACGATAAGATTTTTATATTTATCAATCAAACTTACCGCGCTCTCCCCGCCGAAATCTATGTACGCTTCGTCGATAACGACGACGTTATTCGGGTTGTTTTTCAGTATTTTTCCGATTTCGGCAAGAGGCAGATATATGCCCGTCTGGGCGTTGGGGTTTGCAAGAAATATTGTTTTACCGCAGTTGAAGTAATCTTCCGCACGTACGGTAAAATCAGGGGCAAGCCCGATTATATCGTAATTCACGCCGAACAGACCTGCAAACACCCTGTAAAAGCCGTAGGTCACGTCGGGAAAGACCGCGCCGCAGTCGCAAAACCCCGCAAAGCAAAACGCCAAAACTTCATCAGAGCCGTTTGCCGTCAGAACGTTCCGTTTTTCGACGCCGTAAAATTCGGCAATCGCACTGCACAGCTTACGGCATTCGGGGTCACTGTACAGCCTTAAATTTTCCACGTCCTCCACCCCCATATTAATTACGGCATAGCGCGAAGGAGTATACGGGTTTTCGTTTGTATTAAGCTTGATATAACCGCCGTCCGACGGCTGTTCGCCCGGTTGGTATGCGGTTAAGTTTTTAAGCCTCGCGTTTAAATAGTTCATTTTTTTAATCTCACAGTCACGCTGTCCTCGTGCGCCGTAAGCCCTTCCGAATTTGCGAACGCGACGATGTCGTCTGCGCAGTCTTTAAGCGCCTTTGCCGAATAACGGACGTACTGGGTTATTTTAACGAAATCGTTTACGCCGAGCGGCGACGAGAACCGCGCCGAACCGCTTGTAGGCAGGGTGTGGTTTGCGCCCGCAATATAGTCGCCGACGGCTTCCGGCGTGTCGTATCCGAGAAAAACCGAACCCGCGGAAGTTATTTCGTTCAACAGATCGAAAGGCTTTTTTACGCAAAGTTCGAGGTGTTCTGGCGCAAATTCGTTTGAAAGCTTTACGGCTTGTTCCAAATTATCCGTTACGATAATCTTGCAGTTATTTTCTATCGAAGCACTTGCTATGTCCCTGCGCGCAAGTTTTGCAAGTCTTTGTTCAAGTTTTTTTGCCGTATCGAGCGCAAGACTTTGACTGTCGGTTATAAGCAGTGCGGAAGCAAGCCTGTCGTGTTCCGCCTGCGACAGCAAATCCGCCGCAACATAGTCTGCGTCCGCCCCGCCGTCGGCAATAATTAAAATTTCGCTTGGACCGGCTATCATATCTATACCGCAGGCGACGCCCGCGACAAGCTTTTTGGCAGTGGCGACGTAGGCGTTGCCGGGGCCCGTAATTTTATCGGCTTTGGGTATGCTTTCCGTGCCGTACGCAAGCGCGGCTATCGCCTGTGCCCCGCCGACTTTATATACCGCCGTAACCCCGCAAAGCCGTGCCGCCGCAAGAACCTCTGCCCTGATTTTTCCGTCCGCCCTTACAGGCGTTACCATTATTATTTCGCGCACGCCCGCTATCTTTGCGGGTATGGCGTTCATAAGCACGGTCGACGGATATGAAGCCGTTCCGCCCGGAACGTAGATACCTGCGCGCGCGACGGGTATGACTTTCTGCCCTACCACCCTGTCGCCGTCGTTAATTTCAAAACCTTCGGTAAGCTGTCTTTTATGAAAGCGGGAAATGTTTTCAACAGACCTTTCAAGCGTTGCGATATAACTTTTTGAAAGGCTTGCAAACGCCTCGTCGAATTCCGCAGGCGTAACTTTAAGTTGCCCGCCGGTATATCCGTCGAATTGAGCGGCGTACTTTTTTAACGCTACGTCACCGTTCAGCTTTACGTCCTCTATAATATTTTTGACTAAACTTTCGACGCCGGAAGTCAACTCTTCCCTTTCCCCGAAAAGCCGATTTGCCGACTGACCGTCATATTTGATTATTTTCATAATTTACAATACCTTTAAGTTTTTCCGCTACGGCGTTTATTTCTTCCGTCTTGAACTTGTAAGCCGATTTGTTGACTATTACGCGGGCGCTTATAGGAAAAGCCCTTGCAATTACTTCAAGTCCGTTTTCCCTGAGCGTGTCGCCGGTTTCCACAACGTCGAATATTACGTCTGCAATGCCCAATACGGGCGCAAGCTCGACAGAGCCGTTAAGTTTTACAATCTCTATTTCCCTGCCGACCGAAGAAAAGTAACGCCGTGCGCTGTTGACAAACTTTGTGGCGACTTTAAGGGGACGGGAAAAACCGTCTTCAAAGCCCTTTTTACCCGCGACGCACATCTGACATTTGCCGATTGAAAGGTCTAAAAGTTCGTACGCGCCGCAGGGATATTCGCCTAAAATATCTTTGCCGATAAAGCCCATATCCGCCGCGCCCGTATCCACGTAAACGCCGACGTCCGACGGTTTTACCCAGAAATAGCTTACACCGCCCCCGCTGAAAACGAGTTTTCGGCTGTCGGCGGAATATTCCTTACTGCCGTATCCCGACCTGTCCAGAACCGAGTATACCTTTTCACCCAATCTGCCCTTTGGCAACGCGACGTTAATCATCTTTCTTCTCCGCATAATATACTTTGCCCGAAAAATTTTCGGGTATCTCTTTTGCCGTAAGCACGCTTGCGCCCATTTGCCTGAGTCCGTCCGCGTAAGATAACGCCGAAGCAAAATTGCCGTCGTTATAAATTACCACCGCTTCCGCCGAGCGTCCCGCGTCGGATCTGGCGTAAAGTTCGCCGAGATACAGCGCAAAGCCCATTGCCCTTTGGTCTTTGCCGAACTTCTTTAAAAGTTTATCGTACCTGCCTCCGCTTAAAACGGCGCAGGGAACGCCGTTAATATAGCCTTTAAAAATAACGCCGTTGTAATAGGCCGCGTCGCCCGTAACCGAAAAGTCGGCGCGCAGGCTGCCGCCGTAAAGCGAGATAAGCGACGTAAGTTCTTTACACTCTTTTGTGACGTCCGCGACGGGTGAAATTTTATCTGTCACGGAAGACAGATTTCCGCCGTTGAAAGCAATTAAACTTTCAAACGCCCGAACGGCTTTTTTGTCAAGCCCGCGCTCTGCCGAAAAGCGCGAAAAGTCGTGTGCGTTTTTGCTTTCGAGACAGCCGAGAGCAAAGGCGCTGTCCGCGGAAGAAAGGTTTAAAGCCGACAAAACTTTATTGACGATGCCCGTATGCGATACGTCGAGAACGTACTGCCCGCCCGTGGCCGAAAGAGTTTTAAGCATCAGTGCGCAAAGTTCCGCTTCACAGGCGAAGTCGGCATCCCCGATTATTTCAACGCCGATCTGGCTTACTTCTTTAAACGCACCCGCCGATTTTCTTAAAACCTTTTCGCAATAAAAAATTTTGTGCGTACCCGCGCCGAACCGTCCGTTTTTGGCTATACCCAGCGTGACGTCGGGACGGAGCGCAAGAAGTTTTCCGTCGGCGCTGAACGAAATGACCTCTCCGCTTCCGAAAAAGTTGCTGTTATCCGCGTAAAGCGAATATTCGTCAAACCCCGAAAGACGGTATTCCCTGTACCCGTAACTTGCGTAAAGCGATTTTAAAGTTAAGCAAAGCCTGTCTTCACGGCTTAAAAGGTTTAAATTTGCCTGCATAATTAACCGCCCATAAACTTTTTATATCCCCCGCTTCCGTGAGATACGGCGCGCGACACTCTGCTTATTGTTGCGCTGGAAAGCTTTGTCTCTTCTATAATTTCGTGGTAAGTCCTGCCTTGCATAAACAGTTTGGCGGCGTACGCACGCAAAGCCATCTGCTCCACTTCCTTATAGGTGCATAAATCTTCGAAAAGCGACTTACAATCCTGCTTGGTTTTAAGTTTTAAAATAATTTCATACAGATTATCGATGTGAAAATTAAGTTTTTCTTCCTGCATTTTTATATCTCCGAAGTTGTGTTTTTTATTATTATACTTTATCACGCTAAATTAGTAAAGCGTTTTAAGCAAAATTTTTTTTATTTTTTTATCCGCAAAAGCAGTTTTTCCGCTTTTTCGAAATTGCGCATAAATTTATCGGCCGTGTGCGAATCGCTGCCGAACGAAAACTTTTGACCGCCCAACGATATGTAACGCTTCAAAATTTCTTCACAGGGAACGGCAATTTCCTCCCCGCCGTTTACCGAAGTATTTATTTCAAGATACTTTCCGCGGGAAATTATTTCCGTTAAAATACTGTCAATAAGTTCGGGGAACTGCGAATACGTAAGACGTTTGTCTGCGTAAGGCGAATAACGCGCTATATAGCCGAGATGACCGACTATATCGAAATTAATGTCAGAACGCACGCTTTCCAGAACGGCGTTTAAATAAAGCGAATAAGACTGTTCCTTTGTAAGTCCGTTATAGAATGCGGGAAAATAACAGTCTCCCCTGCCCTTTACCGTATGTACGCTTAAAATAGAATAATCGAAATTACCGTCCTTTAAAAGCTTATTATAGTGCGGCGCAGCGTCGGCACGGTAACCGAGTTCTACCCCTTTTAAAATTTTAATCTGCGGGTATTTGAGTGAAAGCCCCTCTATAATGTCAAAATATTTTTCAAGGTCGGGAAGACGGCTGTCCGGATCGCCGTCGAGATATGCATCGTAGTCGTAATGTTCAGAAAAGCCGATTGCCTCGGCTCCGCAGGCAATGGCGCGTAAGATATAATTTTCCGCTTTTTCGCAACTGTCGTGCGAAATTTCTGTGTGAATATGTAAATCAATCATAATCTTAAAAAAAAAGCGGTGCAAAGGAACGCACCGCGGAAATTATTTAAATAACAGGCCAGGCGGCAAACAAAAATAAAATAAAAATTATATAAAACCCGACGGCTACAACAACCAATCCCAAGGATATGCTTGAAATTATTATGCCTGCTTTCGCAAGAGTTTTACTTGAATTATCGTCTGTATTCTTAACCTGATTATATCCGATTATACTTAAAATCAAGCCGACCACGTTAAACACAAAAGATAGAATAAAGCCGACAAGGCACATCGGATTAAGTTCCGCTTTACCGTTTGACGCGGGTTTTGACGCGTAAAGTTCGGTAGGACAGCCACATTTCGTGCATACGACCGCGTCGTCGATAAGTTCGTTTCCGCAATGTGTACAGTATTTCATAAACCCCTCCTTACACTAAATCATACAATAATATATTTAAAATGTCAATATTTTATCACGAAGTTAAGGACTCCACACGCGGTTTTCCTTAAACCAGACTGTGTCCTTCAATACGGTTGTATTGTTTGAACAGTAAAGTTTAAGTTCGTCCTTGTAATAAAAGACAATGTTGCCGTTCATCGAAGTAAAGCCGTTATTTGCGTAATCTGTTATAAGCGTAGTACAGTAAATATTTTCGGTATGCTTTGCAACCCTGTCTATAAACGCCTGTGCGGGGAATGTGTTGTTCTTATTTGAAGTGTATTCGGTTGTACCGCAACAACAGCACACCGCCACGTTTTTGGGCTTTACTGTATTTAACAGCTTTTCGGTAGAAGCCGTATAACTGCCGTGATGTCCGCCCTTGAACAGTTCAACACGCGGAAGCGAATTATTGTCGACGAGATAACTTTCGCCGCTCTCTTCCAAGTCGCCAGTGAACAGATAGTTGAACGTATTTTCCGGCGTGACTTGCGTAAGAAGAGTGCAGACCGAATAATCGTTTTCTTCTTCCGTCTTGTTGTCGTAATAATAGTTATACAGCACGTTCAATGAAATATTATTCCCGTCGTCGAGATAGTATTTCTTTTTTGCGCCGTCGGTTTCGTACCAGCACTGCTTTGCGGTGTATACTTCCGTTCCACGACTCTTGGCGTATTCCACCGCCTGGCAGTATTCGTTGTAAATTGCCGAAGTCGCGTTTGTAAGCGAAAACTGTATAAGCGTACCTATTTCGTACTTATACAGAACGCCCGTTTTTTCCGTCCCCGAAGTATTGCCGACAAAGCCCGCAATGTGATCCTGATGGGCATGCGTCGCTATTACGTATTCGAGAACGCCGTCCGTGCAGTATTCGTCTATGTACGCACTTATCGTTGCGGCGCTGTTCTTTCTCGAACCCGCGTCGATAAGCACTTCGGTATTGCCGACCTTAATTAACGTACAGTCGCCCGTATACTTGTTGCCGAGTTCAAGAAAATGTACAGATAAATCCGCGTTTACTATTTCGGCTTTTGTTCCCGTTGCGACGGGCGGCTCGGCAGGTTTGAAAGGACCGATTTTTTTTACGTACATAACGGCAAGTACGACTATCGCTATTACGAGAAGAACCGCCAATACCGCTATAAACGCTTTGGGATATTTTTTTGCCGCCTTTTTGACGGCTTTGTTTACGTTGCGTTTAGCCATATGTCTTTATAACGAGCGGAGCTGTTTTAAAATTTTCTCACGCATCTCTATATATTTATTCAGTTTGGCGCGTTCGTCGTCAACCAACTTTTTGGGAGCTTTGGAAATGAAGCCCTGATTGTTAAGCTTTCCGTCGGCACGGGCAATTTCGCCCGTTATTCTTTCAAGCTCGGCAGACAGCCTCGACTTCTCCTTTTCGATGTCTACAAGTTCGCCCATAGGAATATACAGCGTGCCGATTGCAAGTACTTTGGTAACGGCGTTTTCACCCGCTTCCGCGGCGGAAGATACAAACTTAATTTCCTTGGCGCCCGCAAGTTTTAAAATACTGTCCTCGTTGGCGGAAATAAGGCGCTTGCTTTCGGTAACGATATAAAGGTTTACCTTTTTCGACGGCGGGCAGTCGACTTCGGTTTTGACTGCGCGGACGGCTTTGATTATGTCCATTATACCTGCGAACGCCTGCGCGTCCTTCCTGTACGCGAGCTTGGAATTGTAACGGGGATATTCCGCCGTCATTATTGTACCCGACGTGTTGGGCAGACTTCTGTAAATTTCGTCCGTGATAAACGGAATGAACGGATGAAGCAGTTTTAACGCATTTTCAAGCACGAATATGAGAACGGAAATTGCACCGTCGCGCTTTGCTTTATCTTCCGACTTCAAAAGGGGTTTGACAAGTTCTATATACCAGTCGCAGAAGTCCGACCACATAAAGTCGTACATTATCTGGCAGGCGATGCCGAGTTCGAATTTATTTAATGAAAGGGTTACGTCGCGTATCGCCGATTGAAGCCTGGATATAATCCACTTGTCTGCCGGCGTAAGCTTTACCTCAGACAGCGGCTTTATTGTCTTGTCTTCGGCGTTCATAATAACGAAACGGCTTGCGTTCCATATCTTATTCATAAAGTTGCGGCAGGCTTCCACCTTGGCGTCCGAATAGCGGGTATCGTTGCCCGGTGCAACGCCCTGCAACAGAGAAAACCTCAGAGAATCCGCCCCGTACTTATCTATAATTTCAAGCGGGTCGACTCCGTTGCCCAAACTTTTGGACATCTTTCTGCCCTTCTCGTCGCGCACGAGTCCGTGGATAAGCACGTCGCGGAAAGGCACCTTGCGCATATGTTCAAGACCCGAGAAAATCATTCTCGCAACCCAGAAGAAAATTATGTCGTACCCTGTGACAAGCACGTCGGTGGGATAGAAATAATCGAGATCGCTGGTATCATCGGGGAAGCCGAGCGTCGAGAACGGCCACAGCGCAGAAGAAAACCAGGTATCGAGAACGTCCTCATCCTGCGTAAGATTTTTGCTTCCGCAGTGCGGGCAGACGGTAACGTCGGTCTTGGAGCAAATTTCCTTTCCGCAATCGCCGCAGTACCATACGGGTATGCGGTGTCCCCACCAGAGCTGGCGGGAAATGCACCAGTCCTTGACGTTTTCCATCCAGTTATAATAAATTTTGGCAAAGCGTTCGGGTACGAAGGAAATCTTTTTATAGGTTACCGCATCTATTGCGGGACGGGCAAGCCCTTCCATCTTTACGAACCACTGCTTGGAAATTATGGGTTCGACAACCGCGCCGCAACGGTAACAGTGTCCGACGTTATGATTGTGCGGAACGATTTTTACAAGGCTTCCGCTCTCTTCAAGGGCTTTGACCAACTTTTTACGGCACTCGTATCTGTCCATTCCGCAATATTCACCTGCAAGCTCGTTCATAGTGCCGTCGTCGTTCATAACGCGCACTACGGGCAAATTATGTCTTAAACCGACTTCGAAGTCGTTGGGGTCGTGAGCGGGCGTTATTTTAACGCAACCCGTACCGAATTCCATATCCGCGTGATTATCGCCTATTACGGGTATAGCCTTGCCCGCAACGGGTAAAATTACGTTTTTGCCGATAAGTTTTTTATATCTCGGGTCGGCGGGATTGACCGCCACAGCCGTGTCGCCGAACATAGTTTCGGGGCGGGTGGTTGCAACTTCCAAATAAGCGGACCCGTCTTCCAACGGATATTTTATATGCCAGAAACAGCCGTTCTCTTCGGAGTAATCCACTTCCGCATCCGAAAGTGCCGTCTTACACTCCGGACACCAATTTATTATCCTGCTGCCCCTGTAAATGAGTTTTTTATTATAGAGATTTACGAAAACCTCCCTTACCGCCTTGGAACACTTTTTGTCCATAGTGAAGGTAAGGCGCGACCAGTCGCAGGACGAACCGAGCTTTTTGAGCTGTTCGACTATCCTGCCGGCATACTTATCCTTCCACTCCCAGGCGCGTTTGAGAAAGCCTTCGCGCCCGACCTGTTCTTTGGAAAGCCCTTCCTTTTTCATCTGTTCCACTATTTTTACTTCGGTTGCGATAGACGCGTGATCCGTACCGGGAAGCCATAGCGCGCAGTAGCCCTGCATACGTTTGAACCGCACGACGGTGTCCTGCATAGTTTCATCCATAGCATGTCCCATATGAAGCTGTCCCGTTATGTTGGGGGGCGGCATCATTACCGTGAACGGAACCTTGCTGTCGTCGCGCACCGCTTTAAAGCAGCCGTTTTCTTCCCAGTCCTTGTAAAGTCTGTCTTCAAATTCTTTCGGATTGTAATTTTTATTCATATTGACCTCTATACCAGTTTATTATAACCTAACCCGACCGCGATTGTCAAACATAAGCTAAGGCGCATAAAATGTATTATTGAATTTTTTAAACGGCGGCGTTACATACTGCCGCGCGTACAGGAGTTAAAATTGAAAAAAAGGCTTATAACCGTTCTTATAGCGGCAATGCTTACGCTTGCAATACCGTTTGCTTTTGCGGGCTGTAAAAAGAACGACAAAATAATAAGAATAAACGAAGTTACCCATTCGGTCTTCTATGCGCCGTTATATCTTGCGGACGCGTTGGGATATTTTGAAGACGAAGGTTTTAAAGTAGAACTTACAAACGGCGGAGGCGCGGATAAAACTATGGCGGCGGTGCTTGCAAACGAAGCCGACGTGGGTTTCTGCGGACCCGAAGCTGTAATTTATACTTATTTGGGCGGAAGCGAAGACTGCCCCAAGGTCTTCGGTCAGCTTACAAAGCGCGACGGTAGCTTTCTTGTAGGCAGGGTTAAAGAAGACAATTTCGACTGGAACAACTTACAGGGCAAAAACATCATTGCGGGCAGACCCGGCGGCGTGCCTATGATGACTTTCCAATACGTTTTGAAAGAGGCGGGAATTTCTGCAAATCTCGTAAAAAATATAGACTTCAACCTTACGGGCGCAGCGTTTGAAGGCGGCACGGGCGATTACTGCACGATGTTCGAACCCGCGGCGTCGGAATACCAAAAAGCCGGCAAAGGTTATATTGTGGCTTCGGTAGGTCAGAAATCGGGCGAAGTCCCCTACACCTGCTTTATGGCTAAAAGCAGTTATATAAACAAAAACGGCGACAAAATAGAAGGGCTTGTGCGCGCTATTACCAAAGCCGTAAAGTATCTTAAACAAGCCGACCTTGACGCCGTTGCCGAAACGCTTACAAACTACTTTGACGCAACGTCCAAAGACAGCATTAAAACCTCGCTTGAAAGCTACAAGTCGATTGACGCCTGGGTAGACAATATGGCTATGGAAAAGCAGGCGTTTGAAAACCTGCAAAACATTATAGAGAGCGCGGGCGAACTTTCAAGGCGCGTGGATTTCAACAGCATAGTCACCACCGAAATTGCAAATAAGGTTTACAAAGAAGTCAACGCATAATGCTTACTTTCGACAATATCTCATACACCTATCACACCAAAGAGGGAGAAACGACTGCCGTTAAAGACCTTTCGTTTACGGTTGAAAAGGGACAGTTCGTGTCTGTAATAGGTCCCTCGGGCTGCGGAAAGACGACTGTTTTATCGCTTGCCGCGGGACTGCTGTCGCCTTCTTCCGGCGAGATAAGGCGGGGCGAAGGCGAATACGGCTATATGTTGCAACGCGACGCCCTGTTCCCGTGGCGGACGGTCGAACAGAACATATTTCTTCCGCTTGAAGTCAAAAAGCGCAACACCCCGGAAATGCGCGAAAAAGCTTTGGCCCTTGCAGTCAAATACGGACTTAAAGACTTTTTGAAAAAGACGCCGTCGCAACTTTCGGGCGGTATGCGCCAGAGAGTCGCGCTTATAAGGACGCTTGCCTCGGAACCCGAAATTCTGATGCTTGACGAACCCTTTTCCGCATTGGACTACCAGACAAGGCTTGAAGTGTGCGACGACGTACAGGGTATTATCAAGGGCGAAAAGAAAACGGCGCTGTTGGTCACGCACGACATTTCGGAAGCCATTGCGCTTTCGGACAAAGTAGTCGTGCTTTCCCAAAGGCCTGCGCGCGTGCTTGCCGAGCATATTATTGAATTCGGCGAAGGCAGTCCGAAAAAGCGCAGGGAATGCGCGGAATTTTCTGCGACTTTCGAAGTTTTGAGAAAGGAACTGGGAATATAGAATTATTCGGTTTGCCGTGAGCAAAACCGATAAGGAACTACCTATGAAAAACTTAAACTACTCGCGCGAGCATATCGCGTATCTGAAAAAAGAGAGAAATAAAAAAATTATAATAACTGTGTCGCGCATACTCGTTCTCGTAATAATTTTAGGTTTCTGGGAACTGTTTGCACAGCTTAAAATAATAGACCCTTTTATAACAAGTTCACCTTCCCGCGTAATAAAAACCATAGGCGACCTGTATAAAAACGGTACTCTGTTCTTCCATATAGGCATTACCCTTGCCGAAACGCTTGCGGGCTTTGTGATAGCCGTTATACTCGGTTATGCGATAGCCGTCGTTCTTTGGGCAAGCGATACCGTGCATAAGGTTGCCGAGCCGTATATCGTAGTTTTGAACTCTCTGCCCAAGATTGCGTTAGGTCCCCTTATAATAATATGGATAGGCACGGGTTACGACGCAATTATATTTATGACCGTGCTGGTATCCATTATCGTATGTATAATGAATATGCTGACGGGCTTTCTCGAAGTGGATAAAACAAAACTGCTTTTAATGAAAGCAATGGGCGCAAACAAGGCGACAACGCTAAGAAAGCTTATTATTCCCGCTTCTCTTCCTGCGCTTATGAATACGCTTAAAGTTGCGGTAGGGCTTGCCTGGATAGGTTCGATAATGGGCGAATATATCGTGTCCAAAGCGGGTTTGGGCTACCTGATAGTCTACGGAGGGCAAGTGTTTAAGCTTGACTTGGTTATGACGGCGACGTTTATACTATGCCTGCTTGCGGGCGGTATGTACGGCATTATCGCGGTCATAGAAAAACGAATTAACAGATAGTCTGTTAAAATTTACTGCCCGAATGCTATTCGCATTCGGGCGGGTTTGTTTAAAACATACCGGATAATAGTTTGTACAGTTGCGGAACGTCGCTAACAACTGCGTCGAAGATTACCGTAAGGTCAACATCGCCGTACTCGTGAACGATTCTGTTGCGCATACCCTTTATTGCACGCCACGGGACTTCGCTGTTGCGCATTTTAAAGTCATATGCAAGCCGTTCTGATTTTTCTGAAATCTGTATCAGTCTGAACATAACCGAATCGAGCAAAACTTCATTTTTTTTAATTTCGTCAACGGTAATGTTATGTGTATGGTCGATAATAAACTTTAAATCATTGACTATCTATTTGAGGTAGTATGCGTCGTCTTTTACATTATCCATATATTTTTATTCCGTCTTTAAGTATTTCGTTGACAAGTATAAAATTGTCTTTTATCTGGTTTTGGTTTAAAACTTCGACTTTCTTTTTAAGGTTTTCCCTTAAAACTTCGGTAAGTTCGTAAAACTTTAAACCCGTTACGTCTGCGGACACAAATAAATCAACGTCGCTTTCGGGTTTGGCAGTACCCTTTGCATAGGAACCGAACAGATAACAGTAATCTACGCCGTATGACGGAAGTACTTTACCGCACACTTCCTTTATTGTGCCGACCGATAACAGTCCGTGTTCTTCGTCGATATAGCCGTATCGCTCCAACCGACCCAATAAATAAAGATATTTAATTGTGCCGCGCTTGGTTTCGTCCGTTTCATAATTCTGGTAAGTGCGCAAAGGCACGCCGAGATACTGCGCGCACTGCTGTTGCGTTAAACCATTTTGTTTTCTCAATTCCCTTAAAGTCATACTTTCACCCTAAAAAAGTATAACATATTGCGCAAATTTATTCAATAGTTTTGCGCAATTTTTGCGTAAATATTTTGACGGAAATACGCAATTTTTGCACTTTTATCAGTACGCTCTTGCGTAAATTATCATATGCTCGGCTTTTTTACCGCAGACGGCACATTTTTCCGCGCTTTCACCCTCGGCATAAACCCTTGCGGTTGCGGCGGTTTCCGCCTTGATTTTATCTTCGCACTGACGGCAGCCGCACCAGCCTGCCTTAACGAAGTTACCCTTTTCAACGCCGTCGAGTATACCCTGCATATCGTCAGCGTAGACTATACGTCCGTCGCGCCTTGCGCGCGCGCTTTCAAGCATTTCTTTCTGCACGGTATCCAAAAGTTCTTTGACGCTTTGTTCTATACCGTCAAGCGAATATTCTGTCTTGCCGAGCGTATCGCGGCGGAAAATAAGCGCCTTGCCTGCCTCTATATCGCGGGGGCCGAGTTCTATTCTCAAAGGCACGCCCTTCATTTCCCATTCGTTGAACTTCCAGCCGGGGCTGTTGTCGGTATCGTCGAGAACGACGCGCACTCCCGCCTTTTCAAGGGCGGCTTTTACCTCCGCGCACTTTTCCAAAACGCCCGCCTTTTTTACGGCAATGGGAACGATTACAACCTGAACGGGTGCGACTACCGGCGGAATTACAAGCCCGCGGCCGTCGCCGTGCGCCATAATCAAAGCGCCTATAAGCCTTGTAGACACGCCCCAGCTCGAAGTGTAAACGTACTTCTGCACCCCGTCCTTATCGAGATATTTTATATCGAACGCCTTTGCGAAATTCTGACCGAGGTAATGCGAAGTTCCCGCCTGCAAACTTTTGCCGTCCTTCATCATTGCTTCCATTCCGAAAGTGGCAACAGCACCCGCAAACTTTTCCTTTTCGGTCTTTCTTCCCGTTATTACAGGAATGGCGAGACAGTTTTCGGCAAACTCCTTATACACGCCCAACATTTTCAATGTCTCTTCCGTTGCCTCTTCTTCGGAAGAATGGGCGGTATGCCCTTCCTGCCATAAAAACTCGGAAGTGCGCAAAAAAGGACGCGTCGTCTTTTCCCAACGCATTACGTTTGCCCACTGGTTTATAAGCACCGGTAAATCGCGGTAGGACTGTATCCACTTTGAATACATACTGCCGAAAATCGTCTCCGACGTCGGACGTATTGCAAGCGGTTCGGCAAGTTCTTCCCCGCCCGCGTGCGTAACCACGGCGACTTCGGGGGCGAAGCCTTCTACGTGTTCGGCTTCTTTTGTAAAAAAGCTCATAGGAATAAGCAACGGGAAATACGCGTTTTTGTGACCCGTCGCTTTAAAACGCTTGTCCAGTTCCGACTGGATATTCTCCCATATGGCGTAACCGTAAGGGCGGATAACCATCGTCCCCTTTACGGGTCCGTAATCTACAAGCCCCGTCTTTATGACGACGTCGGTATACCACTGCGGAAAGTCCTTTTCTATATCGGCAATCTGTTCGACAAAATTTTCTTTACCCATAAAAACACCTGACTTATTTTTGTTTGTATAATTTTACCATATCCGTCTTCAAAAATAAAACGATTTAACGGGTTTTTCAAAAATTAAAAGATATTCCGCTTCAAACACTTGAAAAAACAGCTGTGACAATGTATAATTGATTTATGCAGACTGATTACAGAAAACTTAAAAGCGGAACGGACGTCCGCGGTATAGCCGTGGGCGACAACATTACTTTAACCGACGAAGCCGTACTTTCCATAAGCCGCGCCTTTGTCTGCTGGTTAAACATAAAATATAATAGACGGCGTTTTAAAATAGCCGTGGGATGCGACAGCAGAATTTCCGCACGTCGCGTTTTCGATTGCGTTAAGCGTGGCATCACTTCAAGCGGAAGCGACGTAATATATACCGGTCTTTCCTCCACCCCGTCGATGTTTATACTTCTTAAAAAGTCAAACTTCGGCTGCGACGCTTCGGTTATGATTACCGCTTCGCACCTGCCCTACGACAGGAACGGGCTTAAATTTTTTACGCCCGACGGCGGGCTTGACAGCAGCGACATAGACGAAATTCTTGAAATTGCAAAAAACGGAAAATTTATCGAGGGCGAAGGCGTATGCGAAGAAAAGTCTTTTATGGACGAATATTCGCGAATTCTCGTCGAGAACGTGCGCGAACATTGCGGAAGCAAAAGGCCGCTTGAAGGCAAAAAAATAATCGTAGACGCGGGCAACGGCGCAGGCGGGTTTTTCGCCGAAAAGGTATTACGGCCCTTGGGCGCGGACACCGACGGAAGCCAGTTTTTACAGCCCGACGGTTATTTCCCCAACCACATACCCAACCCCGAAGACGCGCAGGCGATTGCAAGCCTTTCGAAGGCGGTTATAGACAGTAAAGCCGATTTGGGAATTATATTCGACACGGACGTAGACCGCGCGGGAGCGGTTGCTTCCGACGGAAAAGAGATAAACCGCAACAGGCTTATAGCGCTGCTTTCGGCAATTCTGCTTAAAGACAGGGCTGGCGTTATAGTTACCGATTCGGTTACGAGCGACGGGCTTGCGGAATTTATCAAAAATCTCGGCGGCGGTCATCTGAGATATATGCGCGGCTATAAAAACGTAATAGAAAAAAGTAAAGAGTTAAACGCAAAAGGCGTATATTCCCCCATTGCCATCGAAACTTCCGGACACGCGGCGTTTATGGAGAATTACTTCCTTGACGACGGCGCGTACGTAGTAACGAAATTGCTTATTTGCCTTGCGACGCTGAAAAACGGAGAAAAGCTTACCGACCTTATAAAGGACTTGCCTGAACCCGCCGAATGCGCGGAAGTGAGAATTACATTCTCCGACGCTGGCAACTTCAAAGCCGACGGCAACAGAGTTATAGAAGAGCTTAAAACGCTTGCCGGAAACGACGGCAGTTTAAAGCTTGCCGACACCAATTACGAAGGGGCGAGAATAAACTTCGGTAAAGACAACGGCGACGGCTGGCTTCTGATAAGAATGAGCGTACACGACCCCGTTATGCCCATAAACTTTGAAAGCAACACCGTCGGCGGCAATAAAATTATGGCTGAAAGGCTGTTGGAAGCGTTGAAGGGTTACAAATTTTTAAACACGGATAATCTGAAAAAGTTTATACAAAATTGATTTAAGGAGCATTTTATGTCAGTTGCAAAAAAGAGCGTTGACGCCGTAAGAATTCTGTCCGCGGAAGCAATACAGCGGGCAAATTCGGGTCACCCCGGTATCTGTATGGGCGCGGCGCCTATAGGTTACGAACTGTTCGCCGATTTTCTGAATTTCAGTTACAAAAACCCGAAGTGGGACAACCGCGACAGGTTTATACTTTCGGCGGGACACGGTTCTATGCTGTTATACTCGCTTTTACACCTCTTCGGCTTTAACGTCACGAAAGAAGATTTAATGAATTTCAGACAGCTTAATTCAAAGACCCCGGGACACCCCGAGTACGGCAAAACTGACGGAGTGGAAACTTCGACGGGCCCTCTCGGTCAGGGCATAGGCAACGCGGTCGGTTTTGCCGTGGCGGAAGCGCATCTTGCGGCGATGTTTAACAGACCCGACTATCCCGTGGTAGACCACTATACCTACGTACTCTGCGGCGACGGCTGTCTTGAAGAGGGATTAAGTTACGAAGCCTGCTCCTTTGCGGGGACGCAACAGCTTGGCAAGCTTATTCTTCTTTACGATAAAAACGACATCACAATCGAGGGAAAAATCAATTCCACCTTCTCGGAAGACACCGCAACGCGCTTTGCGGCGCAGGGCTGGCAGGTAATACGCGTAAACGACGCAAACAATCTTGCAATGCTTAAAGCCGCGCTTACGCGCGCCAAGAGCGATTTGACAAGACCTTCCATTATCATATGCCAATCTGTAATAGGATACGGTTCTCCGCTGGCCGACTCGGCTGACAGCCACGGCGCGCCTTTGGGCGAAGAAAACCTGCAAAAATCCAAACAATTTTTAGGATGGACGGAACAACCTTTCTGCGTACCCGCGGACGTTAAAGCGCACTGCCTTAAAATTGCCGAAGATAAACTTGAAAAGGAAAACGCCTGGAACGCGTTGTTTAAAAAGTACCAACTCGATTATCCCGAGCTTGCCGAAAGATATAAGAAATTTATGTCCGGCGCAGACCCCGACCTGCTTGATATGTCGGATTTGTTCAACTTCAACAACACAGAAGCGACAAGGGCTTCGGGCGGTAAAATTTTAAATATTCTGGCACAGGCAATGCCCAATCTTATGTCGGGTTCTGCCGACCTTGCGCCTTCCACCAAAACCGAACTTAAAGGCAAAGGATACTTCTCGCCCGATAACAGAGCAGGCTGCAACATTCACTTCGGCATACGCGAACACGCTATGGCGGCTATTTGCAACGGCATACAGCTTCACGGCGGACTTAAAATCGTATGCTCCACCTTCTTCTCCTTCTCCGACTATATGAAGGGCGGAATAAGGATGAGCGCACTTATGGATATACCCGTTATTTACGTTATGACGCACGACAGTATAGGCGTCGGCGAAGACGGCCCCACACATCAGCCCGTTGAACAGCTTATCTCGCTTAGGGCAATTCCGAATATTAAAGTATTCCGTCCCTGCGACGGTAAAGAAACGGCGGCGGCTTACGCTTCCGCGCTTACGAACAACTCCCCCACCGTCATCGTGCTTTCACGGCAGAACCTGCCACAATACCGCACTTCGGGCGTATCGGCTATCACGGGCGGATATATTCTCTCCGACTGCGAAGGCACACCCGACATAATACTTATAGGCACTGGTTCGGAAGTCGAACTTTGCACGGGCGCGCAGGAAATTCTTGCTGGCGAAGGCATTAAGGCGAGAGTCGTATCTATGCCCTGTATGGAAGAATTCGAAAAGCAGACCGATGAATATAAAGAACACGTCCTCCCGTCGTCTGTCAAAGCGAGAGTATGCGTTGAAGCCGCTTCGCACTTTGCCTGGTACAAATATGCAGGAGACAACGGCGAAATAATAGCTATGCGTTCTTTCGGAACTTCCGCCCCCGCCGACGTACTTTTCAAACACTTCGGATACACCAAAGAAAACGTTGCCGAAAAAGCCAAGCTTTCACTTTCGAAAGTACGTTAAACAAAATAAAGTAACTAAATAATATAAAAGTATTCCCCCGCGGGACTTGAATGCAAGTCCCGCGGGGGATTTGTTTTATCTGTCTATTAAATAGAAATTTAAGGAATTGTTAAAGATTTATGTTTGGGAATGTGCTATAATTGATATAGAGGTGTACCATGAAATATAATTGCCTTATCATAGACGACGAAAAAGTGCTTGCGGACAGCACGGCTGAATACTTTAATCTTTTCGGCGTTGAAACGAAAGCCGTGTACGGCACGGACGATTGCCGTAAGTTTTTCAAAAATAATACAGCCGAACTCATACTGCTCGATATAAACTTGGGCGACGGAAACGGTTTCGATTTATGTAAGGAACTTCGGGAAAAGACGAATATACCCATACTGTTTATTTCCGCACGGACAAGCGACGACGACAAAATAGTCGCTCTCAATATCGGCGGTGACGATTACGTTCAAAAGCCCTATTCTCTCGGAGTGTTGCTTGCAAAAGTAAAAGCCGTGTTAAAGCGATACGGACAAGCCGCAACTTGCGAATATTCGGACGGATATCTGACGGTCAATTTTGCGGCAAAACAAGTTGGTGTAAATGGCAATGCCGTAAAACTTACCACTCTTGAATTTAAGCTGCTTGCGTATCTTATAGAAAACAAAGGAAAAGTCATATCGAAAAAGGAACTCTTTGAGAAGGTTTGGGAAGATAAGTTTACGGGCGACGGAACATTGAACGTGCATATTAGAAGATTGCGCGAAGCCATAGAAAACAACCCAAACGAGCCGAAATACATTGTTACCGTTTGGGGTGACGGTTACAAATTTACGGGGGGCAACGAATGAAAAAGCAAGCCTTTTTAATCGGTGTTCTTCTCGTACTTATTGCCGAGATTATTACGCTTATTGTCTTTGCAGTAGAAACGCCCAACTTCTCGCAAGATACCGTTGCCGTAAACGAAGTTATGCAATCGGTAACGGAAGATTTTAACGATTTGGAACAACATAAAAATACCACCGCTCTCGACTACGTTGTTTTGGATGAAAACGGCAATCTCCTATACAAAACAAAATTCGGACTTTCCGAAAGCGTGAATGAAGCAATCACGCATAGAGATACGATACTCGATATTACAATTAACGATACCGCAGTCGGCAAGGTCATAATTTTCAACGACGGTGAGCTTTCGTTACAAGCACAAAAGCGGACGGCAATTATCATTTTGTCGGTTGCAATCATTATAAGCGGCGGAATCTGTATCGGGTACGCCGTCTATATGTACGTTACAATGATAAGACCGTTCCGCAAGCTCAAAGGTTTTGCCGAGCGCATAGCAGGCGGCAATCTCGATATTCCGCTTGAAATGGATAAGCGCAATCTTTTCGGCGCATTTACAGAGAGCTTTGATATTATGCGTTCGGAACTTAAAAAAGCCCGCCTTGCCGAAGCGCAGGCGCAGCAAAGTAAAAAAGAACTCGTTGCAAAACTTTCCCACGATATTAAAACGCCGATTGCAAGTATAAAAGCCGTTTCCGAAGTCGGACTTGCGGTAACGAATAATGAGAAAGATAAAGCGAACTACACGCAAATTATAGGTAAAGCCGATCAGATAAATACGCTCGTTACAAATTTGTTTACGGCAACGCTTGAAGAATTGCAACAGCTTACCGTTACCCCTACTAATATAGAAAGCAGTAAGGTAAAAACAATGCTTGAAAATGCGGACTATCTGCATAAAGCAACGATACCCGATTTACCCGAATGTTTGGTGTATGCCGATAGTTTACGGTTACAGCAGGTATTCGATAATATCTTTGCCAACTCATATAAATATGCAAAGACCGACATTGTCGTAACGGCGCAAAAAGCCGACAATTATATCGTTATAGGTATAGAAGATTACGGCGGCGGTGCTTTACCCGAAGAATTGCCTGTATTGAAAGAAAAATTCAAACGCGGAAGTAATGCAAAAAATACCGAAGGCGCAGGACTTGGCTTGTACATTTCCGACTACTTTATGAAAGAGATGCAGGGCGAATTAAACATTGAAAACGGCGAACACGGCTTAAAAGTAACCGTTACTCTTACTTTAAGCGGAAAGATTTAAGAAAAATTTAAGAATTTGTTAAAGACATTTAAGAATTATAAACTGTACAATGAGCGTGTAAAAAGGAGGTTTTTATATGCAACAGCAAATTTTATTGAAAACCGAAAAATTATGCAAGACTTTCTCTAACGGAGGTCAGCAACAGCACGTTCTTAAAAACATTGATTTGAAACTTTATCAGGGCGATTTTACCGTAATAATGGGTGCAAGCGGCGCAGGTAAATCAACGCTTTTATACGCCCTTTCGGGAATGGATACTCCCTCTCTCGGCACTATCACTTTCGGCGATAAAATCATATCCGATTTATCGCAGGACGGGCTTGCCGTATTCCGCCGCGATCACTGCGGATTCGTGTTCCAGCAAATCTATCTTATCGACGGAATGAGCGTTATGGATAACGTGCTTTCCGCAGGACTGCTTGTAAACAAGGATAAAAAGGCTGTCGTATCACGCGCCAAAGAATTGTTTGCGGCGGTTGATATATCCGAAGAAACGCAAAAGAAATTTCCTACGCAAATATCGGGCGGCGAAACACAGCGTGTCGGTATCGTCCGTGCGCTTATAAACAGCCCCGAAATACTGTTTGCCGACGAGCCTACCGGCGCACTCAACTCTAAAACCGGACTCGACGTTTTAGACACGCTCACAAAATTCAACGAACAAGGTCAAAGCGTTGTAATGGTAACGCACGATATGCGTTCCGCACGTCGCGGCAACCGTATTCTCTATTTGAAAGACGGAGTAATCTTGGGCGAATGTAATTTAGGCAAATATGCGCACGGCGACACGGCAAGGCATGAAAAATTGTCCGCCTTTTTGAAAGATATGGGGTGGTAAAATGAGAAAGTTATTTCTTATAGCCCGCTCCAATATGCGCAAAGCCAAAGGACAGACAGTTGCGATCGTCGTGCTGATTTTGCTGGCGGCTATGCTGTTAAATCTCTGGCTCATGCTGTCTATGGACTATAAAGCCAACTTTGACAGATACCACGATAAGCTCAACGCCGAACACGTTACGCTTGCGGTAGACGATGCCGACGGAACGGTTTACGGGTTTTTAACCGAAACACTTGCAAAAGACACCGCCGTTAAAGAATACCGTTTAGATAAATGTATGTATATGGTCGGCACGTTCTCTTATAACGGTGGACAAATGAACGGACAGTTTATATTTATAGATAAGCAAACAGCTCTGTCACGCTCTATCGGCAAAGCCGAAATTGTCGAGGAAGGCAAATTCACGAGCGGAGTATATTTGCCCATGCTGTATAAGTCGGACGATTTTTCCGTAGGCAAAACGATTGAAATAACTATCGGAAGCCACCCCGTAACGTACACTGTATGCGGCTTCTTCAACAGTGTAATGATGGGTTCGCATAATTGCGCTTTAACGCAAATTATACTT
The DNA here is from genome assembly GCA_910587825.1 of uncultured Christensenellaceae bacterium. Classification (GTDB taxonomy): domain Bacteria; phylum Bacillota; class Clostridia; order Christensenellales; family Borkfalkiaceae; genus Coproplasma. Next base: position 238,744 of record CAJUNJ010000001.1, read on the forward strand.
ACGCAGGATCGATACGCCGAACTCGAAGTATCGAATTACGCATTTCAAACAACACTGTGCTCAGTGCGTTTGAACGAAAAATCAACTAATCTTACCTATGAAGCCAAGATAAAGGCAATCGTTTCGGAGAATTTTCCTAATACGCAAATGGCGAGCAACTGTTACGATATCGTTGCACAATCGCGGTATATTTCGCAAGGAATTTGTTCGGCAATTATGAGCGTTATGGCGTTTTTTGTACTTTTAATTGCGCTTGTCGTTATCGTATCGAACATAATAAACTATATACAGGTCAGCATTAAAAATTTAGGCGCTCTCAAAGCCGCGGGATATACTTCCGGACAGCTCGTCTTATCTCTCTTGTTGCAATTTTTAGGGCTTACATTTATTGCGGCTCTTGTGGGCGCGGCGCTATCTTACGCGCTTTTCCCGGCGATAAATATAATGATGATTGCGCAGACGGGAATACCGTATGCAATTCACTTTTTACCGTTGCCCGCGCTTATCTCGCTTATAATATTGGGAGGTACGGTTGCGCTCTCCGTTTGGTTTTCCGCCCATAGGATAAAAAAGATAGAGCCGATCGTTGCGTTGCGATCGGGCGTGCAAACACACAATTTTAAGAAAAACCGTGTTCCGCTTGAAAAAACGAAAGCCCCTTTAAATCTTGCGCTTGCGCTCAAAACTACGCTCTCGGGCGTTAAGCATAATATAACGGTTTGTATAACAATGCTCGTTCTCTCGCTCGTGGTTGTGTTTTCGGGACTTATGACTGAAAACATAATTGTCGATATGACGCCGTTTCTGAATTTAATCGTCGGAGAAACGGCGGATAGTGCAATTAACGTACAAACGGAAATAGAGGACGATTTTCTTGAAGTGTTGAATTCTGACAGCCGCACGGAAAAGGTATATTTGTATAATTCTTTGAACGTATCGCACGTCGGCGGAGTGGAGCTTATGGCAACGCTGTGCGACGATTTTTCAAAGGTAAATAATCAAAGCGTGGTATTCAAAGGCAGATTCCCGAAATACGACAATGAAATTGCAATCGCCGCAAAATACGCAAAAGAGAAAGGCTTTGCAATCGGCAATGAAATAGAAATAACGGCGAACGGCAAAACCGAAAAATATCTTATAAGCGGTTTTACGCAAATTACAAACAATCTCGGCAGGGATTGCCTCTTGACAAGACAGGGTTACGAGCGATTGGGAACGTTGCAGAGCGTTACTTATTATATCAATCTCGTGGAAGGTACGGATATAGACGCTTTCAATAAAGAAATGAAAGGAAAATTTTCGGATAGCGTAAACGGCGTAATAAACGTTTTAGCTACGATTGAAGGCGTAGGCAGCGTTTATGTTTCTCTTATGACTATAATCGTAATTGCAATACTGGTGCTTTCGGCGATTATCATAGCGTTTGTGCTGTATTTGTTGGTGCGCACATTGCTCAATAACAAAAAGCGCGATTACGGTATACTTAAATCGTTGGGTTTTACTACAAAGCAACTCATTTTGCAGACGGCGCTTTCGTTTATGCCCGCTATTATCCTATCAACTGTTGTCGGCATTATTGTAAGCTGTCTTGTTATCAATCCGCTTATGTCGCTGTTTTTAAGTTCGCTCGGCATTGTAAAGTGTACGTTTAATATTCCTATCTTGTTCTCTGTATTTGCAGGGTTTGGGCTTATACTTCTATCGTTTGGCATTGCTTGTTTGCTCTCGCTTAAAATCAAGAGAATAGCGCCCCGCAACTTGCTCGTCGGCGAATAAAGAAATATTTTTATAAGAGAATAAAAACTATTAAGTTAAACATATAAAGAGAGTCGGGCTATTGCTTGACTCTCCTTATTTAGTTATTATAATTTACAAAAAATCAGGTTGCTTATGTCTTAATTATTTATTCGTCCATTGTTTTCCCTTGCGGTGGCAAGCATTAATTTTATCCTGTTTTCCTGATTTACTTTTGTTGCCGACGGGTCATAGTCGACGGCAACGATATTTTCATCTTTGTACAGATTTTTAAGCGTACGTATCGCGCCCTTTCCCGCAATGTGATTAGGCAGACACCCGAACGGTTGGGCGCAAACTATATTGGGCACATCCGTTTCGGCAAGCGCAGCCATTTCCGCAGGGATAAGCCAGCCCTCTCCCATCTTTACGCCCTGATTAAGTACTTTGTCGGCGCATTTTCTCAAATGTTCGAAATCGTGAATCGGTGTGAAATTACCGTCTTTTTCAAATATCTTTATTATATTTTTCTGTTTACCGTGCAAAAGGTTATATACAAGCCTGTACGCAAATGCCGTGGCAGGATTGTGTCCGTAAAATTTTCTGTCGTTGACAACATTGATTATACAGTAAAGCACAAAGTCCATAAGCGCCGGCACTACGGGTTCGCAATTTTCGGAAATAAGAAATTCTTCAAGTCGGTTGTTGCCGATATGGGCGTATTTTACGTAAATTTCTCCTACTATTCCGACCTTTACTTTTCTTTCTTCTGTGCGCTTTACGGCAGAAAATATTCTTATTATATTCTTTGTGATTTTTTTATAATTCTTATATTTACCGCTTTTAAACTTTTCCACCACGTCCCTGACGGCAACGTCACGGGCAACATCGGCAGAACCTTGCTCGGCCTCGTAAGGACGCGTCTGGTTATAACACCACATTATGCTGTCGCCGTAAATTATAGCGTAAACAAGCCTTAGCATCAGCGGTAAAGACATATCAAGCGAGGAATCTTTTTCAAGTCCCGAAAAGTTTACCGACAGAACCGGAACGTTTGGAAATTCGGAAGCAACGGCTTTACGTATAAGCGGCATATAGTTTGAAGCGCGACACCCTCCGCCCGTCTGCGTAATCAAAAGGGCGGTTTTATCCGGATCGTACTTCCCGCTTTTAAGCGCGTCTATATACTGCCCGACGACGCAAAGGCAGGGATAACACGTGTCGTTGTGAACGTGCTTTAACCCTTCGTCTATTACGGCACGCGAATCGTTGGTAAGCACCTCAACGTCGTAACCTTCCATTTTCAACACTTCCTGAATGATGAGAAAGTGCCACGGTAGCATATTCGGGATAAGTATCTTATGCGTATTTTTCATCGACTTGTCCCACTTGGGATAGCCGTTTGTGTAATCGGTTTTCATTTGCTTCAACCCCGGTTTTTACGTGCGTTTTCTTCGATTGCCGCAAGCATACTTCTAAGCCTTATTTTTACTACGCCGAGATTGTTGATTTCGTCAATCTTAATCTGCGTGTACAGCTTGCCGTTCTTTTCAAGTATAGAACGCACTTCATCGGCAGTGATAGCGTCAAGTCCGCAGCCGAACGATACCAGCTGGACGAGATTTACGTTTTTGTTTTTGGATACGAAATCTGCGGCGCGGTAAAGCCTTGCGTGGTACGTCCACTGGTTAAGAACGTTTACTTTTACTTCGTCACCGCGTTCGAAAACACTGTCTTCCGATAGTACGGCAAAGCCCAATGAAGTGAGAAGTTTATTTATGCCGTGATTTATTTCGTTATCAATGTGATAAGGTCTGCCCGCAAGCACAATCGTTTGCTTGCCCTGCCGTTCGGCTTTATCAAGAATTTCTTCCGCTTTTGCCCGCACGCCGCAATGATATTCTTCAAGCCGTTTAAAACCTTCTTCAAGCCCCTTTGCTATTTCGCTCTTTTTTACGCCGTACTTCGCAAAGACCGAATAAAGTTTTTTGACGGTTACTTTGCGCATATTCAAATCTATGTAAGGCATTATAAAATTGTTTTCGTTAAGCCGTTCGTTATTTGCCTTTAAAAGTTCGGGATAGTAGGCAACAACGGGACAGTTATAATGGTTTGTCGAACAGTGTTCGTCTATATTATAGCTTTCGCAGGGCATAAAAATGAAGTCGGCGTTTTTATCAAGCAAACTTTCTATATGACCGTGCATAAGCTTTGCAGGGTAACAGGCAGTATCGGAAGCGACTGTGTGCTGTCCCTTGAAATAAAGTTCTCTTGAAGATTTATCCGAAAGCACGACTTCAAACCCGATAGTTTCGAAAAATCCCGCCCACAGCGGAAGCTGTTCGTACATACCAAGCTGCAAAGGCAAACCTACCGTACCGCGTTTCCCGGAATGCAACTCACCCTTTACCGTCTGCAAAAGCGCCGTCTGTTTATATGCGTATATGTCCAACTCCGGCGAGGCGGGTTTAAGCCCCGCACCTCTTTCGCACTTATTGCCCGATACGTAGCGTCTGCCGTCGCCGAAAGATATAATATTTATATTACAGTTGGAAGTACAGCCGTGGCAGTTGGAAGATTTGGAAGTATATGTAAAGCCATCCAACTCCTTCTCGCCGATAACCGTACTTTCGCCGTTTACGTTTTCCATTGCGTACAGGGCTGCGCCGAATGCGCCCATAAGCCCGGCTATGCCCGGACGGATTACGTTTTTACCCGTTTCCTTTTCAAACGAACGAAGCACTGCGTCGTTTAAAAAGGTTCCGCCCTGAACGACTATATTTTTTCCGAGTTCGTCTGCATTGGCTGCCCTTATTACTTTGTAAATTGCGTTTTTAACTATAGAAGAAGAGAGTCCCGCCGAAATATCGTCAACGCCCGCGCCCTCCTTCTGCGCCTGCTTGACCGCACTGTTCATAAACACGGTACAACGCGAGCCGAGTTCGACCGGGCGTTTTGCATAAAGCCCTTCTGCGGCAAACTTGTCTATCTCCATACCCATTGCACGCGCAAAAGTCTGGATAAACGAACCGCAACCCGAAGAACACGCTTCGTTAAGCATAATCGAATCAATAGCGCCGTTTTTGATTTTAAAGCACTTTATATCCTGTCCGCCGATATCTATAATAAAGTCGACGTCGGGATTGAAATGCGTTGCCGCTTTGAAATGCGCAACCGTTTCAACTATTCCGAAATCGGCTTTGATTGCACTTTTGATAAGGTCTTCGCCGTAACCCGTCACCGCGCTTCCGCGGATTTTAAGTCTGCCTTTGCCCAATTTGTAAATTTCTTTAAGTCTGGAAATTATAACGTCAAGCGGCTGGCCGTTGTTCGTCTGGTAGTGTGAATAGAGTATACGGCAATCGGGCGTTATAAGCATTAATTTGGTAGTCGTAGAACCCGAATCGATACCAAGATAGCAATCTCCTTCGTAACTTTCTATATCGGCAAATTTGAGGTCTGTCGCACGGTGGCGTTTAACAAATTCGGCATATTCTTCCTTACTTGTAAAAAGAGGATCGCAGGTGGCAATATCGTCGCTTTCGCGTACGGAGCCAATCTTTGTAATTATTTCCTTTATATTAAGCGGAACAACTCCGACGGAGCCGAAAGCTGCGCCTATCGACATAAAACAAGGAGCGTTTTCGGGAAATACTGCGTTCTCTTCCGAAAGTTTAAGAGTTGTTACAAACGCCTTTCTCAGAGATTTTAAAAAGTACAGCGGTCCGCCGAGAAAGAGTACTTTGCCCTTTATCCTTCTGCCCTGCGCAAGACCGGACACCGTCTGGTCGACGACCGCCTGAAAAATGGAAGCGGCAATATCTTCCTTGCGCGCGCCCTGATTGATGAGGGGCTGGACGTCGGACTTAGCAAACACGCCGCAACGCGAAGCTATGGGATAAACTTTTTCTGCTTTCATAGCGTATTCGTCCATCTCGGTCACGGTTATATCGAGAAGAGTCGCCATCTGGTCTATGAACGCGCCCGTGCCGCCGGCACAGCTTCCGTTCATACGCTGCTCGGTTCCGCCAGTTATAAATATAATCTTTGCATCCTCCCCGCCGAGTTCGACAGCCGCGTCCGCGTCGGGGTAAAATTTTCTTATAGCAATAAAGGCAGCCTGAACTTCCTGTACGAAGTTCAGTCCGCTGCGCTGTGAAAGTCCAAGCCCTGCACTACCCGTAATGCTTACGCAATATTCTCCCCCGAACTTTGTGCTTACCTGTTCAAGTTCGGACAGAACCGTATCTTTTACGCGGGAAAAATGCCTGACGTATGAATTGTAAATTACGTTGTCACCCTCGATTACGGCGACCTTAACAGTCGTTGAGCCAACGTCTATGCCTAAAAGTCTTGTCATTGGTTTAACCGATAGTTTGTCTTGTACAATCATTATAGCACAACAGTCACGGTTTTTCAATTTTAAAACAATGAAAATTATGTAAAAACCAATAAATTTTGACGTCAACAACCGTGCATATATTTGTTTTTAGTCGCCATTCCGCCACGTATGTGACGTTCCGAAAGATTTTTATCCAAAATTTCACGCACTTCGGCATAAAGTTTTTTATCTATGTAAATCAACCTTTCCGTTACGTCTTTATGTACGGTTGATTTAGAAATATTAAAATGCGTTGCCGCAGACCTTACGGTCGAACCCGTTTCTATAATGTATTTCCCTTCCTTTATCACACGTT
>CAJUNJ010000002.1:0-172574 GCA_910587825.1 uncultured Christensenellaceae bacterium
GCTTATCCATAAAAGTTTTTTTGTAATTACGCGACAATGAGAGCACCCCCCCCCTGCGTTTTTGTAATACGGACAAAATCCCGTCCTACGTGTGTGACGTGACAGAGATTTACGATATAACACTTACTGCATTTTGCAAAATTCGACGGAAGTTTTTTTTCCTGTTCCGAAAGGGTACCCCACACGCTTATTTCGCCGTCCATAGTGTGGTAAGTAAGTCTGTGGTCGCGGACTTCTACAAAGTAAATGGTGTTAAGCGCAACTTTGCGTATTCCGTCAGCTGTCTTTAAAACAACCTGCGGAGCGCGCGTACGCAACTTATCGGTAATCCGAATCATCGTCGTTACGAAATTTTTTTGCTTTATAGGCGACAGAATAAAGTCAATCGCATTTACGCCGTAACCGAGTATGGCAATTTCGGGCAACTCCGACACAAGCACAAGCGGAACGGCATCGTCGTATTTTCTTAGTAGATTGAGTTCGTTTTTTATACCGTCGGAAAGCTTATGGACGCATAAGAAAACAAGCTCGTAAGCGTTGCGGTAATCTTCGGCAAATAAAATTATGTCCGAATAAATTTTCGTCTGAACCGACAGTCCTGCATTTTTATAAAATTCTGTCAGATAAGCCGCAAGCGTCTGGGCTTCCGAATTATTATCGTCAATAATCGCAACGCGCATAAATACCCCGATATATGTTTTTATTATACAATAAATAAAAATACAAAGCAAGTATATTTTAAAAACCGTATAAAAAATTACTCTCCGCAAGACTTTGGGTCTGCGGAGAGTAAAGTTTTTTTAATGGTTATTCGTGATTTTCGGTTGTATCAACCGTCTGCGTCCGGGCGGTTGCCCCCTTTTCCTTCTTTAATGTGAAATAGATTATCAGCGCACCCCAGACGGCAAACGCAGCGGCAAGACCGACGTCGGCGCATATTACGCCAACGACCCACAAAGCGGGTTTATAACCGAGCACGTTGATATCCATTACGTTTGACTGAGCCGAAGCGTAAAGTATATTCTTCGTTGCACGGCGCAGGCAGGCAACCTGCGTAGCATCGTTTGCGTTTGCGGAAGGTCTGTCGTCCTGGTTAAGACGAAGGTCGCCGCCGGCACGTATCATCTGATCTTCGTTTACGAAGTTGTAAATACCGTAGTCGGTGATAACCGAACCTTTAAATCCCCATTCGTTGCGTAAAACTTCGGTAAGAGTACGGTAGCTTCCGCCTACCCATTCCGTTCCCACGCGGTTGAAGCTTGACATCATACCGGTTGTTTTACCTTCCTTGACGGCAATTTCGAAAGGCTTGAAGTAAATTTCCCTCATCGCCTGTTCGTTTGCCCAAACGAGAATACCGCCGAGTCCGCGAGCGTTGCCCGCTTCGCTTCCCGTATCGTCGCGGCTGGTTTCATTGTCGTTGAGAACGAAGTGTTTAAGGTAAGTAACTACTCCCTTTTCCTTTGCGCCGAGAATAACCTGAGTTGCAAGTCTGCCGCTTATTAAGCCGTCCTCACTGTAATACTCCCAGTTCCTTCCGCCGAAAGGCGAACGGTGAATATTGACTGCGGGTGCATACCAAGCGTTCATAGGGGAACCGTCCGTAAGCCCTACAAGCGCTTCGTTACCTATCATTCTGCCCATTTGGTATGCAAGCTCTTCATTCCACGTTGCGCCCATTATGCACTCTGCAACGTAGAAGCAGTTCGTATCACGTAAGCCCGTATTTCCCATAAACGAGTTCCACCCGCTGGGCCCGTCAAATTCACGGGTTGCCATTTTGCCGATAGAACTTATATTGACAGTGCTGAACGCACCTTTGCCGATAAGCATAGCCATATCGCCGACGCTCATCTGGTCGAGAAGTTCGTCCCACTTTTCGTCATTATAATCCACGCCGTACATATCAGTAAACTTGATTTCGCCCGGTTGGTTGGTAGCGGGAAGTTCAGTTGCTTCCCAAGGCTGACCGGCGTCGTTCTTCTTCCAGATAAGCGATTCGATAAACTGAGCCGACACTTCTTTTTCCGCGTCCGTCGGGGGAGTAGGCATTGTGCCTTCCCAATCGTTGCGCGAAAGGTATTTTTCGATATGTTCGCTTACGTCGTCGTAACGGTTGACCACATCGTATCCCGTAACGGCGTCTTTACGGTAGGTTTCGTCTTCCGCAACATTAAAGCCGTATGTTTGGCAGGGCGTATGCGCGTCGTAAGAGATACTAACGGAATAGTCGCCCGCTTCGAGAATGTAGCCCTTGAAATTACTTTTATTAAGTCCCTGATAGTCGTATGACTTCATATCGGACACTTTCATTGAAAGACTTACGTCCCTGCTTTCGCCTGCGGGAATTAACGGCGTTTTGACGAAATCGCCCAATACAACGTGCGACTTTTCTATTCCGCCCGGAGAGTAAGGCGCGGTAAAATAGAGCTGTACTACGTCTTTACCCGCATAATCGCCGTTATTGGTAACGGTTACGGTAACTGTAATTTCATCTTCACCCGTAAGAACGGCATTATCGCCTATGCTGCAATTTTTGACAGTCCAACTGAAATCCGAATACGACTTGCCGTATCCGAAAGGATAAACAACGTTATTCTTATACCATTCTTCACCGTCTGTAAAACCGCGGGTTTCATAATAGCGGTAACCGACGTAAATGCCCTCTTCATATTCGGTATAGAAAGCGTCCGCCTTACTTCCTTTTACAAGATAACGGTTTCCGTCTTTCATATTATTTGAACCGAAGTTGTAATAGCTTGGCGTTTTGGTAAAGTCGGTAGCCCAGGTATCCGTCGTATGCCCCGAAGGGTTGACGTTGCCGTTAAGAACTCTGCCGAGAGCCATTGCGCCCGATGAACCGGGAAGCCCCATCCAGAGCGCGGCGTCTATTTTGGATGCGTCGATATTGTAATTTTTTAGAGTGTTGTAAAGGCTGTCTTCTTCAAGGAAGCCCGCTTCCACCGTCTGCGCCGTATTGAATACGACGATAACTGTTTCGAAGTTGGCGCAGGCTTCGTTTATCATATCGACTTCGTTTTTGTCAAGTTGAAGATAATGATCTTCCTGACTTCTTGCACCCGCCGTCGTCTCGTTTCTTCTGTGACCGGGGTCTGCCTGCGTACGCATCGTACGGGGAAGATCGTAACCTTCGCCGCCTATTCTCGAAATAATTACTATTGCCGCATCGTCGTATTCGCCGTAGCTTGAACGAACGCTGCTGTAACCGTTGGGATTTTCGCCCGTGGCAAAGCCGAATACTTCCGCACCCATATTGGGGTTTTTGGGACGACCGTTACCGGAAGCGGATTTAGTGTAAAATTCCCTCATCGTCGCATTAAATTCGTAACCTGCGGCAGTAAGACTGTCGTAGACAGAACGGTTATCCGAACTTGAACCGTCCGCCGAACCGGAACCGCCTACAACGAGGTTGACGGAATTTTTACCGAATACGGTAACGCGGGGATTTGCCGAAGCGGGCGACACAGTCGACTTGGGGGTATGCAGAGGAAGCGTATTGTTATTGTTTTTAAGCAAAACAATGCCCTCTTCCTCTACCGTTTCGTTAAACGCGTTGGCTTTGGCAAGCATTTCTTCGGGGGAATTTATTCCCTCGTCAAGCGCGAAAAGCCCCCTGCGCTCTTCCGCAATGACAGCGCGGTCAAAGCCGAAGACAAGGTTAAGCGTTCCGCGGAGAAATGGTTGCTGCGTACCGACAAGGGTAACTATAAGAACGAATGCAAGCGCAATGGAAGACACGAGAAGCCAAATACGCGTTCCGAGATGCTTCCAGATAAACTTGAACGGATTCATTTAATTTTCTCCTTATTTTATTTAAGTCAAAAGAACGTATACCGAACGGAACCCGTTCGGTATACTTCTTTTTTCCGAATACTACCGAAAGATTACTTATTCGTTATCTTCGGGTTCCCAGTTAAACGTTGCCGCACCCGCAAGTTCGACATAGTCTATATGGGGCATAACGGGCGTTGCGTTAAGCATATTGACGTCGTTATCGGGCAGTACAAGCTCGATAGTGTTATCGCCGTCGTTGAGAGTTACAGCTTCACGCGTCGAAATTGTGATAAAATCATTTGCGGTAGCCGTTGCCGAGCGGAAATTAACTTCGCGTCCGTTGACGAGAATTTTAAATGTGCTTGTATTTACAACAAATTCGGTAGACATAGACGACTTAACGCATACGGTTAAAGTTGCCGTAGTTTCCGCAGAGCTTGTAAACTCAAACAATACTTTACAACCTGCCTGACCTAAATCCGAGAGGTGTTTTCCGCCGCTTGCCTTTTCATTTGAACGGACGGTCTGCGGAGTGAACGAACCCGCCATAGTCGTCGCGTCGTCAAGGATAGCGCCTTCCGCTTCCATTCTGAACGTCATCACGGTAGTACCTGCGGGATAAACCGTAATGGTAAATTCCGCTTCCGCCGAAGCGCTTCCCGCCGTTGCCACAACAGTGAACTTAACGGGTGAAGAAGTAGCTTCCGACGGTGTTCCCGTAATCTTTCCGTCCGAACCGAGCGTAAGCTGCGAGGGCAAAGAGCTTCCGTCTTTGAGCGCGTATGTTATGCCGTCCGCGCCCGTTGCGGTTGCAACGGTGGCGCTACTTGCTTCGCCTACAACCGCCGTTAAACTTCCGCCTTCATAGGTTATTTTTTTATCCCCGCCGCCGCAAGCCGAAAGAGCGGCTACGCCGAGCGCAAGACAAACCATACAAACTGTGCTGATGAGTATTTTTAAAAATTTAGATTTCACTTTTTCACTTCCGGAATTGAGTTATTATTTTTTTGCTTTCGAACGTTTGGCAACTACGAATACGATACCGAACATAGCAAGAGCCGCAGGAATTGCGATAGCCGTCTCGACTGAACCGGAGCAACCGCCCTTCTTTTCGTCCAGCTTATTCATTATATCTGTCTTCATATTGTCTAAATCTTCCTTAGTCGCATAGTCGGGCGCAACGGCTTCAACTTCGTTAACGCGCAGAACTATCGTAGCCTGAGCCGAAGCGAAGTTTCTTGACGAAGCTTCTATAACAAACGTGTATTCGCCCGCACGGTTTACAGTACCTTCAAGGTAACCGTCTTCAAGCGTAAGCCCTTCGGGAAGCATTCCGCCGACAAGCGTATAAGTAATAGTTGCGTCGTAATCGTAAACCGTGTTAAGCGATGCCGTTGCGATGTTTACGCTGATTTCTTCGCCTACTTTAACGTCATCGAGATAAGCGTCGTTATACACGACTGCCGCGCCGTGGGGAACATCCATTGCATTGCTGTTTGCAACAGTGTAAAGGATATTGTGAGCGGCATTTTTAAGTCCGATAATAGTCGTATTATCAAGTTCTCCCGTTCCTATCACGCACGCCGCGGGAAGCTGCATACCGTAAACCGCCGCGTCAAGACAGAAGTCGCCGCCTGCGCGGAGCATCTGTTTTGCGTTAAGGAAGTCGTAAATAGCAATATCGGTATTTACAAGACCGTCGAAGCCGCATTCATTGCGCAGCCACTGAGTAAGCAGTCCGTAGCTTCCGCCTGCCCACGTTGTACCGAAGCGGCTGAACGAAGACATTGCGCCCATAGCTCCGCCGAGTTCGACTGCAAGCTGGAAGGGTTTAAGATAAATTTCACGGACAGCCTGTTCGCTGCACCAGATGCTGAGTCCCGAAGTCTTTGAACCGGGAGCGCCCATAAAGATACCGCGGTCCGTACCGCCGTCTTCGTGAAGCGCGAAGTGTTTGATGAATACATAACAGCCTTTTTCAGCCGCGCCGAGCGTAGCGTTTGCCGCCATCATACCTGCAAGCAAGCCGTCTTCCGAATAATATTCTTCATATCTGCTGAGGAAAGGCGAACGATGGGTATTCATACCGGGGCCGTACCAGCCGGTGTAAGCTTTAACCGATCTGCCGGTATCGCTTCTGCCCCAAAGTCCCTGATCGCCTATCATCTTGCCCATTTCGTAAGCAAGTTCTTTGTTCCAGGTTGCCGCAATTACGGGCGCGGTAGCAAATCTTGTATAAAGCGCACCTGCGGTACCGTTACCGGACCAACCCAAAGGCGAGTCGGTGTCGAGAGTTTCGGGCTTGCCGATGTAAGGAATGGCGTCGGATTTAAATCCGCCGTACTCGAACATATGAACTATTTCTTCACGTGTAAGCTGGTTGATAAGCGTCTCCCATCTCGGGTCGTTATAGCTTGCGCCTATCATATCGGAAAGAACCACGCTTGCCTGTGCGGGACGGGTTGCGGCGTCTGCAAAAGTTTCCGCCTCTGCGTCCGCGTCGTACCAGGGAGCCGCACCGCCGCCGTATGCAGGGTTAGCTTCATCGTAATCCGATATACCGTCGCCGTCGCTATCCTTTGCAAGTATAACGCTTACGTCCCATTCGTCAAGCTGAGCCTGTGTAAGATCTTTCTTTGTACGAAGCTGGGGAAGGTGGCTTCCGTCGGCCTTCATCGCATCGCGGGAAAGTTCGGTAAAGTCGCCTGCGCCTGCGTGTTGCGCACGGTCATCTTTTGCGCCGAGTCCCTTAAAATCGTAATCGAAAGCGTTATGAATTTCTTTGCCCGTCTGGTCGCTCTCGGTGATAATTATATCTTTGCTGAGATTTAAAGCGGGAAGCTGTTCAACACCTTCTTTAAGATTGTGCGAGTCTGTCTGTAATTTAATATAGTAATCGCCCGCTTCGAGAACGTACGCGCCCTTGCCAGAGTTTGCCGTTACGTCGTAAGAAGCCATATCGCGCAACTGTAAAGTAAGCGTGACGGTTTCAGACTGTCCGGGAGCAAGCACGTCCGTCTTTGCGAAATCGCCGAGTACGACGTGCGATTTTTCAAGATTGGACGTTTCGCTATAAGGCGCGGTGTAATAAAGCTGTACCACGTCCTTACCCGCATAATTGCCGTTATTGGTAACCTTAACGTCTACCTTAACGCGTTCGTTGCCGGTAATAGCCGAGCCTTGGATAGTGCGCACACCTTCGATTTTCCAAGAGAAGTCGGAATACGACTGACCTGCGCCGAAAGGATAAACGACGTTTTCGTTATACCAGTTTGCATTTTCGTCGGCTACTTCCACCGCCATTGTTTCATAATAACGGTAGCCGATATAAATACCTTCTTCGTAGTCGGTAAAATAAGCCGATACGGGTTGACCGCCAACGGTATACTGGTTGCCGCCTGCCGTAGTTTCGGTCGGTTCAAGACCGTTGCGTCCGAAGTTGTTGTAGGTGGGATCCTTAGTCATATCGACGGGATAAATGTCGGGGAGTCTGCCGGACGGGTTGATTTCGCCGCTGAGTATTTTACCTACCGCATTGAAGCCCGTTGCGCCGGGTGCGCCTATCCAAAGAACCGCGTCGGCTTTTTCGTTTATGTAACCGAGTTCAAGGGGAATAGGGTCGTTTATTATAACTATAACGTTTCCGAAAACGCCTTCGTTTTTCTGTTCGAGAACGTAATCGAGAAGTTGTTTCTGTACCTTATCGATCTGACGGGAATGACTTGTCGTATCCCCTTCCCAGCCTGCGCCTTCGGCAAGCGTTCTTCCGCCGTTTGTCGAGCTTGCACCCGTTCTGCCGAGAACTACGATAGCGGCATCACCGTAGTCCGCAAACGAATATTCCTTTGCTTTTACGGGGTTGATGTTGCCCATAGCGTAATCGCTTGTGTTGGTGTCGGCAAGACTCTTCCAATCCGTGTAAGCCGCGCGAACCGCGGGGTTGGTCTTGTAACCGGCTTTTGCAAGACCCGAATAGAAATCGGACGTTGCGATTGTTACACCTGCGGAAGCGTCCGTATCGTTGACAGAAGCGCCTGCTTCGGGATAAACCGAATTATAGCCGAACAATGTTACGCGCGTTGCCTGCGTGCCCACTCCCTTTGTTTTAAGGGGAAGAGTGTTGTTACTATTCTTTAATAAAACAATACCCTCCTCGGCAATGCGCTCGTTAAGTTCGGCGCCCGCTACGATAGATTCGTTTTTGCTACCGTAATCGGACACGTAGGTTGCAGCGTCAGCGGTTTTAAAACCGTTTGTCTGCAATGTGGTTAAAAGGACTGCCGGCACCAACATTGCCGCCACTGCGGGAGCGATTGCAACGCGTGCTAATTTAGTCGCTTTTTTACCTGTCATTATTTCTTCCTCCTGAAAATTTTTTTCGAAAACCGTTAAAGACTTTCGTATTTCAACGGTTATGATAATATCCGTAATAAACATTTTCAAGAAATATTTCGTAAGAGGTGTTCATTTTTTCGTGACAAGCATTTTGTGTTATTGAAAATCTATTGCCGATTTTAAAATAATGTATAAAGTTTAAGCCCCGCGCGTTTTTCAACGCGCGGGGCTTAAAAAGCAATTTGAGATTAATCTGTAAGCCGAGTTCTGTCATGTACGGTCATCTATCTACACCTGAGGTCGCCCGCAGGTTCAAGCGATATTTACGGATAAAAGCGGACGGGCAGTCCCGACAGTTAAGTCGGCTTTTATCCCAATCTTGCATCGGGTGGGGTTTAATTGGCTCCCCCCGTTACCGGAGGGACGGTGAGCTCTTACCTCGCCATTCCAACCTTACAGCTTGCGCTGCGGTATATTTCTGTTCACTTTCCTTGAAGTCGCCTTCTCCTGCCGTTAACAGGCACCCTTGCCCTGTGATGCTCGGACTTTCCTCACGCCGTTTGCACGGCCCGCGACCGTATAATTAACTCAAATTATGATTATTTTATCACATTTTAAAAAAATAATAAACTCATTTAACGGTAAAGTTGATTTTTTGCATAAATTAATTTAGAATAATACCGATAAATATTAACGGAGCTATACATAATGAAAAAGACAAAGATAATTTGTACGCTCGGTCCCGCAAGCGATACGGAAAAAGTCATTTCCGATATGATTGACGCGGGTATGAACGTTGCAAGACTTAACTTCTCCCACGGAACGCACGAAGAACACGCAGAAAAAATAGCAAAAATAAAGCGCGTGCGCGAAAAAAAGAACGCACCCATCGCTATAATGTTGGATACAAAGGGACCCGAATTCAGAATTAAGACCTTTAAGAACGGAAAAATAACTTTAAAGGTAGGCGATAAGTTTATTTTCACGGACGAGGACGTTATAGGCGACGAAAGCAAAGTTTCCGTATCTTTCAAGGGTTTGTGTTCCCAGATGTCCGCGGGCGATAAAATTCTTTTAAACAACGGGCTTATGGTATTCGAAGTCGAAAAAGTAGAAGCGCCCGACGTCGTCTGCAAAACGGTTGTCGGCGGCGTGCTGTCCGACAGAAAGAGTATGTTCTTCCCAAACAAGTCACTTGAACTGCCCTACCTTTCAGAACAGGACAAAAAGGACTTGAAGTTCGGCGTAGAACAGGGCGTAGACTTCGTAGCATGTTCGTTCGTATCCAAAGCGCAGGATATAACAGACGTTAAAAATTATCTTAAAAAATGCGGTGCGAAAGAGGGCGATATAGACGTAATCGCAAAAATAGAAAGCCGTGCGGGAGTTAACAACCTCCACTCCATACTCGACGTGTGCGACGGCATTATGGTTGCCCGCGGAGATCTCGGCGTGGAAGTGCCTTTCGAAGAACTGCCCAGCATACAGAAGACGATTATCAAAGCTTGCAGAATTTGCGGTAAACGCAGCATTACGGCAACGGAAATGTTGGAGTCTATGATAAAACAGCCCCGTCCCACCCGTGCGGAAATTTCCGACGTGGCGAACGCCGTTTACGACGGGTCGTCAGCCATAATGCTTTCGGGCGAAACCGCCGCGGGCGCATACCCCGTCGAAGCCGTAAGAACTATGGCGAGAATTGCAGAACAAGCCGAAGCCAATACCAATTATATAGCATATATCAAAGACAGCGATTATCACATTAAAAAGTTATCGGAAGCGCTTTCCCACTCCGCCTGCACGCTTGCGCACGACATAGGCGCAAAAGTAATAGTCGTATGCACGAGAACGGGCGGGACAGCCAAAACCGTATCGCGCTTCCGTCCGCTAATCGACGTTATCGGTATGACAACGGACGAAAGAGCGTACAGAAAACTTGCTTTAAGCTGGGGCGTTATTCCTATTATGAGCGAAGAATTTTATTCGGTTGACGTACTCTTCCACTACGCAAAGCGTGCGGCAATAGAATCAAAGTTGGTATCCAAGGGCGACACTATCGTTTTGACGGGCGGAACGCCCAACGGTAAAAGCGGCAATTCAAACCTAATCAACGTTGAAACAGTTTAACGTTGTCCGGAATTATATCAGGCGTTTACGCATCACCGCGTGAACGCCTTTTCAATTACTTGATTTGCATATAAAAGGAGCCCGCGCATCTATTGACACGCGGACTCCACAGAGAGAATATGAAAAAAAGTTAATAGGGTGTACTGATTTTTACACCCCTATTATAGCCGTTCAATATGTAAATTATATGATAATTTAATGATTTTTATATTTTTCGTAAATTTTTTCGGCAACTTTAAGTCCGTCGGCGGCAGAGCTTGTTATTCCGCCAGAATAACCCGCACCCTCCCCGCAGGGATAGAACCCGCCGAGCGACACACTTTCGCAGTTTTCTCCGCGCAGAATTTTAACGGGCGACGAAAAACGGCTTTCTACGCCCGTCAACACCGTATCGTCACAGTCAAATCCTTTAAGCTTTCTGCCCATATCCGGAATTGCCGCTTTAAGCGCGTCCGTAACGACGGCGGGCAAAATTTCGCAAAGCGGCGCGAAGTGCGTTCCCGCCTGATAAGTAGGCTGTATTTCACCGAAAGCCGAAGAAATTCTGTCCGCCTTAAAATCTTTGAAAAGCTGTACGGGCGCGCGGTAATTTCCGCCGCCTGCGGCAAACGCTTTGCGTTCGATTTCGCGCTGGAAGCGCATACCCGCAAACAGGTCGTCCGCGCCGAAGTCCGTTAACTTCATCTGTACCATAAGCGCGGAGTTGGAATTTGTCCCCGCCCGCGAATAGAGGCTCATTCCGTTTGTGACTACGCCTCCTTCTTCGCTTGCGGACGGAATTACAACGCCCCCGGGGCACATACAGAAAGTAAAAACCGTCCGTTCGTGCGCGTGAGATACAAGCTTATAGTCAGCCGTCGGAAGATTTACGTAACTTTTGCCGTACTGCGCAAAACCTATTCTATCGGCAAGATGCTCTACCCTTACGCCAACTGCAAACTCGCGGGGCTGCATTTTTAGACCGAGACGGGACAGCACGTTGAAAGTATCCCTTGCCGAATGCCCCAAAGCCGCGACGGCGCAGTCAACCCGCATACTGCTTTCTTCTCCCGTTTTTACGTTTTCGAGAATAAGCGAATCCAACGCTTCACTGCGTTTTGTCAGCCCCTTGAATTTTGTGTTGAAAAGATACTCTCCGCCGTTTGCTTCGACGTAAGAACGGATATTTTTAAGTACGCCGTAAAGCACGTCGCTGCCTATGTGAGGTTTGTTCAAATACAAAATTTCCTGCGGGGCGCCGAATTTATTAAAGAGTTTTAAAACGTCCCTGTTAAGCCCGTCGTGCGTCTGGGTATTAAGTTTACCGTCGGAATATGTACCCGCCCCGCCTTCACCGAACTGCACGTTGGAATTCAAGTCGAGAATACGCCCGTTGAAAAACTTTTCCGTTGTATTGCGTCTGTCTTCAACCCTTTCACCGCGCTCTATTATTAGTGGTTTAAAGCCGTGTTCTATAAGCCTTAACGCGCAGAAAAGCCCTGCCGGCCCCGAACCTATCACAGCGACTTTCGGCGGATTTTTCAGCTTGTCCAAAGGGCGTTCTTCCATAGGTTCGTCGGAAAACGCAACGGAATAGTTCCAGAAAATGTTGCCCTTGTCGCGCGCGTCGAGGGACTTTTTTAAGATTGCAAAATGCTTAGGCTTGCGCCCTAACTTTTTGCATGCGATTTCGTAAAGTCTGCTTTCATCTTCGGTAATATTAAGTTTTACGTTATCCAGCCGTTTAATCATATATCTTCAAGTATAGCGTCCGCAACGCGCAAACCGCTTGCAAACGCCCAATGCAGGTTATAGCCGCCGCAGTCGCCGTCGACGTCGAGAACTTCGCCCGCAAAATATAAATTTTTAACAAGCTTACTTTCAAGCCTGTCCGTTATGCCGCCCATATCAATCCCGCCGCGGGTAACCTGCGCGTAGTCGAAGCCGAGCGTACCCGTAACGGGCAGAGTGAAATTTTTAAGCATATGCGCAATCTGCATATCAGTTTTATCCGCGGCACGGTCTATTACCGCTCTTCCGATACGGTTATGCAGAGTACCCGATAAAAGGTCTTCCTGCGCGTAACCCGCCATACGCCTTTTTTTAAGATTATCCACAATTTCCCCTACGGTAACGTCGGGCAGAAATTCAAGTGAAAGCGTTATGCCGTCTCTGCCTGCGACGTACGGGGAAAGAGCGAATATAGCATTGCCCGACACGCCGTATTCCGTGAATATGACGTCGCCGCGGACGGACTTTAAAATCTTTGCGCCCTTAACGGCGCTGACGGTGCAATCGGCGCGTATGCCTTTTAAAGTTTTTATGTGTTGCGTGATAGTTTTAAGCTGGACGAGCGACGGATATAAAGGCGTAAGCTTATGTCCGAATGCGCACGCAAGCGCATATGACGAACCGTCAGTTTTAAACTGCTTCTGCGCTTTTCCGCCGACGCATAACACCACGCTGCCGGCAGTAATTTTATTACCGTCCGACAAGGTAAGCGTGAAACCCTTTTCTATGCCGATGACTTTTGTCGAAAGCAAAATATCGGCTTTGCCGTTGAGTTTTCTTATAAGACAGTCCGTAAGCGAAGAAGCCTGTCTGCCTGCGGGATAAATTCTGCCCTGAGCATCGGCGGTAAAAATGCAGTCGAAAAGTTCGGCATAAATTTGCGGATTATTACACGCAAAGCGTCCCGCAAGATTTGCACCGCCGCCGAAATAGTGGTCGGGCGACAAATCCGTATTGGAGATATTGCCCTGTCCGTTGCCCGTTGCGGAAAGCTTTTTGCCAAGCCGTTCACCCGCTTCTATTATTACAGTTTTAAGTTTTGATTTTTCGGTCAAACGAACGGCGCAGGCTAAACCCGAAGCCCCGCCGCCGATTAACGCAACGTCGTATTTCATACGAATTATTTTAGTATAATTTTATAAAACTGTCAAGCGTGCAAGTCGCATTTGAGCGAAGCAAGAATTTCTTTCAGCTTTTCGTAATGCAGTTTTTCGTCTTCGAGTATGCATGATATTATATCTTTGAGCTGTTGGTTTTTAAGACGGCAAAGCATTTTTGTATACTGCGCAATCGCCCGCCGTTCGCCCATTATATCGTCTTCGAGCATATTCACCAGATTGCGCGAATATGTGACGTATTTTGCAGAGTAAAAATTGAAAGCAGTCGGCGGATTCTGACAGTAAATCGGCTGCGCTCCGAGCGCAATTATAGTCTTACCCAAAAGTTCGAGATGGAGCATTTCCGCAATGGCTATGCTTTCGAGGTCGCTTGCATACTGCTTGTAGCCCTGCTTGTCAAAATTGAAAAAGTGGTAAAAATACTGTAAGATTGCGTTAAGCTCTCCCGTCGACGAGGCATATGCGGGCGAGATGACCGCAAGGCTGTAAGCGTCGGGGCATAATCCTTCCGTAGTGGGAAATTCCGCTTGTAAAGTTAAAGGTTTAGGCATATTGTCATAATATGAAAATTATGACGGTTTGGTTAAGTTTTTGTCGGTTTTTATCCGATTATGTCACACATAATACTAAATAAAGCAACAAAAAAGCGGGTTATGCCCGCTTTTTACTACTTTAATATACCTTTTAGGAACTGACCCGTGTAACTTTCTTTACACTCTGCAACCTGTTCGGGCGTGCCGTACGTTACGACCGTTCCGCCCTTATCGCCGCCTTCGGGACCTAAGTCTATCAAATAATCGGCCGTCTTTATCACGTCGAGATTATGTTCGATTACAAGCACGGTATTGCCGCCGCTTCTCAGTTTTGAAATAATTTTAATCAGCTTATCAACATCGTAGCTATGAAGCCCCGTGGTGGGTTCGTCCAAAATATAAAATGTTTTACCCGTACTGCGCTTTGAAAGTTCGGTTGCAAGTTTTACGCGCTGGGCTTCGCCGCCGGAAAGCGTAGTAGCGCTTTGACCGAGTTTGATATAGCCCAACCCCACGTCGCACAGCGTAGACAGTTTGTTGTATATAGACGATACGGGTTTGAAAAATTCAGCCCCTTCCTCTACCGTCATTTCAAGCACGTCGGAGATGTTTTTACCCTTATAGCGAACTTCGAGGGTTTCACGGTTATACCTCTTCCCCCCGCACACTTCGCACGGCACGTATATGTCCGGAAGAAAGTGCATTGCAATCTGAATTATGCCGT
Organism: uncultured Christensenellaceae bacterium; assembly: GCA_910587825.1. Classification (GTDB taxonomy): domain Bacteria; phylum Bacillota; class Clostridia; order Christensenellales; family Borkfalkiaceae; genus Coproplasma. Next base: position 14,403 of record CAJUNJ010000002.1, read on the forward strand.
CGCCCTGACAGTGTTCGCACCGCCCGCCCGCAACGTTGAAAGAAAATCTGCCGCTTTTATATCCGCGTTCCTTGGCGTCGGGTGTTGCCGCGAACAGGTCGCGTATCATAGTGAACACGCCCGTATAGGTTGCGGGATTGCTCCTCGGCGTTCTGCCTATCGGCTGTTGGTCAATGGCGATTACCTTATCGAAATATTCCAAACCTTCGAAAGATTTTGCCTTCCCCAAAAGCTGGCGGGCGCCGTTAAGATTGTTTGCGAGACAGGGATAAATAATTTCGTTTACAAGACTTGATTTACCGCTTCCCGATACTCCCGTGACAGCGGTAATAAGCCCGACGGGGATTTCAACATCTATGTTTTTAAGATTGTTTTGCGCGCAACCCTTAACTTTCAGGAAGCGTCCGTCAGGCTGTACCCGCCTTTCGGGAACTTCGATTTTCCGCCTGCCGGAAAGATAGTCGCCCGTAACCGAACGCGGCTCGTTAATAATGTCTTCGATAGTTCCGCAAGCCACCACTTCGCCGCCGTGAACTCCGGCTTTCGGTCCTATATCGACAATATAATCGGCGGCGCGCATTGTATCCTCGTCGTGTTCAACAACGATAAGCGTATTACCCAAATCACGCAGACCGAGAAGCGAAGATAAAAGCTTCTGGTTGTCACGCTGGTGCAGACCTATGCTCGGTTCGTCGAGAATATACAATACGCCCGAAAGCGCACTTCCTATCTGGGTGGCAAGGCGTATACGCTGGCTTTCGCCCCCGGACAGCGTAGCCGCGCTTCTTGACAGCGTCAGATAACCCAGCCCGACGTTGCGTAAAAAACTTAATCTGCTGTTTATTTCCTTTACTATTCCGTCTGCTATCAAATGTTCGGTCTTGCCGAAAAAGTCGAATTGCGTAAAAGAAGCCAAATCGTCTACCGACATATCGCAGACTTCCATAATGTTTCTTCCGCCTACGGTAACCGCAAGCGCTTCCTTTTTAAGTCTTTTACCCTTACACAAAGGACAGTCGGAAGTACGCATATAACGTTCTATGTCCCACTTTACGCTTTCGGAAGAAGTCTGGTTGTACCTGCGCTGTAAATTGGTGACAAAACCTTCCCACGCCGTCTTATAACTGCCCGAAAAGCGGTAGGCGTTATATTGAAGGTCAATTTTCTCACCGCCGTTGCCGTACATAAGCATTTCGTAAACTTCTTTCGGCAATTCTTTTACGGGAACGTCAAGCGAAAAACCGTAGACCTTGGACAGTGAATTCAGATACATCTGCGTCATCGACGAAGAGTCCAAATTCCATCCGCTTATTTTTATTGCGCCGTCTTTCAGCGATTTATTCTTATCGGGACAGATGAGGTCGGGGTCGACAATTTGTTTAAACCCTAACCCCGAACATTCGGGACAAGCCCCCCACGGCGTGTTGAAGGAGAACAGACGGGGTTCAATCTCTTCAATCGAAATTCCGCAGTCCGGACAGGCGTATTTGGAAGAATATAAATCCTCCTTACCGTCGCAGTCGATGACCGCAAGTCCGTCGGCAAGTTTAAGGGCGTTTTCAAGACTGTCTGTAAGACGTTTTAAAATGCCTTCTTTAATAACAAGCCTGTCAATAACGACAGAAATATTATGGCGGATATTCTTTTCAAGTCTTATCTCTTCCTGTAAGTCATAAATTATTCCGTCTATTTTAACCCTGCCGTAACCGCTCTTTTTATAGCCGGCAAGTTCCTTTACGAACTCTCCCTTCTTTCCGCGTACAACGGGAGCTTCAACCATAATTTTACTGCCTGACGGCATTAAAACAACTTTATCGGCTATTTCGTCGACAGACTGTCGGCGTATTTCCCTTCCGCATTTGGGGCAATGCGGTATACCTGTACGCGCAAACAGCAGTCTGAAATAGTCGTAAATTTCGGTAACCGTTCCAACGGTAGAACGCGGGTTGTGCGACGTCGTCTTCTGGTCTATTGAAATTGCGGGCGAAAGCCCGTCTATCAGTTCGACGTCGGGTTTATCCATCTGCCCCAAAAACTGACGCGCGTACGACGAAAGACTTTCTATATACCTTCTCTGCCCCTCAGCGAATATGGTATCGAACGCAAGCGTCGATTTACCGCTGCCCGAAAGCCCCGTAAACACGGTGAGAGTGTTGCGGGGTATGCGTACATCTATATTTTTTAAATTGTTTTCCTTTGCGCTTTTAACGTATATTTCTTCTTTCATTGTTTTTTACTCTTTAACAGTCTTTTCTTTAACTCCGAAATAGCGTCGCGTATTTCGATAGCCTTTTCGAAATCAAGCTGGCTTGACGCAACTTTCATAAGCGCTTTAAGCTTTTCTATTTCGTTTGGAATGTCCTTTAACTTTACTTCGTCGGCAGACGATTTTTTGCCGGTTATACCTATCGTATTTTTGATTTCCTTGACAATCGTCTTTGGAACAATGCCGTGTTTCTGATTGTATTCGGACTGGATTTTGCGTCTTCTTGCAGTTTCGTCCAAGGCGCGTTTCATACTTCCCGTAACCGTGTCGGCGTACATAATGACCCTGCCTTCGGCGTTACGCGCCGCCCTGCCTATCGTCTGGACGAGGGAAGTTTCGCTTCTTAAAAAGCCCTCCTTGTCAGCGTCGAGTATGGCAACAAGTTTGACTTCGGGCAAGTCAAGCCCCTCCCTTAAAAGGTTTATTCCGCACAGAACGTCAAATTCTCCGCTTCTGAGTCCGTTAATTATATCTATCCGCTCCAACGCGTCAATGTCGCTGTGCATATAACGCACTTTCAGTCCGTGTTCCTTTAAGTAATCGGTAAGACTTTCCGCCATTCTCTTTGTCATCGTTGTTACAAGAACCCTGCCGCTTTCCGACAGAACCTTGTTTATTTCACCCAACAAATCGTCAATCTGTCCCTTGGTAGGACGAATAACTACTTCGGGGTCAATCAGACCCGTAGGACGGATCAGCTGTTCCACCACGTTGCCCGCCTGTTCCATTTCATAGGGCGCGGGCGTTGCGGATACGCAAATGAGTTGCGGAACGCGTTCGTCAAACTCTTCAAACGTAAGCGGGCGGTTGTCGTAAGCCGATTTTAAGCGGAAGCCGTAATTCACAAGGTTGTCCTTTCTCGACCTGTCGCCGTGATACATTGCACGTATCTGCGGAATGGTCATATGGCTTTCGTCTATGAACACAAGAAATTTACCTGCGGGGAAATAATCAAGCAGGGTGAACGACGGCTCGCCGGGGCTTCTTCCGTCGAAATATCTGCTGTAATTTTCAACGCCCGTGCAGTAGCCTATTTCCTTCATCATTTCAAGATCGTAAGTCGTACGCTGTTCAAGCCGTTGCGCTTCGAGAAGTTTTCCTTCGTCGCGGAAAGCTTTAACCTCGTCCCGCATATCGCATTCAATCATACTTAGCGCATTGCGCATTTTATCAGAACCGACCGCGTACTGGCTTGCGGGAAAAATCAAGACGTGTTTAAGTTCAGAAATAATGTTGCCCGTAAGCGCGTCTTCTTCGCATATTCTGTCTATCTCGTCACCGAAAAATTCCACGCGGACGGCAATTTCGGAATTGCTTGCCGGGAAAATTTCCACGCTGTCGCCGCGAACGCGGAAAGACGAACGCCTGAAATCTATATCCCGCCTTGCGTACTGTATTTCAACCAACTTCCTCAACAGCTCGTCGCGTTCCATTTGCATACCAGGACGAAGCGACACGGCAAGACGGAAATATTCTTCCGGCGCGCCAAGCCCGTAAATACAACTTACGGAAGCAACGACAATTACATCTTCCCGCTCACCCAATGAACTTGTGGCGGAATTTCTTAACTTGTCAATTTCGTCGTTAAGACTCATATCCTTTTCGATATAAGTATCTGTCGACGGAATGTAGCTTTCGGGCTGATAATAATCGTAATAGCTGACAAAATACTCTACGCGGTTATCGGGAAAGAATTCCTTAAACTCGTTGCAAAGCTGGGCGGCAAGCGTCTTATTGTGCGCAATTACAAGCGCGGGACGGTTGACATTTTTAATTACGTTTGCCATAGTAAAGGTTTTACCGCTTCCCGTAACCCCAACAAGCACCTGCGTGCGTATGCCGTCAAGGACGCCCTCCGTAAGGCTCTGGATAGCCTGCGGCTGGTCGCCCGTCGGATTGAATTTTGAACGCAATTCGAATTTCATCTGTTTAATTATAACCTATTAGTCTTTTAATTACAACTTAATTTAACTTTTGCTTATAAAACGTATGTTTATATTATACCAAAAAAATTTTATTGTCAAACATTTTGCTACGGTGTTTTAAAGTGTTAATTATGACTGAAACTTGTACGACTTCATTTGCATTCTTTTGGTTTTTATGCTAAAATAACCTTACGATAAACAGTAATTTAGCGGAGAATAAAAATGATAAACAATAATGACCAACCCAAGAACAATTATGTTTTGATTAAACTGAAAAAGAAATGGAAAAAGACAGAGCGAATTACTTTGGCTATTGATTTGGTATTATTGTTTGCTTTTATATTGCTTTCAATTGTAAAACAACTTACAGATTTTAATTCAATAGCATTTTTTGTTATGGTCGTTATATTCGGTGTTATCATGCTTGCAGATTTAGTTATGCTGTTTATTAGTTGGTACAAACTTTATCGCATAAATAGTCTGATTGCGGAACAGGAAAATGAAATCATTGATAGCAACAATGATATTTAACCGAAGGCGTTATTATATATGAAAGTACCGTAAATTTCAATTTAACTTACTCAATTATGTATAAGTTAAAGGCTTTCAAACAAATTGTTTGAAAGCCTTTAATTACTTAAAAATTTAAATCATAAAATCGGTTTTATAATTATCTATGGAAATTGTACTTTATCGTATTTTGACTTTTCATTGTATTTCGGCAGGAACTTCGGGAAAATCCACCCAAAATGTAGAACCTTTACCCAATTCCGAATCTACACCGAAATCAAACTTATGGTTCTGTAAAATAATTTTTACGATATTAAGCCCTAATCCCGTCCCCTTTACCGGACGGCTGTGAGTTTCGTTTACACGGTAGTACCTGTTCCATATTTCAGGCAAATCTTCTTTGGAAATACCCTTGCCCGTATCTCTTATTTTAAGAGTTATTCTGTCGCCCGCCAAATCCTTTTTCAGGCTGATATAAACCGTCTTTTCTTCACCCGTATAATTTACGGCATTGCCTAAAAGATTATAAATTACCTGACTTATTTTTTCTTCATCGGCACGTGTATACAGATTGGCGTCAATATCGACCATAAAGCTGTAACCCTGCGTTTCCTGCAAGTATTCGAATTTATTGATTATTCCGTATACAAACTCGGTAAGATTAAAAACTTTGGGATTTATTTGGTTTAGCGTAGAATTTACTTTCGATACGTTTAACACGTCGTTTACAAGCCCCGTAAGCCTGTCCGCCTCGTCGATTATGACCTGCAAATGCTTGTCGCGTTTTTCGGGGTTGTTGCCGGAAATTTCACGTATCATAGAAGCGTAAGCCTTAATCATTGTAAGCGGCGTCTTTAAATCGTGCGATACGTTTGCAAGAAGTTCGCGCTGGAAGTCCCCGCTCTTCTTTACCTCGTCGCGGACGGAATTAAGTGTGTCCGACAGTACGGCAAGTTCAAGATATTCCGAATTTGCGAAATCGACGTTGAAATCACCCTTAGAAAACCGTTCCGCACAGGACGAAAGATTTTTAAGCCCGCCCGAAAGTTTTTGTGATACTACGTAAGATATAAGCCCGCAAAGCGTTATGGCTATAACGCCGACGATTGTAAAATAAATTATAAGACGCCGCATAGTATTGCGGGTTATAAGCAAAGAATAACTTGCAACGAGAATTTTTTCACCGTAAAAATTTACAGACGCAACGTAGTTGAGATTATCGTTTGCCGTATATATAACCGAACCGCCTCTTCCGGCTTTTATAAGTCTGGATTTTATATCTTCTATTTCATTGGAAAAACCGACTTCTTCGGCTTCTTCCAAAGGCAGAATAACTTTTCCGTCGGGAGCCACTATATAGACCGCAAAACCGTCTTCACGGCAGTTACGCATATAACGCAAAAGAGCGGAGTCGTTGTGACCGTCCGTCAGAGAAGCCACGTCCCTGCCTATGCGCATAAGCTGTTCACGGGCTGTGGAATTGGCAGAACTGCTTGTAATTATTAAAAATACGGATTCGACCAACAGAACAAGTATTACCGCAAGCATTAAAAAATGTTTGACTATTTCGCGGTTGATACTTTTCGGCGTCTTAATCTTACGGCGTTCAGACTTCAAATTTATATCCCAAACCCCTAAGTGTAACTATAAACTTTCTATACTGTTTAAGATTTGAACGCAACATTTTTATATGCGTGTCCACCGTTCTGTCGTCGCCGTAGAAGTCAAACCCCCATACGTCCATCAACAGTTTTTCACGCGTTAAAGCTATGCCTTTGTTTTTTACGAAATAGAATAAAATTTCGTATTCCTTAGGGGTAAGCTCGGCTTTTTCGCCGTCTACGTAGACGTTGCGCCCCATCATATCTATTGTAAGCCCTTCAAACGTGACCACGTCGTTATTCGCTTCATCGCCGTGTTTACGCTTTAAAACGGCGTGTATACGCGCCATTACTTCCTTTGGAGAAAAAGGCTTTGTAACGTAGTCGTCCACCCCGATTTCGAAGCCGAAAAGTTTGTCGTATTCCTCCCCGCGGGCTGAAAGCATAATGACGGGCACGTCCTTTATTTTCTTAATTTCCTTTACAGCCGAAAACCCGTCGAGACGGGGCATCATTACGTCCATTAAAATTATGTCATAGTCGGCGTCACGGCACATTTTTACAGCCTGCATACCGTCGCACGCCTCGTAAGCCGTTCCGCCTTCAAATTCGACGTATTCCTTTAACACGCCGCGTATCATCTCTTCATCGTCAACAATAAGAACTTTCATTACAGCCTCCTTATTTCATACTAACATCACAGCATTAAAAAACGCTTACAATATAATGAAATATTTGTGAAATTTAAAACCGATTAACGCAATTATAACATAAATTATTTTTCAAGTCAATATCAAAAAAGTTGACAGCACGGTAAAGGGCTGTTATAATAAAATAAACATATGTTTATTTTGTGGTGAAACTTATGATTGACGAAGAAAAACTTGAAATTCTTACAGAAAGCGCTAAATACGACGTATCCTGCTCGTCTTCGGGTTCACGCAGGGCAAACAAAAACGGCGGATTGGGCAACGGTTCCGCAGGCGGGATATGCCACTCCTTTACCCCCGACGGCAGGTGCATTTCGCTTTTAAAAATTTTGATGAGCAACGAATGTATTTACGACTGCGAATACTGCCCGAACAGGCGCAGCGCCGACGTAAGGCGCGCACGGCTTACCCCCGACGAAATATGCGGGCTGGTAATCAATTTTTACAGGCGCAACTACATTGAAGGGCTTTTCCTGTCTTCTGCGGTGTTCGAAAGCCCGGATAAAACGATGGAACTGCTTACCGAGACGGTAAACAAACTGCGTAAGGTTTACAACTTCAACGGTTATATACACTTAAAAGGCATACCGCACGCCGACGGGGCGCTTGTTATGAAAGCCGCAAAACTTGCCGACAGAATGAGTTATAACGTAGAATTGCCGAGCGAAAAGTCGCTTAAACTGCTTGCCCCGCAAAAGACAAAAAACAGCCTGCTGCTTCCTATGAAAGGGCTTAAAGACGCGATAGAATACGACAAAGCCAACCGCGTGAGAAAGGGCAATGTTTTGCCTGCCGGACAGACCACGCAGATGATTATAGGCGCTTCGCCCGAAAGCGACGGACAGATTTTAAAACTGACGGAAGCGCTTTACCGCAATATGAATTTAAAACGCGTGTACTACTCTTCCTACGTCCCCGTAGTCAAAAGCGCAAAGCTGCCCGATACGGGCGCAGGACTTTTAAGGGAACACAGACTTTATCAGGCAGACTGGCTTATACGGTATTACGGCTTTGACGTAAGCGAAATTTGCGCGGAAGACGAAAATCTTTCACTCGACTACGACCCTAAATGCGCCTGGGCTTTAAGGAATATGCACCTGTTCCCCGTAGAAATAAATTCCGCCCCGCTTGAAATGCTGCTGCGCGTACCGGGGATAGGCGCAAAAAGCGCGTACAGAATAACCGAAGCGAGAAAATTTTCACAACTTGACTTCGATAATCTTGCAAAAATGCGCATAGTATTAAAGAGAGCCAAGCACTTTATTACCTGTAAAGGTAAATTTTACGGTTCGGACAGCTTTGCGCAGGTCAAAACTTCGCTTCTGATTGCAGGCGCGGGCGAAATGGACGAACAGCTTTCGATGTTTTCAAACCAATCGACGGCGCTTTCCGCTCTCACCGGTGAGATATGAAAATTTTTATTACGGACGGTTCTTCGGACGCATTCTTTACGGCGGTATTCTATGCGTTTGCCGAACGCGACTGCCTTATTACTTCGGACGACAAGGTACAGCTTTCGTTCGACAGCGAAGTGGTCAGAATAGACCCCGAAAACGACAAGTGCCAAAGGGTAATAAACGGAATTGAAAAATACGACCGCCTTGCGGAAGAAGAAATTTTGCTTGTACTAAGAAGCTGCGACCCGCTTAATGAACAGACCGCATTGGAATATATCAGAAAGATTATGCAGACAAAAGCGCCCGTAAGAAAGATGCTTGGTTTGCCCGAAGTTATCGAGTTTAACGACCTTTTGTACAAAGTCAGAGGCGAGACGCACAGAATGAAGGGCTTTTTGAGATTTATGGAAAGCCGCGACGGCGCGCTTTACGCCCCCTTTTCCCCCGACAACGATATTACCGATTTACTTATGGCGCATTTCGCCGAACGTATGAAAGCCGAAAGGTTTGTAATACATGACGTAAAACGCAAAATTGCGGGTATGTACGACGGGCGGGAATGGATAATGGCGCGCGTCGGGGAAGCCGAAGTATATCTTTCGGAATACGAACGGGCATTTGAAAACCTTTGGAAAAAATATTATAAAGCCGTAAACATAGAAAGCCGTCCGCACATAAAACAGATGAAAGGCTATATGCCAGTACGGTACTGGAAATTTTTACCTGAAAAGAGAGATTAAAAAAACGCAGACTTGCAAAGTCTGCGTTTTTTAAACGTTAACTATAAAATTGCCAATAAAGAAGCGGCGTCCGCTACGCTTGTTACAAGGCAGGTAAGCAAAACAGTCGAAAGAACGCTCAACACAATACCTACACAGAAGCCGATTATCGCGCCTTTACCGCACGACTTAGCTTTAAGCGGGCTTTCAGTACGCCAAACTATGTAAAGAATAAGCCCTACCAAGGGAATAAAGAAGCTGAGTATAGCAAAGCCTATACTCGGTGCGTCGTTAGAAGACGCAGGTGCAGGTGCGGGAGTTTCGTTTACCGCTACTCCGCATTTGGGACATACAACCGCGTTATCGTCGATTTCCGCCCCACAGTTTTTACAAAACATAATATTCTCTCCTATATGTTTTTTTCTATATTATATTTTAGAATACAAGAAAAGTCAATAGAAAAAATAAAATTTTTGTCGAAATTTAGCAAATATTGTCTTCAATGCTCAATTCCACAAGTTCGTCAAGCGCGACGTCGAATTGCGTTATTTGAGTTTTGCCGTTATCTTATTTAAAAATGCGGAAAGATAGTCGTTTTTGAAATTTTCGATATTACCGCCGTCCGCCGCTTTTGTAAGTTCGGGGTCGATGGGAATTTTAGCAACCGCAGGTATGCCGTATTCAAGCGCAAGCGCGTCCACTGCGCTTTCACCGAACACAGAAATTTTCCGTCCGCAGTCCGGACATTTTATATAACTCATATTTTCGACTATGCCCAGAATAGGCACGTTCATCATATTTGCCATATTTACGGCTTTCTGCACAATCATTCCCACAAGATCCTGAGGGGTTGTGACCACTATTATACCGTCAAGCGGTATGCTCTGAAAGACGGTAAGCGGTACGTCGCCCGTGCCGGGAGGCATATCGATAAACATTACGTCTACTCCCGTCCATATTACGTCCGTCCAGAACTGCATAACGGTACCCGAAATAAGCGAACCGCGCCACACGACGGGTTCCGCCTCGTTGTCCAAAAGCACGTTCATAGACATAATCTGTATACCGCCGTCCGTAACCACGGGAAGGATGCCGTTTTCGCTACCCGTCGCGTGTTCCGTAACCCCGAACATACGCGGTATGGAAGGGCCCGTTATATCGGCGTCCATAACAGCGGTTACTTTACCGCCGTTCTGCGAAGCCGCCGCAAGCAGTGCGCAGGTCATAGATTTACCTACCCCGCCCTTTCCGCTTACCACTGCGATTACCTTTTTTATATCGCTGAATTCGTGCGGTTTTTTTATAAGACTTTTATTTTCACGCGAAGAACAGTTTTCCGAACACGAAGAGCAGTCGTGCGAACAATTTTCCGACATAAAATCTCCTTTTACGTTTTATACGCTAAATAAATGACATACGCATTTTTAAACGTTAATTTATTTTAATATATCGACAAAAATTTGTCAAATAAAACGCCTTAAAGTTGCTTGCCAAAAGCAAACTTTTCTGTTAAAATAGCTTTACTGTGCTAAGTGGGGAGTTAGCGGTGCCCTGTACCTGCAATCCGCTATAGCAGGACCGAACGTCTTTCCCGACGGAATAAGTGGAAGGCTGCGCTTTATAAGGGGTGTTGATATCAAGGTCTTATGCAACCGGACGCTGCGAACCGTGTCAGGATAGGGATATAGCAGCACTAAACAGCTTATCCGGTGTGCCATAGGGAAGCTTTGAAGGAGCTACCTGTAAGGCTTACGCTTCGGCTTATTACGGCAAAAAAGACTGCACAGTATTTTTGAAAATTTACCGCCCGCGCAATTATGCGCGGGCGGTTTAACTATTTATTGAACATTATTTTTTCGCTTTTGAACATAAAGCTTAACAGCGTTATGAAAAGCCCCGCAACCACCAGATTTGAAATGAACGACAGAACAAAGGCAAGAGGCGTTATAGAAAACGTCATTATCGCCGACATCGCAAGCCCACTGCCCATAAGCGGAATTGAGTACAGTCCGACCGCGGGATTGGTCAAAAACATCGGGAACATACCGCAAAGAATTATCAGAAACATAACGGGCGCTATCGTCGAACCGGCCTCCTTAACGCTTTTAGACAGCGTAGACAGAACCGAGAACACGGAAATTATTACAAGTACGACCGAAATAATTAACGCCAGAAGCATAAAATAATCTCCGACCGAATAATAAAGCGCGGTCTGACCGTTTATTGCGCCGCCCAAAAGCTTGGGTAAGGACAAAATAACGCCTAAAAAGCTTGAAAAACCGCTTAATAATGCAAAACACGTAAGACTTATAATTTTGCCCAGAGCAAGCTGCCAGCGCTTTATAGGGGTAATAAGCAATGTTGCCATAGTACCCCTCTCCTTTTCGCCCGCTATCGATTCGGGTGCAACGGCTACGCACCCCGACGCCAAAAGCGCGAACATAAGCATAGGCATAATATTCGAAAGAATTCCGCCGACAAAATCGCGTTCTTTAATAAGATCGGCATTGCCGCCCGCATTGACGCTGAACGACGGGTTTTTAAAACCTTCCAAAAGCCCGCTGACGGCAAAATATCCGCTTTGGGACTGAGTCTTGGAAGAATTGTAGAAAATGCCGACGTCAGGAACCAAAGAAGCCTGTCCGCTTAAAACAACGTCGAAGTTTTCGGGGAAAATTATTACAAGGTCAAGCACGCCTTCGGTAACGTCGGCTTTTGCGGCGTCGACGTCGGAATATTCCTTTATTTCAATTAAGGCGTCAAATCCCGCATTCAGATTTTCATTTAGCGGCATATTGATTACGTATGCCGAAAACTTTTCGTTTTTGTCCGACGAAGCCTTATCGGTTATAACCGTACCCATTACCGTGTAAATGAGAAAAATCATCAGACCGGGAATGAGTATCGTTATAATCATTATTCTGTCTTTGAAAAACCTTGCAAATTCTTTCCTTATAATGGTCAATATATTTTTCATAAATTCTCCGCGACGTTTGCATTATATAATTCGAAAAAGACTTCTTCGAGATTTTTTTCGGCGGTAAGGTTTTTAAGGCTGTCCAACGCGATAAGTTTTCCGTCTATTATTATGCCCACCCTGTCGCACAGCTTTTCGACAAGGCTGAATATGTGGGTTGACAGAATTACCGTCTTGCCGTCGTCTTTTAATTCCTGCAAAAAGTCGGTAACAACCTTTGCCGTTATTACGTCAAGTCCGTTTGTCGGCTCGTCGAAAATAATAAAGTCCGGGTCGTGTACAATCGATATTACAAGCGACACTTTCTGCTTCATACCCGTAGAAAGATTTGCAAGCTTTACTTCGGCAAACCTGTCAATGCCGAACTTTGCAAACAGCCTGCGTTTACGTTCTTCCCTTACTGTCTTTTCAACCCCGTACAGGTCGCTGAAAAAATCGAACAGGTAAGCGGGCGTAAAAAAGTCTTCAAGTTTAAGTTCGCTTGTCAAAAAGCCGATACGTCTGCATACTTCGTCTTTGTTGTCCAAAATGCTGAATCCGTCGATAAAAGCGTTGCCGCTGTCGGGTTTAATAAGCGTTGCAAGCATACGCAAAGTCGTCGTCTTTCCTGCTCCGTTTGGTCCCAAAAGCCCGAAAATTTCCCCGCGGTACGCAGTGAACGAAAGCCCGTCCACCGCCTTTTTAACGGGTTGGGAGATGCGTTCAATCTTTTGCTGTTTTCTTGAAAGTTTAAACGTCTTTTTAAGGTTTTCAACCTTTAATATTTCTTCCATAAAAGCTCCTTAAAATAATTATACCGAACAGTTTATTCATTTTCAATTATATAGATAAAAAATGTTATAAAATGTTTATATTAGCAAATTCAGTAAAAAATTGAAAGAACTGCGCAAGAAATATCGCATCACACGCTTAATGCTTGCAAAATTACTTTATTTTACCGTAAGTGTTGTCGAACTTTGTGAGAAATTTTCGATACAAGTACAGACCATTTAATCGGCAAAACAGATTATAAAAATTAAAGGACGGCTAAGCCGTCCTTTTTAATTATGCAACTTTGAATAAACCGCAACACTGCAAAACCACGCAGGTTACTGCAAGTAAAACGAGATACAGGCTGAACCATTTGTAATTTGCTTTCTGAATTGCTTTAAGCATAAGTTTAATTGCAAACAGTCCGACTATTGCCGAGATAATAAACCCGAGTGCGATTGACCAACCGTAAACTGCGCCGTTGTCGATAAAGTCCTGCTGAATATCGCCTTTGACAAGTCCCTTGATAAGCGAAATAACGAAGCTGCCTAAAATTACGGGGATACTCATTAAAAACGAGAATTTAGCCACTTCTTCGTTTTTACCGCCCGCAAGAAGCCCTGCGCATATCGTAGAACCGCTCCTCGAAATGCCCGGAAGTATTGCGACAGCCTGAGCAAGCCCCATAGGAACCACCGTACGCCAGCCGAGCGGAAGTTGGTTTTGCCTTTTCTTTAACACAACTTCGGTTACAAACAAAAGGGTTGCCGTTATAAGGAAGAACACGGCGAGAATTACGCCGATGTATTCAAACTCCTGTCCCATCGTATCGATTAAATCTTCAAGCAAAAAGCCGACTATCGCCGCGGGAATCGAAGCAACAACCAAAAAACCGAGCGTCTTGAAAGGTTTTTTGAACAGTCCGAGAATGTCGCGCCAGAATACCGCGCACACCGCCACGATAGTGCCGAGGTGCAATATGATGTTGAAGAATAGTCCGCCTTCGGTCATTCCGAATATTCTTTGCAGAAAGACGAGATGACCGCTTGACGATACGGGTAAAAATTCCGTAAGTCCCTGCATTAAGCCGAGAACTACCGCTTGCCAGATTTCCATTAAGTTTTGCTGCCGCCGTTATTTTCCAAATCGTTATTATCCGAATTTTTGTCGAGATCGAGAAGATTCTGGTATCTCTTCTGATATTTTTTATAGCTTACGTTTTCTTTCTTGAAATCGCTTACTATTCTGCTTCTGTGGGTTGTAGATACGTCTTTTAAATCTTTGCCTTTCATATTTTCAAGGAAGAGATTTTCAAACGAACCTTTCACATCGACTTTCGTCCAGTCGGGAGAGTAAACGTCTCCGCCGTCAAAGGTATAAGTGACGTAAATAAGGTGCCAACCGTAATCGCCCGCGCAGACAGTGAACGCGCCTTCGCCCATACTTATCGCCTTCTTTGCGGCATATTCGAACTCTTTGATATAGCTTGTATCGTAAGCCGACACCGAATATCCGACGTACTGCGAAAGTACGCTTGTATCGGTAGTGTAAGCAAACTGCAACTCGTTGACGGCGCTCATTGCCTTGTACTGTTCGGTCACGGCATTCATTAAGTCGTCGGCATTGAAATTACCGAAGTTGACTTTGCCCGAAGCGTACATCAACTTTTCATAATCTATTTCGTCGTCTGCGTCTTTAAATTCCGTTATGCCGTAATAACTTTGCGCGGGAGCTTTTACGTAGCTTACACGCTCGCCGCCGAGAACGTAATTAATATATGCCGAAAATTCGTTGAGCATTCCGTCGATATTAAGTTTATTGCCTACAAGCGTATAACTTCCGTTTTCGTTTTCGGCAACGTAACCGTTGTAAGAATATCTGCCGTCGTAAGCTTTAAGCTTTTTGTATCTTCCGCCTTCCTTATTGTTGGTAAGGTTGTTTTCAAAGAAGAGATACTGACGGTTGGAATCGTTGTCGTAACCTTTGAAATATCCCGCCGTATCGCCTGAATAAACTTTGTCGTCTTCGGCTTTGAAGCTGTAATTTTCAGAACCGTTGAACCACGCCTGACGCTGGTCTTCGGTATAAATATTTTGAAGGATACGGTTTCTTTCGTAGTAATAGCTGTTGTCGTCCTTGTCTTCGTTGCGCTTGCTTGTAAGTTCTGCAAGTTCAACCGTCTGCTTTGCGTTAAACGGAAGAAGTATGTTATATACATAACCGAATTTGCCGTGATTTTCGCCGTCGAACAAATCGCTGTCGCCGGTATCGGGGCTGTAAAGAAGGAACGACGTGTCGGAAAGATTGCCCATAGCCGATTCGAAAGCCGAAGCGGTTTTATAGTCGTCTTTCTGACCGTTTAAAAGTTCTTCGTAAAAACTTTTAATATAACTGTAATTGTCCTTGGTAAGCTCCTTCTCCATCATTTCTTCGTAGACGTCGTTATATTTGTTTACGATACGCGATTCAAGCTGTGAAGCGTATTCGTTTTTCATATATTCGAGTTTGAGAACGTCAGTAAGCTTGTCGGCTTCTTTCTTTCTGTCTACCAAATTGTTGCTCATAAGGTTATTTATAAAGGTATTGTAAGCCTTTATTCTGGTAGCGCTGGTAGTACCCTCTATTGCGTCGTCCTTGTATGCGCCGCTCTGTCCCAGAAGATAGCCCTCATAACCCGTGTAAATAGCGTAATCGAGCTTACCTTCCTCCCTTCCGGGGAAATAGTCTTCCTGTTCGGTGTTGAGGTTGGTCGGCGTCGTGCGAGTGTCGGTACCCTTATAACCGTCTTCGTCTTCTTCGATATCGGTGCGTTCGTTACTGTCAATCGCAGAGTTTACGGAAGAATAGAAGTTATATTTTGCAAGCATAACTTCCTCGCTGTTTTCTCCGCCGAGAAGATATTCGTACTTTGCCGATTTGCTTTCTTTGGAATTGTATTCCGAAAGAATACTTTCCTCGCTTACCCCATCCGCCGCAGCCTTGTATTTAATAAGCCCGAGCGTGGAATACTGCACGAGTACGGCATTATCTATAAGGTTGTCCAAAAGCAGATTGAACGTCTTCTCATAGGTATAATTATAGTTGTTGATATAGGTATAGCCCGTGTTTATGAAATATGAAACAAGGCTCCTTTTATTGATGTTCGACTCTGCAATAGCGTCCTTATAGCCTGCGGCTTTGAATTCGGTTGCAAACGTTTCCGAATCTCTTATATCTACGGTTGCTATTATCTGCTCCATATCTTTATTGCCGTTCGTCGATACGAGAGAACAGCCCGTAAAGGTTGCGGATAATACCAAACATGACGTTAATGCGGCTGCTGCCAATCTTTTTTTCTTCATAAAGTTATCTCCTGCCATCAAATGGCGACAAAATACCAACAACAATTATATAATATTTCGGCTTTGATAGCAAATCATTTTAACGGAATTTATATAAAACTTAACGCAAATTTTAAAAATTTTGTCATATCGAGCATCGTTTTGGAAGGGTTTGCGTGAGGATTGAATATTATAAGCGGAGCTTTCGCCATAGAAAGCCTTACCTTACCGCTGTATTTATCGAGAGCGGCGGTAAGCCTTCTGTCTTTAAGCGAGTTGATTGACGGCAATTCCAACGACCCTTCCGTGCTGTCAACGCAAATCTTTTTTACGTTGAATTTAGAAGCGTAAGACTTCATTACGGCGATAATCAGAAGGTTTAAAACTTCATCGGGCATAGGTCCGTAATTATCTTCTATGGAGAGGCAAACTCTCTTGTAATCTTCCACCGTGCGGATTTCGGCAATCTGTTTGTAACAGTCCATTCTGCCCGCGCTCGATTCGACGTAAGCTTCGGGAATGTACGCAGTAGCTTTTACGTCGAGTTCCGCCGCAAACGAGCTTTCGCCCGTGAGCTCTTCTTTTAAAAGTTTGGAATAGAGTTCGTAACCGACTTTGTCCATATGCCCGTGCTGTTCCGCGCCGAGTACGTTGCCCGCACCGCGTATTTCAAGGTCGCGCATAGCAACCTTGAAGCCCGAACCGAGTTCTGTAAACTGCATTATGGCTTTAAGCCTTTCGGTAGCGTCGGAGGTAAGAATTTTTTCGGGCTTGAACGTAAAGTAAGCCTGCGCAAGACGCGCTCCCCTGCCGACCCTGCCGCGGAGCTGGTAAAGCTGTGAAATACCCAACCTGTCAGAATCTATAACGATTATTGTGTTAGCATTCGGTAAATCTATTCCGTTTTCTATTATAGTCGTCGTTACGAGAATATTTTTCTCACCGCGGTAAAAGGAGAATACACTGTTTTCAAGCGTGTCCCTGTCCATCCTGCCGTGAGCGTAACAAACCTTGCCCTCAGGTATTATTTCGGCTATTCTGCCGGCAAACGCAGATATGCTTTCGACCCTGTTGTACAAAATGAATACCTGTCCGCCGCGGGATATTTCCCTTATACACGCATCGCGTATAAGCGTTTCGGTCTCTTCCACGACGTATGTCTGGACGGGCAGACGTTTTTGCGGAGGCGTGTTTATAGTACTTATATCCCTTATGCCCGCAAGCGACATATGCAGCGTACGGGGTATGGGCGTAGCCGTCATAGTAAGACAGTCCACGTCGTTTTTGACGTTTTTTATTTTTTCCTTGTGTTCGACGCCGAAGCGCTGTTCTTCGTCGAGAACGAGCAGCCCCAGATCGTAAAATTTTACGTCGGGCGAAAGAAGCCTGTGCGTGCCGATAATAAAATCTATATCTCCGTTTGCAAGCCTTTTAAGCGTTTCCGCCTGCTGTTTGGGCGTTTTGAAGCGGTTTAACTTTTCCACTCTGACCCCGAAGTCCTTAAAACGCTCTACCGCGGTATTGAAATGCTGTTCCGAAAGAACCGTCCCCGGACACATAAGGGCGGCTTGCTTTCCGCCGAGTATACAAAGATATACAGCCCTTAGCGCGACTTCTGTTTTGCCGTAACCGACGTCGCCGCAAAGAAGTCTGTCCATAACCTTATCCGAACACATATCGGCTTTGATTTCGTCAATCGAAGCAAGCTGGTCGGGTGTTTCTTCGTATGTGAAAGCGTCCTCGAATTCTTCCATCATAACCGTGTTTTCGGGGAAGCGGAAGCCTTTCTTTTCAGTCCGTTCGGCATAAAGCTGTTTAAGGTCGAAGGCAAGCGCGCGTATGGAACGCTTTACCCTTTCCTTAACCCTGTCGAATTCCGCCCCGCCTATTTTAGACAATGCGGGGTTGGAGTCGCCGACGTATTTAGAAAGTACGTCCATCTGCTCTACGGGAACGTACAGCACGTCGCCGCCCCTGTATTCTATTGCAACGTATTCCTTAATGCCGTCGGTAGTTTCTATTTTCTTCGTTCCCGTAATTCTGCCTACGCCGTGTTTTTCGTGTACGGCAAAGTCGCCTATTTCGGGAGCGACGAACATATCACCGCGCTTCTTGCGTATGCGCTTTGTTGTTACTTTTGTATATAAGTCGTTACTGCCTATAATTACAAGTTTGCTTTCGTGAAGTATAAGACCGTGAGCAGTCTCCACGGAAGACAGCGACACACCGTGAAGCGCTTCAAGCCTTACGGGTACCGGATAAAGCGGAATGTATTCGTCGCTTAAAATTCCGTTAAGTTTTTCCGTACGTTGTATGCCGCCCGTAAAAATCAAAATGCGGTAGTCGTTGAACAGCCAATTCTTTATATCCGCTATAAGTTGCGGTACGGCGTTCAGATAAGACGGCGCGGGCGTAGACGAAAAGTTGAACGTTTTAAGCGGTCTGAAAAACTGCGTAGACGACGTAAAAGTTTGTACCGCAAGATTTTTGAATTTGTTAAAAGACGCAAATATTTCTTCGGGCGATAAAAGCTGTTTAAGCGAAAAATCAAAAGCTTCCCCACCCTTTTTAAGTTCGCGTATGCGTTCGGTATGCTCCTTAAAAATGCCGTTTATCCTGTCGCCTATAAGTTTGCACTCGTCGAAAATTATCAACGCGTCTTTACCTATTATATCAAACAGCGTACACGAACCCGCCAGAAGCGGCATTACGAACGAAGCCCCCGCAAACGGCGCGCCGCCTTCGAGCTTTGTTACAATCTCTTCGGCAATCGCCTTTGCACGTTTAAACGCCGTATTGTCGGCACAGCGTTTAAGTCCGTCCGAAAGTTCCGCCTTTATTCTGCGCACGTCGCTTTCGGTATACGGTGCGTCCGTTGCCGACACAATCGTTACCGAACATACTTCTTCAAGCCGTTCCCCCGTCACTCCGTCGTAGGGACGTATTTTTTCTACCGTATCGCCGAAAAAGTCAATGCGCACGGGATTGGAGCAGTTTACGGGATAGACGTCCAAAATATCCCCGCGGACGGCAAACGCGCCCTTGCTTTCAACCGCATATTCGCGGGTATAACCCATTGAAATAAGTTGTTGCGGAAGAACGGAATAGTCACAGTCTCCGCCTACCGTAAGTCTGACGGAGGGCAGCCGGGCGGGAAAAAGCTGCATTGCAGATTCCGCGTCGCAGACTATTACTTCCGCGCCGTCGGCAAGAGAATAAATTGCGGAAAGTCTTCTGAATAGCGCGTCCTTGGAAAGCGCGTCCTTGTACAGCACAACATCGTCCTTGGCGGGAATAAGGGCGCACTTTTTACCGGAAAACGCGCTTATCGCCGAATAAGCCCTGCCCGCGGACACCGCGTCCGCCGTCAGATATAAAACTTTGTTTTCAAACAGGGAAGCGATTAAATATTTATGCACGTCGGATACGCCGAAAACCGCCGTCGGCGTACCGAGGCGGAGTTCGTTTTCAAGCGCGGGGTAAGCCCCGCCGAGATTTTTAAAAGTAAAAAAGTTTTTGTCCATCAGCCGTTATATTTAGTCATAACACTTTCTATTGCTTCGCCCTTGGCAAGAGCTATCGCCGCGTCAGCGGCACGGTTGCAGGCGGAAATAAACAGTTCGTAATCTTCTTTCCGCACTTCCGACAAAACGTAGTTTATAATCGGAATATCGACCATACTGTCGCGTATGCCTACCCTTATGCGGACGAAAGCCGAAGTTCCTATTTCGGCAATTACAGAGCGCATACCGTTATGCGTACCCGCACTGCCCGAAGGACGTATTCTTACAGAACCTTTGGGTATGTCGTAATCGTCGTAAATAATTACAAGGTCTTCCGCAGAAGCCTTATATCTAGAAAGCAACTGCTTTACGGCGCGTCCGCTGTTATTCATATAAGTTACGGGACGGGCAAGAATTATCTTTTCACCGCCGATATTGGCTTCCGCAGTAAAAGACTCGCATTCTTTCTTTTTAAATTTAACGTTAAGTTTTGCGGCGACGTCGCCGACGGCGATATAGCCCATATTATGAAAAGTTTTTATATACTTTTCTTCGGGATTGCCGAGTCCGACAATTATTTTCATAATCAATCATTCCTTTAATAAAAGGTTCGCCACAGTTTTCTGTGGCGAAATTTTTAATCGTAAATTTTAGACATAGGTCTGTCAAGATAAACGTTTTCGATTGCAGCCGCAAATATCTGCGCGGTAGAAATCATTCTGAATGCCGGAAGCATTTTTTCCTTGGGGATATTTATCGTGTCAAGCATTGCAAGTTCTGTTATGGGCGAAGCGGCAAGCCGTTCGATAGCAGGCCCCGAAAGCACGCCGTGAGAACAGCAAGCGTAAATTTCTTTGGCTCCCGCTTCCTTCAAAGCTTTTGCACCCTGAACTATCGTACCAGCAGTATCTATCATATCGTCAATCATAAGGCAGTTTTTGCCCTTGACGTCGCCTATTATGTTCATAACTTCCATAACGTTGGCTTTGGGACGGCGTTTGTCTATAATAGCCATCTTGGCGTCCATACGCGCTGCAACCTTTCTTGCCCTTGCAACCGAACCGATGTCGGGCGATACGACGACGAAATTATCGTCGACTTTGGGTTTGAAATGATTGTAAAGAGTGGGTCCGCCGACAAGGTTGTCAAGCGGAATATCGAAAAATCCCTGAATTTGCAGACAGTGCAAATCCATTGTAAGTACCCTGTCCGCACCTGCGGAAGTTATCAGGTTGGCAACGAGTTTTGCTGTAATCGGCTCTCTCGAACGCGCCTTTCTGTCCTGACGCGCATAGCCGAAGTAAGGTATGACGGCTGTAATTCTGCCCGCGCTTGCACGCTTTGCGGCGTCAATCATTATGAGAAGTTCCATAAGATTTGCATTTACGGGATAACTTGTCGACTGTACCAAAAATACGTCTTTGCCGCGGATGGATTCATCGTAACGGACGTAAATTTCGCCGTCGGAAAAGTGTGTGACTTCCATTTCGCCCAAAGAAGTGTTAAGCTTTGCCGCTATGGCTTCCGCAAGGGGTCTGTTGGAATTGCCGGAAAAAATTTTGATTTCGTTGCCGTGATTAATCATTTGGGTTGTATATCCTCCGATTTTACTCTTGTATTAAAAGAGAGTTTGCCCTCTCTTATTGCTTTAACGAAATATTAAGTTGTACCTTATAATTTTATATTCATAACGCGTTAAAGTCAAACAAAACGCGCTTGAAATTTTTACTTTTTTGTTCTTTCGCGCATATCCGAAAAAAAGGACGACAAAATGGCGGAACACTCTTCCTGCATAACGCCGCCTTCCACTTCGACCGTATGATTTACGAGATTGGAAGCGGCAAGCTGTGCGGTCATAGACCTTCCCTTTGCCTCGTACGCGCCGAAGTACACTTTTTTGATACGCGCGTTCAGCATAGCGCCCATACACATAGGGCAAGGTTCGAGAGTGACGTAAATTTCACATTCGGGTATACGCCAGCTTTTAAGCTTTCTGCAAGCTTTTTCTATGGCTTCGATTTCGGCGTGTGCCGTAGCAATCTGCTTTTTCGTACGGCGGTTGTGTCCGCGGGATATTATTTTACCGTCGCATACCACCACCGCGCCTATCGGTACTTCGCCGTCCTTCAACGCCGCCTGCGCGCATTTAAGCGCCTCTTTCATAAATTTATCAGACATATTTTTCCGTAAAAATTTTTAATGCGTAAAAACATTTTTTAAGTTTTCTTACATCGGTTATCGGATGTGTTAAGCTGTCCGAACCGCACTCTACCGTATAAGAAGGTATGCGCAGTTTTTTAATGCACCAATCCTTGTAACCGCCTGCCGAACCGTAAATTATTTTAGGTTTATAACCCGTAGCCGAAGCTAAAATTTCCGCGCCGCGCCTGTCGCCCATACCGCCGTACTCCCAATAAATTTCCTCTCCCTTAGTATGAAAACTGAAAGTTACGTAAGGGCGTACTTTTAGCGTAAATTCTTTTAAAGCCACTGTTTCCACTTCCGAAAAAGGACTGTCGCCTATACAGTTTTCACCGCCCCTCTCGCGCGTGTTGAGCCTTCCGCTTCCCCAATCGGCGTCGAAATTACAGTTTAAATCAACACCGCGCGCGTTGGCTTTCCAAAGCGGGCGCATACTCTGGCTTATTACCGCGCCGTCGGGATTGACGAGAGGTATTATCCAGCCTCCGCCTTTTTTTACGCCTGCCTTAATATGTTTAAGCGCAAGGCTTGCGGTTATATACTCTCTTGCGTGTATGGCGTAAGTCGAAATAAACTGTCTGCCCGTAGGTTGACCTATATGGAAGGCGAAAATTTCCCGTCCGCGGAAAGAATAGCCTATTACGCACTTCTTGCCATCATAGCTTTGGTAAAACTTTTTAATCTCTTCGAATATCACAAAATAGAATACGTTTATAAAAATTTATTTATGATATTCCCCGCCTCCGTTAATCATAAACGCACGGTAAAGCTGTTCCAAAAGAATTACCCGCATAAGCTGGTGCGGAAAAGTCATATCCGAAAAGGAGAGTTTTAAGTCCGCGGTACGCTTAACGTCATCCGCAAGGCCGTATGAAGAGCCTATCACAAACGTAAATTCTTCACCCCTGTCGGCAAGATTTTTTACGTACTCCGCAAGCCGTTCGCTCGAATACTTTACGCCTTCTATACACAGCGCGATTACTCTGCCTTTACAGGCTTTTAAAATGGACGAAGCTTCTTCGCCGATATTTCTGCCTTCGGCAATTTCTTTAATTTCAACCTTTGCAAACCGCGAAAGTCTTTTTAAATATTCATCCACAGCGGAACGGTAAAACGCTTCTTTGATTTTCCCTACGCATACGACGTTAACTTTTAGCATTACGCGACCCCGAAAAGAGACAAAAACCAGCTTAACGCAAGCACTGCGATACCGACCGAGGCAAAGAGATAAAAACTTTTGACGCCGCCCTTTCGGCAACTTTCCAAAGGCTTTTTATCTAAAATGAGCCATACAAGCCCGCCCGCAAGCGCAAGCGCGGAAGTAACGTTAAGCGCGATATTGGCTGCGGAAGAAATCACCATTTCTCCCCCTTCGCCGTAAAGTCCGCACGCGCCCAATATAACTATTAACGCATTGTTTATAAAGTGCATTAAAACCGACGGCGTTACCGAACGCGAACGCACGGCAACGAAAGCGAATACGCAACCTGCAATAAATTGGTAAACGGTCTGTTCGGGAGAACCGTGAAAAAGCGCAAAACAGAACCCGACCGTAAATACGGCGCGTATACTTCCCATACCGTTTTCGCACGCGTTAAGCAGTACCCCGCGGAATAACAGTTCTTCACAGAATGCGGGAAGCACGGCTATGACAAGCAAGGCAAGCGCGACGTATCCGCCCGATAAGTCGGGAAGATAACTGCCCGACTCTCTCGGTTGATAACCGAACAGTTTGAAAAATTCAACCGACAGAGTATTTACCCAGCCCAATGAAAACAGCAGTCCGTAGGCAAGCAATATTCCTATAATATAATACTTAAAGTTGCACTTAACCGGAAATACGCTTTTAAAGGGCGTCTTTTTCCAAAAAAGAATAGCCGTGACGCAACCGCCTATTGCCACGGGAGAGATAAGATAACTTAAATATAAATACCCGTCGCTGCCCTGTTCAAGACCCGAAAGGCTTATGATAAGAGAGACGACAAGCGAAACGACGGCAAAAAACAGCACGGCGGCGCTGTATGTTATACCGCCGACGGCGGAATTAAGACGGGAATTTACTTCTTGCATACAACGATTATATCTTAAATTGCAAATAAAGTAAACGAAATAATTTACTTTTAATTTCAAATGTTATAAAATTATGTTATGCGAAAGATAAATACCGAGCATTTGGAACAAAAAATATACGAAATGGCGTTGCGCGCGGGCGTCAACCTTACCCCCGCCTGCGCAGAGGCAATGAACAATGCTTACGCCAAAGAAAGCGGACAGGCCTGCGCATTTGCGCTTAAAACACTTATCGACAACAGTAAGATTGCAAAAAGCAGACAGATGCCCGTATGTCAGGACACCGGTATGGCTGTCGTTATTGCCGAAATCGGTCAGGAAGTTTTTCTGGAAGGCAAACCGTTTGCCGAAGCAATTAACGACGGAGTGCGCCGTGCATATAAAGACGGTTATTTCAGAAAATCGGTATGCGACCCTATAACCCGCGTAAATACGGGCGATAATACGCCTGCCGTAATTCATACTGAAATTACTGCGGGAGATAAAATAAAGTTGACTTTTCTTCCCAAAGGCTTCGGAAGCGAGAATATGTCGCGGCTGTATATGCTTAAACCCGCGCAGGGCGTCGAAGGAATAACAGACGCGATTGTGCAGACTGTAAGCCTTGCAGGTTCACGCCCCTGCCCTCCCGTCTACGTAGGCGTCGGCATAGGCGGAAGCTTCGACACTTGCGCATATCTGGCAAAGAAAGCAATTACACGCGACGTGGGAACTTTCAACGATAGAGAGGACGTCGCCGAAATAGAGCGTATGGCGTTGAAGCGGATAAACGAACTTAAAATAGGCTGTCAGGGCTTTCACGGGGACACCACCGCGCTTGGCGTAAGCTGCGAATGGGCGCCGACGCACATTGCGGGACTTCCCGTTGCGGTAAACATACAGTGCCACTGCGTAAGGTGCGAAAAGGAGATTATATGATTAAACTTACTCTCCCCCTGTCAAAGCAGACTGTCGAAGGTCTGCACGCGGGCGACAGCGTGCTTATATCGGGGACGATACTGACGGCGCGCGACTGCGCCCACAAAAGAATTTTCGATCTTATGAAAAACAATGCCCCTCTTCCGTTTGAACTTAAAGATGCGGTAATATATTATGCGGGCCCCTGTCCGGCAAAGCCCGATACGGCTTCGGGAAGCTGCGGTCCCACGACCTCTGCGAGAATGGATTCTTTCGCGCCAAAACTTTTCGACGGCGGTTTGGGCGCCGTCATCGGCAAGGGCGAGATGTCCGACGAGGTACGGCAGGCATTAAAACGCAACCGCGCCGTATACTTTGCGGCAATAGGCGGTGCGGGCGCGCTGTATGCGGACTGCATAAAATCAAGCGTTTGCATAGCTTTCCCCGACCTTCTTTCCGAAGGGGTATATAAACTCGAAGTGAAAAACTTTCCCGCAGTAGTCGCCTTTGACTGTCACGGCGGAAGCATTTATTAAAAAATAATTTTTCGGAGCAGATTATGGACGTAAACGAAAAAATCAACGATATTGAAAAACAGGTAGACTGCGAAGTAGGCAAGGCGGAGTCAAGTAAGGGCTTATTTGAAATTAAAATGCGCTTTTTAGGCAAAACGGGTGAAATTTCTTCCCTTATGAAAAATATGCGCGACGTTCCGCCCGAACAGCGCCCCACTCTCGGCAAAATTTTAAACGCTCTGCGCCAACGCGTTGAAGCTAAATTCGACGAAATAGAATTAAAGCTTAAAGAGAGAGAACTTAAAAAGAAATACGAGGACGAAAAGATCGATGTCACTCTGCCGGCGAAAAATCTGCCGTGCGGAGCCTATCATCCCAACACTCTTATAAGGAACCAACTTATTTCCGTGTTCGCCGGTATGGGATTTGAAATTTTCGAAGGCCCCGAAATAGAGAACGACTACTACAATTTCACTGCGCTGAATACGCCGAAAGATCACCCCGCGCGCGATATGCAGGACACTTTCTATATTTCGGATGATCTGTTACTTCGCACGCAAACTTCCGCGGGACAGATAAGGGTTATGGAAAACAAAAAACCGCCCATTAAAATTCTGTCGCCCGGCAAAGTTTACAGAAGCGACGACGACGCAACCCATTCGCCGATGTTCTCGCAGATGGAAGGGCTTGTCGTAGACAAAGGCATTACCCTTTGCGACCTTAAAGGTATGCTTGACGAATTTGCAAGAAAAATTTTCGGCGACGGAGTAAAAACGAGATTGCGCCCGTCCTACTTCCCTTTCACCGAACCTTCGGTAGAAGTCGACGTAAGCTGTTTCGAATGCGGCGGCAAGGGTTGCAGGCTGTGCAAAGGCACCGGCTGGATAGAAATTCTGGGCGCGGGTATGGTAAACAGACGCGTTCTCGAAGGCTGCGCAATCGATCCCGACGAATACACGGGCTTTGCGTTCGGTATGGGCATTGAAAGAATTGCGATGCTTAAATACGGTATTAACAATATGAAACTCCTCTTCGAAGGAGATACGAGATTCTTAAAGCAGTTCAAGGATTAAGGAGATAGAAAGATATGAAAGCGCCTTTAAGTTGGCTTAAAGATTACGTAGATATAGACGTTACCGCACAAGAATTACAGAAAAAACTGTTTGGTTGCGGATTCGAAGTTGAAGAACTTATAGATTTGGGAAAAGATATTTCAGGCGTAGTAGTAAGCGAAGTAACCGAATGCGAACGGCTTGAAGGAACCCACCTGTCGGTTTGTAAAGTAGACTGCGGCGATAAAGGAACTTTTCAGATTTGCTGCGGTGCGGACAACGTAAAAAAGGGAATTAAAGCGCCCTGCGCGCTTGTCGGCGCAACCGTGTACGCCACGGCGAAAGACCACGTGACCGTAGAAGGCGTAATGACCATAAAAAAAGGTAAATTACGCGGTATAGAGTCCGACGGTATGCTTTGTTCCGGTGCGGAACTGGGCGTAAACGGAGATATGTTCGAAGGCGGCGACTACTGCGGGCTTCTTATTCTTCCGCCCGACAGCAAAAACGGTAGCGACGTAAAGCCCATTCTCGGACTTGACGACTACATTTTCGATATTGCGATAACCGCAAACAGACCCGACTGCCAAAGCGTTTACGGCATCGCACGCGAAGTTGCGGCGGTTTTGGGAAAAACGGTAAGACAGCCCGACTGTTCGTTTAACGCAGTCAAAGGCAATTATCCCGAAATAAAAATTACGGACCTTGCGCCTGAGCTTTGCCCGAGATATATCGGACATTACGTAAAGGACGTTAAAATTGCCCCTTCCCCCCGTTGGCTTAAAAAGAAGCTTGCGCTGTGCGGACTGCGTTCGATAAACAACGTAGTCGATATTACGAACTTTATTCTGCTTGAACTCGGACAGCCGATGCACGCCTTCGATTTGCGGACGCTTGCGGGCAGACAGGTATTGATACGCAGAGCTAAGAACGGTGAAAAGATTACGACGCTCGACGGAAACGAATTCGAGCTTAATACGGAAAATCTCGTCATATGCGACAGCGACAAACCCGTTGCTCTTGCAGGCGTTATGGGCGGGCTTAACAGCGAAATAAAGGATGACACAGCGGAAGTTTTGTTTGAATCCGCAAAGTTTGTGCGCGACAACGTAAGAAAAACGGCAAGGGCTTTGGGACAGCATTCCGACTCCTCCGCTCTGTTTGAAAAAGGCGTCAACGAATATACCACGGAATTGGCTATAAAAAGAGCGTTGCACCTTATAGAAAAGCTTGACTGCGGCACCGTTACCGACGTGCATACCGACGTTAAAACCAAAAATTCAAACTGCGGCCAAAAGGTTATGACCGTTGACACCGAAAAAATAAACGCGCTTTTGGGTATAGAAGTCCCGTCGGAGCGTATGAAATCAATATTGGAAAGTCTGAACTTCGGCGTACAGTCAAAAGGGAAAGAATTACGCATTACCGTACCCCGTTACCGTGAAGACATAGACGGTTATCCCGATATAGCCGAAGAAATAATAAGAATGTACGGTTACGACCACATCAACGGAACTTTCCTGCCTTCGGCTTCGATTACAAACGGCGGGTTTAACGACGAACAGAAAGCCGAAAACAGGTTGAAAGATTTGCTTGCGGGAAAGGGCTTGTACGAAATTTCTACTTACTCTTTCTATTCACGCAAAGATTTGGATATGATTCATATCCCCGAAAACGGCGAAGAAAGAAAGGCTATCAAAATTCTTAACCCCATAAGCGAAGATTTATCCATTATGCGCACCACCCTTGCCCCGTCTATGCTCAACGTTATAGTGCGCAATTTAAGACGTGGAAATATGGAAGGCAGACTTTTCGAGCTTGCCAAAGTTTATATACCGCACGAAATTCCCGTTAAAACTTTCCCCGAAGAGAAAAGCAGGCTTTGCGTAGGCGTATGGGGCAAATACGATTTCTTCGATATTAAGGGAATAACCGAATGCGTTGCCGCATCGCTTAATATTTCATTTTCGTACGAACCTGCGGTAAAGCCCTTCCTCCACCCCGGGAAAACGGCAAAGATTATCTGCGGCGGGGAAGAAATAGGTTATGCGGGCGTACTTGCACCCACCGTTGCCGCAGAACTTGCATTGGACAGGGAAGTAGTTATTGCAGAACTCGATTACGAAAAACTTGCAAAGCTTGCAAAACCGTTTAAGTACTCCCCCCTACCGAAGTTTGCAGAAGTTACGCGCGACCTTGCGTTGGTGTGCGCAAAGGATATAACCTGCGGACAGATTACCGATGAAATTTACGCCGCCTGCAAGTACGTTACAAGCGTAAATCTGTTTGACGTATATGCGGGTGCGCAACTCGGAACAGGTAAAAAGAGTATGGCGTTCAACGTAACTTTCACGCCAAAGGACGAACCCATAGAAGACAGAATAGACGGTTTTGTAAAGAAAATTTTAAGCAATCTCAAATTCAAACTTGACGTAACGCTTAGGTGAATAAATCAAAAAAGAAAAGAATAAATTTTGATTTAAACTCTTTTCATAAAGGAATTTAAAAATGAAGGGAAGGAAATTAAATTTACTTTTCGAAATTGCGATATGCTGTTTGCCCGCTTTATTATTCTACGGATGTTTTTATCTCGGTTTAGGTCAGGCAGCAAAGGACGAGTATAAAATATCGCAAAAACCGGACAGCGTCAGATTCGATTTGCAAAATTTATGGAATATGGAATTGCCGAACGGAATTTCGCCCGTCTACGTATTTTATAACCGCTACGGCTGGATGGGCGAAGGTGAATTTTTTGCGGCTTATTCCTGTACGGACTGCGACAACGGGTTTACTGCAAATTATTCGGATAAATACAACGAAGAAGTGCAAAACCGTACGGACGGGTATTTCGAACGCTTCCCCTATGACAGCGACAAATACGAGATTATACTCGATAAGCAGTACCGCCCCGACTGGACGAAAGATTATATGAGCGTGAGCTATCATAAGGGTGTCGGCGATAAAATTTATACCGGTAAAGACGAATGCGAAGAATATTGCGACGACCACCTGTACTTTTCTTATTTCCCAGAAATCCAAATACTATATATATATGAACTAATAACTTAAAACTTTTAATTGTTAAATGCAAGCCCCCGCCGCGTCTGCAGACGCGGCGGGGGTTTATTTTATTGTTTACTTTTTAGGCACAAGCGCCGACCCGCCGTTTGCAAGCGAAGCCTGTAAATAAGTATCGGGAATTTTACCCGTTATGACACTTTCGCATATAAGCACTTCTATCGTAGACGCAAGGTTTGTACTTTTAGAAGGCAATATAATGGATATGTCGGATACGATTTCAAGGTACAGCGAGTGCAATGTCTGGTTTATCCCCGCTTCAAGAAATTTGGTTACGAAACGGCATTCTACGTTGCTTATAGGGATAATTTTGATATTAATTTTCTGACCGAAACCCGCAAGCGCTTCAATGCCCGTCAAAGCGCCTATGGGAACCTGTATTCCCTCTGCGCTCATTTTCGTAAGATTTTCCTGCGAAAGATACGCAGTGTCCCTTGCTATTCTGTTTATTTTCAGGCTGTCGGTAGTTATCGAAGTCACGTTGCCGCCTTCGTCGCGTTCTATCGTAATAAGATCTTCGTAACGCATAGCGTCGTTAAGCGTATAATAAATAGCGTCGTTTACGGCTACCGTCGTTATGGAACGTATTGTCGCTTCGCTTATGGAGATGAGGACGCGCGTAACGTTGCGCTGGAAGTAAATAAGCGTTGCGACGGCGAAAAGGCATATGAATACAATAAGTATTTTAAAGCGTTTGAATTTGCGGTTCTTTACAGCCATATTCTATTGTATGGCTTGGCTTGCGCTTTTATTAATTGCGCTTTGTTCTCGATTTGAATATCAATGCCATTAAAAAAGCAAATACTACGGCTGCCGTGACGCCTGCGCTTGCCGCGGAAAGCGAACCGGTTACCGCATAGAAAAAGCCCTTTTCGGCGCCCTTTATCGCCCCGTTTGCAAGCAGATAGCCGAATCCCGAAATAGGCACTGTTGCGCCTGCGCCCGCAAAGTCGACAAGCGGCTGATAAACGCCGACCGCCGTAAGCACTACCCCCGCAAGCATAAAGTAAACGAGAATTTTACCCGCCGTAAGGTCCGTGAAATTTATAATAATCTGGGCGATAAGGCATATTCCGCCGCCGACGGCGAAAGCTTTTACGAAAGCTAAAAAAATTTCCAAAATTTCTGTTCCCATAATCAATACTCCAACTCCACCGCGTGGGATATACAGGGTATGCTTTCGCCCTGACCGGAAGACACGGTTGACAGCAAAGCGCCAGTCGCGGCAAATAAAATACGCTTGTACAGCCCCGCCTGCATTTTAGACAGTATATAGGAGTTTAAAACAACTGCCGAACAGCCTGCACCGCTTCCGCCCTGAAATTCGTTTTCTATGACGTTATAAATAATTTCTCCGCAATCGACGTGCTTTTCGGATATGTCGTAACCCTTTTCCCAGGTTAAATCTTTGACTATCCTGCTTCCCAGCGCGCCCAAGTCCCCCGTCAAAATCATATCGTAGTCTTCCGGCGAAGTATCTGTATCTCTGAAATGCTGCATTATGGTGTCCGCCGCCGCGGGGGCGGTTGTCAATTTAACACCATACGTTAAGGAAAAAAATAAATTGAAAAGCGGAAGCAAATTGCTTCCGCTTTTACTTAACCCGTACTTACGACAGCGCTATCTTTGGACAGTCTTTCCTTTATCTCTTCAAATTCGTCCCTGCATTTCAAACGTATCTCTATTGTTTTGTCTTCGTGAATAAAAATATTTTCTATAAGTTCTACAACGACGGCGCGTGACAGCTTATCCAAACCGCGGTACTTTTTAAACGCTTCTATAAACCCGTTGACGGTTGCTCCGCTTTCAACAATTTTAAGTTCAGAATAAATATTGTCTATGGCTCTTTCGAGGCAGTCTATTTTATTGTCATACTTTTCTTTCAATGCAAGATATTGCTCTCTTCCGATAATACCCTCCTTATAATCGGGGTAAAGGTCGGTAAGTATTCTTTTCGCCCTTTCAAGTTCGCGCTTGCGCATATCAAGACTGCCGTTAAGCTTTGCCGCTTTCAAATTTTTAAGCGATTGGCGGTTCATCTTTTCAAGCGCTTTTTCGTAGTCGACGGCTAAGGCAATATAACCGTTTAAAACCTTTAAAACCGTGTTTTCGAGGACGTCGGCACGCACCGCCCTTTTAGAGCATTTATGAAGTTTTTTATAAGTGGAACAGACATAGTATTCGTATACTTTTCCGTTCTGCCCGACGCTTCTCTTCTGCATTGCCCTGCCGCAGTCTGCGCACTTTATATAGCCCGCAAAGACCGACAACCTGCCCGACGACGGCGAAATGCGTGTATCGCGCTTTAATAAATTTTGCACTTTGAAAAAATCTTCTTCCGAAATTATAGGTTCGTGCGTGTTCATTACCGTTATGCGCCTGCTATCTTCGACTTTTTTCGACACGTGTATTTTATAACTTATCACCTCGTTCTTCTTCTGCACGAGATTGCCTATATAAAGTTGGTTTGAAAGTATTCTGCGCACGGTAGAGTCAACCCACTGTCCTGACTTAAAGCCCTTTCTGTAATCCGACGGGTTAAGACAGCCGTCGCCGTTAAGTTGGCGGGTGATTGCAATTATACTGTAACCTTGTAAAAACTTCTTAAAAATGAGTTTTACTATCTCTGCCGCCTGCTCGTCGACTATAAGTTTGTTGTGGTCGGCAGGGTCTTTCTTATAACCGTATGCGGCGAACGAACCGATAAATTTGCCCTGTCTGCGCCTTATATCCAAAGCCGAGCGGACTTTGATGGAGATGTCGCGGCAGTATTCGTCGTTTATTATATTTTTGAAAGGAACAATAACGTTGTTTACAGACTGCGGATTTTCAAAGCTGTCAATACAGTCGTTAACCGAAATAAACCTTATATTAAAAAGCGGGAAAATTGTTTCAAGATATTTACCCGCTTCAACGTAATTTCTGCCGAATCTTGAAAGGTCTTTGACAATTACGCAATTAAGCCTTTTTTCGGTTATGTCGGAAATCATTTTGCGGAACGACGGGCGGTCAAAGTCCGTTCCGCTCCAACCGTCGTCGATATAAATATCGTAGAGATTGATTTCCGGACGGTCTGCGGTAAACCTTTCCAAAATAGCCTTTTGCGAAGATATACTTTCACTTTCGGGCTTGTCGCCGTCCTCTTTGGACAGTCTGATATACAGCCCCGCATTCCATACTTCGGAATAAATCGGAGCCGTATTCTCTGAAATGTATTTGCTTGTTCTTGCCATATGTACAACGTCGGCGGACATTTAGGCGCTTTAACACACTACTA
This sequence comes from uncultured Christensenellaceae bacterium, assembly GCA_910587825.1. Classification (GTDB taxonomy): domain Bacteria; phylum Bacillota; class Clostridia; order Christensenellales; family Borkfalkiaceae; genus Coproplasma. Next base: position 47,172 of record CAJUNJ010000002.1, read on the forward strand.
TTGTACCTGCCGCCAGCCGATTTTTCAAGCGTAAAATTAATTTAAGTCCGTGGCAATTTTTACCAACAGCTCTTCCATAGTGGGCGCTTTACCGTCTTTTGAAAAAACTACTTTTACTCTTTCACCGTTTACGTCAATAACGTATCTGTCGTTTACGCGTTGCAGATATTGCAGTAAGTTTTCCAAAACAGGTCTTTCTTGCAATTTAATTTTATTTGTTTTCATAAATATCTTTTTCCCTTTATAGGTTACGTTTATACCTTTAAATAGTCCGCCCACAAGTTAACTTTTTAATATATAAAGAACAACCGACGAAAAAGTTTTAAACTTTTTCGTCGGTTGAAAGTTAAAGTATTTATTTTTTTGCTTTTACGACACTTTGTACGTCGTCAAAAAAAGTCTGCTCTCCAAGGTCGACAAGTTGCCTGTACTCTATATAGACAATTTCCGAACTTATTTCTATTACTCCTTTATAGTTGACTGTATTGGGGTTTGTGTCCGACATTTCAACTTTTTCATATTTTATTGTATAATCGGATAATTGTTTGTAAGATATATCTTCACCGAGTTTAAATTTGATATTATAATTTTTATTTATATCTACTTGAATTGTAAAATTTGCCAAAGTCAAGTTTCCATCGATTGTATAATATAGTTTATCCCCACTAATAGAGTCATAATTTAAATAGATACGAAATTTATTATCGCTATTTTCAACAATTTGAAAATAATTTATATTTAAAAGCATTTCTTCATAACTGCAAACTTGCTCTTTTATATTGTAGTCAAAATAGCGAATTGTTTTAGGAGTATTATTTACAAAAATAGACGGAAATATTATTACGCTTAAAATTGCCGCGGATACAATGCTGCCGATAATTGCGCGAAATGCCGTAGTCTGCGTAAACTTCCGACGGACAGCCGCTTGCGGAACCTGATATTGAAGCATCTTTTGAATATACATTTCGTCCTTTTCGTTAAGCAACTTATCGGCGTCTATTTCCGCCATTTTGCGCAAATATTTTTTTAGTTTCATAAAATCCTCAATGAATGAAAACTTTGTATGCTGAATTTATGTTTGTACTGTAATTTACGTTGAAATAAGCTTCCGATTTATTACCAAACCCCGTAGCAACGTAAATAAAATTATTGGTCTGACTTGTCCCGTTTGAAAAAGTATAAGTTATCTGTGAATAGCCGAAGCCTGCCATAACGTGATTTCCGCTGTACAGACGGTAATCGTATCTGTCATACTTATTACTGCTGTACCCGTTAATATCGCAAATATTGTATGTACTCAATAAAAGGGCAACGGGTTTATTTTCTGCAATGCTTTGTTTTACCGCATCGTAATTCAATTTACCCGAACTTAAAAGCTGTGTAAAATCGCAGGTAAGATTTTTTTCTTTGCAATATTCCTGCATACCCTCTTTAAATTTTGCTTCGGTAATTCCTATTGCGCTTCCGTCCATTTTCTTATATAAATCACGAATTGCATCATCAACATATGAATCCGCAAGATTATAAAGATAGTAACCGTGAGTTTCATACCCTGCTGCATGGTTAGGAATTAAGTCTTCATAATAGCGGTCATAAAAGCCGATAAGATTTGCACCTGCAACCGCGGCGCAGGGTCCTTCAAGTCCGCCGGGACTTGCATAATGCGGTATTCTCAAACTTAAATTCTGAGCATTGGGAACGCGCGTTTGATAATTGATTGTAACCGATTCCGACTTATAATTTAACCCGTCGCCTTCCTTATATATTATAGAATTTTCGAAAAGAATATCAAGAGTCTCTTCTGAAATTTTTGTTAAAGTCTCTATTTCGTAATACGCACCGTCACAATATTTTAAGTATATCATACCGTTGACGTATACGCAAAGCTCCGTCTCATCGACGCAAGCATAAGGGCTTTGCGAATTTTTAACAAATTCCTGCGCAACGTAATTGCCGCCGTCGCAGATTATTACCGCATAACCGTTGCCGGATAAAAGCTTAAATTCATATACATAGCCAAGCTGTTGAAGTTTTAAATCGTATAAGGGTTTACGCACGGCATTAAGTTTGCCGTTTTCTATTTCATCACTGTCAACAAGTTCGCTTATCGTTGTCTGAAAACAGCGGTCGCATTCTTCAAGACTGACCGATGCAAACGCAACGGTTCCGCACGCAATGCTTATTAAAAGCGCAAGCATCAAAAAGACAGTAATAATTTTCTTTTGCATATGTACCTCTTAAAATTTTTTATAATATAGGAGAGCGCTACTTGTTTTTGTTTGTTACACCGCCAAGTTCTTCCTTCAAAGTTTTCATAGATTGACAGAGAAGCACCCTGACGTATCCGTAAGACAAATTAAGACGTTTGGCTATTTTTGTTTCCGGCATTGCCTCTATTACTTTTAAATATACGGCTTCCGCCGCAGATTTGCAGAGATACTTTTTCAACAATATCTTTACTTCCGAATTTTCCAGCTCTTCAAAATTCTGTTCATAAGAAAAATTTACGGAAATGGGCAAAATTTCTTCATAATTGCTATAATTCTTATTCATATAATTGTCGGTCACTTTGTTCAAATATTTCATCGGCGCAAACACGTAGTGTTTAGGCAAAAACCGAATAAAATTTGCAAGTATATCGCGCGCAAGGTCTTCGGCATCATAAATGTTTCTGTACAAACTAAAAACGCGGCGTTTGATGTTTGCCAGACAATATCTGCAAAGCTCGGTTGCGGAATTTTTATCTGTATGATATTCTTTCAAAAGTTTATTGAACTCTTCTATTTCCATTTTTTCGGTTTAACTGTTAATTGTTTATGCGTGTAGCGTTTACAGCTACACATATACACGCTTTGGCGTGTATTTTTTCTATTATGAAATTTTAAAACAAGCTAACAATAATTACTGACCGGTACTCTTGAAAACGTAAAGACAAAAAACAGAATTTTATTTCAGCGCCTGGCCGATAAATTAATTATACCGTATGTAATTACATTTAACGCACCCGTCGTTTTTCGACGGAATTTGTCAAAAAATATATATTACTATAAACGCAATGGCAACACTTAACTCCAAAGAAAAATTAATATGTAAGGCCGCGGAAGGCAACGACCCGTTTCTTGGTTTGGTGTTCAAAAGATTATTAAATCATTTTCGCGCCGAAAATAATGCCCACGAAAAATCACATGACGATTGCTTTTACATAAAATTTTTGTACGGCAAAAATCATAAAGGAAAATCTTTTCAGTATATTGCAGACAACATTTTTTATATAGGACTTAGCACGCTTGAAGAAAGAAGACAAATTTACATAAGTATTTTCTATTTTTACTTGGAAATAGAACGTGAAGAATATGAAGCGGCAATGACCAAAAACACTTAAACGGCACATAATCAAACTCCTTGACGGTACTTCCGAACAATAAAATTCGGAAGTACCGTCTTTATTTTGCCGTTTTTTCAGCCGACGAAAAAAAGACTTAAAATTAAAGCAGGAATAAAGTTCCTGCTTCTGATTTTTATTTCTGTGGTTTGTAAGTTGTGACAAGACCCGCAACAAGCTGCTTCATATGGTCGGTTTCTTCATACGCTTCTATTTTAAGTTTTTCAAGCGTCTCCCATAGGAAATTTTCGTCAAGCTTTATGGGGTTGGCGATGTTGATAAGCCCGTTATCCGTCTTTTGCATTCCCTCTTCGTCCATAAGGCGTTCTTCGTAAAGCTTTTCGCCGGGGCGAAGTCCCGTACACTTTATTTCAATATCGACACCCGGTTCAAGACCCGAAAGTTTAATTAGATTGTACGCAAGGTCGTAAATTTTTACGGGTTCGCCCATATCGAGAACGAAAATCTGCCCACCCTTCGCATACGCGCCCGCCTGTAAGACAAGCGATACGGCTTCGGGTATAGTCATAAAATAACGTATTATGTCCTTATGTGTTACGGTAACGGGACCGCCTTCGGCTATCTGTTTTTTAAACAACGGAATAACCGAACCGTTGGAACCGAGAACGTTGCCGAATCTGACGGCGACGAATTTTGTGTTAAGGCTGTGTTTGCCTATCGTCTGAATTATCATTTCACAGATACGCTTTGTCGCGCCCATTATGTTTGTGGGGTTGACCGCCTTGTCTGTTGAAATCTGCACGAATACCTTGGACTTATACTTGTCCGCGCATCTGGCAACGTTTAAAGTGCCGAAAACGTTGTTTTTCACAGCCTCGTTAGGGCTTGTTTCCATAAGCGGAACGTGCTTATGCGCGGCGGCATTGAACACGATTTCGGGCTTATATTTAGAAAAGACGTCTTCCATTTTCCCTACGTCCCTGATACTTGCGATAAGGGCAAGCAGGTTCAATTCGGGATGACGGCGTTTGAGTTCCTGTTCTATCTCGTATGCGTTATTTTCGTATATATCGAGAATTATAAGTTGCTTGGGGTTGTGGGTAGCTATCTGACGGCAAAGCTCGCTGCCGATTGAACCGCCCCCGCCCGTAACCAATACGACGCGGTTTTCGATATAACCCATAATCTCGTCTATATTTATTTTTATCTGGTCTCTGCCCAAAAGGTCCTGTATCTGGACGGGACGGAGCGCGGATACGCTGGCGTCGCCCGACACTATCTGATAAATACCCGGGAGAGTTTTAACTTTTTTTCTTGTCTTTTCACAAATTTCGAATATGCGCTTGACTTCCGTCTTAGGAGCGGCGGGCATTGCTATTAAAATTTCGTCTATACTGTATTTTTCTGCAAGCCGCGGGATGTCGTCGGTAGTACCCATTATCTTTACGCCGCTTACGTTTTTGTCGACTTTTGACAAATCGTCGTCGACTACGCAGATGGGAAGATAGTTTATCTTATCGGTAGTCTGAATTTCCCTTATAAGCATAGTGCCCGCGCTTCCGCCGCCGACAATCATCGCCCTGATTTTATTTTTATTTTTTCTGGATATAGAATATTTTAAAGCAATATATATTCTTTTGGAAAATCTGATAATCAGCGCGAAAAAGAATAACATTATGCAGTAACTTACGCATACCCTGTACCCAACGGGATGTCCCAAGAACGTGCAACAGATTATATTGACACAGAATATACATATAGCTGCGCAAAATGTTCTCAGTCCGTCGATTATACCGACGGATGTGAACACGATGAAATACATTCTGAACAGCGCAAAGAATATAAAGCCGAATGCTAAATTTATCAAAAACCAATATAACAGACTTAACGTGAAGTCTATTTTCATATGAACGATGAGTATGGAAAACACCATACACGCGGTCATTGCCAAAAAATCGCAAAGCGCGAGTATGGCTATATCTTTAATTTTTTTGTATTGATTTTTTAAATTTATCATTTGCCCTACCCTTTTATTCGACAGTCACACTTTTGGCAAGATTTCTCGGCTTATCGACGTCGTTACCCCTTAACACGCTGAGAAAATATGCAAACAACTGCATAACGACAACTGCTATGCTTGCGGAAAAATGCCCGTCCACACCCGGCAGACTGAACAGTTTTCTGAAATTGGCGGGAATGCCCGCAACGTCTTCCGTGGCAAGGACGGCAACGTAAGCCCCCCTGCTTTCGGTTTCCTTCAAATTGCTTATTGTCTTTTCGACAAGAGAGTTTTGGGTTAAAATTCCCAAAACAAGCGTGCCGTTTTCAATAAGACTTATTGTGCCGTGTTTAAGCTCGCCCGCGGCATACGCTTCGGAATGTATATAACTTATTTCTTTAAGTTTAAGACTGCTTTCTATGCAAGTTGCGTAATCTATGCCCCTGCCTATAAAAAAGACGTCCTTTCTGTCCATCATTTCGGAAGCGAATTTCTGTATTTCGGATTTATTGCCGAGTATGCCTGAAATTTTTTCGGGAAGAGTTGCAAGTTCTTTCAAAAAACCCTTATACCGGTTTTCAGTAATTGTTTTACGGACTTTTGCAAGCTTCAACGCCAAAAGATAAACGGCTATAAGCTGGGCGCTGTACGCCTTTGTAGTGGCGACCGAAATTTCGGGACCTGCTTTGGTGTAAAAAACCGCGTCCGCGGCACGCGCGATAGAAGAACCGACTACGTTTACCACGGCAAGTGATTTAATACCCTTAGCACTCATCTCACGCAGAGCCGCAAGGCTGTCAGCAGTTTCGCCCGACTGGCTTATTACGACAAGAAGTTCTTTGCCGGTAAGCACGGGATTTCTGTATCTGTACTCCGACGCGATTTCGACCCTTACGGGGATACGCGCCAAATCTTCTATAACGTACTGCGCCACCACGCCCACGTGGTAAGCCGACCCGCAGCCCGTAATTATCACGCTGTCGAAATTTTTAAAATCTTCATCTGAGAGATTCAGTTCGCCGAAATCGATTTCACCGTCGCGGACAAAACAGTTTAAAGTGTTTCTTACAACATCGGGCTGTTCGTGAATCTCTTTCAACATAAAGTGTTCAAAACCGCCCTTTTCCGCCGCTTCGGCGTCCCAGGTTATGACAGACGGCTGTTTTTCCGTTTCTTCCCTGTCAAGATTGTAAAACTTTACGCCGTTTGCGCTTAAACGCGAAATTTCGTAATTGTCGGTATAATATACATTGCGCGTATATTTTAATATTGCGGGAACGTCGGATGCAAGATACGCCCCGCCGTCTGTATACCCGACGACCATAGGACTGTCTTTGCGGATAGCAAAAATCTCACCGGGATAATCTTTATACAATACGGCGAGAGCGTAAGAACCGCGTGCGTGAAGGGCAAATTCCGTCAACGCGCGAAGCGGGTCGTTATATTTTTTATAATAATAGTCGACAAGTTTTGTGGCGACTTCAGTATCGGTTTCCGAATAGAATTTATATCCGCGCCTTATAAGTTTTTCCTTTAAAGGGACGTAATTTTCGATTATTCCGTTATGCACCGCAACGATAGTATTATCTTCGTTGCAATGGGGATGGGCGTTGTTTTCGGAAGGTTCGCCGTGGGTTGCCCAACGCGTATGACCTATACCGCAAAACCCGTCAAGATTTTCCCCGTTATGCGTTACTTTGCAAAGAACCTGCAATTTGCCCTTTGCTTTGACTATATCTATATTACCCGATTTGTTGCTTACCGCTATTCCCGCAGAGTCGTAGCCTCTGTATTCAAGCTTTGTAAGTCCGTCAAGTATTACGGGAGCGGCTTGCCTGCCGCCCGTGTATCCTACAATTCCGCACATTGTAATTAACCCTTATTTTAAATACCCTTTCTTTTTGATGACAGCCGACACTTCCTTAACGTAAGCTTTGCAAAGTTTTTCGCTTTCGGCTTCCACCATAATTCTTACAAGCGGTTCGGTACCCGAAGCCCTGTAAAGTATTCTTCCGCCGTCGCCGAGTTTATCTTCGACGCATTTGACGGCAGAAAGCACGTCAACATCGTTTTGCGCTTTTTCCTTGTCGGTAACAGCAAGGTTTGTAAGCACCTGCGGATATACTTTCATAGGCTTTACAAGGTTGGACAGCGTTGTTTTTTTAGCCATTATGACTTCCATCATTTTAAGGCTTGTAAGTATTCCGTCGCCCGTGGTTGCATATTTAGAAAATATAATGTGACCCGACTGTTCCCCGCCGAGCCTGCAACCGTGGGCGGTCATATATTCGTGAACGTATTTATCTCCTACGGGAGTTTTCGCATAATCTATTCCCGCGGCTTCAAACGCCTTATAAAGACCGAAGTTGGACATAACCGTGGTAACTACTGTATTGTTAATAAGCTTTCCGCGTTCCTTCATATACAGTCCGTAAACGTAAAGTATCTGATCGCCCGATACAACTTGTCCGTTTTCGTCCACGCACAGGCACCTGTCTGCGTCGCCGTCGTATGCAAAGCCAACGTCAAGCTTCTTTTCCTTTACAAGCTTCTGCAAACCCTCTATATGTGTGGAACCCGCATTATCGTTTACGTTTAAACCGTTAGGTTCTGCGTTGATAACGTAAGTCGTCGCGCCCAAAGCTTCGAAAACGGCTTTTGCAATATTCCAGCTTGCGCCGTTTGCGCAGTCAAGACCGACTTTCATTCCGCGAAACGAATATACTCCGAGTGAAATGAGATAACCGATGTAGCGGTTTCTGCCCGAAGCGAAGTCTACGGTTTTACCTATTTTATCGCGCAACGCATATGGCAGTTCGGAATAGTCTTTCCCGAACACGTTGAGTTTGCCGTCGATATAATCTTCGATGAGAGAAATGGTCTCTTCGTCCATTTTCTCGCCGTTTGTATTTATCAGTTTTATTCCGTTGTCGTAATAGGGGTTGTGGCTTGCAGAAATCATAATTCCGCAATCGAAGCCGTCGACCCTTGTAAGAAGCGCAACCGACGGAGTTGTCGTGACGTGCATCATATACGCGTCCGCGCCCGAAGCGGTCATTCCGGAAATGAGCGTGTATTCGAACATATAGCTCGAACGGCGGGTATCCTTGCCGACAACTATTCTCGGTGCGGAACTGTCGCCCGCCCTTCTCTTCAATTCGCCGTAATACCAGCCCAAAAACCTGCCGACTTTGTAAGCGTGGCCGGCGGTAAGCGTCACGTTTGCTTCACCGCGGAACCCGTCCGTCCCGAAATATCTTCCCATACTGTTCCTCAATGTTTTGCGGTTATAACTCCGCCGCTTTTGTAAATGCTGTCCGATGGTATAGTTCCGCGAACCGACGACAGCGGATAAATAATTGTGTTCCTGCCTATTACCGTCCCCGGATTGAGAACGCTGTTGCAACCGACTTCGACGAAATCGCCGAGCATTGCGCCGAATTTTTTAAGTCCCGTCGGAATACGCGTACCGCCGTCTTTGACCGTGACAAGCGTTTTATCCGATTTTACATTTGAAGTAACAGACCCCGCGCCCATATGCGACTTGTAACCCAATATACTGTCGCCCACGTAATTGTAGTGCGGAACCTGCACGCCGTCAAACAAAATTACGTTTTTAAGTTCGACCGAATTGCCGACGACGCAGCCTTTGCCGACGAGCGCGCTTCCGCGTATAAAGGCACAGTGTCTTACCTGAGTTTCAGCCCCGATTATACAGGGCGAACCGAGATACGCCGAAGAAGCGATTTCCGCCGTTTTGTGTACCCAGACCCCGGGAGCGACTTCGTTATATTCCCGCCTGTCAAGCGAGCAGGCAAGAGTTTTAATATATTCTTTAATTCCGCCGAGAGCTTCCCACGGGTAAGTAAAACCCGAAAGATAGTCCGCCGCGGAAGTGTGCGTTAAATCAAATAAATCGTTTATTTTCAATATAATTCTCCGTAATAATGAATTATATGTATTATTTTAACACCTTGCCGTAGCAAAGTCAATATTATTAAATTAAAATGTTAAAATTGTGTGAAAAAAGTCGTAACGTGTATTATTGCACATTGCAAAATTTTAAATGCTTACGATAACGGCAATACGCGGCAATTTCCCGTATTGCATATAATGCGGCTGATTTTATTATGCGTAATTGCAAATAATTAATTACCTGAACACCCGAACTGTTTTTTAAGGATTGATAGTTTTTAAAAATATATCATTTTGTCCTTTCGTTATTTGACTTTAAAATTCACATGGTTTATACTGTAAATATAGAAAAGTATAAGCGTAAAGCAAATGAATCAGGCTATTTCAAAATTAAAAGACTGCGCATTTATAAATAAATTCAGATGCATTTTGTCTTCTAAATTTTTTCCGTTTATAACTGCCGCTATAACCCTGCTGTGCTATTATCTCGGCTGGGATATGGCGTTGATTTACTATATCGGCATTACGGGCATACTTATGCTCCTCCTGCTTGACGACGTCACACCAGTAATTCACGTTCTTTTGTTTATGAGCGTGATGATTTCACTTAAAAATTCGCCGTCGCCGGCAATGGGCGGTTCGGACTATTATCACAGAACGGAAAATTTGGTACAGATAGCCATTGTTATAACGGCTTTCATATCTGCGGGTATATACCGCATTGTTACGGCGTGCGCAAAGAAAAAATTTAAAGTGTCGCCCGTTTTTATGGGACTTTGCGGTTTTGCCGCGGCTCTGTTTTTCAACGGCGTAGCATCTGATAAATATATTCCCAAAAATTTATTGTTCGCGCTTATTATGGCGGCTTGCTTTCTCGGAATATATTCCGTACTTTGCTGTAATTTAAAACTTGATAAAAATGCTTTCGAAAAAATAGCATTCGGTTTTTTCGCTTTGAGCATTCTGCTTGTTATAGAATTAATAGTCGCATACGCAACCACAGAAGGAATATTCGCCGACGGAAAAATTATCAGGGATAAACTGATATTCGGCTGGGGGCTTTACAATAACTACGGCGTATTGCTGGTAATGTGCATACCTGCCGTATGCTATCTTGCAAGCATAAAAAATTACGGATTCGTATACACACTGTATTCGGTTGTACTGTTCGTTGCCTCGTTTTTCTGTTGTAGCCGTCAGGCTATGGTGGGCGCCGCGCTTATATTCCCGTTCTGTTCGGCAATACTGTTAATCAAAGGCAAAAACAGATTTGCGAATATCTGCATTTTCGTCGCGGCGGCTATTGCCGCAATTATACTTATCGCCGTTTACCGCGAACCCGTCTACGTATTCTTCAAAGATATTTTTGCCAATATTTTTGTGGACGGCGAACTTGACGGAAGCGGACGCACGAAAATTTGGCGAGAAGCTTTCAACAATTTCAGATTTAACCCTCTGTTCGGGGTAGGCTTTTATACCAAATTCAGTTATGAAGGAAAAACGGGACTCGGCTTTATGCCGTCAATGTGTCACGATACCCTGTTGGAGCTTTTAAGCGCGGGCGGGCTTTTACTGTTTATAGCATACGCCTGCCACCGCGTGCAGACTGTACAAAGCTTTTTCAAAAACGTTACGCTTGAAAGGTTTTTCATCGCCGTCACGGTACTTGCAATGCTGATTATAAGTCTTATGGACAATCATATGTTCAATATTTTCCCCACTATTATTTATAGCTCGCTTATAGCCGTTCTTTCGGCAAGCGAACAAAAATACGAATAAATCGACATACCGAAAGCGGTCGGGAAGCAATTTCCGACCGCTTTTTAATTTCAAACGCGGGAATTATAGTCCGCACCTCCTTTAAAAATTTTTGTGTTAAAGTGTTTGAAGACCCGACGTTTTTATTAACCTACGGCGCAACCCGTAACACGCCCAATTTACGCATACCTGCGGCTAACAAAGGCGAATGCGCGCAATTACACAAAAGGTTTGTCCTATTATAACACTTACGGGGGCCATTGCCGCCCCCATATTATTTACGTCGGTCACACCGTAATCGCATACCCTGCCCATTGTTGCGCTTGTAATTTTAATTCCGTCGTTTCCGCAACCGATGAGACAGCCGCCCGCACCCGTTACCGTCCACTGCGATTGGGGCGGTCTTGTACAGCCAAGCTCCAACGGATAACGGTACTGTCTTTCCGCCGAAGCAAAATGACTGCCCGTAGCGGCGACGGCGCGGTTGATATAACCGGCGTTCACAAGCATTGCCGCAAGCATAATGCTTTCACTCATTGTCGAACACGCGGAATAGACGCCCAGGAACGGAAATAAATAATCCCTTGCGGCGAAGCTTGCCGAAATTATCTGGTTGAGTAAATCGCCTGAAATCAATACGTCTATGTCCTGTTGCTTGAATCCGCCCTTTTCAATAGCAAGCGAAATGACGTTTGTAAGCATTTTGCACTCCGCCTTTTCGTAAGTGCTTTCTTCATACATATCGTCTTCAAGCGTGATATCCGCATATCCGCCTATTACCCCCGTCTTTTCCTTACTGCCGCAAATAGCCGCATATGAAAGAATGCGGGGAGAATTTTTAAAATAAACCGTGTTTCCCTTTTTTGACTGCCTGTTAATCATATTTTAATTAATAGTAGTTTTTTCTTAATTTGCTTTTTTATGCAAAAAAATACACCCGCTTAGCGGGTGACCGTAAATTAAATAAACAGATAAATAAGTCCAACAAGCACGCCGGAGAATACGCCGAATACTATAATTGCCCCGGCTACCGTAAACATTTTGGCTGCCATACCGTATATCCAGCCTTCGGTTTTAAACTCTATCGCAGGCGAAGTGACGCTGTTTGCAAAGCCGGTTATAGGAACTATTGAACCTGCTCCCGCATATCTGCCTATCCTGTCGTACACGCCGAGCCCCGTTAAAAGACAGCCGAGAAAAATGAGTATGACCGAAGTCGAACCCGCAAGTTCGTCGCCTGTAAGCCCGGCATATTCGAGCATAAATCTTATAAATTGACCTATACAGCATATAAGTCCCCCTACGCCGAACGCCGCCGCACAATTTTTGAAATGCTGTGTGGGCGGGTCCTGCGTCTTAACGTAGGTAAGATAGTTTTCGTTATAATTTCCCCGCGTCTTGCCTGTCATTTCTGACCCCCTCCGTCTTACCGCTCTTTATAAAGCTTTCGCGCTCGTCCCTGCGCGATAAATCGTATTCTCTCCTCATTATCTGTACATCCTGTCGTTGATATATAAAGTTACTTTTTCGGGCATAATGTGCGACATAATTCGGTAAGCCGAATTTTTGAACCCGCACGCCTTTATAACGGGAGGCTTGTCCATAAGCATAACGCTGTAAATATCTTCCGCGACGGCGGCCGGCGACATACCGTTCTGCTCCATTTTGGCAAGCGCGGATACGGCTTTGTTCAAATCGCGCGCGTATGACTTATTTTCGTCGTCCGTGTACACCTTGCGCTTGAACGTAAAGCCCGTCGACGTACCGCCCGGAAGAAATGCGGTAATTTTAATGTTATAGGGTTTAAGTTCGTGATAGGCTCCGCGGACGAACATTTCGAGCGCGGCTTTCGAAGACGAATAAAACGGGTCAAACATAATGGGTATTTCGCCGCCGAGAGACCCGACAAGAATGATACGTCCGCCCCTGTCCTTCATAGAAGGTATGCAAGCCTGCACGGCTTTTAACGCACCGAAGAAATTTACGTCGAATAAATAGCGGTAATCGCTTTCCTTTGCGTACTCGATAGGCGCCGCCATAGAAAAGCCCGCACAATAAATAAGAGCGTCTATTTTATACTTTTCGCCTATTTTCGAAATGACGTCCGTAACGGTACTTCCCGCCGCGACGTCCGCGATTATATTTTTGACTTTTACGTTTTTACACGGCGAACGCGATATATTTATAACGTTCCAGCCGCGGGCGGAAAGCCGAGTGCAGGTTTCCAAACCTATCCCCGAGCTTCCGCCGACGACCACCGCCGTTGACACATATCTTTCCATACCGTTATTTTGCGGAATAGGAATAAATTTATTCAGCTTTTCAACCGAACGCGACGTCGAGAATCATCATAAGCGAAAAGCCGAATATGACACCTATCGTAGCTTTTATTTTGCCTTCCGAAAAACTTTCGGGGATGAGTTCCGAACAGACCACGGCAATCATTGCGCCTGCCGAAAACGAAAGCGCCCACGGCAGTATACCGCTTGCAAAAGTGACGGTAACCGCGCCTATAACGCCCGCGACTATTTCCACCGCGCCCGAAAGCTGGCCTATAAAGAAAGATTTGAATCTGCCCATACCGTTTGCGCGTAGCGGAAATGCGACGCACATACCTTCGGGAAAATTCTGTATGCCAATGCCGACGGCAAGCATCAGAGCGGCAACCGCGCCCACGCCGTTGCCCGCCGCAAGCGCGCCGAAAGCAACGCCTATCGCAAGCCCTTCCGGGATATTATGAACGGTTACGGCTATGCACATAACCGCACAGCTCTGCTTTTTGGCGTTATCGGAAAACAGTTTAAGTTTGCCTGTTACTATATCGGTGACTATTATCATCAGTCCGCCGAGTATAAAACCGCAAGTAAGTATGAGATACGAATATTCGCCCGTCGTTTCGAGGGCGGGCATCAGAAGCGAGAAAAAGGTTGAAGCCAACATTATTCCCGCGGCGCTGCTCATCATAAGTGAAAAGGCGCTTTTGCCGACGCTTTTACAAAAAAAGACAGGCAGGGCACCCAACGCCGTCAACGCCCAAGTAAACGTTGTGGCGAGAAGCGCCTGCTGCCAGCCTGCTAAATTATAAAACCATTCCACAAGAATTTCTCCATAGTGTATACCTAAAATTACAGTTACTGTATTCTATGAAAAAATTCCGTTATTTGTTAACCGTGCTTGCGCACAGAGAGATTTTTATATGTGACGAATTTTACAGTATAACCGTTCGTTTCCTGCGGTTGACTTTCGCTAACCACTTTAAAGTCGGGATTTTCGTCAAGATTTTCAAAGAACGCGTCCGCCCCGCCAACCGCATCTACCTTAGTGACAAGCACCTCGTCGCAATATGGCAGAAGGGTTTTATACATCATCGCCCCGCCTATAACGAAAACCTTGTCGGAGTCGTACTTTTTAATTTCCGCAAACAGCTCTTCAAGGCTGAAAACGACGATGCAGTCGTCGCGTTTTTCGCCTTCGGGATAAAGGACTATATTTGTTCTGTTTTTAAGCGGTTTGCCGCCGGGGAAAGACTTTAATGTGTTTGAACCCATTACCACGACGTTGCCCGTGGTCGTTTCCCTGAAAAATTTCATATCGGCGGGAATTGAGAACATAAGCCCGTTACGCTTGCCTATACCCCAATCTCTGTCGGCGTGTAAAATAGCTTTCAAATAGCACCTCTGTTATTCCGCGACGGGAATAACGTATTTTTTATCGTTATATTTATAGTCGGTAAGTTTAAAACTGTCGACGGTGAAATCGTAAAAGTTTTTTATATCCCCGTCCACTTCTATCTTAGGCGCGGGCAAGCAGGGCATTTTAAGAATTTCTTCTACGATGGGGACGTGTCTGTCGTAAATATGCGCGTCGGCTATGACGTGAATAAGTTCGCCTGCTTTAAGGTTTGACACCTGCGCAAACATTATCATAAGCACTGCGTACTGCACCACGTTCCAATTATTTGCCGTAAGCATATCGTTTGAACGCTGGTTTAAAATTGCGTTTAAAGTATTGCCTGACACGTTGAAAGTCATCGAATATGCGCAGGGATAAAGGTTCATTTCGTGTAAATCGGCAAACGTATATAAATTAGTCATAATGCGTCTGCTTGCGGGATTGTGTTTCAAGTCGTACAGCACCCTGTCGACCTGATCGAATTCACCTTCCTTATACTTATGCTTTACTCCCAACTGATAGCCGTAAGCCTTGCCTATCGAACCGTTTTCGTCCGCCCACTGGTTCCAGATTTTGGAATTTAAATCGCTAATGTTGTTGCTTTTTTTCTGCCATATCCATAACAGCTCGTCTATGCAGGATTTGAAAAAAGTACGCCTTACGGTAAGTATGGGAAATTCCTTGCTTAAATCGTATCTGTTGACTATGCCGAACTTTTTGACCGTATGCGCCGGCGTTCCGTCCGCCCAGCGGGGACGCACTTCAAGGTCGGTGTCCCATACTCCGTTGTCCAAAATGTCGCGCATATTGGATATAAAAATTTCGTCTGCCCTGCTCATTTGCCCAACCCCATTAAAAAGTCGTCGAGAATATACCCGTTACCTATGTCCGCAGATAAATTTTGCTGTATTTTAAAGCCGTAATGTTTGAATAAATTTACCGACTTAACGTCTTCGCGCTTTACCGTAAGATAAACGGGACGGCTTAAACTCGATAAAATTTTGGTAATAATTTTCTTTCCGCGGGCAAATTTCTTCAAGTACAGCTTTGATAAGAACGTACCTTCGCTAAACGTCGACTGAAAATTTTTAGCGGGACAGTAAGCGTAAAAGCCCGCGACTTCGCCATTAAAGTACACAAGCTTGTAAACATATCCGCTTTGCGCGATATTGGCTTCTATTGCCTGCGGACTGAGATACAGATTGATGACGTAATCTATCTGCCCCTCCGGCGAAATAGCGTCGAAAGTTTCGTGCATCACTTCGCGGGCAATACTGTTGACAAGCGCGAAATGTTCCGCATTTTCGACATTTCTTGCTTTTACAAAGCCCTGCTTCAAAATGCCTAAAAAATACTTGTCCGCAGGCGCCCAATCGCCGTATTCGAGTTTGTCGCAGTCAATCCAACGCTCTTCTTCGTGAACGTTAAGCGTGTAATCCGATAGCGGCTTTACGAAATATACCGAAAGCGTTATGGAAAGTTCGGGATATTCGTACTCTACGGTATTCAAAAGGTCGCCCACCTCGATTTCAAGCGACAGCTCTTCCCTGCACTCACGGATGAGCGCCTGTTCGTTTGTTTCGCCTTCCTTGACCTTGCCGCCGGCAAATTCGAATTTGTGTATTACCTGTTCAATGCCGTCGCTACGGCGTAAAGCAAGCACTTTGCCGTCCTTGACGATGGCTGCGCCCACTACGTTTGAATGTGGTTTCATACTTATATTGTATCACCGCAAGCACTTTAAGTCAACCGAAATTTACAGATATAATTACTCTGCCGAATTGACAACCGACGGGGTAGAAGTTATAATAAATTTATGATTGAAAGACTTATCGAAAGCCAGCGCAAATACTTCGGCAGCGGGTTTACCCTTGACGTAAAAACCCGTCTCGGCTACCTGAAAAAGCTTAAAAACGCAATAAAGCAAAGAGAAAGCAAACTGTGCGAATGCCTGTATTACGACCTCGGCAAGACTGCAAGCGAAGCTTATATGACCGAAATAGGAATGGTTTTGGAAGAACTTTCGCTGTTTATCAAACGTTTGAAAGGCTGGGCTAAGCCGAAAAAAGCAAAAACGCCTATCGCCCAGTTTCCGTCGTCGGGTTATGTCCTGCCGTCGCCGTACGGTTGTACGCTTATAATTTCGCCCTGGAATTACCCATTTCTTCTTTCCGTGCAACCGCTTATCGGAGCCGTAGCCGCAGGAAACACCGTCTTATTAAAACCTTCTAAATTATCCGAACATACAAGCAAGGCGATAAAAGAACTTATAGAAAGCGTCTTCCCCGAAGGATACGCCGCAGTCGTGTACGAAGGCGAAGGAGTCGGAAGCAAGCTTCTCGAATACAAATTCGATTACATTTTTTTTACGGGCGGAGCGGATACGGGCAGAAGCGTTTATCAAAAGGCGGCAAAAAATCTTACGCCCGTTACGCTTGAATTAGGCGGAAAAAGTCCCGCCATAGTCGACAAAACGGCAAAAACGCATTTGGCGGCAAAAAGGATTGTATGGGGTAAATTTTTAAATGCGGGGCAGACCTGTGTTGCGCCCGACTACGTACTTGTGCACGAAAGCGTTGCGGACACCTTTTCAGCCAGTATAAAAAAATGGACCGACAAGCTTTTCCCCGACGCGTTAAACAATCCGGGTTACGGAAAAATTATTAACCGCAGGCACTTTGAAAGGTTAAAAAATCTTTTGGAGGGCAACATTGTCTATGGAGGCAATTACAACGAAAACGCATTAAAGATACAGCCGACGGTAATTTACCCCGCAAGCCCAGAAGATAAGGCAATGAGCGAAGAAATATTCGGGCCCGTGCTACCCGTCATAAAATATTCGGACGAAAGCGAAATTTATGATATTATAGACAGGCACCCCTCCCCGCTTGCGCTGTATCTGTTTACCTGCGATAAAAATGTACGGCACAGAATACTTGCAAAAGTAAGGTTCGGCGGAGGATGCGTAAACGATACGGTGGTGCACCTTACCGCCCCCGCCCTTCCGTTCGGCGGAGTCGGAAATTCGGGAACGGGAAGTTACCACGGTAAAAAGAGTTTTGACACGTTTACACATTATAAATCCGTACTAAAAAAGTCAATAAGGCTGGATTTACCCGTAAGATACCCGCCCTTTAAAAAGTTGAAAGATAAACTGATTAAATTTTTTATGAAGTAAAAAAACGAACCGATTAAAGCGCACTTCCCATAGGGAATAAATAAACTAAATTTTTAAAAGTTGCAATTTCAAGCAATGACAAAAGCTCTCGAACATAACGTTCGAGAGCTTTTTACTACAAACTATTTAGAAGGATAAATTGAAATTTAGCGGCGTGTCGCCGCAGCCACGTATCTTTATTACTGAACCGCTTAACCGACTTCACTGCACGTCAAATTGAAATTTACCTGAATTTAATCAACCTGATATCACGAAAAATGAAAGAACGCAACCGATTTAATTTTGCGGAAAATATAAGACATATCTATATCTCACTAGGCTACGAGCAGCCTAATTCATCCACGAAAAAAGTACAGAAAAGGCACAGCTTAACGCTATGCCTAAATCTTTTTATATGCGTTTTATTAAAAATTCCCTATGAGAATTACCGTAAAACGGTTCGTTTTTTACTTTTAAAACGACTGATGAATTGTTCTTGAAATAACGTCGTTCTGCTGCTCGCGCGTAAGTTTATTGAAGTTTACCGCATATCCCGATACCCTTATGGTAAGCTGGGGATATTTTTCGGGATGCGCCTGCGCGTCAAGAAGGGTGTCGCGGTTGAACACGTTTACGTTTAAGTGGTGTCCGCCGTCCGTGACGTATCCGTCAAGCATATTGACTAAATTGTTTACCCTTGCTTCCCCGTCTTTGCCGAGCGAGTCCGGAGTAATTGAGAAAGTGTTGGAAATACCGTCGCGGGCGTATTCGTACGGAAGCTTTGCAACCGATTCAAGCGAAGCGAGCGCGCCGTTAGAATCTCTGCCGTGCATAGGGTTTGCACCGGGAGCAAGCGGTTCACCCGCGCGTCTGCCGTCGGGAGTGTTGCCCGTATGTTTGCCGTATACGACGTTGCTGGTTATAGTTAAAATAGAAGTTGTGGGAACGCCTTCGCGGTAGGTGTAATGGCTCTTTATTTTACCCATAAAAGTCTTTAAAAGCCATACTGCAATTTCGTCCGCCCTGTCGTCGTTATTGCCGTACTTGGGATAGTCGCCCTCTATTTTATAATCGGTGACGATACCTTCTTCGTTGCGGATAGGATAGACCTTTGCGTACTTGATTGCCGAAAGCGAGTCTGTTGCGCAGGAAAGTCCCGCAATGCCCGTTGCGAAAAATCTTCTTACCTGAGTGTCGTGAAGTGCCATTTCAAGCGCTTCGTAACTGTACTTGTCGTGCATATAGTGGATAAGGTTAAGCACGTTTACATAAAGCCCTGCAAGCCAATCCATCATCTGGTCGTATTTTGCGATTACGTCTTCATAGCCAAGCGCGCCGTCGCCGTAAACGGGTTCAAACACAGGCGATACCTGCAATGCCTTGCCCGTAACTTTATCCTTGATAAGTTCGTCCCTGCCGCCGTTGATTGCGTAAAGAAGACACTTTGCAAGGTTTGCCCTTGCGCCGAAGAACTGCATATCTTTACCGACGCGCATACAGCTTACGCAACACGCGATACAGTAATCGTCGCCCATTTCGGGACGCATAAGGTCGTCGCTTTCGTACTGGATAGCCGAAGTCTTGATTGAGAGGTCGGCACAGAAATTTTTAAACTTTTCGGGAAGATTTACAGACCATAAAACCGTAAGGTTGGGTTCGGGCGCAGGGCCGAGATTGGTAAGAGTGTGAAGTATTCTGAACGAAGACCTGGTGACAAGCGTTCTGCCGTCCACGCCCATACCGCCTATCGATTCCGTAACCCACGTGGGGTCGCCCGAAAACAGTTCGTTATATTCCTTTATTCGCATAAACTTAATTATTCTTAGCTTCATAACGAAGTGGTCGATAAGTTCCTGCGCGCTTTCTTCCGTGAGTATTCCCCTGTCTATGTCACGCTGAATATAAATATCGATGAAGGTGGAATTTCTGCCTATGGACATTGCCGCGCCGTTCTGATCTTTAACGGCGGCAAGATAGCCCAAGTAAAGCGCCTGCACCGCTTCCTGCGCGGTTTTTGCGGGGGACGAAATGTCAAGCCCGTAAATTTCGGCAAGCTGTTTCAACGCCTTTAACGCCTTAATCTGTTCTGACAGTTCTTCCCTGTCGCGTATCTTTTCGGGAGTCATATCGCCGTCTTTTTGAAGTTTGTCGTTTTCCTTGCAGGCGATGAGATAGTCTACGCCGTAAAGCGCGACGCGGCGGTAGTCGCCGACAATTCTGCCCCTGCCGTAAGTGTCGGGAAGCCCCGTAAGAATATGCGCCCTGCGCGCACGGCGCATTTCGTGGGTGTAAGCGTCGTAAACGCCGTCGTTATGCGTTTTACGGTAATGCGTGAAAATATCTTTTATATCCGCATCTATTTCATAACCGTACATATTCAACGCCTGTTCCGCCATCTTTATTCCGCCGAAAGGTTGAAGCGCACGCTTAAAAGGCTTGTCCGTCTGTAAACCGACAATCTTTTCAAGCTTTTTATCAATATAACCCGCGGAGTGCGAAGTGAGCGTGGATACGGTTTTTGTATCCGCGTCGAGGACGCCGCCTGCCTTTCTTTCTTCTTCCGAAAGTTTTAAAATTTCGTCCCAAAGCTTCAATGTAGCCTTAGTGGGCGGAGCAAGAAATTCGCTTCCCCCTTCGTAAGGAGTGTAGTTGTGCTGTATAAAGTCCCTGACGTTGACTTCTCCGTCTTCGCTCCATTTTGCGCTTTTAAAACCTTCCCAAGCTTCATATTTCATAAAACACCTCTTTATAAAGTATTGCGTTTTCAAATACCGAGTATACGCTTTGCATTTGCTATCCTGTCCGCTTCGGGCGGTTTTGCGCCTTTCAGCTGGTACGGAATGCCTAATTTTTCATACTTGACTTCGCCCATAGAATGATAGGGCAGAACTTCAACCTTTTTAACCGTCTTTAAACCACTGATAAAATCTTTAAGTTTATAAAGACTTTCATCGTCGTCTGTTATACCGTCTACGAGTACGTGCCTTATCCACATATCCTTGCCGTTGTCCGAAAGATACCTTGCGAAATTTAAAACGCTTTTGTTTGATAAACCCGTAAGCGCGATATGTTTTTGATCGTCGATATGCTTAATATCGAGCAGGACAAGATCTGTATATTTCAAAAGACTTTCGAATTTATTTACGTTATTTATATCGAACGTTATGCCCGAAGTATCAAGCGCGGTATGCACGCCCGCGGCTTTGAGTAACGAAAACAGTTCGGTTACGAAATCCGTCTGCATAAGCGGTTCGCCACCCGTTACGGTAACCCCGCCGTTATTTATATAGCTTTTATATTTCAGGGCGGTTGCGGCGACCTCTTCCGCCGTATATTCCTTGCCGACGGAAAGCTTCCAGGTGTCGGGGTTGTGGCAGTATTTACAGCGCATAGGACACCCCTGCATAAACACGACGAAGCGAATACCCGGCCCGTCCACCGTACCCAACGTTTCAAACGAATGAATATAACCCGTCACGCAGACCCCCTGAGAAAATATAAAAGGACTGTTTAAACTTAAACAGCCCAGACGAACGACATTTTCAAACACTACGGCTTCCTTGCGGTTTATCCGCAAACTCGTCAGTTGCCGTATTGCCTTTAAGTTGATTATATTTTATCAGACAAATTTTACTTTGTCAACAGTATACACTAAATATTGTATAAGTATTTTTTTATCAAACACAATATGTTGTGTCTGTTACTTATTTTCACTTTCGGGTTTTTCTTCTTCGGATTGGTTTGCCACAACATCGGCGCGTTGCTTTTCCGACGTAACGTGAACGGCGAATTTTTTATTTTGCCTGTGCAAAGATACCACCAAAAAAGCGTTGACGACCATAAGCACGACCGACGTAACGCACATTATTATAACAGCCGTCATATTTACCTGCCGAAAAATTCCCTGTAAATTGCTTTGATACAGTTTTCATAGTCTTCGTTTTTTACGCCGACGACTATGTTGAGTTCGCTTGAACCCTGGTCAATCATTTTGATATTTATATTTGCCGAAGCGATAGCGTTGAACAGACGCGCAGAAGTTCCGACCGTTGACGACATACCGTGACCGACTGTCGCTATAAGCGCGATGTTTTCTATTACCCTTATTATATCGGGTTCGACGGCGTTTTTAATACCTTCGAGAATACGTTCAAGCTTATATTCCCTCAACGCGTCGCTGGCGATTACAAGCGACATCGTGTCTATGCCGGACGGAATATGCTCTACGGGGATACCCTCTTCTTCTATTACCGAAAGCACCTTTCTGACAAAGCCGATTTCGGCGTTCATCAAGGACTTTTCTATAAATATAACCGTAAAATTTTTCTTACCCGCAATGCCGGTGACGAGATCTCCGCTGGGAACGTAGCGCGACGTGGGAACGATAGTCGTTCCGCAGTCGTCGGGACGGAAAGTATTTTTTATCTGTATGGGAATATTCGCTTTGCGCACGGGAAAAATGGATTCGCTGTGCAGAACGTTGGCGCCCATATAACTCAATTCGCGCAGTTCTTTATAGGAAAGGGTCTTAATATTTTTGGGACTGTCTACAATGCGCGGATCACACGCAAGAAAACCTGATACGTCTGTCCAATTTTCGTATACGGAAGCGTTAACGGCACGCGCCACAACTGCACCCGTTATATCCGATCCCCCGCGGGAAAAAGTTTTAACCTTACCGTCTGCGCCGCAACCGTAAAACCCGGGCAAAACCGCCCTTTCCGCACCCGCAACGGCGGAAGCTATCGCCTTGTAAGATTTTTCGCCGTTTAACGTGCCGTCTTCATTGAAAAAAATTACGTCATGCGCGTCGATAAACTTCGCGCCAAGCTCTTCCGCGACGATACGCGCGGAAAGATATTCCCCGCGGGAAGCGGTGAAATCTTCGCTGTTTTCTTCTTCGATACGGCGTTCGGTTTCGTCGAGAACAGCCTTTATGTCAAGCTTTAACCCAAGCTGTTTGGCGATATCGGTAAAACGTGCGCGTATCGGCTTAAATGCGTCTGCGCACGTTCCGTTTACGTTAAGCTGTTCATAGCAGGAATACAAAAGGTCGGTGACCTTTATGTCGTCCGAATATCTTTTACCAGGGGCGGATACAACGACAAAGCGCCGTTCCGCCTGGCTGTCTATAATATTTTTTACGTTTTTTATGACGTTGCCGTCAGCCATTGACGTCCCGCCGAATTTACATACTTTTACTGACATTATTTTATTCTCTTTGCTTCTATATAATAACGCTTTTCGTTGCCTTCCCCCATAGAGAAAGTCTTTCTGGGCAAGTTGCCGCCCGTTTTTATCAGATTGAAAAAATCCGCCTTGGCAATCGGTGGAAGCATTATTCCCACTCCGCTTTCCGCGGTAAGTTTAATAAGCCCGCCAGCGCCGTGGATATAGTCAACTTCTCCGCCGTTTTCGGAAATAAACTGCGAGATATAACCGTCAAGGGCGCGTATGCCCTGCGGGATATTACCGTCAAACGCTATTTGGGAAGTTTTTCCGCCGACGGCGAGACGGGCTTTACCCGACCCCGAAGTTTTAAGACCTTTTAAAAACTTTTCAATATTTCCTGTTTTGATAAATCTGTGAATAGGTTCGAAATTAAGGGCGGGGTCGTAAATGTTTACGGCTTCACAGAGAGCGAAGCGTGCGGGGTGGGTTTTTACCAGTTCCGGAGAAAGCGTGCTTTTAAGCATTTCCCAACAGGTTTTCGCCGTAGCCAGAGAATGGTTGCCGTCGCCGACTGCGAACAGCATAACATTTTTTTGACCTTCCGCAAGCGAATAGAACGATTCTATTACCCTTTCCGTATTTTCGACATACGTTCCCTTCACCCTTCCGCCGTCCATATTCAGGTCGAAATCGTACAGCGTTTTTCCGCGTTTAACGCAGTTAAGCACCCTTCCGTCGGCATCGTCGTACAGTAACATAATATGCGGAAGCTCTATCGGTGCGTCCTTGCGTATTTCGACGCGGGGCGGGATACGTTCGAGTATCGTTGCTTCGGTAGAACGCACAGCAGTCTTCGCATCGGGTTCGAACGAATACTCTTCAAGGTCGATTGCCAGTACCAGCCCCGTGCGCGTACCCGATTGGGTAGTGCGTTCGACGAGAATGAACGAATTTACCGTTCTGCCGAAAACCCCTTTATTAAGATACGTCCGCATCGTCTTATTGATATTTGCGATGCGGGCTTCTGGATTGTCTTTTAAATATATTTCCGGGAATATCAGTTTTAAAGCGCTTACCTTATCGCCGACGAGCGCTTCGACGCTGTGCCAGTAACCGTAATCGGAAGTAAACTGGTCACAGGCGTTGACCGCCCACGCAGACATATCCGCAACGTCGGGTAATAAAATTTCCGGTATATGCAGTGTATTCATAATTTAAGTTATATTGATAAGGAACACGGTTACGAGAGCAAGCGCAAACGCGATTACTTTTATAACGATATTTTTGGTGAAGAAATCTTTTAATATCTGTCCGAACTTTTTCATATAATCGCCTCCGCGGTCAAATCAGACCAATAGTAATCGCTTAAAGCTTCCTTTATATCGGTAGCGTCTGCATACTTCTTCTTTATTGCGCCGTTTTTAACGATGGAGATTATGCCCGTCTCTTCGGATACGACTATCGCCGTTACGCTTGCAACCATAGTCACGCCGAGCGCGGCGCGGTGGCGGCTGCCCATTTCCTTGGGAAGCTTTTCGTCCTGCGCAAGCGGCAGGAAGCAGCCTGCGGCGTAAAGCTTGTTGCCTTCTATTACAAGCGCGCCGTCGTGCAACGGGGCTTTGGGATAGAACACAGCTTCAACCATTTGCGAAGTGATTTGGGCGTTTATTACCGTTCCGCTTTCGATAATGCCTTCGGGCAGATTGTCATTGGAAAGAACGATGAGCGCGCCGATGTCGTTTTTAGACATATTCTGTACGGCGCGGACTATCTCGTCCATAATAAGCTCTACACCGGTAACGGTTACAGGTTCCGCCTTACTTTTCTTTACGCCCGAATCGAGAAGAGAACGCTTGATTTCGGTGTGGTACATAGTAAACACTATAACGCCGACCATTGCTATTATTATGAACATTACCGAAGAACTTACCGTTTCGGTAAACGCCGACACAATGCCCGTAAATATTACGAAAAAGCATATTATGGCGATGAATTTATCGGCTTTGTTGTTTTTAAGCACCTTGAACATAAGGTAAAACAAAACCGAAAAAAGTATAAGCTGCAACAGATACGCAATCCACCTGTCGGCAAATTCCGTTCCGAAATTTCTGACTATATTCTGCTGTATTGTAGACCAGATTGCCATTTAAGTTCTCCAAAGTAAACTTCGTCTATAACTATTATATAATTAAATTTTAAAAAAATAAAGCGTTTAAAATACTTAATTTGTATGTCAGGCAAAAAATATTTTATTGTTGAAGTTTTGCAGTGCGCTTTGCGGAGTCAAAAGCCCGCTCTTGACGTCCGCCAATACCGAATAAATGCAAGCGACGTAAATTTTAAGCCGTTCGCAACCTATCGCGCGCGCCTGCTCCCTGCTCTTTTTTACGCCGTACTCCTTCATTTTTAAAAGTTTGGCAAGCTCCGCATCGCCGTCAAAAGAACTTAAAATTGTCAAAAGATTTTTAAAATAGGAAAACAGTCCCGAAAGCAAAGTTGTTTCGTCGCCGTTTTTACGGCACAGCTCGGACTGTATTTCGATATACGCGCCGTAATCTTTGCGGGCAACGGCGTTTGTCATTTCGTAAATGCGGTATTCTGCGTCCTTATAAACGTTGCAGTCGACTTCCTCCAGCGTGAGCGTGCCCTGTTTTTTATAGTCTATAAGTTTTTCCGTTTCGAGCGCGACGCGCGACATATTGCACAGACAGTAACGCGCTATCGTCGTGCAGACGTCGGCGGGAGCGGTTATACCCGCGTGTTTAAACGTCAAAAATACCCATTTGGCAACAGTGTCTTCGTCGGCACGGTTGCAGTCGACGTAAGTAATACAGTTTTTGCGTTTCAAGTCGACGCCCTTTTTACCCTCCGCATTGACGATTATAAGCACGGTCGTCGGCGGGAAATTTTCAAATGTCTTTTTAAGATATTTTTCGTATTCGCTTTCCGTCGGATGAAGCGACGTTACTTTGATTACACGCTTCTCGGACATAAACGGAAAACTTTCTATTGCCGAAATAAGCGAAGTCAACGCGCTTCCTTTAAGCGTATCGCCGTCGAACGGAGAAAAATTAAGTTCCGGCATCTGCACAAATGCACTTTTAAGCATTTCTTCGCCTTTCATACGGAAATACGCGTCGTCTCCTTCGAGAAGATAGATAGAACGCGCGCCTTGGGCTATATCGTTTTTAAGCTGAGTATACTTCATATTTTACACCCGCGAAAATTCGGCAATGAACTGTTTGACCGTAAACGAAGCGGACGCGTGTTTGGGAATGGCAATACCCACCCCCCTTACGGGAAGCGACGGTGTTACGGCAACTTCGAAAAGCTGCCCGTTTGCAAGCTCTTCCACGCAGTATTCGCGGGGGATGCACCCCAACCCCATTCCCTTTACGGCAAGCCTGACCATCAAATCCCAGTTTGATACTTCAATGTCGGGAGTAAGTGTTACGCCGTGCAAAGCGAGAAAGGCGTTAAGCGAATTTATCGCAACAGTGTTGCGTTCCATCATAAGCAGGGGAAATTCCTGCAAATTGTTCAAGCCGATTTCTTCGCCTTTAAGATATTCGTACTTTTTGCCCGCAACGAAAATATCGCTTAAATGCGATACTGTATCAAGGAATTTCACGTCGGCGTCTTCGACGGGAAGATTTACGAACGCCACGTCGCAAACGCCCTCTTTAAGCTGGTTTAAAGTTTCGGGCGAAGTCGCCGAGATAAGTTCGAACTTAACGGCGGGATATTTTTCACTGAACTTTGCTATTTTATCCGAAAGCAAGTGCGAAAAAATAGAATCTGTAGCGCCTATTCTAATCGTACCCGTGACCGTAGTCTGCAATTCGGTAATACTGTTCTCTGCCGATTCGAGAAGAACGAGTGCGTCCTGCACGTTTTTGAATATGAGTTTTCCGCCCGCCGCGGACAGTTCCATCCCCTTATGCGTGCGGTTAAAAAGGGGAACGCCGAGCTGTGTTTCAAGCTGTTTGACAGACTGCGATACGGCAGGCTGGGAAATATAGAGTTCTTGCGCGGCTTTGGTTAGAGAACCGCACCTTGCAACGGTGTAAAACACTTTATACAGTTCGAGATTGACCATAATTACCTCCTTACTTGCCCACACAGAACTTTTCGAATACGGTATTAATAATGCTTTCGTTGGCGGTTTCCCCCGTTATTTCACCGAGGCAGTCCCACGCGTCTTTTAAATCTATGGCGAGTATATCAGTCGTATACGCTTCCGCGTTTTCCATTGCGCTTTTAAGCGACTGCGCCGCCCGCACAAGCGCGGAATAGTGACGGCGTTCTATTATATAGGCTTTTTCGAGGGCGACCTCTCCCACACATTTACCCGCAAGCAGTTTTTTAAGTTCTTCAAGTCCTTCCCCCGTCTTTGCCGACACCGCAACGTCGAATTTACCGACAGGCTTTGTTATGTCGCTTTTATTGAATACGGTTATGACTTCGCCGTCCGTTACGGAAAGTTCCGCGGCGCCGTCGCCGTCCGTTACAGATAGTATTACGTCGGCGGAAGAAATAATCTTTTTGGCACGTTCTATACCGATATTTTCTATCTGTCCCGCCCGCTTGCGTATGCCGGCGGTATCGATAAAATTGTAAGTCACGCCATCTATTTCTATACTGCCCTCAACCGCGTCTCGGGTGGTTCCCGCTTCGGGCGACACTATCGCCTTGTCGTAGCCGAGCAAAGCGTTGAGAAGAGAACTTTTGCCCGTGTTGGGTTTGCCGCAGATTGCGACCGTAACGCCGTCCTTTATCTTTTTACCGCTTGAATAAGTCGAGGCAAGGCTGTCAAGCCTTGAAGAAATTTGTGCTATTGAAGCATTTATTTTGGCTGTATTCAAATTTTCGAGATCTTCTTCGGGATAGTCGAGGTCGGCTGAAATTTCCGCGAGAATATCCGTAAGCCCGTTCTGCAACAGATTTATTTCGGAAGTAAGCTTTTCGTTGTAAAGCATACAGCCCGCCCGAAGCGATGCAAGGCTTTCGGCGTTAATCATATCTATTACGCCTTCCGCTGACGACAGCGAAAGTTTACCGTTTATGAAAGCGCGTTTTGTAAACTCACCCTTTTCCGCCGCGCGCGCGCCGAAAGAGATGGTTTTACCGAGTATACCGCGGGCTATCTGCACCCCGCCGTGACAGTGAAATTCCACCACGTCCTCGCCCGTAAACGATTTGGGCGCCTTGAAATAAACGCACATTCCGAAATCTTTAAAGCCGTTGCCTTCGATGTTGCCCGCATACATAACGTTTGGTATAAAATCTTTAACGCCCGTCTTGCCCGCGGGCGAAAACATCTTTTCGGCTATTTCAAGCGCGTTTTGCCCGCTCAGTCTTATGATTGCGACGCCGCCCGCGCCGTGCGCCGTTGATATTGCCGAAATTACGTCCAGCATAAAATCTCCTCAGGTATAAGTTACGCTTATAAGTATAGCACATACCGATTACGGAAGCAAATAAAAAAGCGCGTAAATTTTACGCGCTTTAAGTTAATTGTCGAATTCGTCAAACGGCGAACCGCCTTTGTTTTCTCCGTTACCGCTTCCGCCGAGTCCGCCGAACGGGTCGCCCGACGCACCGCCGTCACGATTGCCGTAACCGTTATTATTATAGGGATTATTGTTATATCCGTCGCGCCCGTAAGGATTGCCGTTAAAATTTTGTTGTTGCTGATAATTCTGATACGCCGCATACTGTCTTGCCTGTTCGGCGCGTAAAAAGTCCCTGTAATTTACCCCGACGTTGTTACGCACTATGAAGAACAGTATACCCTGTATGGGGAAGAGAACGCTTGTGATTGTAAACAAAACATATCTTCTGCAAGCGTAAGTCTGGAAAAAGCAAATTAAAAGCGCAATATTGAAGATAAGGAAAACGAGATCTACAAACCTTAAAATAAACCTGTTTAAATAATTGTATATCCAGGCTGCCCAGGCAAGCTCTTGCGGGCAGTTCCTGAGTTCGTATATATAGACCGTGAGCCCGTTGAAAACTTCGGTGGGAACGGCAACCTCGTACTTCATTACAAGAAAATAAGCGACGTAATACAGTACGTAACCGGCGAACAGTACGGCTTCGAAAATAGCCGTGACCAAGCCGATTTTCTTTGCGTCAATGTTGTAAAACCTGTTTTTCTGCGCGCACACGCCGATATAATAGGTATTGAAGAACGGAACGAAAGCCATCCACTTGTGTCTGTACCCGGACCGGACGGCGACGGTGAAAAGCGCGATGGCTTCGAATATGAAAACGATTGCAAAACAAAGCCCGCCGACGATAAACTGAACCCAGACGTTGTTTACAAATTCACCGGCTAACGACGCGTATTCGAAAAAATCCATATAATCCCCCTTGCTTCGGTTCTTATATTCTATGCTCAATAAATGTAAAAAATAAAATCGATTTGTGAAAAATCAGTTAAAAATGTCAATTCCGTAGTCGACGCGTTCGAGCGTAAGCCCATTTGCAGGCATAGTTTTACCTACGGCGTTTCTGTCGCGGTCTTTAAGCGAACGTATAATATCCTCTTCCGTCAGTCTGCCCGCCGAACAGTAAAGCATTGTTCCTGCCAGCGTGCGTACCATATTGTAAAGAAAGCCGTTGCCCGTCACCCTTATTCCGACATCCGTATAAAAGGGCGTTTCAACCCAATTCGTCTCAACCGAATATACAGTCCTTACCGTCGTTTTAACCTGCGAACCCGAAGCGCAGTAAGCTTTGAAGTCGTGTTCGCCTTCGAACAACTTACCCGACGAAGCAAGTCTTTCCAAATCAACGGGATACTTTATATGCACGGCGTATCTGTCCCTTAAAGGCTGACGGCGACGGGCGAGATAGACGCGGTAAAGATAAGTTTTCTTTTTTGCGCTTGCGACGGCGTCGAACCCTTCGGGCGCGACCGCCGATTTCAAGACAGAAATGTCCTCGGGCAAATGAAAGTTGACCGCGTCCGCAAGCCGTTCCGGCGGAATGGCTGTGTCCGCGTCGAAGTGACACACCTGCGCCGAAGCGTGCACCCCGCTGTCCGTCCTGCCGCTTGCCGTGACGGTAACCGGTTTGCCGAGCGTCAAAGTTAACGCTTCGGTAAGTTTTTGCTGTACCGTAATCGAATTTTTCTGTATCTGCCAACCGCCGTAATTTGTGCCGTCGTAGGAAATTAAAAGAGCGTATCTCATTAATTTAACCTTATAAATTCGTAAATTCCGGGGAATATTCTGTACCCGTAAATATTTAGCAGCACTACCGCGGTAATGAGCGCGGCAAACAGCAGCAAGCAAATCAAATCACGCCAGCCGAATTTAAGTTTTTTGTACTTGGTGCGGTTTTTAGAACCCGAATAACAGCGTGCGTCCATAGCATCGCCAAGTTCTTCGGCACGGCGGAACGCGCTTATCAAAAGGGGAATTAAAATAGGAACTATCGCTTTTATGCGCTTGAATATATTTCCGCTTTCAAAGTCCGCCCCCCTTGCTTTCTGTGCGGAAATTATGCGGTTTGTCTCGTCGATAAGCGTGGGAATAAACCTCAGCGCAATCGACATTATAAGCGCGAGTTCGTGGACGGGGAAGCGTACCCATTTCAAAGGCGTAAGCAGACTTTCTATGCCGTCGGTAAGCTCGACGGGAGTTGTCGTAAGGGTTAACAGAGCCGAACCCATTACCAGAAAGAACAGCCGCAACACGAAAAATACAGTAAAAATTATGCCCTCGCGGTAAATTTTTATTATGCCCCACTCGACGAGAAGGTGTTGCCCGCCGTGGAAAAACAGATTAATAACCGCCGTGAATATCAAAAGAAATATTACCGCCTTGACCGAGCGCAGAACGCTGCCGACGGGAACGCGGGAAGCTATTACCGCCGAAACCAGAACGACTACGCACGCCGCCATTGCATAGAAATTTTTTGCAAGGAAGAGCGCGACGATATAGGCGATTAAAGCCAAAAGTTTTAAGCGGGGGTCGCACCTGTGTACGAAAGATTTTACGGGATAGTACTGACCGAAAGTTACGTCGTTAAGCATTTTGCCCTCCTTCGTAAACTTCGGTTACCTTGCGCGCGAAATCGGCGGAAGTGCAGTCGCACTCTATCTCTATACCCTTTTCTTTGAGAAGTGAACAAAGCCTCGAAGTCAAAGGAACGTCAAGCCCGAGTTTCAACAGTTCGTCCGTGCGGGAGAAAAGTTTTGCGGGACTGTCGCACATAACGACTTCACCGTTTGATATAACAGCGGTTTTCGTACAGTTTTCGGCTACCTCGTCCATATCGTGGGATACGATTATAACCGTCTTGCACCACTCTCGGTGGAGCTTGTGCAGAAGCTCCATTATGTCCTTTTTTCCCGACGGGTCAAGCCCCGCGGCGGGTTCGTCCAAAATAAGCACGCTGGGCTTTGTGACGATTACGCCCGCGATTGCGACGCGGCGCTTCTGCCCGCCCGACAAATCGAAGGGCGATTTGTCCTTTACTTCGTTATAGTTAAGCCCGACTACTTCTATACTTTCACGCACAGCCTGTTCTATTTCTTCGGGCTTGGCGTCTTTATTGAAATTTTTAAGCCCGAACGCGACGTCGGCAAAGACCGTTTCGGCGAACAGCTGGTATTCGGGATACTGGAAAACCATACCGACGTTTGCCCTAAGGCTTTTAAAGTCGCATTTCTTGTCGGCAAGGTTGAATTTACCTATCGTTATAGACGGCAGCACGGGCGGAGGCATACCCTTTTTTACACGTTTTTTTCTGTAACGCTTTTGCGCCTGCGGAAGCTTGATAAGGGCGTTCAGATGCTGGACGAGCGTAGATTTACCGCTTCCCGTATGACCTATTATGCCGAAAAATTCGCCTTCGTCTATATGAAGGTTTATACCCTTTAACGCCTTTGTCGCAAACGGAGATTTTTTCGAATACGTGAAATCGAGATTATTTACGTCAATATCCCACTCGCCGCCGCCGGAAAGAGTTTTTTCTTCGTATGGCGGGCTTACTGCGCTTGTTATCCCCTTTCGGGCAAGACTTTTTACAATGCCTTCGGCAAGCAGTTCGGGACGGAGAACGTTTTCAACGCCCATTCCCGCCGAATTAAGTTTATTTATAATATCGGTTATGCGGGGCAGACAGAGATTGTATGCTTCAAGCTTTTCGCCGTTTTCGAAAATTTCTTCGGGCGTACCAGAAAGAACTATTTCGCCCCTGTTCATAACTATCGTCCTGTCGGCAAGCAAAGCTTCTTCCATAAAGTGGGTAATCAAAATAACCGTCATACCCTCTTCTTTATTGAGACGGCGGACGACTTCTATGACTTCCCGCCTGCCCTTGGGGTCAAGCATTGCGGTAGATTCGTCAAGAACAAGAATATCAGGCTTGACGGCAAGAACGCCGGCAACGGCTATCCTCTGCTTCTGCCCGCCCGAAAGTCTTGTAGGCGTAGAGTGACGGTATTCACTCATTCCCACGCAATCCAGAGCCCACTCTATTCTTCTGCCGATTTCCTGACGGTCTATGCCTATATTTTCGGGACCGAACGCCACGTCGTCTTCAACGATGGACGCCACCATCTGATTGTCGGGGTTTTGAAAAACAATGCCGACGTGCCTGCGTATTTCAAGTGAATTTTTGCCTTCCGACACGTCGAGCCCCAAGACGGTTATTTTGCCTTCGTCGGCTTCAAGCAGTCCGTTTAAAAGACGGGCAAGCGTAGATTTACCGCTTCCGTTATGTCCGATGACAGAAAGAAACTCCCCGCGCTTAACGTTGAGGTTTACGCCGTTAACGGCATAAACCCCGTCCGAGCCGGGGTAAAAAAATTTTACGTTTTCAAAAATAACTATATCCTGTTCATCGGTCATATACGAAATTATAACATTAAAATCGATTTTTAACAACAATTTGCGGGGACTTTTAGGTGATAAGAATAAAAAAATTTAAAGAAATTTATCAATAAGGAATATTGACTTTTTTTACCGCTTGAAGTATAATTGTAGAAGTGCAATAAATTTGCATCGATATTGAAAATTATAATTTTTTTAATCGGAGGTTTTTAGATGAAAAAATTGACTATCGACGGTAATACCGCCGCCAGCCACGTTGCGTACGCCTTTTCGGAAGTAGCTGCAATCTACCCCATTACCCCCTCTTCGCCTATGGCGGAAGTTGCGGACGAATGGGCAACCGCGGGCAGAACCAATATGTGGGGTCAGAAAGTTAAGATTGCCGAAATGCAGTCGGAAGGCGGAGCCGCAGGCGCGGTTCACGGAGCGCTTTGCGCAGGCGCACTGACAAGCACCTACACCGCTTCACAGGGGCTTTTGCTTATGATTCCCAATATGTACAAGATTTCGGGCGAACTGCTTCCTATGGTTATGCACGTATCGGCGCGCGCGCTTGCGGCTCATTCGCTGAACATATTCGGCGACCACGCGGACGTTATGGCTTGCCGTCAGACGGGCTTTGCAATGCTTTGCAACTCTTCCGTACAGGAAGTTATGGACCTTGCGCTCGTTGCGCACCTTTCCACGCTTAAATCCAAAGTTCCCTTTATCAACTTCTTCGACGGGTTCAGAACTTCGCACGAAGTATCAAAAATAGACGTATGGGACGACGCAGACGACTATGCGGAAATCAGAAGCATCTGCGACAGAGCGGGCATCTGGGCTGACATTGCAGACTTTAAGTCGCGTTCGCTCAACCCCGAACATCCCATCCAGAAGGGTACGGCGCAGAACGGCGATACATATTTCCAGAACAGGGAAACCGCAAACAAATATTACGAAGCCACACCCGCAATCGTACAGAAAA
The DNA here is from genome assembly GCA_910587825.1 of uncultured Christensenellaceae bacterium. Taxonomy (GTDB): domain Bacteria; phylum Bacillota; class Clostridia; order Christensenellales; family Borkfalkiaceae; genus Coproplasma. The sequence continues at coordinate 81,003 of CAJUNJ010000002.1, forward strand.
TGATGGATTTGGTATCCGCAAAGTGCGGAAGAAGCTATCACCTGTTCGACTACGTAGGACACCCCCACGCGGAAGAAGTTATTGTATGTATGGGTTCCGGTTGCGAAACTATCGAAGAGTCTGTCAACAAACTCAACAAAACGGGTAAAAAGTACGGTCTTGTAAAAGTACGTCTTTACAGACCTTTCGTTGCGGACGCGTTCATCAACGCCCTTCCCCGCTCTACCAAACGCATTGCCGTTCTCGACAGAACGAAGGAACCCGGCTCTCTCGGCGAACCTCTCTACCTCGACGTATGTTCGGCTCTTTTGGAAAAGGGCGTGACCAACATAAAAGTTGTCGGCGGAAGATACGGACTCGGCTCGAAAGAATTTACCCCCTCTATGGTACTTGCCGTTTACAAGAACCTTGAAGAAAAGGAACCCAAAAACCACTTCACAATCGGTATTTACGAAGACGTTACCAATACGTCGCTCGACTTCTCCGAAAAATTCGACGCGGCGCCCGAAGGCTCTACAAGCTGTAAGTTCTACGGACTCGGTTCGGACGGTACGGTAGGCGCGAACAAGAATTCGATTAAGATTATCGGCGACCATACGGACAAGCACGCACAGGCGTACTTCTTCTACGATTCCAAAAAGTCCGGCGGTATAACCGTATCCCACCTGCGCTTCGGCGATTCGCCCATCCAGTCGGAATACCTTATCGATTCCGCAGACTTCGTGCAGTGTTCCAATCCTTCGTATATCACCCGTTACGATATGACAAGCGATATCAAAGAAGGCGGTACATTCCTTATAAATACAAACGCAACTACCGTAAAGGCGCTTGAAGATTTCCTGCCCGCAAAGGTAAAACAGGATATTGCGAACAAGCACATAAATCTTTACGTTATAGACGCAATCAAGATTGCAGCCGACCTTGGACTCCGCGGCAGAACAAACACCATTTTACAGTCTGCATTCTTCCGCGTAAATCCCCAGATTATGCCCTATGACAAAGCCATAGAATATATGAAGTATATGGCAAAGAAGTCGTTCGGCAGAAAGGGCGAAGAAGTCGTACAGATGAACTACAATGCTATCGACGCAGCCGCAGGCGACAACCTTATCAAGATTGAAGTACCCGCAACCTGGGCAAAAGCCACCAAGGGCGCCGAAATGGTAAAGGGCGCAAACAACGCTTACTATCAGGAAATTATCAAACCCATTCTCTATCTCGAAGGCGACAAGCTTAAATCTTCGCAGTTCAACGCCGACGGACACGTTCCCACCGGTACCACCAAATACGAAAAGCGCGGCGTTGCCGTTCTCGTACCCGAAATCATAACCGAAAAGTGTATTCAGTGCGGTACCTGTTCGTTCGTATGCCCCCACGCTTGTCTGAGACCCGCCCTTATAAAGAGCGACGCAAAGAAGCCCAAGACGCTTACCGTAAAGGCGGCGATAGGTCTTGCGGGTTACGATTACAAGATGCAGGTATCTCCCCTTGACTGTATGGGCTGCGGAGTGTGCGCAACGGTATGTCCCGTAAAGGACGGCGGAGCCATAAAGATGGTTCCCCTTGCGGAAGCGCTTTCAAAGGGCGAAGACAAGAACTGGGAATATGCAGTTGACCTGCCCGAAGCAGATACTTCCAAATTCAAGAAAGACACCGTTAAGGGCTGTCAGTTTGCCACTCCCCTGTTCGAGTTCTCCGGCGCGTGCGCAGGCTGCGGCGAAACGCCTTATGTAAAGGTTGTAACTCAGCTTTTCGGCGAAGATATGGTTATCGCAAACGCGACGGGCTGCTCTTCCATTTACGGCGGTTCTTCACCTACATGCCCCTACACCACAAACAGAAAGGGTCACGGTCCCGCTTGGGCAAACTCTCTGTTCGAAGACAACGCAGAATTCGGTTACGGTATGAACCTTGCTTACGACGCAAGAAGAAAAGCCGTTAAGTCTAAGGTAGAAAAGCTTGCTTCCATCTGGGACAACGAAGAAGGCAAAAAAGCCTGCGAAGCTTACCTTGCGGCATTCGAAGACAGAGAACCTTCAAAAAAGGCTTCAGAAAATCTTGTAAAAGTGCTTGAAGACAACCTTGACAGCAACAGTGAGACGGTTGCGCTTTTGAAAGATATTCTTGCGGTTAAGGCAAAAGTCGCAAAACTTGCAAAGACCTGGACCAACTATGCAGACGGTCAGGAAGCGAGCGAATCTTTCGTTAAAGCAATTGAAACCTATTCGCTTATAAAAGACATTCTCGACGCGAAAGACTGCCTTGCAAAGAAATCTATCTGGATATTCGGCGGCGACGGCTGGGCTTACGACATCGGTTACGGCGGACTTGACCACGTACTCGCTTCGGGCGAAGACGTCAACGTACTTGTACTCGACACCGAAGTTTATTCGAACACAGGCGGACAAGCTTCCAAGGCAACCAATATCGGCGCGGTAGCTAAGTTCGCTTCCGCAGGCAAGAGAGTCAAGAAAAAAGATTTGGGAATGATTGCTAAATCTTACGGTTACGTTTACGTGGCTCAGGTTGCAATGGGTTCCAACCCCGCACAGCTTCTTAAAGCGCTTACCGAAGCCGAAGCTTACCACGGCCCTTCCCTTATCATTGCTTACGCACCCTGCATAAACCACGGTATCAATATGACGAAGAGCCAGCTTGAAGAAAAAGCGGCTGTCGACTGCGGATACTGGCAGCTTTACAGGTACAACCCCGAAACCGAGGTATTCACGCTCGATTCGAAAGAACCGACGGGCGACTACCAGAAGTTCCTTGCGGGCGAAACGAGATTTGCTTCGCTTGCCAAGACACAGGGCGAAGAAGTTGCAGGCGAACTCTTCAAAAAGACGGAAGAGTCCGCAAAGCAAAGGCTTGAAAGTTACAAGAAACTTGCAGGCAAAGAATAAGCCAAAAAACTTAAAAGCCCCGCGCAATGCGAACTTCCCATAGGGAACAGACATGCGATTATAAAAGAGCTCTCAAACAAATTTGTTTGAGAGCTTTTAACTAAACATTTTAATAACGATAAATTGAAATTTAGCGGCGTGTCGCCGCAGCCACGTATCTTTATTACTGAACCGCTTAACCGACTTCACTGCACGTCAAATTGAAATTTACCTGAATTTAATCAACCTGCTTCCCCCCCTTAAAGATTAAGGGGCAGGGGGTTTTGAGGAGTTTTCGGGTAACGGGGTTGTTAAGGGGTATAGGGCGGATTCGGAAAACAGCCCTTACCCCTTAAATAAATTGAAATTTATATTACTGTCTATAATAACTCTTTGCAAGTTCAAGAAACTTCTTCTCGTTTAGGATTTCGTTTGATATGTATTGTCCGTTATAAAATACGGCGTAATTCGTCCACGCCATAGGCGCGTTTTGCGCTTTTTCCTTGCTGTCTATCAATACGCTTTCAAACGGAATGCCTTTGTCCTTTGCCGTTTGCTGAACAAGCGGAACGTATTTAGCCGTAAACGGACAACCGTACGTATAATACACAACAAAACCTTGTTTATCTATACGCGGCTGTTTTGCTTGTTCTTTGAATTTCGGAACGGGCGCATTTTCGTCGAAAGATAAATACATTAAAGTAAAGTTTGGATTTGCTTTATCCGCAACCTTAAACCCTTTATAAGCAAGATATTTCGGATCTGACAAAAACGGCATCTTTTTCGGCGAAGATATAACGGTAATTCCGTGTTTGCCTTGCGCTTTTGCATCGGCTATACAAGCATTTAATAAATCGTTTGCATAGCCGTGTCCTTTAAACGAGCCCGATACCCAAAAGCAATTTATGTGCATATAGCTGTTCGCTTCGATAGGACACCAAGCATTTTCGGCAGGTATGTATTCAATAAAGCATTTGCCGCGTTCAACGGATTTCAAAAATACCAAGCCGTCCTTTATTCTTTCTTTTAGCCACGCTTTCTTGCTTGCAACTTGTATGTCCTTATTGTTAGAGATGGCACAACAAATATGCTCTGTTTCTAAATTTTCAAGTGTGAGTTTTATGTATTCCATATTTTTTGTTCTCCGTTAAATTATTGTTTATCGTACAATCATTATATCACGAAAAATGGAAGAACACAACTGATTGAATTTTGCGGGAAATATAAAACATATCTATATCTCACTAGGCTACGAGTAGCCTAGTTCGTCCACGAAAAAAAGTACAGAAAAGGCACAGCTTAACGCTATGCCTAAATCTTTTTATTTGCATTTTATTAAATTCCTTATGGGAATTACCCTAATGCGCGGAGCTTTGTTTTTTATATTTTTTATCATATAATTACACTATTTTAATATTCACCAAAAAAAATTGCCCAGATACTTAAAGAAGACAAAAATAAATTAGCGGATTTTGAAAAATATGCTAAACTCATATTTTTCAAAATCCGCCTGTGCCGTGATATGAAAAAGTATTAACCCGCTTCTCGCAGGTGGGTGCGGCGAAGCGAAACTTCGGACTTTCCGACAATTCAGACCTTGCCTATTTTCGCAAACGAACCGCTCCCTCAGTTACTTTGTGGATTACGAATTTCCCATACCACGAACACCGCAGACCGCTGTTATTATTATATACCTTTATTATATAAAAGGCAACAAGTAAATTTTGACAACTTGCATAAATATTTTTTTACCCGCTTTTTATTTTACTTGCTTTTTGCGCTTAAAAGACTTAAAATTATAAAAAACCCAATTCAAGAGGCTCTATTTATGCAAGAGATTACAGGAGAAATCAACTCCTCCTACACCCCGTACGGAGAATTTAAAAACCATATCGGCGAAGTTGTTACCGTCAAAGGCACAATACACAATATCCGCGATATGTCGGACTTCGCATTCATAATACTGAGAACGGCAAGAGAACTTATACAGTGCGTATACTCGCCCGAGTTTTCCGATTTCAGATTGAGCGAAGATATTGTTGAACAGGCGTGCGCCAAGGTAAGCGCAAAAGTGGTGCAAAGCCAGACGCGCGACGGAAGCGAAAGATACGAATTGCAGATTCACAATATAGAACTGCTTTCAAAGCCTGCGGATATTCCCCCCGTCGTTATTTCCAAAAAGCAGGTCGTGTGCGATTTGAACGTGCTTTTGGACAACAGACCGGTAACTTTACGCAACCCCAAAGAACGCGCGATATTCAAAATTCAGGAAGGCATACAACGCGGGTTCCGCGATTATCTTATAAGCAAGAACTTTACGGAAATTCATTCCCCCAAAATCAACTTTGCGGGGGCAGAAGGCGGAACGAACGTGTTCAAGCTTGATTACTTCGGTAAAACCGTTTACCTTGCGCAAAGTCCGCAGCTTTACAAACAGGCGCTTGTACCCGTGTACGAAAGGGTGTTTGAAATTGCGCCCGTCTTCCGTGCAGAGCATCACGACACTTCGAGGCACCTTAACGAATACATTTCAATGGACTTTGAAATGGGCTTTATAGACGGCTTTGAAGATATAATGAATATGGAAACGGGTGCGCTTAAATATATAATGAACTTGCTTAAAACCGAGTACGCGCCCGAAGTAGAACTGCTTAAAGTCGATATTCCCGAAATTACTTCTATCCCCACCATCAAATTTAAAGACGCAAAAGCCCTTTGCGTCAAGAAGCTTAAAAACATTACCGATATGAAGGACTTCGAGCCCGAAGAAGAAGCATTCCTCGGCAAATGGGCTAAACAGCAATACAATTCCGACTTTCTTTTCGTCACCCACTACCTTTCGAAAAAACGTCCGTTCTACACTATGGACGACCCCGAGGACCCCGAAGTTACGCTTTCTTTCGACCTGCTGTTCCGCGGTATAGAAATTACATCCGGCGGGCAGAGAATACACGATTACAACCAACAGGTTGAAAAAATGAAAAAATCGGGAATGAACCCCGAAGAGTTCGAAACCTATCTTATGCTTCATAAATACGGCGCACCCCCGCACGGCGGTTTGGGGCTTGGGTTGGAAAGACTTACAATGCACCTGCTCGGCTTTAAGAACGTCAGATACGCGACAATGTTCCCGAGAGATATAAACAGAGTTACACCTTAACGCACTTTACGGCGCGGACTTGCCTTAAATTCCTCAGGGAATAACGGTAAACCGCGGTCAAGACAAAAAGGCGCGGCGTAAAGCGCACTTCCAACAGGGAATGAAAAAACGAATAACGATAAAGAAATCTCGAACAATTTGTTCGAGATTTCTTTATGCTTGTAATTAAGTAAGCTAAATTGAATTTTAGCGGCGTATCGCCGCAGCCACGTATCTTTATTACTGAACCGCTTAACCGACTTCACTGCACGTCAAATTGAAATTTAACAGTTTTTACATATTATAAGTGCGCAATCTTTTTCAAAACGAAAATTCTTCCATTTTTTTCCTATTTGTCGTACAAAATAGTTTTCATCGTTTGGAAATATCTGTTTAGTCATAAATCTTAACAGATTTAACGCATCTGCAGACTCTTTCAACACAATTTCGCGCGTACTCCATCCGTCTGTTACAGGCGAATATATTTCGTGAATCATATCATAAAACAACTCTTTTCCGTTGATTGGTATTTTTCTTATTAAGTCCGCCCTTCTGTCGCAATTGAGCATACTTTTTAACAGGTCATATTGTTTGGCGTCAAGCGTTATTTCACATATTTCCATTTTACGCTCCTTATTTGACAAATTTATTTAACAATGAAACCAACTTTTTATAAGTAATATCATACTCTTCCAATATGCCGGCTTTCAAATCTTCGTACAAAGCCGCGCCATCTTCATCTGTTTGTTTATCTAAATCCGCCTTTGCTTTAATGCCGTGGCTTTGCAAAATATCTATGACGGCTTGTTTCAGCGGTACGGACTTGCCGAGAACTTTTTTGTATAATTCGGGGTAAGCGGAAATCGCGTCTTTGTTTCCTTTGTTCTTATATTCGCTTAAAATATTGAGAATCATTCGCAAATTTTCGCGGTTCGCATTTTCGGCAAAGTTCAAAAGCGGCGATAACTTTGTATCTTGCGGAATATCCAAAAACCAAATACTTGTTAATATACTGCCGATAGTCCAATAATCGGTTTCGGTAAAAAGTTCGTTTAATAAAAACGAAAAACCCTTTTCGTCAAAATTATTACTTAATATTTTTGCATATATAAACCGTGCGGCTCTACGCACTTCACGTTCCCCGTCGCCCTCGCCGCGGTGTTCGTCAATAATCTGCTCCAATATAGGCAACAAAGCGGTATCGTTTAATTTTTCCGCCTCCCGCCTTGATTTCCAAGCCTCCATTTCCCAACTAACCCTGATTCCGGGTTCAAGCGGGGTATTCATTCTTTCAATCAAATTTTCCAACTGCGTTTTATTCATAATTTTTTCAGCTGTTCTATTTGCATATAAATCGGCTGTCCGTTTTCCATAAAACACTTAAATCGGAAATCTCTTACCTCAAATTCCACTATGCCTTCATCTTCTTTAAGTACAGCTCTGTAGCCGGCGGTATCATCATTCATATTTTTAGTGTATTGCACAAACTTCGAAAAAGGAAAGCGGAAAACAAAAAAATTTGATAAAAACTGCTTTAAATCGAGCATATAAATCCCGTTTGCTTTGTCGACCCAACCTGTGTCGACAAGACCGAGTTCTTCTTTTTTGTTTTCTATTTCTTCAACCGACCTGCAATTTTTGCCGTTTATGACAATTTCGTCCATCCAAACTTTACAGTATTTTGTTACAGTTCTTCGCTCTAATTCTTCCAGCAGTTTCTCCAACCTGCCTTCTCCCTTTATATACCGCTTTACCCCGTCTTTATAATTTCGATAACCGTTCGGGATATTATAAATCCACTCTTTGGGGTGGTCGGGGCATCTAAATTGTAAACATAAACGCGTTATGTCAATTTGCGGATATTTTTTCGGGACAGCAAACTCGTCCCAGTCAAGACCTCTGTCGCCGTAAAAACTTTTGATATTATAGATCGGTTTTTTACAAACAGGGCAAATACCGTATTCTTGCGGCAGTCTTGCCGTAATTTGGTAGATATCGAAATATTCGGTATTGTCGTACTTATCGGTTTTTTTGTTGTAATATGAAATTTCGCTTTCGCCTTTTATATTGTAGACGTATTCGCCGACGCCCAAAAAATCGCAGAAGCTTTCAAGGGAAACTTCTTCGGGTACGGGCTTAGGAGGATTTTGTTTTTCCTTAAACGCTTTTATATATTTGGGTGGGAAACGGTAATTTTCCAAGCCCGCAATTTTTGCGGCTTCTTCCAAATACCATGCCCAAAAGCGCATTTCGCGTATAACGTATTTCCCGTTGTCGCCATCGGTATAAGCGCTGCTCCATGCAACACACGCTTCTTTTGCCGCATCCCTTTCGTATGCGTCTATATCTTCATCAGTCAAGTCGCTGTCCCACGGCTCCAAATACGACTCATCCTCCAAAGCTACGACCATCGCATCCCAAGCGGCAACGGCGGCTGAGGCGGGTTCCCCGTATTCATCGACGGCGTTCATAAAATCGTCGATAGTAGATTGTTTCCTATCTGCCGACAATTCTTTAACCGTAATTTTACCGTCTAAGTACGCAAGACTCTTTTTAATTAAATTTTGCGGACTTTTGTCATCGGAATCTACAGAACACCACATAGGCATTACTTTTTTTGCACAGGCAAGCGCAAGATATGCGCGCTTTTTGAGCGGTTCCGTCAGCGACCGCGGCTTTATAGAGTCGCGGTCGCGCGGTTCAATTTCGCCCATAGTCTGCCAAATTTTTCGCCGTGCGGTCAGACTGAGTTTTCCGCTTTCCGCAATTTCTTTTTCAGCTTGTCTGAATATTTCGATACAATCCATAATATTATTCTCCGAATTATTTATTGCGGCATATAGCGCATATTATTTCAACGCGGTTAATCTTCCATATCTGAAAACGGAATTTTTCCGTGAAGCTCAACGGCGTAGCGCCCCGTCGGTTTTCCGTCGGGTCCTACCTCCATAAGCCTTAGTGAATTCATTTGGGAAAAATCCATTTCGTCGAATACGTCTGCGCATTCCGCAGACTCTTGGTCGCCGAGTTGGTACAAAATGCACTCGACTGTTTCCTGTATTCTTTCAAACGCAAACTTTTCTATGCTTTCTATCGAAGCACCTTCTTTTATCAGCGCAGATACTTCGGGAAATTTTTCGTCAAGCTCGCCTTGCTCTTGATATTTTTTTATCATATCAGCAAAGCCGCCCCTATGAAATTCAAGGTGGTCGCTAATCGGCTTCAAAAAGCGGAAAGAAGGAAGAACGGCAAAATATTCGTTTTCCTGTTTCAATTCCCACTTCGCCCATTTTTTTTGCAGACCGAATTTCTCCATTACGTTCAATTTTTCTTCAAAAGTCATTTCATTATCTTTCATTTTTATTTTCCTTTCGGCAACACTAAATTACTGTTTATCGCTCTGTTATTATACAACAATTAAATAAACAAGTAAAGCAAAAGCGCACTGCCTTGATTGCAAGGTATAGTGCGCTCCGAGCGAACGGAACTTATGGAATAAGCGTAGTTGGCTATATAAATCAGCCGCTTGATTTTTCATTTCCAATATTATATAATATGAAATGATAATTGTAGTGTAAACGGTAATTTATAGGATTAAACTATCTTTATGATTGCAAAAAAATAGAATATTGATGAAGAGTTTATCCGTATTAAGGAGTAAAGATTATGTTAAGATATTATTACACCAAAGAAAAAGACAGCCTATACGTTTATGATAATGAAAACGATTATTTTATGAGATTTAACGAATACACTAATAATTGGGAAATTTCTTTATCCTCATTTATGCAAGTTGACCATGACAATGATGATTTAACTGTAATTTCCGAAGAGTCCGCAAATAAAATTACAAACGGCGCAAGCTTTGAAGAAAACTATAATAAATATCTTTCACTGTTTAACAGTTTTCGGAATTCGGAAAATAAAAAATAAAACGAATACTTTTTTGATTTCAAAAAGAGAAATAAGTTTTAAATTTATCTTATTAACGCCGTTATATGTATTTAAAAAGCTCTTGAACAAAATGTTCGAGAGCTTTTTCTCATCGCTTGCAAGCGCAACTATTTTTAATTCCATATGGCAAGTACGCATTAGCCGCGCCGTGTTTATTATTTTGACTTTTTCTTTTTTTCCGTAAAATAAACTGCGGTTAGCACAGCAATTACGGTAGCAACGCCGACAGATGCGGCAACTATTCTGCCTATGTCAGAAGAGCTAATCCTATAACCATTTTCCGTCTTTCGTGCGGGCGCAGCTTCTGCGCCTAAAATATCGGTTGCCTCCGCTCCGACACCGTCGGCATACGCCTTTATGACTTTGAACGCGGACGTAATATATTCCGTGTAATTTTCCTTTTTGCAGATAAAGTCCTCCCTGCTTTCGTCCAGAGAAAACATTTTTTCCGTATAAGCTGTAACCGGCGAGTCGTGACCGTTTTCGTCGACGAAATATTTATCGTAGTAAAAGAAATAAGGAACCTGCAATTTGTTTACGGTTACTTTTGCGTTCGCCACGTCGGTATAAACGATATTATGGTTTGGATTGCCGTCGTCAACCTTGTATTCGGTTTGTATGCCTTGCAAGTAACGTGTCAACAGATTGCCGTACATATGCACGTATTCGCTTGCGTTGTCGCGTATGTGCAAATCTTTTGAATATCCCCAATACGCCTTTGCGTAACCGCCGTCAAGCTTGGTGTCGAAATTGTATACGGTAAAGCCGTTTTCTACGGCGTAAGCGTTTATTATTTTAATTACGGCACGCGTATTTCCGCACCAGCTTCCGCCGAACAGAATAAGATGCTTTTCGCCGTTTTCCAAAAGCCGTTCAAGCTGTCTGTAAGTCACCGTAACGATATTTATCTTCTCTTCTTCGGCAATCAGTTCGTAACCCGTCTTTTGGTTGTAAGACTTGCGTATATAATCTTCGTCCGAAAATTCAGAGATATTTACACCGTTTTCGGTTATATGGGAGAAAATATTTCGGTTAAGGCTTTCGGCGTAGCCGTATACGCGTGTTGTTTCGTCCTGCACATTTCTGTCCGAATACAGTTCGTCAGTGCCGTCCTTGCTGTAAAGCATTCGTTCATAGCCGCGGACGACCGGATATTTAATTCCGTCCGCGCTATCGCCCGCATAGTTTACGGTATTGTCCTTGTTGTATATGAACAAAAACGGAACCTGCGCTTTGCCGACGGATACCTCTTCACCGTCGGAATTCGTATAGGTCAAGGCGTTAGCGCTTGCGGAAGTATATTCTATCCAGTCGTCGATGTTGGTAAGATAACGCGATACAAGTTCGCCGTAAAGGTAATTATAATTTGCGCCTGCCCTGCCGCTTCCGTTGCTTTCGCGTATATGCGAAGAAGCATTATATCCGTCAAGTTGGAAATCGAAATTGTAGATTGCAGTTACCCCCGCAGACTTTGCCGCAGAGTCGATATAATCTACTACCGCCTGCGTATTGGCGCACCAGCTTCCGCCGAACATAATAAGATAGTTGCCTTCGCTTTGAAAAAGATAAACAGCTTTTTCCCAGGTAAGCGTTTTAAATACGCTTCCGCTTTTGAGATAAGTATATTCGGACGCAAAATAATCCTGCGTATGCGCCGTACCGTCGGACGAAAGGTGTTTACGGCACAGTTCTATATCTCCGCCATCCGACGGCGGTGATGGCTGTTGCGGGGGCTGCTCTTTTACGCCGAACTTATTTTCAAGATAAATTAAGTCGCCGTAGTTGCTTACACTCTCTTCTTCCCCGTCTTTGAAATAGCGTTTAAACGCTTCTCTTGCGTCGGCGGTAAACTCCTTTACCGTCTCTTCGTCCATACCCTGCTTGTCTGCAAGATAAGCGCGTTTTACGGCAAGCCTTACATATTCGGTTTTGGCGTTAAAAAGCTTTTGCGCATTGTGTATTCTCTTTTCAAGCCCTATATTTTTATCGAGAGTATTGTAATAAAAGTTTGCCTTATCTATTTTGTCGCCCGCTTCGTCGCTGTACTCAACTTCGCCTATCTCTTCTATCGTCCGTACAGTCCTGTCCACGGAAAGCACGGAAGAAGTTACCGCAAGGGAAAAGAAAATTGCCAGAAGTACGGAAAGTATTATAAGTATTTTTGCCGTAGACGTTAATTTTTTAAATGGTTGCATCAGTCTTTTCTCCCGTTAAATTATTTTCGTTTTCGAATATTTCATCGTTTAAGCGGTTTTCACGCCTTGCCACTATTGCCGTTGCCGTTGCAGCCGTCGTTACGTTGTTAAGCGTCCTTGCCATATCCGACACGGTGTTTATAGGCATAAGAAGTACCACCGCCGACACCGGCAAACCGAGCGCCCCGAACACTGCGACGGACGACACTATGGCTATACCAGGAACGCCTGCGCTTCCCACCGAAAGCAGCAGCGTTACGACGGCAAGCAAAATATAGTCGCCCGCTCTCCATTCAAGCCCTGCCGCATTGACGAAAAACATCACAAGAAGTACCGGCCAGACGCAGGTGCATCCCGGCATACCGACGGTTGTGCCGAGCGGCGCCGTAAAGTTGGTTATTTCGCCGTCTGCGCCGACGCGGTTTTTTAAACTGTCTATGGTTACGGGCAACGTACCTATACTGCTTTGAGTGGTAAAAGCGGTCGCCTGCGCCTGAAAAGTCTTTTTAAAAAACTTTAAAGGGTTAAGCTTTGCAAAAAATTTTATAAGCGCTCCGTTAAATATGTAGGCGTGGATAAACGACACCGCATATATTACGCCGACCAGCACCGCCAACTGCAACAACACTTCCGCATCCGACGCTATCGCGCCTGCGCTTACAGCAGTAAGGCACAGCACGGCGTACGGCGTAAGCTTGATAACGCTTTTAAGTATTCTGAAAACTATCTCTTTAACGGCTTCTACAAGCTTTTTGAAAGTTACAACTCTGTCTTCCCCCTTTCTTCCCGCTATAGAGATATACGCAAAAGAAATTGCAACGGCGGTTATTATTATTGCCACTACGTTGTTGGCGGATATATCGCCGACGACGTTGGACGGAAAAAGATTTAATATTACCTGTGAAAAAGGTTTTTTTAGATTTTCGTATGAAGATACGGTTGAACCGTCAATGCCCGATATTCCTTCGAAAAAAGACGACCTGCCCCAAAGTTTGAATATGAATCCCGCGCCTATGCTTAAAACTATCGCTCCCGCCGCCGAAAGCAAAAGCCAGAATACCGAGCGCATACCTATCGATTTTACGGAAGCCGTATCTTTAACCGATATGAAGCCCGAAATTATGGATACTGAAATTACGGGCGCCACAAGCGCGGTTATTACTCTTACGTAAACGTCGCCGATAACCCCGACGGCAACAATATATGAATTGTCTTCGGACGCAAAAGTTACGCCCACCGCCGCGCCTATTGCAAGTGACAATAGGATTGTCAAAGTCCAGCCTATCTTCTTTGACAGAAATTTTATAAGCACGAACGCCATTAAAACAACAGTCAATGCAGTAAGCGCTATCCAATTTACGTTGAAAAGAAATTGCATTTTTGTATTCTCCTTTAAATTTTTGTATGAAAAAAGAACCCGTTCCTTCGAACAGGTTCTTAAAATAAACTAAACGTTTAAATTATGGGCGCTTTCAACTGCAACACAGCGCAGAAAAAGCCCTGTTCTCCGAATATAGACAACAGCGCTTTTTACAACAGATTAAGTTTGCGACATTGAAATTTTTCATTTTTTCAGCCCTAATTCCTATCAAAATTATAGGTTATTAAATACATAATAACAGAAGAAATTACGTTTGTCAAACGTTTTATCAAAAAAATCAGATATATTCTTTTAATTCTTCCAACCTTGTTTTATACTCCAAAGCGCGTTTTTCGTCGCCTTTGGCGTTAAAATACTCGTATCTCAGTTGTGTGAGAGATATAAACGCGGGGTCGTCCTCGCGTATGACGGGCACGGCGAAAAGCAGGTTTTCGTCAAGTTCGTCTATCGGCGTTCCGCTTAAAATCTGCGCTTGGATTGCCAGCACGGCAAGCATAACGCGCGCTTCGTCGCTGTCGGTTATAAGTGAAGATAAAACCATACCGTCGGTCTTGCCCGAGGGCAGCTCGGCGGAAATGCCGTTTAAAAGAAGCAGATATACCGACGACGGCATAAATACGCACAGCCAGACGGGAATCACCCCGAACAGTGCAACCGTGCCGACGGCAATAATAGCGGTATTTACGAAAAGTCCGCCGAGCGTAGTGAATATAAGCCTGCCCCTTAAACCGTATTGTGTTCCGGGAATAATTTTACAGCTTGACGAACCCAAAACCGAAAAGTGCGGAACGGCTTTTATTTTTACGGCAAACCCGAAAAGCATATGACCGAGTTCGTGCATAGCGCTTGAAAACGGAAGCGACAAAATTACAGCCGCATAGCACGGCAGGGCAAGCAATCCGTAAATAAGCCAAAGCCTTATCCCGCAGGACAACGCGCAAAGAGTTGCGCAGACAGACGCTATAATAAAATTAAAACTCTTCATTTAAGCCTTCTTTAAGTATATAGTAACCTTCGAGATTGTCGCTTTCGGATACGGTAATTTTTTCTATGCCCAACTTTTTCATAACCGAATATAATAGCAGACACCCGCCGCCGATAACGTCTGCACGGCGGGGTTCCATACCTTTCAATGCGCGAACGCCCTCAACCGTAAGCGACAAAAGCCTGTCCGCCATACGTCCCGCTTCATTAACGGAAATAACAGTTCCGTCCACGACTTCCGGGTCGTAAACTTCAAGCCCGTGTTTTACAGAAGCCAAAGTGGTAGCCGTTCCGCCAATCGCATACATATTGTAAGCAGAAGCTTGGAAATTTCCGTAAGCGGTGATTTTATCCGAAATTACCTTTTCAAGCTTGACTTTATCCCTGCCCGCAACGTCGAAAAGCCGAACCGCGCCGACATCGGCGCTTACGGAGTATACACACTTCCCGCCCGTCTGAACGGTGACTTCCGTACTTGCCCCGCCGACGTCTATAATTCCGCCGTCACGGTTTTTCAACGCGCCCGAAATGCCTATACGGGCTTCATCCTGCCCGCTTAACACGTCGACTTCCACCCCGCAAACACGCCTTACAAGGTTTAAAAATTCCTGTCGGTTGACCGCCGAACGCACAGCCGCGGTTGCAAAGACGTAAACCTTTTGCGCACCCTGCGAAAGCGCGTAATTTTTGAAGTCCGCAACGGCGTTTGCCGTGCGTTCGCCCGCTTGCGCGGAAATTTTGCCCGTGACAGAAAGTCCTTCGCCCAAACGCGTCGTTGCAAGTTTTTTATATAAAGTTTTTCCGTCTGCCATCATTGCAAGGCGGACGGAATTGGAACCTACGTCTATAACGTTGATTTTTTTCATAAGCCGATTATTTGCCGAACACAAAACCATACTCGTACGCCTTGTCCAGCAAACCGTCGTAAGATTGGTAGTATTCGAGAGTTTTTTCGTCAAGTTCCGTCTGGGTGTTAAAGTAGTCGATTTTATTTTTCAAATCTTTTTCAAGTCCGTTTAACCTGACTATTACCGCAAGCTGGTAAATTACAACCGCGGCAAGTATGACGATAAGCAATATTACGTTTACGACGACAGCCGCAATTAGGCGGTTGCGCTTTTCTTCGTTCATTTTTTCACGTCCGTTTTCTTGATATAATACCATTATACACTTTTTTTACGGAAAATGCAACAATTACGTGAAAACTTTTTAAATACAATAGCGCGCCCAACAGACACCCCAAAATCATATAAAGCCTCAGGCGGTCAAAGTCGAACATAACCGAAATAAATATGAACATTGCGGCGAATACAAGACTGTAAAGAAGGTCGCAGGCAATTAAAAAAACCTTGTCCTTCGGCGTGTACGCGCGCTTGTTTATTCCGCATACGGCGCAACGCGCAATATACAATACGTCATAAACAACACCGCTTATCACCCCGCAGCTGACGCAGATTATAAAAATGAAAACTTGCATTATTTGAAAAGCCTGCTTTTAAGCCCCATTCCCTTTCCGATATATCTTACGGATATGATTTCGCCCGTTGCACCGAAAGAGCCGCCCGTCTTGGAAAAGTTTATTATTTTCATACCGTTTCCCGTAACGACTATTCTTCCCCCCTGATAGCTTAGAACAATCTGCCTGTCCGAGAACGAGTCTACGCTGTCAATAGACGTTGCCGTAATTTTTTTACACTGTTCTATATTCAGCGAATGAGCCGCCGTATTTTCCATAACCGTACCTCCGCAAAATGAAAATACCGCCCGAATTTTCGGGTGGTATTTATATATGCGGAAATCCGAAGATTTATAACCTGTCCGCCGTAAATCAGTTTTTCTTTTCCTTTGCACGCGCCTTTGCACGCAATTCGGAATTGAGAATACGCTTTCTTATACGTATATTCTTGGGGGTAATTTCCAAAAGTTCGTCGTCGCCGATAAATTCAAGACACTCTTCAAGACTCATTTTCTTGGGCGTAATAAGCCTTAACGCGTCGTCGCTGGACGACGAACGAGTGTTGGTGAGATGTTTTGTCTTGCAGACGTTTACATTTATGTCTTCGCTTTTGGGCGATTCGCCTATTACCATACCTTCATATACGGGCGTACCTGCGCCGATAAACAGAGTTCCCCTGCCCTGCGCGTTGAACAGTCCGTAAGTGACGGCTTCGCCCGTTTCGAACGCGACAAGCGAACCTGTATCCCTGCGGGAAAATTCGCCCTTGTAAGGCTGGTATTCGAAGAACACGCTGTTCATTACGCCCTCGCCCTTGGTCGAGGTAAGAAATTCGGATTTATATCCGAACAAGCCCCTTGCGGGAATTATAAATTCAAGGCGGGTACGGTTTCCGACGGCGCTCATGTGAAGAAGCTCTCCCTTGCGGTTGCCCATACTCTGGAACACGGCGCCCGTTGCATCGTCGGGCACGTCGACCATAAGCTTTTCCATAGGTTCGCACTTTACACCGTCGATTTCCTTGTACATAACGCAGGGCGTGGACACCTGAAATTCGTACCCTTCGCGGCGCATATTTTCAATAAGAATGGAGAGGTGCATCTCCCCGCGTCCGCACACGCGGTAACTGTCGGCGGAGCCGGTTTCTTCGACCCTGAGCGACACGTCGCGCAAAAGCTCGCGGAAGAGTCTGTCCCTAATATGGCGGGTAGTCACCCATTTCCCGTCCTTGCCCGCAAACGGAGAATCGTTTACAGAGAAGGTCATTTCGACGGTAGGTTCGGTTATTTTAACGAACTTATGCGGTTCTACACAGTCGGTTGCGCACACGGTATCGCCGATATTTATTTTTTCAAGCCCCGAAAAACAAACTATATCGCCCGCTTTCGCGCTTTCGCAGGCAACGCGCTGCAAGCCCTCTATCTGGTAAAGATTTACTAATTTGCCGTTGGACTTTAAATGTATGTTGTTGTAATTTGCTACGGTTACGCTCTGTCCCTGCGTTACAGTACCGCGCTCTATCCTGCCTATTCCTATACGTCCGACGTAGTCGTTATAATCAATTGAAGATACAAGAAGCTGGGTAGCCCCTTCGGTATCTACTTCCATAGGTTGGATATGGTTTAAAATAGTTTCGAAAAGAGGCGTTAAGTCCTTACCCTTTTCATTCAAGTCGAGAGTTGCCGTACCGTCCCTTCCGGAACACCATACGACAGGGCTTAAAAGCTGGTCGTCGGAAGCGTCAAGTTCAAGCAAAAGTTCTAAAATTTCGTCCTGTACTTCGGAAAGTCTTGCGTCGGGACGGTCGATTTTATTTACGACTATTATAAGTCTGTGACCCATTTCAAGCGCTTTTTGCATAACGAAGCGGGTCTGGGGCATAGGGCCTTCCGCCGCGTCAACAAGCACGAGAACGCCGTTTACCATCATCATTACGCGTTCGACTTCGCCTGAAAAGTCTGCGTGTCCGGGCGTGTCCACTACGTTTATTTTTACGCCGTTATAATGTATGGAAGTGTTTTTTGCGAGTATGGTTATGCCGCGCTCGCGTTCGAGGTCTCCGCTGTCCATAACCCTTTCGTCAACCGTCTGGTTTTCGCGGAAAGTGTGGCTCTGTCTTAACATTGCGTCGACAAGCGTCGTCTTGCCGTGGTCGACATGCGCGATAATTGCTACGTTTCTTAAATCGTTTCTTAACATATATTGTCCTTCAATGTAATATTTGCGTCCCCTTACGGGGTTGTCGGTTAAAATTCGCTTTTTGTGCGGCGTTCGAAAAGTTTTAAAATAATGTTCATACAGTTCTTCGCGCCGTCGCCGCTGTCGAAAGCGTGCGACAGGAAGCAACCTTCGTATACGGCGTTGGTAATGGGAAGATCGACGTTGTATTTATCGCCAAGCTTTTTCATTGCCTTTGCGGTCATAACGCCTTCCGCAAGTTTTTCGAATTTTGCGCCGTGCGCCATCATTTCGCCGTACTTGCGGTTATGGGAATATTCCGAAAACAGCGTCGTTTCGTAATCGCCGAGATGGGCAAGACCGTACGCGGAATTGAATTTACCGCCCATAGCCTCTATAAGTCTTCCCACTTCGTTTGCCCCGCGCGACATAAGAGGGCCCTTTAAACTGACGTAACCGCTTCCGTCAAGCACGCCTGCGGCTATGCCGAGAACGTTTTTCGCCGCCGCTCCTATTTCGGTGCCAATAAGGTCGTTACCGTAATAAAATCTTATAAGGTTGCTTTTAAAGCTGTCGGCAAGCCAGCGCTTTAATTTTTCGTTTAAGCTGTCTATTACCATACAGTTCGGTATGCCCTGCGTAAACGCCTGAATATGCCCCGGACCTACCCATACTGCGATATTGTCGCCCGATATGCCGCTTTCGGTAAGAACTTCGGAAAGGCGTTTGCCTGTGCTTTCCTCTATACCCTTCATACACAGCACGAACGGCTTGTCCGCGACGGAAAAGCGTGTTATCTTTTTCATAAACCCGCGCAGCCCCTGCGACGATATCGAAATGATTATTACGTCCGCGCTTTCGACGGCATACTGCAAATCGCAGGTAAGCGTTATGCTTTTATCAAGCGACACGTATTCGTTCCTGCCCGTATTTTTCAACACTTCGTAGGAATAGTCGCCCTCGGGCCCCCAGGATATTACCTGATTTTTAAGAACCGCCGCCTGATACCAGGCTATAAACGAACCCCAGCGTCCGCAACCCAATACTGAAATTTTCATGTTTTACCTATATTTTAAATTTGCTTTCGTTCCGATAGGGCGCGCGACAGCGTCACTTCGTCTGTATATTCCAACTCTCCGCCGATTGGAATGCCGTGTGCAAGACGGGTTACGTTTACGCCCAAAGGCTTTAAAAGTTTTGCAACGTACATTGCCGTGGCTTCCCCCTCGACGTCGGGATTTGTAGCCATAATCACTTCCGTAACCCCGCCTTCGTTTATGCGCGCAAGCAGTTCCTTAATACGTATATCGTTCGGCCCCACTCCGTCCATAGGGCTTATAACGCCGTGCAGAACGTGATAAACGCCCGAAAATTCGTGAAGCTTTTCCATTGCGATTACGTCTTTCGGTTCCTTTACAACGCATATTACCGACTTGTCGCGGCGGGCGCAGATGTCGCACACCTCGTTTTCGGTAAAGTTTCCGCAGACCGAACAGTAGCGGACTTTGCGCTTACAGTTTAATATACTGTCCGCAAAAGTCTTTGCCTCTGCGTCGGTCATATTTATTATCTTGTAAGCGTAACGCTGGGCGGTCTTTTTACCTACGCCCGGGAGCTTGGAAAATTCGTTTATAAGTTTGCCGATAGGCTCTATAAATACGTCCATATTTATCAGAACAGTCCGCCACCCGCCTTTGCGAACGGTCCCATTTTCTCGTTATAAATTTCATCGGCTTTTTTGTAACCGTCGTTGATTGCCGCCATTATAAGGTCTTCAAGCATTTCAACGTCGTCGGGGTCGGAAATGTCAAGCGTTTCGGCAAATTTACTGCCGAACTCTATACCGTTGATAATCTTTTTTCCGTTCATATAAACGACGACCGTTTCGTCGCCCTCTTCACCGCCGCCCGAAAGTCCGACGACTTCAAGCTCTTCAAGTTCCTTTTCGGCTTCCTGCATCTGTTCCTGCATTTTCTGCGCCTGCTTCATAAGATTCTGCATATTTCCCATTCCGCCCATTCCGCCTTTAAATCCTGACATAATTACTCCTTGATTTCCTTATTTATTTTATTTCTACGTCGATGCCTTCGAAATTGTGCTTCAATTCTTTAACTGCTTTTTCGTACTCGCTTTCGCCCTTTTTGGCAAGCCGCACTTCGTGTTCGTTTACCCCCAACTCCGCAAGCGCTCCGGAAATGAAATTTGCGTTGTCGGGGCGGTTAAGCCCTTTGAAAACGGCGTCGCTTTCGGTAGTTAAGATAAGTTTTTCGCCTTCGAAAAAATTTTCCAAATCCATACAAAGCGTAAACAGTACGGCGTTTTTATGCGTCGTGCGCAGGCTTTTGATGAACTTTGCAAAAACAACGCGTTTTTCGGCTTCACCGAGAGAAGTCGGCGGGTTGCCCGTAAGACCGCCTTCCGCCTCCCACATAGCGGGCTGAACGGGTTCCGCCTGCTTTGAAAACGGAGAATCCGAATAATTATCTTCTTCGAGAGGGCGGGCTTTTTTCGGCGGCTTAACTTCTACGGCGGGCGTTGCGGCTGCCGTCGCCGCCACGGCGTGACTTTGCGCCACGGGCTTTTCCCGTTGAGCAACATCTTTCTCCGCGGAAGACGGCGCAAGTTTTTCAACTGCGACGGTCTTTATATCCGCAAGCCTTTTTTCAAGCGAGTTTATCTTGCCTATTAAAGCGTCTATATTATAGTCCGTCTGAGGAAGCGAGCTTTTGAGTATAGCCGTTTCAAGCGTAATTCTGCCGTTGAGCGAATAACGCATATCGTTTTCGGCTTTGGAAAGAATTTCGGTAACGCGCAGAATTTTATGCCCGTCGCAAACAGAAGCGACGCTTTTGATACGTTCGAATGTTTCCGCGGGGAGATTTACTATCTGCTTTGCATTTTTGCAAATTTTGACGATTGCGCAGTTGTTTAAAAAACTTAGCAAATCTTTTACGAGGACGCCTACGCTTTTGCCCGTTGCAAGAATATTTTCCACACCCGTAAGCGAAGCAGAAGCGTCTTCCGTTAAGATGCTTTGTGCAATATCTGCGATTGTGAAGAAGTCCGCGCTGCCGAGGACGGCGTTTACGTCGTCATAAGTAAGCTTTCCGTCCGAATAGGAAGCGCACATATCCGCAATGGAAAGGCTGTCGCGGGCGCTGCCCGCGCCTGCGCGGGCGATAGCCGACACGGCTTCTTCTTCGTACTGTTTGCCCGTTTTATCGAATACGCTTTTTATAAGCCCTTCCAAATCTTTTTGCGGTATAAGCTTGAAGTCGAAGCGCATACACCGCGAAAGTATGGTTGCGGGAATTTTCTGCGGTTCGGTTGTGGCAAGTATGAACACGGCGTGCGCGGGCGGTTCTTCCAAAGTCTTTAAAACGGCGTTGAACGCCGACGGCGTAAGCATATGCACTTCGTCTATTATATAAACTTTGTACCTGCCGTTGACGGGCGGATACTGGACTTTTTCCCTAAGGTCGCGCATTTCGTCAACGCCGTTGTTGGAAGCCGCGTCTATTTCCGAAATGTCAAGCCCGGCACCCGAAGACAACGCCTTACAGGTTGGGCATTTTCCGCAGGGCGAACCGTCCACAGGATTTTCGCAGTTGATCGCACGGGCGAAAATTTTAGCAAGAGTCGTTTTACCCGTACCGCGGGGTCCGCAAAACAGATAGGCGTGACCTATCTTTCCTGACGCAATCCGGTTTTTGAGTGTGCGGACTATATGTTCCTGACGGACGACGGTATCGAACGACGTCGGTCTGAAAGTCCTGTAAAACGCGAGATATGCCATTTATTCCTCCGCTTGTACGTATTTTTGCAATTTGTGCTTTGCACGGTTTATTGCGTTGTCCACGCTTTTTATATTTTTATCGAGAGCCGAAGATATTTCCGACAGCGTCATTCCGTCGGTGTACATTACTACCGCTTTAAATTCAAGCGAAGATAAAATTTTACTCATCTTGTGTAAAAGTTCGCGCTTGTCCTCGCGCATAATAAGCTCGTCTTCGGGAGTGTCGGAAGATATCAAATCTTCGCCGACTTCGACAATAGGCAGAAAATTGTTTAATGCGGAATGTTTTGCCCTGCCGCTCTTCTTTACCGCGTCGACTATGCGGTTTCTTATACAGCTGCTTGCAAAGGCAGAGAAGTTTGCCTTGTCCTGCACGAAGCCGTTTACCGCCGAATACAGCCCGCACATACCTTCCTGCACCAAATCTTCCGTCTCCCCGCCGCTGAGAAAAAATCGTCTTGCTATTTTAAGGACACGGGGCTTGTACCTTTCGTAAAGCTGTTCCCACGCAACTTTATCGCCGCGTTTGCACAGCGCAACAAGCTGTTCGTCGGT
Organism: uncultured Christensenellaceae bacterium; assembly: GCA_910587825.1. Taxonomy (GTDB): domain Bacteria; phylum Bacillota; class Clostridia; order Christensenellales; family Borkfalkiaceae; genus Coproplasma. The sequence continues at coordinate 103,523 of CAJUNJ010000002.1, forward strand.
CATTTGCGTTTTCTCACCGCTTCGTAAACGGCTATGCCCAGCGCAACGGAAGCGTTTAACGAATTGACTTTGCCTTTAAGCGGAATTGAAAGCGTAAAGTCGCACTTTTCGCGGGTAAGCCGTCTAACCCCGCTGTCTTCACCGCCGACGACGATTGCTATTTTGCCCGTCAAATCGGCTTCGTAAATGTCCGTTCCGTCGGCTTCGAGCGCGTACAGCCAGAAGCCCTGTTTTTCAAGTTCGTCAACGGCGCGGTTTACGGAATTTACCTTTGCGACTTTGATATGATTTGCCGCGCCCGCAGAAATGCGTATTACCGCTTCCGTGACGCTTGCCGAATTGTTGGCGGGAATAATTACACCGTCCGCGCCCGCGCACTCGGCAACTCTTATTATAGAACCGAGATTATGCACGTCCTCTATCCCGTCGCAGATTACGACAAAGCCCGAACCCGAAGAAATTATATCGTCGAGCGAAGAGTACTTAAAGTCGCTTGTGAACGCGATTGCGCCCTGATGCCTGCCCGATAAACTTTGCTTGTCAAGGACTTTTTTGTCGACGAACTGTACCTTGACGTCCCTTTTGCGGGCTTCGGCGAAAATGGCTTTAAGCGAACCCTGCGGGTTCTTTTCCATAAGAATTTTATCTATATTTTTGTCGGTTTTAAGCAGTTCCAAAACCGCGTTTCTGCCTTCGGCTTTCATTATTCTTCACCAAGTAACTGAGTTATGCGCGAGTACCGCCCCGTAAGATACAAAAAGCCGAGAACGGCTTCTAACCCCGTCGAGCGGTTGTATTCAACCACGCTTGCATTTTTGCTTTTTGTCGGTTTTTTTGCGTTGCGTCCGCGTTTGTAAATATCCGTCTCCTCTTCTGTCAAAAGCGGTAAAAGCTTTTCCAAAAGCCCGCTTTGACCGTGGGCGGACACCTTTGACGAACTTAGTTTTTGAAGTTCGCCCGTGCCGTAATCGGTTGTAAGCACAAGTCTTTGGCGGACGTAAAGCGAATATACGGCGTCGCCGACGAACGCAAGCGTTACGGGACTTATGTTGCGGGCTTTGTCAGCCGATACGGTTGTAAAAAAATCAAACATAATTTCAAACTATATTATACAACTTTGTCATAAAAAAATCAATTATTAAGTACTATATAGCGTGAAATTGTTTATCTGTAAAAAAAGTTTGATATTGGCTTTTTGCCTGATACTTCTTGCAGGCGCCGTGTTTGGTATTTGCGCAGGCGCGGTAAACGTCTATTCGCACGAGGGCGAAAGAACCGTTGTTATAGACGCCGGTCACGGCGGTATAGACGCGGGCGTACACGGAATTAAAACAAACGTTAAAGAAAGCGACATCAATCTGCTTATTGCCAAATATTTGAGAGGTTATTTCGCAGACGCCGGATTTAACGCGGTTATGACCAGAACGACCCAGGGCGGACTTTACGGAACAAGCACCAAAGGCTTTAAAATGCGCGATATGAAAAAGCGCAAGGAAGTAATTGAAAAGAACGGCGCGGATATGGTAATTTCGGTACACCAGAACTTCTGCCCCGTACCGTCGCGGCGGGGCGGGCAGGTGTTTTACGACAAAAACAGCGACTGCGGAAAACTGCTTGCCGAAAATATACAAAAAAGCCTTAACGAAATGAAGGAGTGCGTAAAAACCTCCGCTCCGCTTGTAGGCGACTACTATATGCTTAAATGCACAAGCCAGCCGTCTGCCATTGTAGAGTGCGGGTTTTTATCCAACGCAGAGGACGAAGCACTGCTTACTTCCGCAGAATACCAGAAAAGCGTAGCTTACGCCATTTTCAAGGGCGCGGTAGCCTACTATTCTTAAAACATAATTCAAGCCCCCGCGCGTACAACGCGCGGGGGCTTATAAAATTGAATTTACATCTTTTCAAGAAGCTTCAAATCTATGCCCTTGTCACCGATTTTAATTATTTCAACCTTGACGGCGTCGCCGATTTTAACGACGTCTTCCACCTTTTCCACACGCTTGTCGGAAAGTTTGGAAATATGAATCATACCGTCCTTGCCGGGAGCAAATTCAACGAACGCGCCGAAGTTCATAATTCTTACGACCGTGCCTACGAACATATCGCCGACTTCGGGGTCGTGGGCAATGCTCATAATAATAGCCTTAGCCCTTTCGGCATTTTCAATGGGACCCAGCGCAGAGATATAGCCCTTGCCGCTGTCGTCGTCGTTGAACTCTATTTCGGTATTCGTCTCTTCCATAATCTTCTTGATTACGCTGCCCTGTTTACCGATAACGTCACCGATTTTGTCGGGGTCGATTTCAAAGAATATAATTTTGGGAGCGTACTTGGAAAGCCCGGGAGCGACTTCCGGAACAACTTCAAGCATTTTGGAAAGGATAAACTGTCTGCCCTCGTTAGCCTGATTGATGGCGGTGTGCATAATCTCTTCCGAAATACCCTTAATTTTTATATCCATCTGAATTGCGGTAATGCCCTTTACGGTACCCGCAACCTTGAAGTCCATATCGCCCAAGAAATCTTCAAGTCCCTGAATATCGGTAAGAACCTTAAATTCTCCCGTTTCCTGATTTTTGATAAGTCCCATTGCAACGCCCGCTACGGGAGCTTTGATGGGAACGCCCGCATCCATAAGCGCCATTGTCGAACCGCATACGGAAGCCATTGACGAAGAACCGTTAGACGAAGTGATGTCGTTTACCACCCTTATTGCATAGGGGAACTTGTCCTCATCGGGAAGTACGGGAATGAGAGCGCGTTCCGCAAGCGCACCGTGACCGATTTCACGTCTGCCGGGTGAACGCAAAGCCTTTGCTTCGCCCGTGCAGTAGCCGGGGAAGTTGTACTGGTGCATATATCTCTTTCTTGTCTCTTCGTCAAGACCTTCAAGCTTCTGCGCTTCGGTAAGCATTGCCAGAGTGCAGGTTGTAAGCGTCTGCGTCTGTCCGCGGGTAAACACAGCCGAACCGTGTACGCGGGGAAGAACGCCCCTTTCGCACCATATGGGACGCACGTCCTTTAAACCTCTGCCGTCGGGACGGATACCCTTGTCGAATATCTTTGCGCGTACCTTTTCTTTGGTAAGGTAGTAAAGGCTGTCTTTAATTTCGCGCTTGTTGTCGGGATAAATTTCCGCGAAGTGTTCCAGAATTTCGGCTTCGGCCTCTTCCTGTCTTTTTTCCCTCTCCTGTCTGTCGAAAGTGTCGATAGCCCAGTCTATTTTCTTGCCCGCATATTCCCTTACGGCTTTGTCAAGCTCTTCGGGAATATGGTAAAGTTCAATCTCTTTCTTGGTTTTGCCTACTACGGGGACGATTTCCGTCTCGATAAACTGACAGATTTTCTTTATTTCTTCGAAGCCGTATGTGATTGCGCCGACCATTTCGTCGTTGGTGACTTCGTCCGCGCCCGCTTCAATCATCAAAATTGCGTCCTTGGTGCCTGCAAGGTTTAAATGTATCCTGCTTACTTCACGCTGCGCAAGGTCGGGGTTGATGACGTATTTGCCGTCTACAAGTCCGACGACAACCGAACCCGTGGGCCCCGCCCAAGGAATATCCGAAATTGCGATTGCAACCGAAGAACCTATCATTGCAAGGGGTTCGGGCGATACGTCGGGTTCTACTGAAAGCGCCTGCGCCGTTACTACTACGTCGTTGAAAAGACCCTTGGGGAAAAGCGGACGCAGAGGTCTGTCTATAAGTCTTGCCGTAAGGATAGCCTTGTCGCTTGCCCTGCCTTCACGCTTTTTGAAACCGCCGGGAATTTTGCCGATAGAGTACATTTTCTCTTCATAGTCAACCTGCAAAGGGAAAAAGTCCATACCGTCGCGGGGGCTTGCCGACATACATACGGATACCATAACCGTCGTCTCTCCGCAACGCACCACGCACGAGCCGTTTGTCTGTTCGGCGTACTTGCCCGTTTCGATAACGACCTCTCTTCCGCCGATTTCAAGTTTGAATTGTTTGAAATTGTTCATACCTAATCTCCTTTTCTGTTCTTGTGTCTGCGGCTCCCGCCGTAGACGAAAAAACGGGTAAGCAAAAATAATGCTTGCCCCGTTAATTTTACTTTCTTAAATTTAAAGCCGCTATAATAGCACGGTATCTTTCGATATCCTTGCCCTTTAAATAATCCAAAAGACCGCGACGGCGACCGACCATCTTCAAAAGACCGCGGCGCGAGTGATTGTCGTGAATATGTTCTTTAAGGTGTTCGTTCAAGTGATTGATTCTTTCGGTTAAAAGAGCAATCTGAACTTCGGGCGAACCTGTGTCGCCTTCCTTAACGGCATATTTTGCAATGATTTCGGACTTTTCCATTTAATTTATCCTCCTATGGAAATATTTGCGGGCAACAAAGCAAGCCGTTGAGTATTCTAACCGCCTTGTAGCCGTAACGCAAATATTTTAACACACCTGTTTAAAAATAGCAAACGATTTAACGCGGCTTGTAAAATAAATTTTAATTCATACACTCGCACATAAATCGCACGGCAAATTTTACGCCCGCTTTGAAATAGGCAATGTTAGCTTCGCTTTCGCAAAGCATTTGCCCGTCGACATAGTCATTAAAAATTTTAAACTGTTCTTCATTCAAACTGCCTTTAAGCGAGTCGTATAATTCCGAACATTTTTCAGCGCTTTTTTTATATTCTTTGCCCCTGTCTATTCTATCGTGAATATCACCCGCATCAACCAAAAACTCTATAATCGAATTGTACATAAACTCCATAATTTTTTCTCCTTTTGTTTTTTTATTATATTAGGAATTTTACCTAATGTCAAGCATATATTAGGAAATTGTCCTATAATTGTCTTATGAAAAAGCATTTAACACGATTAAAAACCCTAAGAATTGAAAAGCAATTAAGCCAAAAACAACTTGCTGACGAATTGAATACAACAAACAGCAGCATCTGCGATTGGGAGTGCGGACGGGCAGAACCCGATATTGATACCTTAATTAATATTGCAAAATTTTTCGAAGTATCGGTTGACTACCTATTGGGGTTGGAAGATTAAAATTATATAAAGCACGGCGCGGGCTAAGCGGAAAATTTCCGCTTAGTCCGCGCCTTAAATTTAAGTGAAAAGTTTTATTCTGTCGGCTATTATTTTTTGGGTTTTATTTATATACGTGGGTATATCCTTGGGGGAAGCAAGGCGTTCTATCCTGTTCTCTTCGCCGAAAAGGCGTTTTGAAATGGCGTTTGCGCCTACGGCGATATTGTCTGAAATTTCTTCCATTACGTCGATATTGTAGACGCAGGCTTTACCTTGCTTGCACCAGCCTACGTTTTCAAGCCCGCCCGCCTGATATTTCTGGCGGTACATATAATACGGCGCATAGCCCGCCTTTGAAAGCTTTTGACGGGACAAGTCCACCATTTCGTTTATGCCCGAAATATTTAAGCGTTTGACCTCTTCTTTAAGTTTTGCGCCCGACTTCAAAGACAGCGTATGCACGGTTATATTTGCGGGGTCAAGCGAAATTGCTTTGTCAAGCGATTTTACAAAGTCGTTTACGCTTTCGTCCGCAAGCCCCGCTATTAAGTCGAGATTTATATCGAAGCCGTATTTTTTCGCGCTTTCATAAGCGGAGACCGTCTGCGCTGAGGTGTGCGCCCTGCCTATCTTTGCAAGCGTTGCATCGTTGAAAGTCTGCGGGTTGACGCAAATGCGCGTAACGCCGTACCGCTTTGAAAGCGCAAGCTTTTCTTCGGTAAACATATCCGGCCTGCCCGCTTCCACAGTGTATTCGGGAATATCGGGAAATTCCCGCGCGACGGCGGAATATACGCGTTCAAGCTGGTTTACGTCAAACACGAAGGGCGTCCCGCCGCCGATATACACGCTGTTAAGCCTTTTTACAAGCCCCTTTACGGAATGAATTTCTTCTACAAGACAGTCGATATACTTTTCGACGTAAGCTCGCGTAGCGCTTATCGGCGCGGTTATGAACGAGCAGTATTGACATTTAGTCGGGCAAAAAGGTATGCTTATAAACAAGTCCTGCCCCGCGCCCGTACCCGAAGTGTTTTTCTGCGTGGCGATTATGTCCGTGACAAGCGAAATTTTATCCTTGCCGACGCACATTTTTTCAAACAGCGGGACGTAGTCTTTGCCGTCCGAAAGTTCGGTATAGGCAAGCTTTGTAGGTCTTATGCCCGTAAGCGCACCCCAGGGCAACCCGCCCCTTTCCGCGGAAATAATCTTATAAAACGCAAGCTTTGCAAACCGCTTGGCAAACCTGCGGAATTGCAGGTCGTCTTCGGGTTCGCATTCGTCTTCGAAATCGTAAAACTCACCGCCGTATTCTATGGAATTAAAAAATCTGCCGTTTGCAAATTCAAAATAGTGGGTAAAGTCCTCTTCTTCGCAGTCAAACGCGCGTATGACGTCCATTATTTCGGGACGGAGATATTCGCTGTTAGTAGTCAACATAATTTTATCTTAAATAGGGATTGTATTTTCTTTCGCGGGCAAGCGTTGTGTCTTCGCCGTGACCGCAGTACACGGCGTAATCTCCGTCGAGCAAGCAAAGCTTTTTAAGGCTTTCTTTAAGCCGTATTACGTCGCCCGTGGGCAAATCACACCTGCCCACGCTTCCCGCAAACAGCGTGTCGCCCGTAAACAGCTTGCCGTCTGAAATGTAGCAGACCCCGCCGACGGTATGCCCGCCCGAAGATATGACGGTAAAAGTCATTCCGCCGAGGCTTATAACTTCTCCGTCGGAAAGGGTTTTGTAAATTTCGAAATACGGAATATTCACTCCGCCGAATATGCCCCTGTTTTCCGGACAGGAAATAAATTTATCTTCGCCGTCGCCGCAATATATCGGTACGCCGTTTTCATAAAATTTTCCGCAACCGCCCACGTGGTCGAAGTGACCGTGAGTCAAAAGCACGGCGACGGGCTTTAAATTCATTTCAAGGCAGGCGTCGTAAACGGACGGCGATGCGCAGTCTATAACCACTGCGGTTTTGCCGTCGTTCGTAAGCACGTAAGTATTGCAGCCGTAGCCGTAATCTGTAATTTTTGTAACCTGCATAATCAGTTTGTCGTGCGGTAAACGTCTATTACCCGCTTATCCTTTTTAAGACGGTTGATAAGCATATCCATATCAGAACGCCTGTTAAGCCTTATACGCAAATCGAATTCCGCCTGTTTTTCCTTATTGACCCTGCCGTTTATAGCCGTCATAGACAAGTGCAGGGCTGAAATTTCGGAAGTAATGAACGCAATAAGTCCGTCCCTGTCGTCTGCGATTATCTTTATACCGGCTATAAACTCCGTCTGTTCGCCCGTCCACTGCGCCGGGTGAAGGCGTTCTCTGTCTTCCCTCTTTAAGTTGGGACAGTCCGAACGGTGGATAATTACTCCCCTGCCTCGTGACACGAAGCCGACGATGTCGTCGCCGGGGACAGGGTTGCAACAGTGCGCAAATCGCACCAGAAGCCCGCTTAAACCCTTTACGGAAACACTGCCGGAAGGAGTATTTCTGAGTTTGTCCGTGGTAAGCATTTCTGCGGGTTTGGGCACTTCTTTATTATAATAGTCTATAAGCTTGAAAATGACCTGATTTACCCCGACCGCGCCGTAGCCGACCGAAGCCATCATTTCGTTTACCGAAGAAAACACAAGCTTATTGGAAAGTTTGTTGAAGGATTCTTCCGTGAGAATGTCGGCAAGATTGTACCCGCGCCTCTTTGCTTCGGCTTCGAGCATAGCTTTGCCGGTTTTGGCGTTGTCTTCCTTCATCTCGCGCTTAAAGAACTGCCGTATCTTGGCGCGGGCGGAACCCGATTTTACGAATTTAAGCCAATCCCACGACGGTCCCTTTGCCGTTGGCGAAGTAAGAATTTCTACGACGTCGCCCGTGTGCAGCGACGAATTTAAGGGGACAATGCGTGAATTTACCTTTGCGCCTACGCATTTATTGCCGACTTCGGAGTGAATTGCGTATGCAAAATCGACGGGCGTTGCCTCCAACGGAAGTGAAATTACTTTGCCGTGCGGGGTAAAGACAAGCAGTTCGTTTGAATACAAGTCATTTTTAAGACTGTCTACAAATTCCTTGGAATCGTTTAAACTGCCCTGCCAGTCCATTACGTCGCGTATCCAGGAAAGACGCTGGTCAAAGCCCGTTTCGCTTACCTTCTGTTCCTTGTACCTCCAATGCGCCGCGATACCGAATTCAGCCATTTTGTGCATTTCCTGTGTGCGTATCTGAATTTCGAATATCTGACCGAAATCTGTAACAACCGTGGTGTGAAGCGACTGGTACATATTGCGCTTGGGGGTTGCGATGTAGTCCTTAATGCGCCCCGGGACGGGCTTCCACTGTTTGTGTATTTTGCCCAGAACTTCATAACATTCTTCAACCGTGCCGACTATAACGCGGACGGCGGACAAGTCGTAAATCTGGTCAAGCGACTTGTCCTGATTTTTCATCTTTTTGTATATCGAAAAAAAGTGTTTCGGTCTGCCGAACACTTCGCCGCCTATCCCGCTTTCTTCAAGCATTTCTTTAAGACGCGACACCACAGAGTCAACAAAACTTCTGCGTTCGGCAAGTTTTTGGTGGATGTTTGTGACAAGATATTCGTATGCTTCGGGGTCAAGATATTTTAAGCATAAATCTTCGAGTTCGCACTTAATCTGCGATATACCCAATCTGCCGGCAAGCGGGGTAAAAATTTCAAGCGTTTCTTTTGAAATGCGTTGCTGGCGTTCGTCCGAAAGAAAATTGAGAGAACGCATATTGTGAAGCCTGTCGGCAAGCTTAATTATAATTACGCGCACGTCGTTTGCCATAGACACAAAAATTTTGCGGAAGTTTTCGGCGTCCTCTTCCTCGTGCGAAGCATAGCGTATTTTGTCGAGTTTTGTAACCCCATCGACAAGCGTCAGAATTTCGTCGCCGAAGCGCGAACGGATATCTTCGGCTGTCGCTTCGGTATCTTCTATTACGTCGTGAAGAAAAGCCGCGGCGACGGACGGGGTGTCCATTCCGAGGTCGATAAGTATTTCGGCAACGGCGCAGGGGTGCGTAAAATAGGGTTCGCCCGAAGCGCGTTTCTGCCCGTCGTGCATAAGCTCCGCATAGCGGTATGCCGAAAGCAAAATCTGCCTGTCGGGTTCCGGATAGACGTTTAATTTATCGAGTACGGTTTTCATAAAATTTAACCATTTAATTTATTTACCAAACAGAAAAGTTCGGAATTGGCAAGGTCTGTCTTGACGCCGCGGTTTACCGTAAGCCTTCCCCCGTCGAAAGAGATAAGCGAAAGCTGGCGGAACACTTCAAGCGCGAAAGCCGTATGCGACGGCTTTGCAATGTCGCTTTTAAGCGCAACCTGACCGCTGTCCGTGCCGTAAAGATTTGCGCAGTTTGCCGACACCGCCGAAAAAATGCTTAAAAGTTTTTGACGTTCGCTCGGAAGTCCGTTTAAATAATTATATCCCGATATGTCGCCGCATATAATTATGCGTTTGCCTTCAAGCGAAGGTATGCGCACGCCCGCAGGCGGACGGTCGAGGAAAATTACGTTTCTGTATCCGCTTAAATCGGCGTCGTATTCAGGCGAAAGCAAAACAGCGTCGGAAAGGTTGCCGGAAGCAAGGCAAAACAGTTCTACCTGCAAGTTTGAAATATTTTTATAGCGGGAAAGCGTCTGATAGCTTTGCGCTATAAAAAGAGTACCGTAACCGCTGACGTTTGAAGCCGATTCGTCTATCTCTTCCGCCGTCATAAACACCTTTTCGCAACCGACTTCCGGACGGGCAAGGGTCAAAATATTGTTTACGGCTATTTCGTCGGCGCAAAACCGACCCGCTTCACGCCCGTAAATTACGTCGCGTATATAGCCTTTTACATACTCTTTTCCGCGGAATTTGGAAATATTATATTCAAAAATAAACTTTTTGGGTGAGTTGCTTTCAAGCAAACAGGTGTAATTTGACCCGCCGAAATACATAAGTTCGAAGTTGCCGCTCTTTACGGATATATGCGGCGACATAGGTTTTACGGGTCTTACTTCGAGAGAAGCCGCCTGCGCTTCGAACATAGGACGGCGGTTGCCTACCCCGAAAGGTTCCAAAAGTTCAAGCTCCTTAGCAAGGCGGACGGCGGTTGCGCCGTTGAGTTTTCCGCTTACGCTTACGGTATGTTCAAAGTCCTCTGACGTATAATTTTCCGAAAGATATTCGTTTAAAGCACTTTCAAGACCGTCGAAGTTTTCAACCTTTACGTTTACGCCCGCCGCCTGCGCATGACCGCCGAATTCTTCGATGTACTGTCCGCAGGCTTTCAACGCTTCGAAAATATTTACGTTTTCAACCGAACGGGCGGAACCTTTCAGCATATCGCCGTTGCGGACGAAAAGCATTGCCGGACGGGCGTACTCGTCGGCAAGTCTTGCGGCGACTATCCCGACAAAGCCCGTGTTCCAGCTTTCGTCCCACAGCATTATCACTTTTCCGTATGCGCCGCGTTCCTTTAACTTGCTTTTGGCGCAGGCGTACAGTTCGTCACAGTATTTCTGCCGTTCGGTATTGTATGCCGTAAGCTTTGCGGCAAGGTCGAAAATTACTTTGCCGTCGGTTGCCGTAAACAGGTTTAATGCCGAGCGTGCGTCGCCCATTCTTCCGGCGGCGTTTATCTTGGGGGCGATGCCGAAAGCTATCGTCTGGGAACTTACCGCAGAGTCGGTTTTATTCAGAAAATAAGAATAGCAATTGCGCGGGCTGTCGTTTATAAGCTTTAAACCTTCGTAAACGATGTCCCTGTTTTCGCCCGTAAGCGGAACGCTGTCCGCAACCGTAGCTATCGCCGCGAAATCGAGATACCGATATGCGCTTTCGCCGTTCAGCGCAACGCCGACTTTAAGCGCGACGCCCGCTCCGCAGAGATTGTCGTAAATATACCCGTCGTTGAATTTGGGGTTTACGCATATGCAGTCGGGAATTCTGTCCGGAAGCTCGTGATGGTCGGTGACTATTACCTCAGCGCCCTGTTCCTTGATATATTCTATCTCTTCCGCACAGGAAATTCCGCAGTCGACGGTGATGAAAAGCTGGGGGAAATATTCTTCGAAAATAGCGTCGATGGATTTTACGTTAAGCCCGTAACCGTCGGCGCGTTCGGGAATATAGACGACGGGTTGGATACCGAAATCCTTTAAGGCGTTGCACATTATAGTCGAAGCGCATACGCCGTCCGCGTCGTAGTCGCCGTAAACGACGACAGACCATTCCTCGTCACGGGCGCGGGAAATAAGTTTTACGGCTTCGTCCATACCGCTCATTTTAAATGGCGAAATGAAGTGCGAACGCGAAGGACGAATAAAAGATAAAATCTTTTCCCTGCTGTCAATCCCTCTGCCGTACAAAATTTTTACGGTATCTTCCAGAAGTCCGCATTGCGCGGCAAGCGACTTAACGGTATTAAGTTGTTGCTCCGAAAAAACGTATTCGGGAATAATTCTTTTCATAAACTTTCCGTAAAATTTCAAGTAAACAAAAGGCGGGTTTTAACCCCCGCCTCCGCTTTCAAATATAATAATTATTTTTTATTGGTGTGTTTTGCTTTGAAATCGTCGCCGATACGCTTGAAGCGCGCATACACGGGCGGAATGAAGAACGCCGTACCGTATACGTTTGCAACTGCGCAGATAAGCGCAATAACGACCGGCGATATAATCATCTGCACGGACAGTGCGCTTATAGCAAGAAGCACGAACAGTAAGACGGCAATCGCCGTAACCGCAACGGAAGACGTAACCGTGTTTACAAGGCTTGCGCCCACGCACGTATCCACCTGTTCGCCGACGCCGAGCGAGGCGAACTTTTCGTCTTTGAGATTTTTACGCATTTTGTCAAAGAACAGGCAGCAACCTATCATAGTCATAAGCACGGTCAAAACGCCGAAAACGGCAACCGACGAGCCTATGGGTACACGCGTTATAGCAAGAAGTGAAATAAAAATAGCAAGGTTATGAACGTTGGCAAGAAGCGCCGCGAACGCCATAGTCAGCCTGTACCTTACCGCAAAGTAGATAAACTGGAATGCTATTGCCGCCGCAACTGCGATTGCGCCGTAAGTTACGGTTTTCCAGGTTCCATGCTGTGTATTTACAACGTGGTAAGACGCGTTGCTTGAAGCGGTTGCGCTTGCGTTCAATCTTTCGTGAATAGCGTCGGAAGCGGACTGTATCTTTGCCCCGTCAACACTATTTGCGAAAGTGAACGTAAGTTCCCCGCCCATATCTATCGAACCGTAATTCGAAGAATAATACTTTACGCCCGCTTTATCAAACTCTTCGTCGCATAGTTTGATAAGTTCGTCACGGTCGTCGAATTCAACGACGGCGTAATCGACGACTACCGTCTGATAACTCGAATTTTCCTGACCGTAGTTGAAATATCCGTTTGCAACAAATTGGAATATCATTCCCATTGCAAAGCCGATTGCAATTATAGCCGCCGTTAAGGCAACCATAATGTGCATCTTCGAAGAGAGTTTCAAATTAGTCATTTTCGTATTCCTCCCTCGTAAATCCGCAGAATTTGAATTTATCCTTTACGGGCGACGAAAGGACGTACCACATAAATCTTGTAAACCAATACAAAACGTAGGAAGCAAGCGTTGCAATAAAGAATATAAGTCCGCAGGAAGCAAGCTCGCCGACGCAGATAAGCGCAAGCATAAGCGCGACAATTACAAGTATAATGTGCATTTCAAGTATGCCGAGAAGCATATTCTTGTAACCGGACTTGACAGCCGACTGCATCGTCTTGCCCTTCTTCGTCTCACCGCGTACGTTTTCAAACAGTGCGAAGTTGCTTGCGCATAACAGTGCGAGTCCGAGAACTGCCGTTACTGCGCCCGCTATCGTAAGCTGTATTTCTATGAGCATAAGCGCGATTATTATAGCAAGCGAATATATTAAAATCATTAACGCATTAACCAAACCGAGCTTTTTGTACCTGACCACGGAATAGATTATTGCGGCTATTATTATAAACAGTAACGCTATGCCGAGATATACGGGTGCGATTGCGCCGAGAGCGGAAGTTTTGTAAACTACCGTGAAATCGTCCGTGCCGTAACCGAGCGAAAGTACATCGCCGTTCGCAACAGAATTGAGTACTATCGCGTAATCGCGCGCAAGCGCCGCGTCGCCGTTTTCGATACCTATATAGAAGCTGCCGCTGTCTATAGTGCCGTCGACGTTAAGGGCAATAAGTTTGTTGTCGCCTATATAGAATCCGATAGCCTTGTCGTCATCCTCTTCGGTGGCAACCGAAGTAATACGCGTTGTTACGTCTTTAAACAATTCTCTTCCCGCTTTGGTAAGATTTAACCTTACGGCATAATTACCGCCCGCGGATACGTTGGTAATACTCTTGAAATACGAAGTAACGTCGGCTGTAAGCGGAGTTATTATATTGTCCGCGCCCGTATTTCCGATTTCGGTATTTCTGAGCGTAAGCTCGCCGTCGAAGAACATATAGCCTATCGTACGTTCTATTTCGCTTGTGTAGGAAGAACGGAGCGAGGAACCGTTATCTGCGTATGCCGCATAGGGAAAATTTGTGGGGACGGATACCTTGACCGTATAATCGTCCTGCACGGACACCGAGTAGCCCGAATATCCCTTTTCGCCAAAACGCTTTGCAAGCACCTGTGCGTCTTTTAAAACATCGGCTTTAAAGCCTTCTTCGCCGTTTTCGTAATCTTCAAAAGCGTTTTCGTCAACATAGACGCTTCCGCGCTTCTGGTACTTTGCGTAATCTTCAAGCTTGTCCTCTTCCGCGCCCGTTGTATACAGCGCGTATTCCGAAGCGGAAATAACTCCCTCGGGATAAAGCACGGCTTCGGCGTTGCCCGAAAGCTCTCCGCCGAGTTTGATGCTTGAAATAAACGAATTGAATTTTCCGACTCCGTTGCTGCCGGGCGTTGTATACGATACGGTGGCAAACACGCCGAGAACGACTATTGCGGCAACGAGTATCGCCGTTATTATCGCCGATTTTATTTTGCCCATCAACTAATTACTCCTAATAAATGTATGGCTTTATAAGCCTGACTTTTATAATTATATAAAAAAAACTTGCGTCCGTCAATTAATTATTCTTGTCTGTTCGACATTTCAACCGTCTTTTTTTTACTTTTGTCCGCTTTTTTATGCGCAAGAACGTGCATTCCGCATTCTATGCGCTTTTTCATCATTTCGCAGGTTATTTCGTAAGGCTTATTCATATCGCCCGTAAAATGGTAATTGTTTGCACTGCAACCGCCGCTGCAAATGAATTTTGCAAAGCAGTCTTCGCAGCCTTTACGCGTAAACAGACAGTTGGAAGCGAATTTTTCGCGTATCACCGCATTAAGTTTTCCGTCGTAAACGTTGCCCATTAAAAAGTTTTTATCGCCCGCAAACTGGTGGCAGGGATAAATATCGCCGTTGGGAACTACGGAAAAATATTCGTTGCCCGCGCCGCAGGCGGACACTTTTTTCTGCAAGCACACTCCGCCTTCCAAATCTATATTGAAGTGAAAGAAATTGAACCCTTCTCCCCTGTCATACTTTTCAAGATACCTGTCGCAAAGCTTTTCGTATTCGCCGTTAATTTCGGGAATGTGTTCGCTTTTTACGGCAAGGTCGTCTATGTCGGTTACGACGGGTTCGAGCGAGATACTGTCAAAACCGTTTTCGGCAAGAAAAATCACGTCTTCGGAAAAGTCGAGATTTTTTGAAGTGAACGTACCGCGGACGTAATAATTTTTGTCACCGCGTGAACGGACGAATTTTTTGATGTTTCCGATTACCAAATCAAAACTGCCTTTGCCGTTTTTGGTCTTTCTTATCGCGTCGTGGACTTCCTTTCTGCCGTCAAGACTTAAAACGACGTTTTCCATCTCGCGGTTGAAAAAATCAATCGCGTCGTCGTCGAGAAGCAGTGCGTTCGTCGTAGTGGTGAACAGAAATTTCTTGCCCGCCGCATCCCCCTTTTCACGCGCGTAAGCGACAACGTTTTTAATGGTCTGCAAGCACATAAGCGGTTCGCCGCCGAAGAAGTCGACTTCGAGAACCTTACGCTTTCCGCTGTTTTCCAATAAAAAATCTATCGCGCGCTTTGCAGTCTGCTCGCTCATAAATTCGCGGGCGGAATGATACGCACCCTCGTCGGCGAAGCAGTACCTGCATCTGAGATTGCAGTCGTGGCAGATATGCAGACAAAGCGCCTTTACTTCGTCAGACTTCATAGGATAAGTTTTAATTTCTTCCTTGAAGAGAAGCCCTTTCGACTTCAAACCGTCCAAATCGCGTTCGATTTCGTCTACTTTGCTTTGGTCAAGCTCAGGCATAACACCGCCTTCGCACTTGGCTTTGAGATAGTCTGCCGTGTCCTTATCGCATTCGTGCAGACTTCCGCTGCCGGAGTCGTATATGTAATAATTATCTTTAAAGTTAAAAACGTGAACCATAATAAAAGCAAAACAAGGAGCAGAGAATTATCTGCTCCTTAACCGCCCCATAAATTACTTTATTTTTTCGGGATTTTGTTCTCTGGTAATTCTTTCGCAGCTCTGGTTTCCGACCGTACAGCTTGTTTTGCACGCGGACTGGCAAGTGCTTCTGCATTCGCCGCAACCCGTAACTTTCTTTTCACGGGGAGTTGAAATTGTCTTAATCATATCAGGAAAATCTCCTTAAACGTATTTTCTATAATATTATAAGATACGCGGAGAAAAAAATCAAGTATTTTTTACGTTTATTACGCGCCCTTTTTTATATTAACGGCAATTACCCCAGATATTGCGCCTGCAACAATGCCGAGAACTATTTCGATTGCAAAAGTCCAGCTTACTGAAAGCGAGCGGGAAATCAGCCCGTATAAAAGATAAGTTGCCAAAACAGCGATAAGTCCGTATATTGCGCCTTTTAACAGCCCCTTGTCGCCACGTATGAATATAAGACCGCCTGCCGCAACAGACACAGTTTTAAACACCTGATTGACGGGCTTGACCGCCGTAGTCGGCAGAGAGAACAGCTGGATAATAAGCGTAAATATAAGCACGAATAACAGTGAAATGACTATCGCCGCCGCAGACGCCTTTATTATCTGAAAAATAGTTTTGCGCATAAAAAAACCTCCGCTTTAATCTATGCGGAGATTTTTAAAATTATTAATTTATTTTTTCTTTTTGGATGTTTTTGCCGCAGGTTTTTCCGCAGGAGTTTCTTCCTTTTCTTCGGCGGGCTGTTCCGCGGTAACTTCTTCTTTCGCTTCGGGAGCGTCTACTTCGGCAATCTCGGAAGACACGGTGATAAGTTCTTCCCCGCTTTCTTCCTTAACTTCCTTTTCTTCGGCGGGCTGTTCGGTCTTTTCGGACTGTTCGGTCTTTTCGGCAACCGCATCGGTCTGATAAATAGCCTGTCTGTCGAACTTTATAAAGCACTTGCCCGACTGTTCAGTCCCCGTTTCGAGAACGAAAGTATTTTCCGCACTGTCGACCTCAACTACGATGCCGCAGATTCCGCCGATAGTCTTTACTTTGTTGCCCGGTTTTACCGCGTCGATAAGGTTTTGCGCTTCCTGTTCCTGCTTTTTACGGCGCTTGCCCGACCATACCATCATTGCGATTATCGCAACTACGGCTACGCCGAGAAATACGTAAGTCATAATCTGTCCGCTGTTTATTTCAGCAAGTAAAGAATTGATCATTGTCTGTATCTCCAAATTTATTTACATTTTAACTATAATGATTTTAAACGTGTTTGGCAAGCGTTTTTAAAAGAATAAACGCTTTTGCACCAAACTTTCACTTAAATTTTACCGTATTGCGAATAAAACTCTTCGGCAAACGCCGTAAAGCTGTCGGCGAATATGGCTTCACGCATATCGCGCATAAGTTTGTGCAGGAAAGTGATATTGTGCAGACTTAAAAGCATTGACGAAAGCATTTCGTTAACGTTAATAAGATGCCTTATATACGCTTTGGTATAATTTTTACAGCAGTAACAGTTGCAATTTTCGTCAAGCGGGGTAAAATCTTCACGGTAGGCGCCGTTTCTTGCAACTACTTTGCCCTTGGACGTAAACGCAGTGCCGTTGCGCCCGACGCGGGTTGCAAGCACGCAGTCGAACATATCGATACCGCGCCTTACTCCCTCGATAAGACAGTCCGGACTGCCCACACCCATAAGATAGCGCGGAACGCTTTCGGGCAGTTCGGGACGGATAAGCTCCAAAATCTCGTACATACGGTGTTTGGGTTCTCCGACCGAAAGCCCGCCTATGGCTATGCCTTCGGTTGCAAACGGCTTTGCGCGGCGCAGACTTTCAAGCCTCAAATCGTCGTACATATTGCCCTGAACTATCGGGAAAAGTGCCTGATCCCGACGGGTTTTGGCATCTACGCAACGTTTAAGCCAATTTGTCGTTCTGTCCATAGCCGCTTCGGCTTGCGCGTGGGTATAGCCGTATTCGCTGCACTGGTCGAACTGCATAATTATGTCCGCACCCAGATTTTCCTGTATGCTCATAACACGTTCCGGCGTAAAGAGATGTTTGGAACCGTCCACGTGCGAATTGAAATATACCCCTTCTTCCTTGATTTTATTCAGTTTCGTAAGCGAAAAAACCTGAAAACCGCCACTGTCTGTAAGAATGGGTCCGTCCCAGTTCATAAAAGCGTGCAGACCGCCCGCCTTTTTTACCAGCTCGTCGCCGGGACGGATATATAAATGATAGGTATTAGAAAGTATAATGCTTGAACCCGCCTCTTTAAGGTCGCGCGGGTAGACCCCTTTGACGGTCGCCTGCGTGCCGACGGGCATATATACGGGCGTGAGAATATCACCGTGCGGGGTATGGAACACCCCTGCGCGCGCGCCCGTGTACTTATCGATATGTTGAAGTTCGTATGAAAAATTTTCGCGCATAAAATTATCCTTGAAATTATATTTGCAGCTTACGTTTATAGACGGATATAAGACCGCCATAGCTTACCGTATTGTTACGGGAAGCAGGATTGCTTGGCTTAGAAGCAAGCAGGTAAATTACTGAGGGTTGCCACAGCGCAACGCCGTATTGCGCCGCTTATACAATCATCATCGCGTCGCCGAAGGAAAAGAAACGATACCTCTTTTCCACCGCCAACTTATAAAGACTTAAAATTTCTTCTCTTCCCGTAAGGGCGGCGACAAGCATAATAAGGGTGCTTTCGGGCAAATGAAAGTTGGTTATAAGCGCATCTACGCATTTTAGCTTATAAGGCGGATAAATAAAAATTTCGGTATTGCCGTTGCAGGCTTTTACAAAACCCTTTTCGTCGGCAACGCTTTCAAGCGTCCTGACGGATGTGGTGCCGACGGCTATAACCCGCCTGCCTTCCGACTTGGCACGGTTGATAGCCTCTGCCGCTTCCGCGCTTATTTCATAGTATTCGGAGTGCATTTTATGGTCTGTGATGACCTCTTCCTTAACGGGTCTGAACGTACCCAAACCCACGTGCAGAAGCACGTTGACTATCTGTACGCCCTTATCCTTTAATGTCTGCAACAGTTCCGGCGTGAAATGAAGCCCGGCAGTCGGCGCCGCCGCAGAGCCGTCCGTCTTTGCGTAGACTGTCTGGTAACGGCTTTTGTCTTCAAGCTTGCTTTTAATGTACGGCGGAAGCGGCATATTGCCTATGCGGCCGATAATTTCTTCAAACACTCCGTCGTATTCGAACCTGACGATTCGTTCGCCGGACTCAGTAATGTCTTCGACGGTCAAAGAAAGTTCGTCCGAAATTTTAAGCTTGCGCCCGCGTTGGCATTTTTTGCCCGGTTTTACAAGCACTTCCCACTTGTCTAAGTCAAGCCGTTTTAAAAGCAGAACCTCTACCGCCCCGCCGTTTTGCGTATGCGCATACATACGCGCGGGCAGAACCTTGGTATTGTTGACGACAAGCACGTCACCCGCTTTGAGATATTTTGTAACGTCGCGGAAAACGGCGTGTTCAACATTTTTAGTATTTCTGTCGTAAACGAGCAGGCGTGAACTGTCGCGCGGCTCTGCGGGAGTCTGGGCAATAAGCTCTTCCGGCAGGTCGTAATAAAAATCGCTTTTCAAATAACGCATATCAGTCTTTATCGAACAGCGTAAGCTGTTGTTTCTGTTTTTCGCTCATCTTGTAGCCGAGATGCTCGTACCCGCCCCTTAAAATCATTCTTCCGCGCGGAGTGCGCGCAATGAAGCCGAGCTGTAAGAGATAGGGTTCGTAAACGTCTTCGATGGTGCCTGCGTCTTCGTTGATGGTTGCGGCAAGCGTTTCCAACCCGACAGGCTTTCCGTCGAACTTCTCAATCATAGCGCGAAGCAGACTTCTGTCTATCTCGTCAAGACCGAGAGAGTCGATTTCCATTTTGCCGAGCGCGAATTTTGCGTCCGTCAAAGTAACTGCCGCATTGCCGTTTACCGTCGAAAAGTCGCGCACGCGCTTTAAAAGGCGGTTAGCAATTCTCGGCGTTCCGCGCGAACGGCCCGCTATTTCGCAAGCCGCGTCGTCTTCAACCGAAATACCGAGCGTTTTGGAGCTTCTTAAAACTATCTCTTTAAGTTCCGCCGGAGTGTACATTTCAAGACGGCAGATTATACCGAACCTGTCGCGCAGGGGATTTGCAATCATACCCGCACGCGTCGTCGCGCCGATAAGCGTAAACTTTTTAAGCGAAAAACGTATATTGCGCGCGCTGGGTCCCTTGCCTACGATTATATCGAGCGCGTAGTCTTCCATTGCCGAATAAAGTATTTCTTCGACGCTGTGGTTAAGCCTGTGAATTTCGTCTATAAACAGTACGTCGCCGTCGTTAAGGTTTGTCAGAATTGCCGCCAGATCCCCGCTTCTTTCTATTGCGGGTGCGGAAGTCATTTTAAGCTGTCCGCCCATTTCGTTTGAAATAATGTGCGCAAGCGTAGTTTTGCCCAACCCCGGCGCTCCGTATAAAAGGACGTGTTCCAACACTTCCCCGCGCTGTTTGGCGGCGTTCATATAGACCTTTAAATTTTCCTTTACCTTGCTTTGCCCGACGTAGGCTTCAAGCGTCTTGGGGCGCAGAACGTTTTCTTCTATATCGTATTCGCCCTTGGTGCTTTGCACAAGCCTGTTTTCTTCGCCGTAGCCGTCGATTTCGTCGTCATCAAAAAACATTTTTATACCTTACATACCGCGTAAAGCGAGCATTATAATATCTTCCACAGAGTTTGCGCCGTTTGCGCGGGCGCGGGATATTGCCTTTTCGCTTTCGGCACGGGTAAAGCCCAGAGTCATAAGCGCGACGACGGCATCTTCGTCACCGTCGGTTACGGGCGGCAAAGCCTTACCGTCGGCAGTTTGTACGGACGAATTTAAGGCAACCTTTTCGCGGAGTTCGAGAACTATGCGTTCCGCAGTCTTTTTGCCGAGTCCCTTTACAGACGAAAGCCGTTTGACGTCCGACGTGGCGATAGCCGCGGCAAGCTCTCCGACGTTCATACCCGTAAGCACGGCAACGCCCATTTTGGGACCTACGCCCGATACGGAGATAAGCTTTAAAAACATATTCTTTTCGTCGGGAGAAGAAAAGCCGTAAAGCGCCGTTCCGTTTTCGCTTACCTGTAAATAGGTATACAGCTCGCCGTCCTTTTTGCCCGCAAGCGCGGAAAAAGCCGACCCCGAACACATTACTTCGAAGCCTATACCTCCCGCGGTTTCCATAAGGGCGCAGTCGGGAGTAAGCGATAATATTTTTCCTTTAATATAACCTATCATAAAAAACCTTTCACTAAATAACTTGTCTATTCTGCGACAGGTAATTTCAGTTAATTCCGAACAGTCTGCCGAAGCGCGACGTATGCGCGTGACATAATGCGACGGCAAGCGCGTCCGCCGCATCGTCGGGGCGGGGTATTTTTGTCAAATGCAGAAGCGACGTAACGACGTGCATCATCTGCACCTTGTCCGCCTTGCCGTAACCGGTAAGCGACTGTTTTATCTGGTTGGGCGTATACTCGTAAAGCTTACCGCAGTATTTTATGCAGGTAAGAAGCATTACCCCCCTTGCGTGCGCGACGGGTATGCCCGTCGTTATGTTCTTTGAAAAGAACAGCTCTTCCACGGCTATTTCGTCGGGCTTGTATTTTCCGAGTATTTTGTTTACGCCCTCTTCAAGCATTGCAAGCCTTACCGGCAAACTTTCTTCCTTAGGCGTAAGCACCACGCCGTAGTCCACGGCGACGGTACTGTCGTTTTTAAGTTTTTCCACCACGCCGTAGCCCATAGTCGCAAGCCCGGGGTCAAGACCTAATATAATCATAAAATTTCTTTTGCTTATTTTGAAAAGTTTTTAACCGAAGCAATACGCAAAAAGCGTTGATAAACGACGGTATAATATTATTGTAAAATAATTAATTTAATAAGTCAACTTAAAGTGCGGAATTAAATTTGTTGATTAATCAACAAATTTGTTTGACAATTAGGTTTTTTCATTATATAATTACAGGTATGGAAAACATATTTGAAAATTTTACGGTCACAATTTTAAAACTCAATAAGCTTGTACACAGAATAAAGACATTCGAAATGCGTGAATACGGCTTGAAGACGATACACGTTATGTGCGTGTATTACCTCTCCTGCAACAGCGAAGGACTTACCGCAACCGAGCTTGTAAAGCAAACGCTTGAAGACAAAGCCGCCATATCGCGCGCACTGAAAGGTCTGCGCAACAACGGTTACGTAACGTATGACGAAAAAGGCTATAACGCGCGCATACTGCTTACCGAAAGCGGTAAAAAGCTTGCCGACGATATAAACGGCAAAGCCGAACGCGCCGTAAATGCGGGAAGCGCAGAATTTTCCGAAGAGCAGAGAATTTTCTTTTACAGGTCGCTTTCAGCCATCGCCGCAAATCTCGAAGAGTATTTGAAAAAGCTTAACGGGGAGAATATTAATGATTAAAATTCTGACAGACTCCGCATCCGACATAGAACTTGACGAAGCCGAAAAACTGGGCATAAGTCTTATACCTATACTCATACGCTTCGGCAATGAAGAATATCTTGACGGGGTTAACCTAAGTCACAGAAAATTTTTCGAAAGGCTGATTGAGAGCAAAGAACTTCCGCAGACAAGCCAGATTAACGAATTTGCGTTTAACCAAAAATTTGAAGAACTTACCGCGGACGGAAGCGACGTTATCGCCGTACTGCTGTCTTCAAAGCTTTCGGGGACGTACGCAAGCGCGGTAAAGGCGGCGGAAAATTTCAAAGGCAAGGTAAAAGTCGTAGACAGTTTAAACGCCTGCATAGGCGAACGCGTGTTGGTACAGTATGCACTGAAACTTGCAAAACAGTATTCAAACGCGGACGCGATAGCCGAAGAATTGAATTCCGCAAAGGGAAAAATTCGGCTTCTGGCGCTTTTGGACACACTTAAATATTTGAGAAAGGGCGGAAGAATTTCTTCGGTTGCGGCAGTTGCCGGCGAAATGCTTTCCATTAAACCCGTCGTCGCCATCGAACGCGGTGAAGTCAAACTTGTAGGAAAAGCAATGGGTTCAAAAAAGGGCAACAACCTTTTGACGCAGCTTGTGGACAGATTCGGCGGAATAGACTTCTCAATGCCCTACGCTTTGGGCTATTCAGGACTTTCCGACGAGTTTTTGAAAAAGTATTTAAACGACAGCGAAAAGCTGTGGAAAGAACATACCGACAGCGTGCCGTCGTATATGATAGGCAGTACGATAGGAACGCACGTCGGTCCAGACGCCATTGCCGTTGCATTCTTTTCCAATAATTAACCTTTAAGTTCGTCTGCAAGAGCTTTAAGCGCAGACGAACTTTGTCCGTCAAGCGCGGCGTGCAAAGTGACCTGCGTCGGGCAATATTCTATATCCTTGCAGTCTTCAAGCCGTTTTTGAATTGCCTTTGCCGCGAACGGCGCCCAACCGCCGTTTTCTATAATACCCACTCTCCTGTTACGGAAATTTCTTTCCTTTAACCTGTCTATAAATTCGCGGACGGCGGGAAAGACGTCGCCGTTATACGTAGTGGCGGCAATTACCGTATTGCGGAATTTAAACGCGTCGGCAACGCATTGCGCCCAGTCGTCCCTTGCAAGGTCGCGCGCAATCACTTCCGTACCGTTTTCTTCAAGAAGTTTTGCAAGCAATTCAACCGCTTTACGCGTGTGACCGTATACCGAATTGTATGCAATGAACACGCCGTCGCTTTCGAAAGCGTAACGCGACCAAAGGTCGTATTTATTCATATAATAGCCTACATTTTCCGTAAGGGCGGGTCCGTGCAACGGATAAATTTTTTGTATATCGTAAGCGGACAGTTTTTTAAACAGTCCCTGCACGGCATTGCCGAATTTGCCTACTATTCCGTAATAATACCTACGCGCCTGTTCTTCCCACTCTTCCTCCGTATCGAGACTGCCGAACTTACCGAACGCGTCCGCGGAATACAGGGCCTTGTCCGCTCCGTCGTAAACGGTCATAACTTCGGGCCAATGCACCATAGGCGCAAAGACGAAAGTAAGACTGCGTGAACCGAGGCTGAGGGTATCACCGTCCTTTACTTCGAGACGGTTGAACGCGAAGTCGCCGAAAAATTCTTTTATAAGGACGAAAGTTTTGGAATTGCCGACTATGCAGGTATCGGGATATTTTTCCATAAATCTGAAAATATTTGCCGAGTGGTCGGGTTCCATATGCAGAATTATAAGATAGTCGGGGTTGCGCCCGTCCAGAGCCGCGCTTACGTTATCCAACCATTCCCCGCCGAACTTTTCGTCCACGGTGTCGAAAACGGCTGACTTTTCATCACGGATAATATATGAATTGTAGGACATACCGTTCGGAACACGGTACATTCCCTCGAATAAATCAATGCTTTTATCGTTTACTCCGACGTAAATATTTTTCACAGCAATACCTCTTATAAATTTTTAACCATTAAATCAAAGATTATAGCTTTCCGCAAGAGCTTTAAACGCGGAAAGCGATTTTTTTATCATTTCCGTGGCTACGCAGAATGAAATTCTTACGTATCCCGCACAGCCGAAATCTTTGCCGTCGACCAATAAAAGTTCGTATTTTTTGGCTCTTCCGGCAAAGGCGGCGCCGTCGCCTTTGGGGGCTTTGACAAAAAGATAAAACGCGCCGTCGGGCTTAACGACTGTAAAGCCGTATTCCGTCAATGCCGAACAAAGCAAGTCACGGTTGGCTTTGTATATTGAAATATCAGAAGTTTTGTCATAGACGCGTTGTATAAGTCTTTGGAAAAGGCTTGGCGCACATACGAAGCCGAGTGCCCTGCCCGCCCCGCAAATGCCCGCGTACACTTCCGCACTGTCAGGCATTTTCGCATTTACAGCGATATAACCTATTCTTTCGCCCGCAAGCGAAAGGCTTTTGCTGTAAGAATAGCAGACTATGCTTTCTTCATAATAATTCATTATAAACGGAACCTCCGCCCCGTCGTACACAAGTTCGCGATAGGGCTCGTCCGAAATAAGATAAATAGGGTTGCCGTATTTCAGGCTGTATTCCTTCAAAAGACGGCACAGTTTTTCGACGGCCGCTTTTGTGTAAACCACCCCGCTGGGGTTGTTGGGCGAATTTATTATAACGGCTTTTGTCTTGGAGCTTAACGCCGCTTCAAGCTTGCCGAAGTCTATTTGAAAGGTTCCGTCAAGGCTTTCCACGGCGATAAGTTTTGCGCCTGCGTGAGATGAAAAAACTTTATATTCGGGAAAATACGGCGCAAAAACGATAACCTCGTCGCCAGTGTTGACAAGCGCGTTAAGGGTTATCGTAAGCGAAGCCGCCGCACCGCAGGTCATATAAATGCAGTCCGGGTCAAGCCCTGCGTCAAACCGAGAATTTATATAATCCGAAATAACTTTGCGCACTTCGTACGCGCCCGTCGCGGAAGTGTAGCCGTGAAGCGCTATTGGGTCTGTATGTGCGATTATGTCCGCAAGCGCGGTTTTTACTTCTTCGGGGGCGGGGACGTTGGGATTGCCGAGAGAGAAGTCAAACACGTTTTCTTCGCCTATTTCCGCCTTGCGCTTTTTGCCGTATTCGAACAGTTCCCTTATGCTCGACCTTACCTTACCAAGCTTTACGTTTTCTTGATTCAACATAGTTTTTATTATACGCCGAAAGGAAAATTTTGTCAAGAATATAAAAAGACGCGGCTTTGCCGACGGACTATAAAAAAATTTACGCTTTAAGGTTACAAAAAAAAGAAGGGTTCGGAATCATATCCAACCCTTCCCCTTATCTATTTTATTGCAGCTTATCCGCCGCGAGAAATAGCTTAATCAGTAAAAATATTTATACCATAAAGTTATTTAAATGTCAATACTTTTTTAAAGTTTTTGTGCGAAATGCACAAAAACTTATTCTTTATACAGGAACCTGTGGCAATTTTCGCATTCGGTAACTTCGCCGCTGTTAATCTTTTCTTTGCCGACGATCGAAAGCTCCATACCGCACTTTGAACACCTGTCGTTTTTGACGGCGCAGATTATGGGGAAGATACGCTCGCTCCGCTTGACCTCGTAACGCTTCATAACTTCCGCGTCTATTCCGCCAGAAAGTTTATTAAGCTCAGAACGGACGGCTTCCATTTCGGCAAGCTTGCCCTTTTTATATTCCTGATATTTGGCGGAGTATTCCGTGTACTGCTTCTGAACAGAAATAGTGCGCTTTTTAAGGGTCTGGTATTCTTCGTCGGCTTCCTTTACAGATTTTACAAGCGCGTTTATTTCCGACTTAACGGACTTCAATTTATCTGTAATCTGCGCGACGTTTTTCTTATAGAAAGAAATGTCCGCGCCGCCTTCGACAAGTTCGTCAAGGCTTTCGAAGTCCTTTATTGTTTCGGCAATTTCGTCGTATTTTTTTGTAAGCTTGTCAAGGGCGGAAGTAAGTTCACGCGCTTTTGCGTCCATCGCTTCAAGCTTTTCAGGCGCTTTGGTGAGAAAGCTTTTTGCCTGCGAATAGTTTTTCCATTCTTCGGAATTTGCCGCTTCGCGCTCTATCTGCAACAGTTTAGAGTCTTCTGCCTGATACTTTAAAAGTTTTTCTATCTGTGCCATAATATCTCCTTTGGTTATGCAAGCACACCGTCGGTAAAATACGACGACGGTATTTGCAAACAGTCTGAAATTTGTTTATAAATTTTATTGAAGCCGTAATTTTCGGCCGAATAGTGCGTCAGATGTATGACGTTTAAACCCTTGCTCAAAAGATAAGTAATTTCGTGGTGCTTCATATCCGACGACACAAAGACGTCCGCACCGTTATTAACGGCAAAAGCCATAGTGTTGTTATCGCAACCCGCCCCGCAGAAAGAAGCGACTTTTTCTATGCGTTTGTACGGCGAACCGTAGAACAATGCGCGGTCGGTAGAAAGACTTTGCGCAACGAATTTGCAGTAGCTTTCAAAGTCTGTCGGATTTACGGGGTAAACCCTGCCGTATCCGCCGTTTGAAAGCTTGATAAGCCTTTCGCCCTCTTTTCCGCCGAGTCCTTTCATTAAATGATAATCTATTCCCTCGGGCGCGGAGTCGAAGTTCAGGTGCATAGAAATTACGGATATTCCGTTCTTTACGCACAGCGCGATTGCGTCGTCAAAGCTTATGCGCGACACCCCGCCGTATATAGCGGGATGATGGGTGACAATTAAATTAAACCCCTTTTCAACCGCCGCTTTAACGGCCCCGCGGGACAAATCAAGCGAAAACAAAGCGCCCGTGACGGCTGTTCCGCTTTCTATTATAATTCCGCTGTTGTCGTACATCCCGCACATTTTACACATTTCGTCCGAGAGCGCGACAGGCGCGACTTTTTCTAAAATTTTAAGTACGTCAACAGTTTTCACCGCTTAATACTCCCTGCATATATTTGATTTCGTCTTCGATAATACAACGGCTTTCCCGCGACATTTCACGCTGTAAATAACCCTTCTTTTTATCGATTTCGGTTTGAAGGTACTGCCTGAAAACGGGATTGCCGAGACTGTCTTTGCCGTATTTCAGACAGGCTTCCGTATAGCTTTCGTTATTGCCGTGCCTTACGCCTTTTATTAGAAAATAATAATTTTTGCCGTCGGTAAAAACGTCGTCTGCCGTAAGCTTACAGCCGCGTCCGACAAGAAATTTGCGCAGAGCCGAATGATTTTTCATCGGCTGGAACACAAAGCTTTGCGGAATAAACCCGTCGGACAAAATTTTAATTATTTCGTCCCCGCCTATGCCGGCAATCATTACGCACCCGACAGAACCGTCTATGCCTTTAAGCCCGTCGCAACAGACGGCGCGGCACCTGCCCGACGAAATGTATCCCGAAAGAAGAGTTTTTGCTTTTTCAAGACTTTTACTGCTTATATCGGCAATAACCGCGCTTTCGCACAGATTGTTTTTAAGCATATATTCCGCGCAATAGCCGTGGTCGCATGCGACGTCTGCAAAGGTTTTGCACGGTTCGAGATATGAACAGAGTATAGAAATTCTGTCCATCAGATGTCGAGAAAATCTTTAAGATGTTTCGAACGCGACGGGTGACGGAGCTTTCTTAATGCCTTTGCTTCAATCTGGCGGATACGTTCACGGGTGACGTTGAACTCTCTGCCGACTTCTTCAAGCGTCCGAGGTCTGTCGTCGTCAACGCCGTAACGCAGTCTTAACACCTTTTCTTCACGCGGGGTCAGACTGTTAAGTACGGACAAAAGCGTCTCTTTAAGCATAGTCGTTGACACACTGTCCGACGGCGTTTCCGTCGTCTCGTCTTCGATAAAGTCGCCGAGATGGCTGTCTTCCTCTTCGCCGATAGGCGTTTCAAGCGACACGGGATCCTGTGCGATTTTCTGTATTTCGCGCA
The DNA here is from genome assembly GCA_910587825.1 of uncultured Christensenellaceae bacterium. Classification (GTDB taxonomy): domain Bacteria; phylum Bacillota; class Clostridia; order Christensenellales; family Borkfalkiaceae; genus Coproplasma. Next base: position 131,466 of record CAJUNJ010000002.1, read on the forward strand.
CGCGCTCTTCGGTGATGTGCATTTCTTCGGCTATCTCGGCGGGAGTAGGTTCCCTGCCGTACTTCTGTAACAAAAGTCTGGATACGCGAGTAAGTTTGTTTATTGTTTCGACCATATGCACGGGAATACGTATAGTCCTTGCCTGATCGGCAATCGCCCTTGTAATTGCCTGTCTTATCCACCAGGTTGCGTAGGTTGAAAATTTGAAGCCTTTCTGATAGTCGAACTTTTCAACGGCTTTCATTAAGCCGAGATTTCCTTCCTGAATTAAATCGAGAAATAACATTCCGCGACCGACGTATCTCTTTGCAATGGATACGACAAGCCTTAAATTGGCTTCCGACAGTTTCTTCTTGGAATCTTCGTCGCCGTCCTGCATTTTGCGGGCAAGCTCTATTTCGTCGTCCGCAGAAAGCAAAGGCACCCTGCCTATATCCTTTAAATACATCTTTACGGGGTCGTCAAGACCTATGTCGGAAAGCGCCTGTTCGTAAAGTTCCTTGTCGCGTTCGGCTTCGTCTATTATCTGAATACCCGCTTCCGCAATGGACTTGTAGACGTAATCCATCTGGTTGGGCGTTGTTTCGTATTTTTCCATTATGTCGCATAACGCATTGGTGGTAATACTGCCCTTGGAACCGTAGTTGTCTATTATCTGTTTTAATATATCGTTAAGCTTCTGCTCGGATAAACTCATTATTTCTCTCCGCTTTTTAATTTTTCCTTTTGTTTTATAAGTCTGCTGATTTCAGCCGCAACGGCTATTTTTTCAGATACTTCGCGCTGTGAACCGGACTTGGCTTTAAGTGCGTTTATGCGTTTGTCTATACTGCTTATTTTCAGCTTGGTTATGCAGTCGTAAAAGCTTTTTTCCGCAACCTCGCCCGCAAGCGCGTTGCCGTCGCTGTAATCGAGAATTCTGCAAAGTTCTTCGTACTCCGGCGTGTTCTCTTCGAAAAATTCAAACAGTTCGGAAGGTTGAACCTTTTCTTCCATAAGTTTTTTGGATTTGAGATATTTTGCTATTATTTCGTGAACCTCGTTGCAAAACGGCACGCCGTCTATATCGCCGACAGCGTATCTTGCGCCGAAAAGGTATGCCGCAATTACCGTACGAGAAGCTTTTAAATCGGCTGTCGACAAGTCCCTGCGCCTGACTTCCGCCGCAGGTTCGGCAACAGCCTGTTTGGGCAACGCGTTCAAATCGCGGCTGAGCGACTCGTAAGTGATTCCCGTCTTGTCGCGCAGGGTTTTCAAAAGGTCTTCCTGCTCTGTCGCGCTGTCCGCAGTACGGACTATTTTAATTGCCTCCGACAGATATTTGCGCCTGTCTTCTGCTTTGGAAAGGTCGAACCCGCGTTCGAGCGCGGAAAGCTTGAAGTCGATTAACGGCATAGCGTTGTCAAGGCACTTTTGGTAACCCGCCGCGCCGCGTTGCTTAATTACGTCGTCGGGGTCAAGCCCGTCCGGAAGAGGAACGACTTTTACGTTCAGACCTTCTCCCTTTAAAATTTCAAGACCGCGCATATTGGCTTTCTGCCCCGCGCCGTCGCCGTCGTAACTTATCAGAACGGTGTCGGTATATCTCTTTATCAGCCGCGCCTGCTCCTGCGTGAGCGAAGTACCCATACTTGCCACAACGTTTTTAAAGCCCGCCTGATAAAGGGATATGGTATCCATATACCCTTCCACCATAATAACTTCTTTTATAGTTTGGGTTTTTCTTAGCTTTTTTAAAAGGTTTATGTTGTAAAGACTTTTGCTTTTGTTGAAAATAAGCGTCTCTTTGGTATTTTTGTATTTGGCGAAATCGGTCTTTTTAAGCACACGCCCGCCGAACGCCACAACCTCGTCCATAGCGTTGATGACGGGATAAATAAGTCTGCCGCCCTGCGCGTCGGTAAGTCTGCCGTCGACTTCGTTAACCGCTCCGCTGTCTACTATATCCTGCCTGGAATAACCTTTGGACAGCAGAAATTTAGGCAAATCGTTAAAGTTTAAGCTTGCGCCGAGTCCGAATTTACGGACGATATTGGCTGGAATATTGCGCTTTAATATGTAATTTATATGTTCGTCGGCTTTGCCGGAATTGAGATTGTCGAGATAGAAATGGGCGCAGTCGTTCATTATTTTCAAAAGAACGTCGCGCTTCCTTTTAAGCTCTACCGTCTTTTGGTTGTCAAACCCCGTCTGCGGCATCTGCAACCCGACGCGTTCGGCAAGAATTTTAACGGCGTCGATAAACTCTACGTTTTCCATTTCGCGGACAAGCTTTATCACGTCGCCCGATTCGCCACAGCCGAAGCAATGATAAAACTGGTCCAGTTCGTTAATGGCGAAAGACGGAGTTTTTTCGTGATGAAAGGGACAGCAAGCCCAATACGCCGTTCCGCGCCGTTCGAGAGTGAAATAGCCAGAAGCAACGTCTATAATATTTACTTTTTCCTTTAAAGTTATCAAAAACTCCTGTAACGCAGTTGCCATAAATATTAAATGATTTAAAGCCGTAATTTATTTCTCGTCTATAAAAGTCCAGCCTTTGGGTATGAAAATACTTTTGAAAATATAAAGCGCGTACCTGTCTGTCATAGACGATAAATAATCGCAGACCACCTGCTCTTCGGGGTATTTTTCCAACAGCCCGACATATGTTTCGGGCAGACGCTTTAAGTTTTTTAAAAAATAAGAATACATTGCCGAAAGCATACGTTCGGCATTCTCTTCTTCGCCCTTTGCCGAGTCGGTAAGATACACCCTTTCAAACATAAACGAACGCAATCTTTCGCTTGCCTTTGCGACGCCGTCGTCCATCTTTACGTCGTTTATTCCGTTTGAATTATTGTAAACGGAAGTTATAGCCGTATTTATCCGCTCCTTAGAGCTTGTACCGAGAACCGAAATTATATCTTCGGGAACGTCGGAAAGTTTTAAAATGCCGGCGCGCACGGCGTCGTCCAAATCGTGGTTTATGTAAGCTATTCTGTCGGCAAGCGACACGCACTTGCCTTCAAGCGTGGCGGGATTGCCGCTCTTTTTATGGTTTACTATACCGTCGCGCACTTCAAAGGTCAGGTTTAAACCCGCGCCGTCCTTTTCGAGGACGTCCACAACGCGCAGCGACTGCACGTTATGTTCGAACCCGTACGGCGACAGACTGTTTAAAATGCGTTCGCCGCTGTGTCCGAAAGGCGTATGCCCCAAATCGTGGCCGAGGGCTATCGCTTCGGCAAGGTCTTCGTTCAAAGATAACGTTCTTGCGATACTGCGTGCAATCTGCGCCACGTCGAGGGTATGCGTAAGACGTGTCACGTAATGGTCGCCTTCCGGAGAGAAGAATACCTGCGTCTTGTTTTTAAGACGGCGGAAGGCTTTGCAGTAGATAAGCCTGTCCCTGTCGCGTTGAAAATCCGTACGCATTGCGCAGGGCGTTTCGGGGCGCAGTCTGCCCTTGGTGTCCTTCGAAGCCGTTGCGTACGGCGAAAGGAAAGCCTTTTCTATGGCGTATGTTCTTTCATTTAACGAACGTATATTCTCCATTACTATTATATATTACGAAAAAAGTCCCGCATTTCCTTTTAAATACAAAAATTTACTTTATTTGGCAAACCCGCCGCCGACGGACAGAACTTCGCCCGTGACGTAGTCCGCTTCTGCGAGATAGGCGCACGCCTGCGCGACGTCTTCGGGATAGCCTATGCGCAAAAGAGGTATGCTTTCGATAAGCTGTTCCATCTCATCGCCAGTGAGATTGGAATTCATCGAAGTGTCTATAACGCCTGGAGACACGCAGTTTACGCGCACTTTCGAGGGAGCAAGCTCCTTGGCAAGCGCTTTTGTAAACGCGATGACCGCGCCCTTTGAAGCCGAATAGGCGACTTCGCAACTCGCCCCGACTTCTCCCCAGACCGAAGATATATTTATTATACTGCCCCCGCCGTTGCCAATCATCTTATCCGCGACGGCACGACAACAGTGGAATACCCCCTTTACGTTTACGCCGAACACCCTGTTCCATTCGTCGGAAGAAGTGTCCTGCAAGACGCGGACGAGAGATACGCCGGCATTGTTTATAAGCACGTCAAGCTTTTCGTAGATACCGAAAAATTCTTCGAACATCTGATTAACCTGATTTTCGTCGGATACGTCCGCACGGAGAAGCACGGGGCAGTAGCCCAGCATATTGAATTCTTCCTGAGTGGCAAGCGCAGTGCGCTCGTCACTGTGATAATTTATGACTACTTCATAACCGCGCTTCAAAAATTCAAGCGCGACGGCTTTTCCTATTCCCTTTGTTCCGCCCGTTATCAATACCGTTTTCATTTGAGTGACTCCGTAATTTTATCTGCGACAGCCTGCGGTGTAAGCCCGTCCGTTTCCACGGTTATATCCGCCGCGCTTTCGTAAACCGACCGTCTTTCGCTTAAAAGCTTTTCAAGCCTTGCGCGCGTCTGCCCCGCCAGCAGGGGGCGGTCGGTATTGCCCTCCACACGCTTTAACAGCGTTTCAACGCCCGTTTTAAGATATACTATTTTGCCGTTGGTCTTTAAAAGGCGTACGTTTTCGCTTCTCAAAAGGCAGCCGCCACCCGTCGCTATAACAACGCCGTCAAGCCCGCAGACGTCCTTTACCGCCTGAGTTTCGGCATTTCTGAAATACTCTTCGCCGTGTTCTGCAAAAATAGAATTTATTTGACCGTAACGGGCGACGATTAAAGCGTCTGTGTCAAGCACGGTTGCTCCCCGTTTTTCAAACACTTCCGCAACGGTCGTCTTTCCGCACCCAGGCATTCCCGCAAGAATTATATTCATAATTTAAAGCTCTGCGCGGCGAGTATATAACTGTTTTTGCCGAATCCGCATATTACGCCTTTGCAGACTTCCGATAAAACAGACTTGCTTCTGAATTCTTCACGGGCGTGGACGTTGGACATATGCACTTCTACGACGGGTACGGACACGGAAGCTATTGCGTCGCGTATGGCGTAGCTGTAATGCGTGTACGCGCCCGCGTTTAAAACTATGCCGTCAATCCCTTCTTCTTTCGAAGACTGTATGCGCGAACATATATCCCCTTCGCAGTTGCTTTGGAAAAACAGACATTCGTCGCCCTTGAAATAAGCGGCTATTTCCGAATTGATTTCGTCAAGCGATTGAACGCCGTACACGCCTTTTTCGCGTACGCCCGTCATATTCAAATTGACCCCGTTGATAAACAGTATTTTCATTATTTCTCCTTTACGGCAAGATAGCTTTCGAATAGTCGCTTTGCCTCGGCTTCGTCCGCACGGCAGCCGAAATAGAAACATTCGGCATAATACGCCTGATAGAAAAGCATTGCCTGACCGTTAATAATTTTCTTTCCGAGACTTTCGGCAATTTCCAAAAACCTGCTCTTTTTGGGTACGTAAATCAAGTCTACCGCGACCGTACACCCTTTTAAAATTTCTTCACCGACGGGAGATTTACCCTGCGTGTTGTGCATACCTATGCCCGTCGCGTTTATAATTACGTCATACGGAACGGCGGTTAAATTTTTAAGCGGAACTATCCCGTCAAACTCCTTTGCAAGCGCGACGCAGTTTTCGTAACGGACGTCGTATAAGCTTACCTTCGCACCGCCGTCAAGAAGTTTTTTTGCCGCACTTCTGCCCGCACCGCCCGCACCGAGAACGAGAACGGTTTTGCCGTTTATCTCTACGCCGTTGCTTTTAAGCATAAGCGAAAACCCCAATCCGTCGGTATTGGTGCCCGCCATACCTTCCGTCTTTACCGTATTTACGGCGCCGAACGCAATCGCGTCGCCCGTAACCGATTTAAGGTAAGGTATTACCGTAAGTTTGTAGGGAATTGTTACGTTAAAGCCGTCAAGTCCCGCAACAGCATTTTCAAACGAACTTTCAAACTGTTCTTCGGGTATGGATATTTTTTTGTAATTTATGCAGTTGCCCATACTCTGCGCTATGAAAGAGTGCATTTCGGGACTTTCGGATTGTGATACGTCCTTGCCGATTACCGCAAGATTTAAAGTTTTCATAAATTTACGTCCTTTAAACTATCGCGGCAGGCGCATATTAATCTTACATATTCTTCGGTGCCGAGAACGAGTTCTTCGCACTCGCCCTCTCGCTTGGGAACTATAAGCGATATGCTTCCGCTTGCCACGTTCTTTTTATCGTAAACGGCAAGCCTTGCCGCTTCTTCTATATTTTCATACGCAGGTATTTTGTGTATTACGCATTTTATAAGCGACGCAAGGTTGTCGAAATACGTTCCCCCGCCGACGCCCGACGCCTTTGCGATGAACATCTCGTAATATGCGCCGATAAGCACGAATTCGCCGTGCGACTTTCTGCCGTAAAACAGCTCTAACGCGTGACCGGTGGTATGTCCCAGATTAAGCGTTTTTCTGAGTCCGTTCAAATCCCTTTCGTCGCCTTCCGCAATGCGTGCCTTGCACCGAATGCAAGAAGCCGTGACCGAACCGAGAAAGTCAAGGTCGAAAAGCTTGTCGGCATTGTCCGTAAGCCGAGTGTAAATCTGTTTGTCGAGCGCACCGTACTTTATTATTTCGCCGAGTCCGCACCTTATTTCGCGTTTGGGAAGGGTTTCAAGAAAACGCGGGTCGACGATAACTTCTTCGGGCTGATAGAACGTGCCTATCAGATTTTTTATTTTTTTGAAGTCGACAGCCGTCTTTCCGCCGACGGAGCTGTCAACCTGCGACAATAGCGTGGTGGGAATTTGCACAAGCCGTACACCACGCATATACAGCGAAGCGGCAAGCCCCGCTATATCGCCGACGACCCCGCCGCCGAACGCCACGACTGTACAGCTACGCTTCATATCCGCTTCCGCCATAGCCTGTAATATCTCAAACAGATAGCGTTGTGTCTTGCTGTTTTCGCCCGCGGGAAGAATTTTTATGTTTGCGTTATCTCCGAAAGTGTCCCACATAAGCCGTCTGTATAGGGCAAAGACGTTTTTGTCGGTGACGATGAACAGCTGTCTGTCCCTTAACTTAGGCGCGTATGCCTCGAAAGAACCCTCCCCGCAGTGGATTACGCTTTTTAAATATTTTGCGTTTAATGTAATATCGGTCATACTCAGTCCTTCAACAGCGAATATCTTTCGACGGCTTGCCGCATTGTATCCCCGCCAAGCCTGTCCGCCACGACTTCCGCCAACGCGAACGCCGTAACGCTTTCGGCAATTATTTCTGCGGCGCATATCGCCGTTACGTCGCTTCTTTCGGGTGCGGCGACAAACGGCAGACCAGTAGCGGTATCTACGGTACGCAGTCCCTTCATAAGCGTTGGTATGGGCTTCATTACCGCCCTTAAAATAATATCTTCGCCGTTGGACATACCGCCCTCTATACCGCCCGCGTTATTGGTATTGCGGTAAATTTTTCCGTCTTTTATGAAAATTTCGTCGTGAACGCGGCTTCCCTCATATTCCGCACAACCGAAGCCCAACCCGACCTCTACGCCCTTTACCGCCTGCACGCTCATTAAAGCCGAACAGAGCAGAGCGTCAAGCTTCGCGCCGTAACGCATACAGCTTCCGAACCCGCTTTTAAGACCGTGTACGCGTATTTCCATTATTCCGCCCGCGGTGTCGCCGTCGGATTTGAGTTTGTCAATAAGTTTAACCGCCCTGTCCTGTACGCTTTTGTCAAGCATAAACAGCGGTTGTTCTTTCGCTCTTTCGAGTTGACAGAAATCATACTCTTTGTCGTCCGCAATACCGCAGACCTTTCTTACGTAACCGGATATTTCGACGCCGAAAGCCCTTAAATACTGCCTTGCAACCGTACCCGCAACTACCCGCACAGCCGTCTCCCTTGCGCTTGCGCGTTCAAGCACGTTGCGCGCGTCGGTATGGTCGTACTTTTTCATACCCGTCAAATCGGCGTGTCCCGGACGGACTTTGGTCAAAGTTCTGCCCGACAGGTCGCACCCCTCGGGCGCCATATATTGGCGCCAGTTGGCGTAATCGGCGTTTACGACGGCAAACGCCACGGGACTGCCGAGCGTAAGCCCGTTGCGCACCCCGCTTATTATCTCGACGCGGTCGCGCTCTATTTTCTGTCTTCCGCCTCTGCCGTAACCGCTCTGGCGAAGGGCAAGATATTTATTTATTTCCTCAATGTCTATTTTGAGATTGGACGGCAAATCTTCGATTATGCCTATAAGCGCTTTGCCGTGGGATTCACCCGCAGTGGATAATTTCATACTACCTCTTAAAATTTGATTTCGTAACCGTCACGCGTGACTTCAACAGTCACCGTACCGTCCTTATCTGTTCTGTACAGCTTGTCCCCCACGTGCGAGCCTACGTCCGAAAGCACTTCTTCGGACGGACTGCCGGAACCGTTTTCACCAACCGAAAGGATAGCCGCTTGGGGAGCAACGACATCGTAAAACTGCGTGCAGGCAGAATTCGAATTGCCGTGGTTTGCAACCGTGACTATATCGCAATCGGAAAGATTAACAAGATAATTTTCGGACATACCGCCGTAAACCGACGCCAATTCCGCAAGCGCGCCGCCGCCCGCATCGCTTGTAAAAAGAAAGCTTGTACCCGCGTATTCCAGCCAGATTACGGCGGAAGCCTCGTTGCGCGCCGTCTGCGAAGACGGGTCTGCATTCAGTTTGGCATACCACCCTTCGGGGTCGGAATAGTACGACGGGGAAAGAACCCTGAAAGTATAACCGTACTCCGCATTTTTCTCACCCGCCCCGTACGAACTTATGAACAGTTGCGCACCGCTTGAATTGGCTGACATACGGAACGAATGATATTCGTCGGTAATGCCCTTTACCGTACAGTAAGGCATATAAATTCTTTTTACTTCTTTTAAGGTTATAAGCTCGGCAAGGCCGCCGCAGTTTTCCCGATTTACAGTCGTGCAGAAAAGATAGTCTATTTTCTTGATACCGCAGGAATTGAGATATTTTAATATCTTTGACTGGTTGGAGCTTCTGCCGTTTCCGCCGTCGATAAGCATATTTTTGCCGTCGGGAAGTTCGACTATCGCACAGTCGCCGTAACCGACGTCGACAAAGCGTACGCGCATAACCCCATCCGGCGCGCCCTTGTTGCCCGCAACCGTGTAACTGAAAAAGTATTTAACGGGGATAAAAGCGTTAATCATTAAAATTACAAGGACTATTACAGCCGATACCGCCGTGACGATTATCGTCCTTAACTGCCCTTTTGAAAGTTTTACTTTGTCTTTCTTTGCCATAGTATGCGCCGTACTTATAATTATACATTTTTCATTATATCTTAATAATAAAAAAAAGTAAACAATTTTGGGTACGGCGTATAAATTTAAAATGCGGAAAGCCGACTGCTTTCCGCGTTTTTACCCCGCCAGATGTTTCCTGAACGTTTCCATTATCCTGTTTTCTATGCGCGACACCTGAACCTGCGACACGCCCAGCATATTGGCAACTTCGCTTTGCGTCATATCGCGGAAATATCTCAGCATTATTATTTTTCTGTCGCGCTCAGGCAGACCCGCTATTGCAGAGCGCAGTTGCAATTCTTCTATAATGTCTTCCTGTTTGTCCTCCACGGGAAGTTTTTCCAAAAGCTCCTGCGTTTTTTCATCCTTGTATTCGCCCTGGTTATATATCGATACTGGCATACGCGTTGAACCCATTGTAAACACGACTTCGCTTTCGGGCATATTGAATTTTTCGGCAATAATTTTTACGGTCGGCTGGGCGCCGTGTACTACCGAATACTCTTCAATGAAAGCGTTAATCTGCTTGGCGCAGCTTTTGAGCGCGCGCGACACCTTAATGCTTCCGTCGTCGCGCATAAAACGTTTTATTTCGCCCGCAATCATAGGCACGGCGTAGGTTGAAAAGCGCACGCCGAAGCTTTCGTCAAAGCCGTTTATGGCTTTTAAAAGCCCCATACTTGCAAGCTGGTACAAGTCGTCGTATTCCACGCCTTTGCCCAAATAACGCCTTACAATACTTTTTATCAGGTTGTTGTTTTCGACAAGCAGTTTTTCCTTGGCTAAGCCGTCGCCCTGTTTTGCCATTCGTATCAGGTTATTCGTCGTTTCGACGTCAAGCATTCTCCACTTCCGCTTCAAAACTTTTCGACATATACACAACCGTGCCTTCGCCCGCGATGGAGTTTACCGAAAATTCGTCCATAAAGGTCTGCATAATAGTAAAACCCATACCCGAGCGTTCGTCGGAAGGAAGCGTTGTATAGAAGGGCTGTACGGCTTTCTGAATATCGGGTATGCCCTTGCCCGTATCGCTTACCTTTATATGTAATTCGTTGCCGTCTATTTCGCATTCTACGGTAACTATACCGAGATTGCCCCTGTAAGCGTGTACGGTACAGTTTGTCACGGCTTCCGAAACGGCTGTTTTTACGTCCGAAAGCGCCGAAAGCGAAGGATTTAATTCAAGACAGAATGCGGCGACCGCGTCGCGCGCGAACGCCTGATTTATAGGAAGTGAATAGAATTGAAGTTTAAGATAATTTCTCGTCATAACTTTTTGCACCTTTTATTCCGCCTTTGGGATAAGCGAATATATTCCGCTTAAATTAAGTATTTTGTCTGCGGCAAAATTGGGGTTTTCTATATACATCGGCATTGCCAGCTTTGAAGCTTTTTTATATCTGCCGATAAGAAAACCTATACCCGTAGAGTCCATAAACGCAACTTCGGAAAGGTTTATTATTATCTTTTTGGCATTTAAATTTTCCTCTATAAGTTTGTCGCATTTAGCGCGCGCGTCCTGCGCCGAACATTCGTCCATTTCGCCGGACAGATTTATGTACAGTATTCTTTCGCGCGTATATCCCGTCACCGTCATATTCTTCCGCTCCGTATTTTATTTTGTTACCTAAGGAATATTACCATACCCGACTGCGGAATTTTTGACGTATAAAGACGAATAATGTATACTTTTGGCGTTTTTGCCTTGTTAAGTTTGTAAACGTTTTTTTCAGATGCGGCGGGTTTTACTTGACAACGCAAATCAAAAGTAATATAACTTATGCCGTTATGGAAATTTTGACGACGCTTATATGCGTGGCTGTTATGCTTGCCTATGCAGTACCCGGCTTTTTGCTTGTAAAAACAAAGCTTGTCAAAGCGGATGCAATACCCGCATTTGCCAGACTTTTAATGTACGTATGCCAGCCCTTTTTAACCCTTTACGCGTTCAGCCGCGTCAAGTTTACAACGCAGTCGCTTATTGATATTTCAATATCTTTCGGATTGTCGGTTGCGATTAATATTGCCTTTCTGGGATTGTTTTTTCTTATTTTCAGAAAACGTTACGAACAAATGCGCAACCGCATATTTACGCTTGCGTGCTTTTTCGGCAACTGTCTTTTTATGGGACTTCCACTGCTTGAAGCCCTTCTGCCGGATGCGCCCGAAGCCGTCATATATGCAAATATGTTCGCGCTTACAATGAACCTTATCGGCTGGACGGCGGGGTCGGCGATTATCAGCGGAGATAAAAAATATATTAACGCAAAGCAGATTTTTCTCAACCCCGCAATAATATCCCTTGCCGTCGCGCTAGTGTTCTATTTCGCGCGCGTGGATTTCCCGCAACAGATTGATGACTTTATTACAATTTTGGGCAGAATGTCGACGCCAATGTGTATGTTGATTATGGGTATGCGCCTTGCAACTATGCCTGTAAAAACAATTTTCGGTAATTGGAGAACTTACCCCGTCGTCGCCGTAAAACAGCTTTTGATGCCTCTTACAGTTTTCGGGCTGCTTTACTTTATTCCGCTTGACGCCGAAATGAAAAAAGCGTTCGTAATAATTGCTTCCGCGCCCGTCGCAAGCGTTGTGCTTAACTTTGCGGAAATGTTGGGGCAAGGACAAAATGATGCGGCAAGCCTTGTGCTTACAGGTACGGTTTTAAGCGTTGCGACTATGCCGGTAATTTCACTTTTAACCCTTCTGCTGTAAAAGTAACCCCACCCGCTATGCGGGTGGGGTTACTTTTTCGGGAATAATTTGCATAAACTAAACGGTTTAATTTTTTTAATAATGTGCCGATATCGGCTAATCGGTAAATGGCAGGCAGACACAAAACATCAATCTGCCTGCCGTATATTTTGCATTTATAGTTCCGCCGGCTTGCTCGACTAATACTTTTACTATCGACAACCCAAGCCCCGTGGATTTTTTTGCGCTTTCTACGGTGTAAAACCGATCAAACAGCTTATTCGCCTCTATTGCCGATAATTTTGACGCTATATTTGACACGGTGACTTCACCCTTACCGTTTAGTTCGACGAAAAAATCCCCATCACTGTATTTGATTGCGTTTTCTATAAGATTAGAAAATATGCGGTTAAGAGCAACTCGGTTAATGATGCAATGCACCGTACTTTCGGGCAAATGAATTTCGGGTATGATTTTTGCTTGCTGAAATGCGTTATAATGATATGCGATACATTCTTCCAAAACGGCATTTACCGAAAGGCGTTCTTTGGGCGATTCGTAATCGGGTGAAGTAATCACAGAATAGCGGAATAAATCTTCCGCGAGTTGTTTCAATGTGTCCGTGCGGTTTTTTATAATCCCGATATAGCGTTCTGCGTTTTGACTTTTTTGCTCTTTTTCAAGTAAATCCAAATAGCCGGATATTGCCGTAAGCGGAGTACGAAGATCGTGAGAAATGTTTGCGACTGCATTTTTCAGTTCCAAATCGCCTTGTTCGTATTTCAGACGTTGTTTCCTCAAAACCTTCAACTGCTCGTTTATACCCGCCGCCAGCCGGCAAACGGTTTTGTCTTTACCGTCAACCGTAATCAAAGTGTTTGTGTCGGTTTTCAGCTTTTCGTTAAACTCACAGTCAATACCTGCGATATCTTTTTTCATCAAAAATATCTTGACTATAAGAAATACCGATAAAAGAAACAATATCGAACAAATAACCGAAAGCCAAATCACAATTTTTCACCTTTTTATTTTATATCTTTTTTGTAAAACACGACCACACCTGCGGCTGTACACGCAACACATACGCCCGCAGAATATAACGGCAAAGTCCATAAGGGACTCAACAAGCCCGTCGTAAATTGCACAGCTTGTCCGCCCGGCAATATGTCGCACAAAATTTGCAAAATCGTTCTTCTTATACCGCTTACATAATTAGGATTACGTATTTGTTCCATTACGCCATCAACGCCATGCACAAACTGAAATTCGGGTACCATCAAATAGGAGATTAAAATAAACGCCGTAAGTAGCAGTAAAAACGCAAACACGAGATTGATAACAGTCGCGCCCGCTTTATTGGAATAAATCATACTCACCATAGTGAACAGCGAACAAAAAGCAAAAATCGTTAAAATCCCAACAGCGACAATTTTAATGGCTTCGACCGTAGGTAATGCAACTGCCGGAAAGCCCAAAATTCTATTGGCAACATATACGCCGCCGACAATACCAAGCTGAACGCCGCTACCGTAATCAAATTTGCAAAATAAATCTGCCGCCTGTCGTGTCCTACGACGAGCTTATTCCGTATTGTACCGTCGCCGTATTCCGTTCCGAAGAAGATACTTATAAAGATTGCCGAAGCGATTTCGACGGGTATAACGAATATACACATCAGTCCGTCGATTTGTGTAGCGCGATTTGAAATGGCAGTGACGACCGTCATCAAAGACACAAATGCCATAACGCCGCATAATACCCAAAACAGTTTATTCTTTTTTATCCGCATGAAATTCGCAATCAAAAGTCTATTCATTGCTTTTCCCTCCCAAAAGGTCGATATAAAAAGCCTCTAAACTTTCGCTATGCTCGCACATCGCTTTTACGTCGCAATGCTCGCCATGCAATTTAAGCGTTAGCTCGGTGAAGTCTATTTCACCGAATATTTCCGCTTCGGTATCGGATTTCACCGAATATTCGATATTCAGTCCGTCGAGAACACGGCTCAATATTTTAGTGTCGCTAACGGTTATTTCAATGCGCTTGCTACAAGCGTTAGCGAGCTGTTCGGCACTCATTTCTTTTACAATTTTACCTTTGTCGATAAAGCCGAAATGTGTTGCTATTTTCGACAGTTCGTCCAAAATGTGACTTGATACGAGTACGGTAATTCCGCGCTCCCGATTCAGTTTCAGTATCAGTTCTCTTACATCGATAATGCCTTGCGGATCGAGACCGTTGATCGGCTCGTCCAAAACAAGAAAATCGGGGTTGCCTGTGAGGGCGACGGCAATGCCGAGACGCTGACGCATACCGAGCGAAAAATTCTTGGCTTTCTTTTTGCCCGTATCTTCCAAACCTACGAGTTGCAATATTTCGGCGATTCCGTCAAACGACGGCATACCTAAAATACGGCATTGCTCTTTCAAGTTTTCTTCTGCGGTCATATCGAGATAGATTGACGGAGTTTCCACTACCGCCCCCATTCTGCGTCGAGCCTTGAAAATTTCTTTGTCCTTATGCTCGATACCGTAAATTTCCACTTCACCGTCTGTCGGCCGTTGCAATCCGCAAACAAGACGAATAAGCGTCGTCTTTCCCGCGCCGTTTTTGCCGACAAAGCCGTAAATGCTGCCTTTCGGAACGCGCATAGTAAGCCCGTTCAGAACTTTGTAGTTACCGTAATCTTTTTTTACGGCGTTTGTTTGTAAAACATATTCCATAAAATTGCCTCCTGTGCTTTTGATTCTATCAGACAACAGTAAAGAAAACGGTAAACAAAACAGTAAAGAATAAGTAAAGATTTAATCGGCTTTGAGTTTAAATCCAATACCCCATACAGATTCTATATAGTCTTTGTCTATAACGGATTTTAACTTTTTCCTCAAATTGGCAACGTGTATTTTCAGCGAGCTCTCCGTACAGTCGGGCGTGTCTTCACAAATGCCGTCCATAAGTTCGGACTTGGTAACTACCTGCGCGCTTCTTTGCATAAGCATTTTCAATATGGCATATTCCGTTCGCGTTAAATGCACTTCACTTTCGGCTACCGTAACACGGCGCGATACAGTATCGAGAACAATATCGTCATATACAATCTGACGGGCTGCAGTTAATTCGGTTTTTTTATCACGCAGTTGTACGGCTATCCGCGCAAGCAACTCTTTCGCATCAAACGGTTTTGTTATATAGTCTGCCGCACCGCCGAGCAATAAATTGACTTTGTCGTTTACATCGATTTTCGCGCTCACTACGATAACGGGAATATCTTTGATTTTTTCCATTACTTTTTCCCCGCTCAAGCCCGGCAACATTAGGTCAAGAAGAACGAGATCGGGTTTATTGCCCGAAAGTAACATAAGCGCTTCCGTACCCGAATATGCACGGGAAACCGAATATCCTTCCTTTGTAAGTATCTCCTCCAACATATCGCCTATATAAACATCATCGTCTATAACAAAAATTTTTTTCAAAATTAGCTTTCCGCCTCCGGTTGCAAATTTATTTTAGCCTGTCTTATATTCGTAGATTATAGCACAAAGTCAATTATAATTCAAGTAATGTATGGTTGCAATTTAAAATCAGCAAACATAAAAGCCCCCCGAAGCATACCTGCTTCGGGGTAAACTGTTTCGGATACCGACGCAACGGAGCAGACGTTGCATTTCTTTTAAAGATCTTCGTCTTTCTTGATAAGATTGGTATTCATATAACTTGCACCGTTATGTAATTTAAGATTATTTAACGCTTCGGCGTTATTAGATATTACCATACCGACGGTTTGGCAGTTTTCCATTTCGGAACAGTTTCCGCAGGTTTCAAAAGCTTTTCCGAGCGCGCACTGTCGTATCTGACAATACTTGTCGCAAAAAGGAGTTTTAACCCCGTCCACACGACAACCGTCGCAATTTATCATTTCTGGCGTAATATCCACGCCGTTCAGTTCCGACCATTCTTTTGCCACCTTTTCGCGTAATGCGTTATCGTTGTTTTTCGTGGCAATATACGCTTCGCATTTTTCGCAATCAAGTCCGCAATATGCAATAAGTTTTTTCATTGTTTTTCCTCCGTAATTATAACCAAACTGCCCAATCGCCGTAACGATAAGTGCCTGAGCCGTGATGAAGCTTGCCTTGCGCTTTCAGTTCTCGAAAAGCGTCTCTCATCCTAACCGCTATTTCGGGTTGAATATCCAATGAGTGATGTGCAGGGAATAGCCTTTTGGACGGTAATGCGGCTATTGCTTCGAGCGAGCGTAAATACGCTTCGGGATTGGTGGACGGATAATAAGCAAACAACGTATCCTTATAAATCAAGTCGCCTGTAAATATGTAACCTCGTTCTTGTTCCCAAAAACAAAGGTGTCCGGGCGAATGTCCTGCCGTATGTAAGGCTTTTATTTTTCTATCGCCCAAATCAATAATTTCGCCGCCGTTCAAAACCATTGTCGGCGTTCCTTGAAATATCTCGTACTTGCTAACGTCAAAGCCTTCGGGTAAATCGCAACGGTCTATCACCATATCGCGTACGGTTTGAACAGAAAGCGGAAACTTGCCGTTCAACCAATCCAACTCGGCTCTGTGGGCATAAAAATCGGGAAAATATTTGTGTCCGCCTATGTGATCCCAATGGATATGCGTAGCAACGGCAATAACGTGTTTGTCCGTCAGTTTGCGTACCTCGTTATAAATGTTACAAATACCAAGCCCCGTATCAATTAAGAGGCAACGCTCGCCACCTATTAAAAGATAGCAGTGAGTTTCTTCCCAATGGCGATATTCGCTTATAATATAAGTTTGTTCGTCGATTTTATCTATCGTAAACCAATCTTTCATTTGCTGTATTCGTTTTTGATAATATCAATAGTTTTGCCGCCGATACCGAAATTTTTATCGGGCAGCTCGGTAATCGTAGTTGTGAAGAACTCCTGCGGAATATTCATTATTTCCGAAGATACTTCTGTCAAGCGTTTAATAAGTGATGTTTTTTGCTCGTCAGTCAGTTTTCCGCTTTCAATTTTTATATAAGGCATTGTTTACTCCTTTTTGCTTTGTGCGAAAAAACTATTCGTTAAATAAACTTTTCAAGGTCGAACATTCCGTCGCGATAAGTCAAATCTCCGTTTTTATGTTCGTAACCCAATTTGCGGTAGAACGGAATCGCCGATATAGCCGAATGGATTTCTATTCGGTTTGCTCTTTTTGCGTATTCGTCGCTTTCCAAATGTTCTATGATTTTCTTGCCTATTCCTTTATGCTGATAGGACGGCGCTACAAATATGGTGTTTATCCAACTTTCCGTTAAACTATCCCAATACGCACCGATACAACCGCACCCAATAATTTTATTGTTTTCCTTTACCACGTAAAAATGACCGTACTCGGCTTTTTGCTTTATTTCGTCATACGGAATAGAAAAATATTGCGGCTGTTGCGGATAAAATTCGGCAAATACCGAATTTTTACACGCACTTGCTACCATATCGCAGGTTTCTTGTATCTCGTTTTCTTTTATAAGTTCTATTATCATTCGTTACAACCTCCTACATTTTCGGCATAGGTGCGGTATAAAAACCGAGTTTGTGAAAGTCGTACCAACCTTTGATTTGCTCGTCGCTTGCAACCGATAGAGCTTTCAAAATTTCCTGTGCAAATTCAAGCGCCGCCGTTCCATTTGCCGTTATAACGTTATTATCCGAAACAGCTTGCCTATGTACAAAGCCCTGCTCGTTGGTATAAGCCGAATACTGCTTTAATTCGTTTAAGTCGTTTGCGGTATGCTTTGCGCCGTTCAATGCGCCGACAGAACCTAAAAACCTGCAAGCGTCGCAAATTGCGCCTAACGCTTTGCCGTTCTTTATGCAATCGTCTATAAGCGGTTTAATTTGCATAGCATTTTCATTATGCCAAGCCATACCGCCTATAAGTATCAAAGCGTCATAGTCTGACGGTGCGCTTTGTAAATCGTAGTCGGGCAAGCACTTAACGCCGCCGATAGAAAGTACAGTGTCTTTCGTAAGCGATACAGTCTTGTTCTCAAATTTTCCGTTGCCGAGCATATTGACCGCCGACGAGATATAGGCAAGTTCCCAATCCGCCCATTGTTCCAAGATAACATATAGAATTTTTTTCATTCGTTATAACCTCCGACACACGCTTTCGCCCAATTTATTAAAAGAGCCGACATTTCTTCAAACTTTACTTCTGCGCCGTTCTTTAAGTTTAGCGCCGTTGTAAGAACGGCTGACGGCGGATTGATTGCGTTTTGCAATTCGGTTTTCGATTTTATGTATTTGCCCGTTTCGTAAAAACATACCGCTTGCAAAACAAATACTGCCGATTTATAAAGCGAGCGAAGTATATCTTCACTTTTTTCGTGTACGAAGTTATGCACGCAAGCGTGATAAATATTGCACGCACCGATTTTTATAGCCCGTTTGACTGCCTTTTTATCTATCTTTTCGAGCAAGCAATCGAGGGTTCCTTTAACAGGGGTAGTGTCATAATAGAATTGAAAAAGTTCGCTCGTTTCCCAATTCAAAAGTTCATCCTTGCCCGATATAAAACCGCAAATAAGTTCTCTGTTCGACAGTGTATCGAGCATATCACGATAGACTTTCAAATCGTCTATACGCAATTTGTCGAGAATAACAACTACGTCAATATCGCTTGTGTCGGTTGCCTCGTCTCTGCCGTAACTGCCTTGCAAGCCGATAAACCAGACACGGTTTGGAAAAGTTTGCCCGACTTTGTATGTAAACTCTTCAATCCAAGCTTTAATGTCAATCATACTTTTTCACTTTACCGCTATGTACAAATAACAATGCGCCTTACCGTCTTTGGTGTATTCTGCCGGTACGGTGCTTTCGTAGTCGATAGTAAATGCACGTTTAAGTTTTCCGCTTGCGGTAAGCTGCCAGACCTTAGACCACGCTTTATTTGCGCAATCTGTAATCGATTCGCCGCTTTCGTCTATTTTGATATACTTGCCCAGCGCAACAGCTTTTTCCATATCGGCAAAGAAATCTACGGTTACGGTCATAACCGACAAACTGTATTTGCCATTTTCATCGCTGTCGTAGTCACTGTATGACGATATAGGCGACAGTCCTTTTACGGGTGCGCCGTTTTCTATAAAGTCAAGCGGAATTTTGCCCGTCATAATGTCTGCCCAAAGTTCGTTGATTTTCGCCATTCCGCTCTCGGAATTGTCAGTACGTATTGTTACGCTTTTAAATGAATATGCCATATTATTCTCCTAAATTGTTATTGTAAAATTTTTTGCAATTTTCTAATGTTTGTAATTATCAAATTTGCACTGTTGAAAAACCTGTTTGCCCAATATCGTAATTGCCTGTTTGGGGCAATTTGAAAAACAACGGTAACACAACGTACACTTTTCGTCAAACGATATTTTGCCGTCTTTCAGGATTATATTTTTCATAGGACATACCGATGCGCACAATCCGCAGGAAATGCACTTTTTATTGTCTACTTTTATTCCGCTGTAATAATACTTTGTTTTTTTGCGGAAATACAGTCTTTGACCGAATAAACCGGCCAATCGGCAGGCAAAACTCAAACCGTTTTTAGGATAATTTTCGGATTTAATTTTATTTATTGCATTATTTAACTTAATATCGGCATTAGCAACGATTTTACGATTTTCTTCCAAAGTCTTTTTTAATAATATTACGTCGCCTATGCAATCGGGCATTTTAATGTGTAAGCCGCCCAAAACCTCTGCCCCGTATTTTTTGAACAATCTTGCAGCACAGCCTGCGCCATCGCCGCTGAACAAACCCATAGTTGCTACAATAAAAATTTTTTTATCTGCCCAAACAGCTTTGTTGTTTACGATAAAGTCGTTAACGATTTTTGGTAAATAGGAGTAATAAATCGGATACGCAAAAACGATTTCTTTATTTGATTTTATTGCGTCTATCGCTTTTTCATTCTCGATAGAAATAGCCGTTCCGCTACCGTCGAGTTGTCGTAATAAATATTCGGCACAATATTTTGTATTGCCCGTGCCTCTGAAATAGACACCAATCATAGTATTATTTTAGATAAATTAATGACATTTGTCAATCATAACTCAACGGAACTGAATACGGATAGCCGTTTTCGTCTATAACCGACAGAACGCCCGATGTGTTTTTCAATAAAATGCGCTCGATCTCGTTTTGCGGTAACTCTTGCTTAAATCTCCTCATTTTCCGAAACATTATATTCTTCTCCCATTTTTTGTTTTTGGTTAAAGTTACTTATTATTAAGTTCGCCGTAAAGCAGCCGTTTTAAGACAATAAAAAAAGCAACCTAAACTTGGCACTTAAAAAGTTGTTCGTTTTAGGTTGCTATTGGTGGACAAACATTGACCTAAATCGAACCAGTCACTGTTATGTCTATGAAGCCATTAAATATTCTTTTAATTGTTGGTTTTGAGTCCAAGCAAAACTCTTTACTCCGTAAGTTTTTAGCGCATTAACATTTTCTTCTCTAATTTGATTTTCAGTATCATTATATATTACAAGTAGTTGCAAGTCGTCTTGAACAACACCGATTGAATCTGTCCAATCAAATACAATTGATTTAACTTTATCGCGGTCAATTTTATTGACTACACGCAATAATGTCATCGGCTTTTTGTCTGTTTTAGGAATTACAAAATCATAATTTGAAGTTAAACCGCTTTTCCCAATTATCTTATAATCAGGAACATTGAGTATTTTATTCTTTTCAAGAAAATTTTTAACATCTTCAAGAAATATATTTTGAACATTATTTCTGCTTAAAACATACATATCATTGATTTTTGCAACACATTGCAAAAACATATGCTTTTTTAAGTAAAGATTGTCTATTATTGCTTCAATATATAACGAGTTGTTATCGTTAACTTTTACGCCATAATTGGATAAAATTCGTTCAAAAATTTTTTGACGAGATGGACTGCTTATTTCAACGCCATTAAACTTTAAATTTGTCAGAGTTTCTCCATCATCGGTAATAATATATTTATCGTTATCGTTGATTATATAAATTTCAGTACAGTCATCTAAGGCATCAAGAAAAGGCAGTGAAATTTTAGATACATTTTCATTTATACGGACTTCACTTGACTTTTCTTTTAAAAATGCTAAATAGCCGTCTAAAAAACCTGTAATTGTATCTAAATCAGCCATTAGATTACTCCTTGAATAAACTCATTGTTAGACAAAACTATATTATTCTGTTTAAAGAAATCTATTAAAACCGCAAACGGGCTTAAATCTTTGTACAAGTTTTCGTCAAAATTAGATATGTCATATACTTTCGTTCCACTGGGATAAAACATATGTATATGATTTCTTGATAAATTACCGTTTTCGTCCATATGTGCAGGGGAATTAATATCAACGCGAACCAAAAGACTGTTGGGCAATCTGGTTTGCCATTTTTGTTTTGCGTCAACTAATTCAATAGTGATTACCATATTACCCGCACTGCCCAATTGATAGTCAAAAACGTAATCGTTTTTGTTCGAGTCAGTTAAAATTTGTCTTTTAGAAGAATTAATTGTCGGTTGAACAAATTTATCTTTAAATTTCTTTTCAATAGATAATATCCGCAAAAACTCAGAATCGTCCATTTTCTCTCCTTGTATATATTATATAATAACATAGAAAAAGCCTCAAAATCAAGGGTTTTTGGGCAAATATGTAGGAATAGGCTATGAATAAACGAGGCTCAAACGCTCTTTTCTACTTTTAACTACAACTTCATATAAAAATATAAACGTCTTCCTTTTCGACTCAATCTTTGGGTTTCTGACTTCTTTTCCCATTGATTGGAGTATCGCGTATTGGAAGGCGTTTTACTTCTTCTACGATTCTTTTCGCAGATCCATTACCGTGAAGTGCTTCGTATGGCACATATAAATAATCGACAAAATTTTCGTATTCATCTGGAGTAATATAACCCCTTTTGATATACTTCTTTCCTAAATCCATTATTCGGTCATGTCCAAGTCCTTTTAGCATTTTTGCCTTTGCATCTTTTCTATCCAATCTGTTTTGAATTAAAGCCCACAAACCAGTTGACGCTAAAATAGAACTTAAAAAACCTAATATAAGTGGTAACCAAAATTCCATATTACTCCTTGTTAGTGATAACCATTTTCTTATTCACAATATCTATGCGTTTATTAAAAAGGTCTTCGTATAATGTAATTAAATTTTCACGCTGAACTTTTGTCAGCAATTTGTAGTAAGCCCCCATCCAACTCTTGAAAGTGTTTTCGACATTTTCGTACGTAGAAGTTCCTTCCAAGACCTTAATAGCCAATTTCTTAATTTTACGGCGGAAACATACCACTCTTTTGGGGTTTATCTTTTTATACAGCTTACCATCTTCGGTCATTTCGTACTTAACTTGCAGGAATTTATAAGAACTGCAAAGCTTTACAATTCTAGTCTTTTTTGTATTGATATGTATTCCAAGTTCTTTTGCAATTTCGCAAATCCCATTGTAAATATCAATAAGTTCCTCTTTTGTTCTGCAAATCAAATACCAATCGTCCATATATCTACCGTAGTATTTTTGACTTCTAACGAATTTTACGTACGTATCGATTCTATGAGGATAAAATATGCCAATTATTTGAGATATCTGGTCCCCAATATTAACCGACTTTTCCATAAACTTTTCGCCAGTTAAAATATCTTTCGGTATGGTTTGACGGTACTTTAATTTATCGAACACGTTGTGAAGACAAGCATCGTATTCCTCGTCAGTCATATAAGAAACGTCTATTTTAAAGCCGTCAAATATAACGTCCAATAGCCAACTAATAAACTCATCGTCATCAACAAGTTCGAGCAACATCTTTTTCACTATTTTGTGAATTATGTTGTCGTAAAACTTTTTAAAATCCCCAAACAAAATATAAGAATCGGACCCATACTCTCGATATGCTTTTCGAATATGGATCTCAAATCTTTTTCTTGCGTGAGACATTCCTCTACCTTTAATCGACGCGCTGTTATCGTATATAATCTTTGGTCTAATTTTAGGTAATAGGATTTCATCGCATATTGCATGCCTAATTATTCTATCTTTAGTAGTTAGACTTGTAATAGGTCTTACCTTGCCTCGTTCATTCAACGGGAATTCATCGGTTGGATCATTCGTAAGGGTTCTGTTTCGTAAATCGTCTAATATTTGAAAAATATAAGTAAGATAATTCAGAATAACCCTTTGCGTTGATTCCTTCCATTTGCTCGTTTTTACAGAGGCAAGGTAAGCTTTGTACAAAATATTGGCGTCACAAAGAATCTCGTCATAACTCATAATATCATTCACCGTTTGTAGCAATACTTACCGTAGTAAATTGCGTCCGGCTTTAACTTTTCTCCCTATTGGGAACGGATAGCTTCTCCTTCCCTATTGGCTTAGGGAATCCGGAAGCACGTCATTGTCATTGTCAGCGTTGTTGTAATTCGCATTGCCATTGTTGTTCACATTAGCAAAGTAATTCGCGGAAACGCGCCCTTTGATAGAAACTACCCTTTTAAATGCGTTTTGATTTGATTATCTTTCTGACGCCACTTTTTTATTAATTCGATTTCTCGATTAATATCTTTTACATATGGCTCATAAGCATTAACATCTACTTCGAAAATATCAATTGTTCGCTGTAGAATAATCAAAAGCTGATTAGCATTTGCTATCGCGCTGTTTTGGTATTCCCTTCGTTGATTGTACTCATTTATAGCCGTTGGGTAAATTGACTTGGCCGCAACAAGGTTTGCCGTAAGCAAAGCAGCTGTTCTGTTTAATTGTGTTTTGCAATCTTGAAGTAAATATCGATACTTCGAATAGTTCTCTTCATCATCTTTTCCATAGGCATACCGAAGTTGAATAAAGCGTTTGAAATCTTTGACTCCAAAATCTCTATTTGCAAAATCGGTAAGCCTAGTTTGAAGATCTATAGCGAACACAATCGATTGGTATCGTGATTCTTTTCGATCTGCCGCGAGAACGCTCACTTATAATCCTCGCCGGTAATTAATTTGTATTCCGATTCAGAAATATAACCGCTACCGACGGCATTATATACACGCTCTTTATCCCACATACCAGAATTATACCAACGCTTTACGTTAAAAAAATTATTGCTATGTTTCATAGTGTTCTCCTTAAAGTTTTACTCCAGTCATCATGGCCAAATATGCAATATCCGCCTGAAGCTGCATTCTATCAAGAGTCTCAGGAGGAATATCACGAAGTATAAACCAATAGGCGCCTTCGTATTCCATAAGTTGAACAAGCTCCATATTAGTATGAATCTCTTCTTTTTCTCCGTCAGATATAGTTACAGAATATAAGTTATCCTGAAACGCTTCTTCCTTTATCTCTTTCTGTGAAACATAATTATTACCGTTAAGCTTAAGGTCATCGAGTATAGTACCATCAGCTAAAGTAATAGAATATACTTTTTCTAATTCATTCATTTAAGTTTTCTCCATAATTAAACTTCGGGGTACAAGACCCCTCACATTAACTGCCAATAAGGAAGTACGGAAGCACGACACTGACAAAGTCAGCGTAGTAGCAATCCGCAAAGCCATCGTTGTCCACAATAGCAAAGTAATCCGCGGAAACGACATCGCGAAGCCAAATCCAACTTCTCATATCGCTTAAGAACTTCATGTTTAATCTGAATATCGAAAGCTGAGTTTTGGCAGTGGTGTACAAATACGGAATGTTCGAGCCATCACAAGCGGGTGCAAATATAGGGCAACCATACACCATTATTTCATTCATCAATTCAACATCAGAATCGACCCAAGCTCCGCCAGAAGGTTTACCATTTGATACAGCATTTGTAAATATGTCTTTATGCGTAAGCACCATATCGCCGAAAGCTGCACGAATTGTACTCTTTGCGCTATCCAGACCGGATTTTCGCATTTTACTGTTTATGTAACCGCCAGTTGTCGTATAGTCATCGTTCATAACGTGCGAATATAATGGTGTACGAGGCAGAATTACAAGATGGTGCTTCGTAAGAGCAGTACTGCCAATATTGTAGAAATAGTCCATATCGGCAATAACCCAATCTTTACCACCAATTGTCCAGTAGTCGCCGATGTACAGGTCTTTAAAAGTTCCATTTTGAATTGCAGCCTTCTGCGCCGCAGTTACACTTGTACCGAGATACTTTCCTCTGTAGAGGTTTTTATGCATTGTGGGCGCAAGTACGGATTCAAGTAAAGATGCAGCCGCATCGGAGAAAGGTATTGCCTTGGTTCCATCAGAACCATCTTTAAGTAATACGTCTCCATCGTTAAACGAAATCGCCCTAGGGTATTCATTAATTCTCATTTTATTATCTCCTTATTTTTCATACACGGCTTTTTCCAATGCCACAACTCTCTCAAGGATAGATAATAAATCGTCGGGGTTAGCAAGTAAAACTACGGTTTCGATGTAATCTCCATTTGCGTCGGTAACATAATTACCATCGCTATCTTCCATTTTAGTCGTAATTTTGTAACCTGCAAGCTGATTTATTAAATTTGATATATCTGTATCCTTTGCTTGCTGTGCGTACATTTTAGCCATGTTGGCTGATTCCTCGGCATTATCTGCGGATGCTGCCGCATTTGATTCTGAAGTACTTGCCGCCGATGCTGAGCCAGCTGCACTTGATGCTGAATTTGCCGCATTGGTTTCTGAAGTGCTAGCAGCAAATGCCGAGTTATCCGCATTCGTAGCAGAACTTGCTGCACTTGTTTCAGATGCTTTTGAATTTGTTTCGGAAGTCTTTGCTTTGGTTTCTGATTCTGCAGCTTTTGATGCTGATGTAGCAGCCGCTGAGGCAGAATTAGCAGAATTGGTTTCAGAAGTTTTAGCTGCATTCTCGGATGCTTTCGCATTAGTTTCAGATGTCTTTGAAGCTGTCTCGGATGTTTTTGCATTGGTTTCTGAAGTTTTAGCTTTTTCAGCAGATGTTGCAGCCGCCGAAGCGGAATTGGACGCATCATTAGCTGAATTTGCCGCTGCAGTTTCAGATGCTTTTGAATTTGTTTCGGAAGTCTTAGCGTTGTTTTCAGAAGTTCTTGCATTGTTCTCTGAAATCTTAGCATTGTCTTCTGATAACTTTGCATTCCTTGCGTTTTCCTTAACAACCTCCACATAACCTTGTATTGTCTTGTATTCGTTAGTCGATTCAATATCTCCACTTTGTATAGGATTCTTATCGACCTCAACTTTTATTGTTCCCGATGCGGCAACCATAGTTCCGATTCTAATTTCTATAATCGGTTCAAGCACACCCGGGAACGTGGTTATCTGATGCGTAACTTCGAAATATAAAACGGTTCCATCACTATTACAACCCAATGCGGGATTGTAAACATATGTGCCGTCCTTTTTCTTTATGCGAATGTTTCCTTCTGCATTAGCCGGTATGCTATACGGCATATAATCAGAAAATAACGATACAGCAATTATAGGAAGGCTGTTGTCATACTGAACAACATGAATTTGCTCATTTACTGCTCTTCTTTTAAAATCGACAGAGACTTTGTGAACAAATTTATCCGAAGCCGGGGTGTATTGTACCATTGTTCCTCATCCTCTTAAATATCTTTATTGTTCTATGTAACACTCCAAAGAAAGCATTTCATTTATGCTAAAATTAATAGGCGCAAGCTCATCGAGTGCAAACTTAATATCGCCATTGTCTTCCACAGGCATTTCTTCAAGTTCTTTAATTTTAGCATTACACTCATCTACTTTTCCATTTTGAATTATTACACCGCCATTCTGCGATTGAAGAGCTTGTCCGTTTGGGTCTTTCTCTGCGTACTCGTCGATTATTTCAGACATCTTCGTACGATAAAAATTCACGTCTTCTTCCAAACCCTTCAAAAGCTTCATCAGCTTGTATGCGATAAACACGGGCAACTTATCGTTAACATGTTCCATTAAAACCCTGTTTGCCGCCACTTTATCTATAAGTTTCATTGTTTCTCCTTTATGTTACTAAACGTAAACGTGCGGTGCTTCCATCTGCATAAAGCAAAAACTTTTTGTCTCCAACCATAATATAACCATCCAAATAAAGATTTCTCCATTTGTATTTTTCGGAACCAATATCGTATGTGTTTCCGTTATACGGCGAAATATGGCGTAAAAAGTCAAGATAAACAGCATCGGAATCGTGAAAATGTAATTCTTTTGTTCCGCTATCAATAAATTGCGAATCGTCATAGCCAATAAAAGCACTTGGAAACGTCTGAGTTTTTCCGCTATTACCAACATCGATCGTCATAGATTTTATCTCTGACCAACCACCCCATGTAAAATGAATTTTAAAATAAAAAGTTTTACGTTGCTTTAACGTATAAGCATTACCGCTTGAATCCTTTATTTTAATTGTAATATCTCTTGAACCCCAGTTGTTTTCCAAATAAGCTGTTACTGTTTCTCCTTCTTGAGTATACTCAAACGACATTACCCGCTTATTGCTAACATATAGCGAAGTGTTTGCTAGTTGAATGGCTCCAGCATATAATGTTTTTGTATAGATTGAATTAACAAAATTTCCGTCTTTACAATTTAGAGTTAGAATTGAAATGCTACTGCCAGCATTACTAACACGAATTTCAAATGCCGCGTTATTTTGAGAATCTTTTGTTCGTATAACTTTTGATGTTTCGTTAGAAAGACTCTGCGTTTCCAATACCAACCCAGCAATCTCACCGGTATTAGCATATATCGTTCCTCTAATTAATGCATTTCTTGCTTCGAGTAATCCTGTCGAATTATTTACTCGAAAGGCATTTTCGGCATCTTCATTCGAACCAATATCATCTAACGAACCTAATCCATAAGCCTTACCAGAAAGAACAATACTGTCAGTTTCAAGTTGACTCACTTTTAGTTTGTTAATTATTGCCTCAGCCCGAATATAAACCTGCCCCTCTTTTGTTACTTCAAAAAGCGATTTTGTTTCTTTGTTGCCATCATCATTCGTAACTTCTACAGGTGTGCTTATAAACTGCGAACCTTCGATTATTGAACCCTTTAAAGTATGACCTGTTAACACTTCTTCGATATTAGCGTTTTTAATTTGCAGAACTCCATTTTGAATTTCGCAACCACCTATTACGCCTTTTCGTGCCGTTAGGGTTCCATCTTGCGTTACTTCAAACCAAATGTCGCCGTTCGGGTCGGGTGCGGTTTGTAAGCCGACACCTTGTATCATGTTACCGGCTATAAAGTCAGCAACTATTTTACCATCCATTGTTATGGCGACACCTTTATTCTTTTTATCGTTATCTGCGAACGAAGAATAATGGTTGTCTGTATAGCACAAACCCGACATATTCCAACGCCAAATTCTTTGAGCATCTTCTATCTCGGGCGCATCCATAATAAGTATTTCATCAGGATGCTTTCCGCCTTTCGAACTGTGAATTACAACGTAGCCGCCAGAGTTCCCGCTGATCGCCATTACCGTTTCATCAAGCAACTTATCAACATAGCTCTTACTTGTCGTGTTTGCAAGCGTTTTACTTTGCTCTGATAAAGAATTAGCGAGATTGTTTTTAATTGAACCAAGCTCTATCTTCTTATACTTGTCGGATAATACATCGTATACTGTTTTTACGCATTTGGCTGTTGCGCTTACACCCAATTCAGGAAACTCGACGTACACAGTATCACATAAGCGAATTTCTTCAAGTATTGCATAGTCCTTGTAGTCGCTAGTTTTTGAAAGCGGTTCGAATGATACTTCAATAGAAACTTTTGGAACGCCAACTTCGTTATCTTTAATGTACTTTTTCGTTGCGTTATAAAGCTCAAGCTCTGTGGGTTGTTCGGTAAATTTATCCGACATATCGAGAGTTAAAATCCGAACAAACGAGAACGAACCTTCTACTTCAACAATCTTTTCGGGAATATGAATAACTTTGTTATTTCCCTCATCATCTTTTTCGGAAGAATCTTCCGCATCCGATTCGTGAAGTGTAACAAGCTTATTATCTGTTTCCGAATACCAATAAGGATACACCGCAGTGTATACAGAATCGCAGTTTTCTTCTTGTTCGAGATCGGTAAGGTTTTTACCATAACGAATAGTTACGCCTTTATCCTCTCCTCTACTCATCCAAAGCTTAACAGAATATCCGTCGAATTCATATTCAGCGGCTCCGTATGTATCAATAATAGAACCTTCAGAACCAGCAAGCAATGAACGCATACTTCTAGGATTAGAAAGTTTA
The DNA here is from genome assembly GCA_910587825.1 of uncultured Christensenellaceae bacterium. Taxonomy (GTDB): domain Bacteria; phylum Bacillota; class Clostridia; order Christensenellales; family Borkfalkiaceae; genus Coproplasma. The sequence continues at coordinate 160,697 of CAJUNJ010000002.1, forward strand.
AATTTACCAGTGGCTATCTTATTTGTCCAAAAGGTAAAAGGACAATCTCTAACACATTGATTTTTAAATTCGTCGAATACATTCTGTACAGTCGTGTTCGGTTCCTCTAATGAGAAAGCTGAAACGGGGTACCCAGATAAATCGTAGCTAATATGCTCCGCATTGATTGTTACAATTCCATCAATAGGTTTCGAGATAGAATATATTCTAAACGGCTGCGGTTTGGAATACGGATTAGACTTTGTTACGATGATTTTTCTCAATCCGATATCATTGTAGTGCCTACCATTTATAGGGTAATCCATCTCAAGTTCGAATTCCCCGTTTCGTTCCTCTGTTATTTCACAAGTTTCAGCATCGGGAAGAACACCAATACCATTTGTTTCAAATTCGGTTTCATTTGAATCAAATAATTTAATTAAATTGTCCACCATTTCGGAATTACCTCCAAGCTCGTTATCTCTCCAGAAAAAGAAATATCGTTAATCCCCGGACGCAATTTCGGGAATGTGTTTAAACTGAATTTTACCTTAGAATTACAATTTGTTTCGTCCTTGTAAACTTCCATTAAATCACTATCTATTACCAAATACCCATTAACGGATAAAATAGTAATAGTATTGTTGCCTATCTGAATTTCACCAGATCCATTACCGTAAACTTTAATTATAGGCGATGATGGATGTGATGTCGGATTAACCAAACATCTAAGCGGCTCTAAAAAACCTTCGATTTTATTTCTCGACGAATCGAGTACCGACTGATTTTCCGAGTCTTCAATTCCGTATTTGCTTTTTACGAAATTAACTGCTCTATCACCACTTTTAAGAAACCTTTGGGGTTTGCAATTAAATTCTATTGCCGCGGAACCGGCTATCTGATAAGCATTAGTTATTTCAACAGCTTTTTGATATGACGCTAAACGATAATATTCAGGCTCATAAGAGTCTTCGAGTCTAGCATATCCAGATGCCGAATTAAGCCACTCGGCAAGCATATTCGCGAGGATTGTGAAGTTTTTCTTACCCTCTTGCCCAAAAGACACAGTATAAGATCGGGATACGTTTTTGTATGATTCTTTATCAATCAACAAATCGCCATCCCGACCCGGAATATGTACTGTATCGTAATCTCTCTGCGGAACCTGATAATTCGGCGGGGACCAAACTTCGATTCCGAGATCTTTGGAAGACCGCCCATTAAATATGATTATCCCCATGTAGTAGCCTTCCTTTGATATTGTTTATCCAAAATTCGGGATACTTCTTCAGCAACTTCTTTAGGATTATCACTCGTAATGTTGAATGTGTTTTCCATTTGAGTTGCAGGATTCTGTGCCAACTCCTTAATCGATTTTGTCAATTCATCTAAGGACATTCCGTTTGACGAACCAGAATTCATCCCATCCGACGCTTGTCGCGCCATATTGAACGAGCCATCCACATTGTACCCGTCCATATCGCTCATCATTTTACCGACGCTTCCAACTCCATTTTGAATTTCTGAAAGGTCAAATACCGGTCTAATTGTAGGGTCTTCAAACTCACCATCCATAAGACTCGAAATCTTATCTATCGCATTTCCCATACCCTCCATAGACACATCTGCAAGATCATCGGTAGCATCACCAACTTCATTGGCGTAATCTTTAATACCATTCGCTAATCCTTTGTCTATGTATTCACCGTATTCGTGGAACACTCTTGACGGCGAATGAATTCCGAACAGATTGCAGAACCAATTTTTAATTTTGTTACCAACGCTAGTAACTGCATCTTTTACCCAGTTTACGGCTTTCTTGATACCGTTACCGAGTCCTTCCATCAACGCCTTACCTATATCGGCAAATAAATTAATACCGCCAGATAACACTTTAAGTGCAGCATTAAGTATTGATTTAATCAACCTTGTCATAGCATCGATCATAGGTTGTGTATTTCTGTCTATTGCATCTGCAATTCCGTTAAGGAATGATAGCAACAAATCGAATCCCGCTTGAATTACATCTGGTATTTTCGACGCTATGCCTTCTATGAATGCAATTACTACATCAATCGCAGTTTGTACAACCATACCGATATTATCAGCAATTCCTTGCAATACGGCTATTAAAATATTAAAGACCGCTTGCACAAGGGTTGGCGTGTATTCCACTATCTTCTGCAAAACACAATCCAAAAGGAAGAATATCGTTTCAACCAGTTGAGGCGCAACATTAACGAGTAATTCGAGCAGGGATATTAAAATCTCCCCAACACTTTCCATTATTAATGGTGCATTTTCACCGATTACACGAACAAACTCAAGAAAACCTTGGGCGATCATTATCGCAACCGTTGGTATCGTTTGTGCAACGCCAGTAATTATAACTGTAAGCATTGCAACGAACGACGTTGCCGTAGCCACACCAGCTGCAGCCAAAGCCGTCATACCCGCCGCCAAAGCAGTAAGTCCGAGGCCCGCCGCCACCATACCTACGCCGACCCCAAGGATGCCAACGCCAACGAGTGCCATTGCGGCAGACAACCCGAGAATAGCCGGAATTATAGGTCCGAGAACTGCTCCAGCCACGCCAAGAATCACAAACGCCCCAGCAATCGAAATTAAACCTTTTGCGATTGACTTCCAAGACATCGCACCAAGAAGTGCAAATATTGGAGCAAATATCGCAAGGGCTAACGAGGCAACAAGCAAAGCGGCAGAACCAGCAAGAGTACTTTTCATAGCGTTGAGACCAATAGCTAAAATAGCCATAGCTCCGCCTAATGTTAAGAGTCCCTTACCTATAGATTCCCAACTTTGGTTTCCCATTTTCTTTAAAGCTGACGCGAGTATAAGCATTGCGGTAGCAACAGCAATTAACCCGAGCCCTTTGGTTATCATTCCTTTCGTAAGAAGATTTAAAGCGGCAACCAGTAATACAAGACTACCGCCCATTGATACGAGACCTCTTGCTATTCCTTCCCAAGAAAGACTAGCCAGCGAACCCATAGCTGACGCAAGAATTTTCATCGCCGTAGCAATAGCTATAAGACCGAGTCCCATTGAAATCATCTTCTTCGGTTTTACTAGCTGAGTAAACACCGCTATTTCTAATAACAGAACACCGATTGCGACTAAACCTTTACCTATTCCTTCCCATTCAAGCTTCGCAAACGACTTACATGCCGAGGATAAAATTTTCATCGCCGTGGCTAAGAACACGAGTCCGACAGCCGTCGAAAAGCTTTTTTTATTGAAATTCGCCATTTTGAGGAAAACGGCTATCTCCGCCATTAAAACCCCTACCCCAACCAAACCTCTAGCCATTTCGTCCCAAGACAATTTGGATAGCGATTTACAAGCCGAAGCTAACAGTTTAACGGCGATTGCGAGTATGACTAACTGGGTCGCACCCTTCATAACTTTCTTGGAACCGCTACCGAGAGCCTTTACCGCGACAATTAACACCGCCATTAATCCGGCTATTCCAGCTAATCCGACAATCATATCACCGGGGCTGATGCTTGATAACTTTTTCAACGCCGAAGCCATTATAAGAATCGACACCGACATTCCAAGCATCATCGTTGTAACTTTTCCAGTTTTTCGCACACTTCCGCTCATCTTCGTAAGTATGGACATAGCTATCATATAATAGCCACAAGGTTAGACGGGCAATTCTTCTTACATGCGTCAAAAATCTTCTTGATTCCTTCAACAGTTAAACTCGTTACAATGGATATGGCTAAAAGAGCTGTGCCCAAAAATTCAAGCGACATGTTCTATTACCCCCTTGTATTTAATTTTTTTCTACGTGCAGCATTTAATTGCGCATTTCTACTCATAAGTTCTTTTTTACCCATTTTCTTTGCGGGCTGATTTTTAACGTTACAAATTCGTATCAAAGTGAGTAATCGATTGAGGTGCCATTTCTGACATTCGAAAGGGATTCCGTAGCTAATCATCCAGAAATAAATTAACTCCGAGGTGATAATTTCCCTACTTCCACCTTTTGTTTCGCGTTGCGAAAATGTTGTAGCCGTCATCGAATTGTTAATGTACTCTACGATTCTATTGAGAATTTTCTTTGGTATGGTATTAAACACATCTTGCGGAACATTCTGAGTAATCGTCATACATTTTATGTAGTCCAATAATTGTTCCGGCGTCTTTTTATCTTTTGTAAGAAATGGAACGTTCCATCTCGATTCCCACTTTGATATGGCAACTAAAGAATGTTCTAATTGAATAGTTGCACCTTTAGTTCCTACGAATTCGTTTTTCGTTTCATCCCACAGTTCTATAGGTGGAATGCAAACAGTAAGCATTATTCTTCAGCCTTGATTTTGGGAATAATACCGTTTACAAATTCAGCCGCTTTATCTGCATCGGTAGCGAGTTCCATAAAGAGAATGGAATATGCCTCGGTGCATTCGAATCTCTTCGAAATTTCTTCGGATTTCATAAACTGCCTTCCATCGGGGGACTTTTCGCCGTACGCCGCCAGAATAAGCTTCTTAAATTCGCGAATAATCGAAGGCTGGTCTTTGGTATTTACAATACTTTCAAGTCTTTCTTTAAGACCGCCGCCAATGCTGTACTGCATTTCTACAACTTCCGCTTTAGTCAGATTGAAGTAGAAATCTTCGGTTCTTTCCATACCGTTATAATCGGTATAAGTAATAGTTTTCTTTAACATAAATTTAATTCTCCTTTCATGAAAAATTTTAGAGCCGCCCAGATGTTACTCCAAACGGCTCTTTGTTATTTTATTTTGATTTACGCTACTTCCTCGACGCCCTTTACGATTTCGATTAACTCGGTAGGCGTAGGAAGCATAGGTTCCTTATCCTCGGTTCCGTAAAGAACATCTTCAATTGCTTTAAGAACCTCAGGCTTCGTCTTTCTCGAATCGATCGTGATAAGCGCCGTAGGCTTTTTACCGGGAACGTCTTCGGGCGTCGTAGAAACTTCCCAAGAGAAAGTAATAGCTTCAGGGCTATCGTTGACCGTGGCATACGATTTCTCACTGGGCTGAGCAAGACAGTTATATACCAAATGCAGTTTATAACCGTGACCGTTACCATCATCGTCGTTGCCGATAAGAGTCTTGTACGAAAGTCCAAACGGAACGTGGTCCTGCTGACCAACAGTAATTCCGTCGCCGATTTCCTCATTGCCCTGACACGCTTCAAATTCATCGGGGTAAGTATATGCTTCAATAGATGCGCTGAATTCTTCTGCGGACATCAAATTCAAATATTTGATGTTATCCGCATAAAGAGCCGTAGGTTCTGCGCCGGAAGGACTTTCATTTACAGCGGTTAAGCCATTCCACACAACGCCTTGGGTATACTTTCCTTCTTTACGAGGATAAAGAACACCGTTGCTGACACCGGTTTCGTAAAATCTTTCACCGGATTTATCCCAAACAAGTTTCATTGTCTGTTCTCCTTATAATTAATAATAGATTGTAAATACGTCATGATTTAAATTATCCGACACATAGTGACTGTTGAATTTACACATTGGTAATTTTGAAACCTTCTTTACAATAGCACTATCTGGATTCTTATCTACCACAACAAGTTTGTATGCCACTCCCTGTTTATAAGGGGAATTATCGGCATATGAATTTTCAATATTTGATCGTGAATACACAATCGCCGGATACAATATACGTAATGACGGAGGAGGTTGAAAATACACATTTCTATTTCCCATCAATTCTTCGAGGAGTTTCTGCAGATTTGGTCTGTTATCCATTGTATAATCCCCCCACCGCCATTACGAGTCTAGGATATGAAACGGTAATATTTGATACTTTCCATTTCGAATCCATAAACTCAACATATCGTATTGCATGAAAGTTTTCATTCGCAAACGGATCTGCAACGATGCTTATTTCGTTAGAAATGATTACATTATCGTTTACTTGATTTGCGGATTGCAAACCTCTCGTATTTTTTACTACGTCGCCGAAGTACTCCCTCTCTACTATAACTTCTTCCCAAACACCGGGAGATGTTTCAGTCGGGATTACATAACCAATTTTTCCGTGAAATTTAGGCATCGTCACTTCTCCATTTTGAATTTTTTACTCTTCAGTTTCTTCTTTTGCTTTGCCGTCTTCGGACGCAACGTACTCAAGTGCGATTGCCGAGTAAGGAGTAGTAAGTGCTCCGGAACAACGAGTCTCAATGAGATACTTCATTGCATTGTAGTCAATGTCGAAGTCATCAAACATATTCACGGCGCCGCCCTTATCCGCACCGACAGCATAGTCGTCGAGGTTGATGATAATACCAAGAAGTTCTCTGGTTGTTCCGCTCTTGTCCGTACGAGTAAGTCCTTCCATTACGGGAACAGTAATAATCTCGCTTACGCGCAATGTCTTTGCAAGTTTTTCTTCAGAATCGTAAATTACGCGACCGTTATTATCCTCAAGAAGAAGGCAGTCCGTAAGCATGTCTTCCGTAGTATAAAGAGCGGGGCTTCCCGAACCCTTATAGTTCTTACGTGCCTTAAGTGCCGCACGGATAAATGCCTTAACTCTTGCAGAGGTATCATTTGCAGGTGCGGAAACCGTCGCCTTAATTGTGAAGAGGTCTTCGTCGGTCCAAACGGGGCGAATATTGGTTTCATTAATCTTGTCATCGGAAGACGAGGAACGACCATCGCCGACAAGGAACGCTCTCGCAAGTTCCTCATCTAATTTGCCGCGCATTTCGCCCTTAATCCATGCAATTACATCGAAATCGGTAATATCGATAACGTCATCTCTGTCGAGCTTCTGTTTCTTATAAACGGTCGTAGGGGTAGTCGTTCTCTTGAGAAGACCGAATACCTCATCCTTCTTCATCTTGCCCTTGATATAACCTTTTGCACGAGCCTCTTCCTCAGTAATATTCGCAAAGAGTGATTTAATCCTCGAGAACGGGGTTTTATGTACGGCATTCATTACCTTTTTAACCCATTTCTGGTCTCTGTCGATAAATACGGGCGCATTGGTCATGTTCTTGGCATCGGGGAATAAATATTCGATATTATCGATGCCGTGCTGAATAAAGCTGTCTTTCATGCTACCATATCTTTTTGCGTCGGTAATTGCCGCCGCGATTTCTGCATGGCTAATAGTATCTCCGGTGTAGTTTTCATCGGAATCACTGAATACATTGTGTTTCATTTCTTTGTTATCTCCTTCATCGTTTTCATTTTCTTCGAGAGCTTGTCCGACAAGCGCATATAAAACGGTTTTCTGTTCTTCGTTCATGGAATCGATTACATCCTGAACAGTCTTTTCATTATTGGTAGATTTGTTGTTATTTTCTTCTGCCATTTTTTTAACTTCTCCTTTTTCAGAATTTTCTTTGTTTTCATTCGACCCTTCCGCAGAATGGCAAAGGTCAACTTTTTCATCGGTAAATATGATAGCCGAATCTTCAGAAGGAACCATCTCCCCACTATCACTATGACACATCACATTATCGATGAATGCGCCGGGATTTGCTCCGGCCAGTACCAAACTTACTTCACGAATTACGCCGTGGTTAACGCTGGCACCCTGACGCTGAAGCCTGTTAGCAAAGATGGACATTGCATCAATGTCTCCATTTTGAACTGCGATCTTTGCGTTCTTGGCTGCTTCGGAATTATTGAATTTGCAATAAGCATATACTCCGTCCTGTCGGTTCTCCAAAATAGCGTGCCCCAAAACATTATCGGGGTCATTGTGTTGGTGGTTCCAAACAAGCGGAACTTTCTTTCCGTTATCGTCTTTAAATGCGTTTTCGGCAATCGTTACCCCATCTGCGCATCTAACATTTGCCTTAGTTACCCATCCGCTGAAATCGTAATCTTTTTGCATTTACGTTTCCTCCGTTGGATTAGGATTTTCTGTATTTGTTTGTTCTTCGCTCGGCTGACTAAGATTCTTGTTTCGCAATTCGTCCGCTTTAGGATCATTAGCAGGCTTTAAGCCTATAATCTGCCTAATCTCATTCGATGACATGATTTCGTTTCTTGTAAACTTATCAGCCATCTCAGACAATTCACTAACAGGAACAAGCTTGAACGGGTCATTGAAGAATTGAATCGATTTCTTTTGAGAACGAGCTGTCTTTGTTAAAAACTTTCGTTTCATCTCGTCGACAATTGCAGAAATTATCGGTTCTATTGCTCGGTTCTGATAATTAAGTAAAGTCTTTTCGTCTGCCGAACCATCCATAATCGACTGAGTGATACCTAACTGGCTATATAGCATACTCGTTAAATATTCAATCTGCTTCATTAGATTGTTATCGACAGCGCGATTTAACTGCGTAATTCTTTCAGTACCATCGGTATAAGCTATACCATACTTTGAACCAGATAATTGTTTTTCAATATCTTTTCTTCTATCTTCCGCTTGTTTGCGCCGTGCTTCAGTTTTAATAACATAAGGAAGCTGGATAATTAAGTCCAACTTCCCAGAACCGCTTTGTTCATCAATAGCGTCTAATATATTAAGTTTTCGTATTAAACGCTGCATTGTTGAGTTCGGCTCGTTAATTACAGCATATAAAGGATTCTCAATGATGCATATATTTTTCTTAGCTAACGTAATATCTTCTTTGTTGCCGGTTTGCTCATTATAAACTCTAACCTTTACATGTTTTGGATACCACTCCAAAATCTTTCCGGTTCTTAAACTCAAAATATCATAAGAGCTACTCAACCTAGGATTTATCGTGGTATCAACCGGAACAATAGCTACGCATCCTTCATCAAGCATCGACATTACAACATCTTGTATAAATGCTCTACCAGTTTGGTCAGCATTTGCTTCAAGTGACAAGCAACTATTTAATCCGGAATCGATATCTTCTAAATATCTATCATTCTTGTCTAATTGCACGTGCCTAATTTGTATTGCAGCGACATCTAATGCTATTCGATTGTATACAGATGTAACTATTGACCTTTCGTTCCCTCTCGTGAATCTAGGTCTATCCGGTCTATATGTGTAACTCGTTCCGAAATCGACATACCGATATTCTTCGGGCGGATCGCGATTAAAGAAAGCATTCCAAGCGTTTTTCAGCCTAGAACCCATTGTATTACTCATTAAATATCTCTCTCCTTATGTCTCAACTTTATCTATTACTGTCTTTTTGTAAGCAACTTTTCCCGAACCATAAATTCCGTTCTTTAATTGCGACATATTGTAGCCTTGATCAGCTAATGCCATAAACACACCGACTTCTCCACGCTTGGCTACAAACGACACTGTTTTTCCAGAAGGTGAACGCAAACCCGAAACTTTTTCATTCATAAGAGTTGCCATCTTCTGATTGTATGCCATTATTGTAGATGAACTTAATTTTCCATTACTTGTATAAGTCTTCCTCCATAGCAAGTTTTGTAATGATTTTACTGAATGTAATAATTTTATCCATTATAGGTACTATAACGCTGGCGTCAGGTTCGTCTATTATAACCTCATCCGATTGATAGATACGCAATTCAATTTTAATATCAGCTGGACTAACTCTGTACTCTAAACAAAAAAGAGCAGCATAGATTCTTAATTGCTCTATGTGTGCTCTCTCTTTTCCAGTCTTTAAATCGTGTATTCTAAGAAAGTTATTTCTAAAAGAAATAGCGTCCGCTGTTCCAAAACACCATTCCGAAAAATATAAAACCTGTTCCGGATGCATTCTATAACCTATTGCATCATTTACATACTCGTTAAGAGTTTTTTGCGATTTCGGAAGTTTTTGTCTCAACCTTATACACATCGCCGCGAACTCGTGAAGTTCTGTTCCTTTTTGAGCAGCTCTGAGATTTGAAAAGGTTTCAACTAATTTATCATCATTGTAATTTAACCAATGATATTTACTCGCTCCAAGAAAAGCGTGTTGCCCCTCAAGATTTGAATGCTTGTTGAAGTTCATTTAAAATTTTCTCCTTATTCTCGGGATATATAAAAGCCGAGTAAGACATTTTATTTAATAACTCAACATAGTAATCCTGATTAGGACGATGACTCGAATTCTTACTTTTCTTTCCTTCTAAGGTAGCCCACTTCTTTCCGAACAATATCAGTAAGTCTGGTATACCTTGTCCATCGCTAGGATCCAAATGAAATACCATACATCCCGGAAACAGTGCTTTTAATTCTTTAATAAGCTTTGTTTTGAAAGTACTTTCTAACATACTGGTCTCCTGCAAAAATTAAAGAGAAAATGTTCTATTTTAAAAATATAATCACTCTCTCCATAAAGGAAGATGTTTTTCACGCGAATATAAAAGCCCATACCGATTAGAGTACAGGCTTTTACAAACACGTTTATTTTTTTAATCATCAAATATTTTACAACTATTTCGACAACTAGGATAAGGTCCACCACAAGCTATACAGCATTCTGGAATATCATCATCTGGGTCTTCGTAATATTCATCGTAATCTGCATTGTCGTCCCCTTCTAACGCATATTCGTCTAAATATAACGTGTGACCGCAGTTTGGACACATAAATTTCAATCTGGCAATACTGAAACGCATCTCAGTACCGCAACACCCACAAGAAGGCGGCATTGTGAAATCATCGCAATAGTCATTAATATTTTCTTCGTCATCGTCATCTCCGTAGGGAGATATCAGTCCTTTTAAGTTACTTAGCTCGGAATTGTTATTACCGCGCTTAAAAATATCTTGCTCTTTATTGTTTCTCGATTTCCCCATAATCGTAAATTCTCCTTTCAGTTTTTGTTATCAAAGTATAGCATAAAACAATCGACAAATCAAGAACTGATTCGGGGGAGGTCTAGAATATAAAAAGTAATCAATTAGTAGAATTGTAAGTTCGAAAGCACACCTCCACTAATTTTTTCTTCTTGCCCAAAAACCCGTTTTTATTTTTGACTTATATTAATTTTTAATATTTTTTATCACGATTAATTAAGAATAAAAGTGGGCAAGTGGGCAAACGTACGTAAAATTCTTCAAAGATTGGCTAAAATATGCCAAAAATCATTGTTTTTAAAGGTTTTTCATAGATTTTAGTAGATTTTTTAAGCCCACTTTTAAAGTGTAAAAACGGGCTAAAGCCCACTTTTTTCGGGCTTATTAAGCTCATCTAATTTTGTTTTAATGTCTGATAATATGGTCTCAACTTTCTTTCTGCTTTTCGGGTGCATCTTAATATAATCTTTATGGGCATCATACCAATTAAATATTTCATAAAGGTTACCGGTTTTCCAACTGAAAGACCACCAATCGCATATCATTTCTAAAATATAATGATAAGGAATTTCTATTAAAATTTCACCCTCTTTAGGTTCATCGTTGTTTAAAACCCAATGTTGCCAATGATGAGGATTTCTATGAATATGATTAAGCCAAGCTACTCTAAATGCATTTACCACTGCACTCGATTTATTATTACCGTAGAAATAATCGTCATAAGGTTTATACTCATCCATATCGTTTTTGGAAGAGTCATGCATCTCACAAATATAACATTCGTAATTCACATCGCTATTAATTAAATTCGGAAGATGCTCCCTTATCCAATAAAAACCTTTTGCAACATTATTTTTATGCTCTCTTAAATATATGTCGTAATCTAAGCTCATATCGTTTTAACCTCATTTTTAATGTTTTGACTTCTTATAAGATTTAAAGAATTTACAAGATTGCATAATGCTTTTGTTGCTGATCTCACAGTATTTGTAATATGTATAATTGCATTACTTAATTTTACTATACCGTATTTGGTCGCCGAATATACCTGTTTAAATCCGCCACATTTGTAAAGTTTAGTTTTTACAATAATCGCTGTTAATTCTTTTTGTTTTGACTTTTTCTTTACTTTAATGTATCTAAATAATTTTTTCTTATAGATACGCTCAGA
>CAJUNJ010000002.1:172584-199062 GCA_910587825.1 uncultured Christensenellaceae bacterium
CAGATTTACTTAAATGCATATATTTCTCCTTTACATTTAATATCTTAAAAACAGCATATAGCCAACAATATAACTATTGAAGCCAATATCGTTTGTTTAATTAACCTATTCACCTTTATTACCGCTTTTTCTGTGATGTAGAAGCCAATCGCTCGCAAGCCGCTTATCGTATATAGCCTCAAACTCAACACTGTAAAAAATATTTCCGCATTTCTTACACTTTCTTTTTCTATAAGTTTCTTTTTGGATTGGATTTTTTACAGAATCTATCACATCTGATTTATTATTACATATAGGACAGTCCATTAAGAACCTCCGTTGTTCAGAATATCGTCTATAGTCATCTGATGAGGTTCGAGCGGCGGTTTCAACGTTTTCTTTTTCTTAGCCGCCTCCATTTTTCTTTGATAAGGTTTAGTAATCACTTTACCCAATAAACCACGCTTTTGAAAAGTTAAATATATCGCTATAACCTGATCTTCGGGCATATTCTCTACTTTATTTTTCCACTTTTCCGTAGGATATACTTTTGAAATAGCTGTCCTTTGCTCTTCTACAGTCACCTTTATCTCCTCACCTTGCTCTTACTGTTGATGAACCAATCTCTTAATAATCTTTTCGTAGGTGGAACATCGAATTCAACAGTATAGAAAACATGCCCACATTCTAAGCATCTTCTTTTTCTATATGTTTCCTTATTCTTTTTATTATGTACAATGGCAAACGACTCTGATTTGCCTCCGCATTTAGGGCACATTTTCTTACTCCTCTTTAATTGTTTTGAAAATAATGTTTCTTAGCAAATGCTGATTGGTTAAACTCTTTTTTTTCTCGTAACGACTTTGCTATTGCTAGCTCTATACCACTTCTCGATTTTAGGTGGTAATAATATAAATCGGTAAACGGAGTTGTCATTCTATCTATTCTTCCAGCTGACTGCTCCATTATCTTGTATGAGTAGTTTTCCGAATAGAATATAATGGTGTCGGTTGTTATACAATTCCAACCTTCAGCACCAGCCGTATACTGAACTAAATACACCCACGATTCACCAGTAGGTATTGGTTGATGATTGTGTCCGTTCCACTCTGCCACATTTAAACCAGAGCTACCGCACAATTGCCTTAATAATTCGAGTTCGTAATCGAAGTTGTAGAATATAATCGCTTTCGGATGTTTCTCTAAAATCTCCATAAGAACTATTTGTCGTGAAATATCCGTATTTACAATTCTTCGCAGTTCGTAACAGAACTCGCTAGCACTTTTTATTGGTTCTCCTGTTGCGGGGTTTTTTCTGTTTCTTATTAGATCTTTATAATCCTGAATATTATACTTAACATACACATCTTCGTGATGAGATACCGTATGTCGCTTAAAATCCATAGTAACAAGAATAGAATTTCTAAGCTTTATTAATTTTCCAGTTTCTAAATATCTATCAACTTTCGGAAACTTTACTCTGTGATTGTAAACAATATGATTTCTAATAAACTCCGTTTTGTTTTTGAAGAATTTATTTGCAACGAACACTGGAATATAATCCTGCCAAGTATCGCCCGGTGTTGCTGACAACAGAATCCAATTGTTCTTATCTGTTATTTTGTAGAAAGCCTTAACCCAAGCTCCAGAGCCGACAACTCTTTGTTCGTCAAATATAAAGAAAGCTCCTTTTACATCAACGTACTTTTGAATATTATTCCAAGAGTCAACAACAACATTGTGAGAATATAAGCTTTCTTCTTTGTGCGTTGTAATTAAAAAGGGAACCATTTCTGATTCCCATTCTAATGTATCTCGTTTTCGAGCAGTAGTTATTATGTATAAGTCCTTCACCTTACAGTAATCCATAGGTTCGTACTTATTCTCATCAAAGTAACCGTCCTGCTCTTTAAAGTAATATGCTAATGCCGTTCTAGATTTTCCGCTTCCGACGCCACCGCATAATATGTTTCCGTTTTTTAGACGTTTCATAGCGTCATATTGGTAATCTCTAAGACCGTATGCCGACATATTAATACCCTTTTATTGGATTGCTTTGAATATCCTTTAATTCAGGAGGACATGCACCCTGTCTGTAAACGATTATTTTTGTATCGGGAAGTTCGGATTCTAATTCCGCAACATCTACGCTACCATCTTCGACATACATAATTTTGGTGTATGTTTTCGGGAGAGATTCGTTATGCCCGTCTATGAATATTTTCTTATCTTTTAAATCTAACTTGTCCATTATTCATCTCCATCTGTTAAAATATTTGCTTTATGTAAAGCTCTTCGTATTCTCCAAACATCGGAGAAATACATTGGGGTGTACCAATATTTATTAATATCGTCATTTTTTCGCATCGGGTCTGTAAGCGTATTTGCTATTTTTACATATCCCGCACAACCTAATAATGACAATTGTAAATAACACATCAATCCAACTGTTTCATCTATATCCTGTCCTGTAAACAGAATATAGTTTTGAAAGTTCTTTCCTTTTTTGCTAAGAATTCTTCTAGCAACATTCGCGCTAGCAATTAACGTAGCACCCGCCCCGCAAGTCGGGTCGTTTATCGAGTGATATCCAAGTCGATTAATATCATCTTCTAAACCCAATAAGTTTATTTCAGACATTAATTTACAAACATCGTATGGCGTAAAGAATTGTCCTCTATTCCTGCTACCCAAATCAAGCTCCATAAATATCTTTCCCAAGAAATCTTGTTCTGGATTATGTTCCAAAGCCATAGTGAGTTTAGCTAAAAGTTTAGGGAATAGTTTTCTGTCTCTTTCGTTGTACTTGTTGATTGTTTGTAGATATGCGTTTTCTCGGTTTACATAATCGTTTTTTGCTACTACATTTGAAAAAGAGCAAGCCGACATAAATATAAAGTCTTGCCAAACTTGCCATTTACTGTTTCCATATGTAAGAATACGGAATGTCTTCAAGAAGTCTTTTACATCGTCATTTAACATAAATATTTCCCCCTTTTGTAAAATATAAAAGAAGAGCCAACGCTCCTTTCATTCGTCAGCTCTTCCTATACTTTTAATATTGTTTGTTAAAACGGCGGTTCGTCAGGACCTTCAAATCCCGAATATTTTTCCGCAAATTCATCTTCGAAAATCGTAACATACATCGTTTTCAAATATGCTTTTACGCCGCATTTGGTTTCGTCCTTACCGGGAATCTCCCAATTATACGGGCGAATAATCAAATCGACATTCTTAATCTCTGCGAAGTCCAAAGTCGAAATAGTGTCGGCATCGAGCATCGTCTTGTTCTTCCCCGTGATAAGGAATACCTTAGGCGGAATGTTGTCGAAGCTTACGGAAACCTGAAGATAATATACTTCTTCCTCATCTTCGCTACGAGCAGGAAGTTTTCTGATATTCCAACCAGCTCTAAGCAATTCTTCTGCCATCTCGGGGTCATCGATAATTACACAGAAGTTTTTGGCTCCCTGTCTGTTGTACTTACTACCTTCCCCTTTGAAGTTGCGGAAGATAATCTTTGCGTTCTCGATATTAATATTATCGCGTACTTGTGCCATTATTTTTTATCTCCTTTTTTATTATTAATTGTTAATCCGGATATATCGTATCCTTTCGCACAATCGAAATGGAATTCATCATCGCAGAAGTCGGGGCAATTCTGACAAGGCGTTTCCGACCCGCAAGGAGCTAACCAAGGCGGGAGGTCAGGCAACGGTTCTTCTTCATCCGATACAAACCATTCAAAATCGCCATATTGAGAAATGGTATCTATTGCGTCATTTGCCAAATTTTCATAGAATGATTCATCAATATCCTTTTCTCTGCCAAGTTCTTTAACCATTTCCGATTCGAGCCACCGATATCCAGTAGAACCGGAAGCTGCATAATACTTACCCTTATCGCCACGAAATAAAACGCCACCGTTCGTACCGTGCTTTACGGGTGTAAACTGACCAACCCTACCAACAAATTGATAGTTATGACCTTCGCCTATTTTTTCATTCAAATCGCTGGAAATATCAGCAAACTGATCTTCACTTAAAGCATTCTTCTTGAAAGATTTTTCAGCTTTTTCGAGCTGTGCCTCATACACACTTACATCTGGAAGTTTTTCATTCATATCCAAATATAAGTTACCTTTCGATACTGCAAATGTTTCGCAGAAGTCCTCAAATGCCAGCGGTTCTTTAGAGAAAAGCCTCTTAAATAAATAAGGGACAGCAAACTGTTTACCAGTCGCCGTCCATTTTCCTTTTTCTTTTCCGTCCTTATACTTTGCAATATAAACTGCATCGTTTACAAGACACATCCTATCGTATGTTGCCTCATGTTCGAAAGTATAGCCATACTTCTTACCGAAGTCCATTACAAACTGAATTATTTCAGGCGTTGCATTCGGAATCTTAATCGAGTCGGTCTTAATATGTGCTACGGTAAAGCCACGCTTTTGAACCTCTTCTTTTAAGTCAATCATAAACAACGCCCCTCTCTTCGCCACGATATTATCTACATTTCTCTGGTCTCTGAAAGGATTCTCAAACGAAGCAGAAGTTAATCCGTAAACCGAATTTATAGCAGTCTTTAACGCATCTGCGAGTTGCTTGGACGTCAATTCTCCATCTTGAACTCTCTTAATATAAGGCGTCAATTTGCCATCCAGCATTTTGTTTACTTCGTCCCAAGCCTCGTGCTTGATGCTTACTCTGCCTTCTACTATTTCTCTAAAGGCTCTTGTAAACTCGGGTCCAAATAAACACTCGGCAATTGCACTGTGCGGATGCATCGAAGCAATATCAAGCAAAGCCACATTCGTGTACATTCCGGGTTCAGCGTAAACATAACCGCCTTCTCCAACTTCTTCGCCTTTATATATGGACTTCCCACGTTCGAACCGATATCCCGGGAAGTAAGGCAATAAACTGTTTTCGGGACCGTGCTTAGTCTTCATCATATCGGGACAAGCTTCTTTTAAGAATATCAATGTATCCCTATCAAGATGATGTACAGGTTCTGCAAGGTTTCTATAATTAAATTGTCCTTGCGGTTTTCTGTTCTTGCCAAATATAATTCTTTGGGTTAACGTATTCGTAGTATCGTTTACCGTCATCCCAGCTAAATCTGCCAGAATCTGACGAGCCGTCCAGTCGGCAGATAAGTAATCGAATGCAGCCTCCGTGGCTATTACGTCATTATCGCAATATTCTGCTACTTTAATCCACTGGCTTTCAGGAACGGGTTGATCCCAAGGAAGACCTAACTCCTGATGGTGAATACCCAT
The DNA here is from genome assembly GCA_910587825.1 of uncultured Christensenellaceae bacterium. Taxonomy (GTDB): domain Bacteria; phylum Bacillota; class Clostridia; order Christensenellales; family Borkfalkiaceae; genus Coproplasma. The sequence continues at coordinate 177,845 of CAJUNJ010000002.1, forward strand.
TTCTATTTCAAGCTTTTTAAGACTCTTCTTATTGCCAGCCGACGCAAAATCGTAAATATCGGTGTACGATATGTTGTAAGCCTCACCGAACAGATAGTTTGAATTTCTATCCGGATTGTTGATTATCTTTTGTGATAAATCAAAAAGCTGTTGTTCAGTGTACCCCATCAATCTGGCATAAAGCATATGGTTATCATATCTTCTGCAGTTAAACCCGACTAACCTAAATCTCATTAATTCTTCTATTTCTTTAGGTTTCGGATTTATCATTCTCACAACAGAGTTATTCTTACCACGGAATTTCCAGTTAACCAAAAACAAATTGGGGAATACTTCGACGTCATAAAATACGAGTTTCGCATCATCGTTGTTGACACTCTCGGAACATTCGTCCGATTTAAATTTCATTTTATTTACAATTTTTATGCATTTGTCAGCGGAATGCGAACTGTTCGCAGCAAAGGCCAACACTGCATTTCTCATATCAGAAACATCGTACTTAATATTATTGTTGTACGCGTCTTCCAATATTTTAAATATAAAGTCGATACTCGGTTTTGTGTAACCGTGAATCTCTTTATTCAGGTTCTTTTTTATCATCATCCGTATTTCTTTTTCATTCTGTACGGACTTAAAATTTACCATCTTATCTTCTCCTTTCAGCGGTAAACCAGAACTTATAGTTGCTATTTGCAAATTGTTACATTTTGTAAGTTTTCTTCTCAACGAGCTACCACCAGTGAAAACTTTAATTTCAATGTTGGTGTCGTAAATTCGACTAAGCTTGTCTGCATCACCACTATAAATATAATGCAGATGAACTCCGCCTCCTTTACTTATTTCTCCGTATGTAGCAGGCCACTTACTAGCTTCTAATAGACTTGCTTCTGTATCTTTGTTTCCATTCTTGTCCTTAATATCAAAGTCTATTACAATATGGCTATCGGGAACTTTTACGTAATGCAACTTGGTTGTATCCAAGTCTGACAACTTCGTAATAACTTTATCCCACTTTTTTTTCGGAGTTTCATCAGCCGTAGCATATTGTGCTGGACATGATGCGTATTCCTTATCAAATATCGACTCGGAACAATCAAATATCAAACCGGGCTTTGTTTCAGTAGTTTCTTTAACATTAGCCTCAACTTTTTCTTCGAATTTATCAGTTTTAAACCCAATATAATAGCTTCTAACTCTTGAACCGTCATCGGCGTTATAACGCTCACGATACTCTCTAAAATAGTTTTTAAGTTCTTCTTTAAATGCTCTTTGCGGAAGAGGAAATCCTACCTTTGCGTCATCGCAATATACCTTATACATTTCCCAAGCAGCTTTGAGCGAGGTCCCGTCTTCCTTTGAAAATACATTATACGAATCTAAGACATAGTTGTAAAAGTCATTTGATGCTCCAAGCATCGAGATTGGAATATAGTCATCGTATCTACCGGGATTTTCCAAATATAATTCGTTACATTTATAGGCAATGCCGCCGAGTTCGAACTTAATTTGGTTTACTAATTTTTTGTAATCTCTAGGTTCTACTTTATCGCCAGTTGGTGAAACATCAATAAGTCTTCGTATCAATCCCGACTTTGCGTCTGTAATCTTTACAGGCTTGTTAGTTCCCATAAATAAGAAACATTTAAATCTATTTACATAAGTCGATTTAAATTTTTCATTAACAGTCATAAGCTCGTGAGATACTAAACTATTTAATCTTGTATTGTCCTCTATTCTCGACAGGTCTCCATCGTGCTGAATGGCAACCATCGGGTTTGACTTGAATGCCTCCAACGCAAACGAGTTACTGGACGAGCCAAGAGCCTTCGCATCGAATACCGAATAATATCCGTCAAATAATTGCTGAATAATATTAAGTACCGTCGACTTACCAGTTCCAGCAGATCCGTACAAAACCATAAATTTTTGTATTTTTTGTGAATCACCGGATACTATAGACCCAATAGCCCATTCAATTTTTCTACGTTCTTCTTCAGAATATAACGTAGACATAAGCTTGTCGTATGCAGGAGTCTCGCAATTCTCTAAAGGATAGTTTAATTTTTTACTTGCATAATCCTCTTTCGTGGTTTCGTGGTTCGAAAATATAATTCTTTCATCGAGCATCTTGAACTGATCTCTCATTTGTTTCTGACAATATTTATGCCAGCTATCAATCATACCAGTTTCCGCGTCCCACATATGCAGGACCTTTACTCGAGCATCAAATTTGTCCTTGTTCTCTTTGGCGTAAATATCAAGCTCTCTGTCAATAAGCTGAATAGCGTCTTCCTCATCGGTAGACCAAAGCCCTTTTTCCTCAATCCAAATAGCATAGAAATCCCCACCACGAACCATTAAATCCTTACTCTTTTTAATGATGAATTTGGGATAAATTTCTATTACACCGCGTTGTTTGCTGCGCGTAGAAATCATCAGAAAGTCTAACATGTAGCATCCATTATTCCGACATCAGTCGAAATATCCCTCCTTCTTCATTTATTAATTTTTTATTTTGCATTACTTTTTCCTCAATCTCTTAAGTCAGATATTGAGAGTGGCGTCTAAATACCAGCACATTTGGTACCAGATTTCGACTTCGCGTAAATCGTATTTACAATTATTTATAACAAATAATCCGCCTTCACCATTGCTTGAATATTCTCGGTTCAGAAATCTAAAAATAACAAACCTTGCAAATTCATCATCATAGTTGTTATCATCCATAGACCCCAAACCGAGATTATCAATCATTGTCCAGAACCATTTGCTTAGCCTGTTCCCCTCTTCTGGATCGCTCATAGTATTTTCGCATTGAAACGATAAAGCGACCATCATCTCCAACACGCTACACGGTACATTATCAATAAGCGACGCAATCATCGGTTGAATATAACCTTGCTCGTCGCCGAAGCGGTATCTCAAATCGATTCCGTCCTCTGCTCTGTTCTGATCCATTCCAATAACAACTTCAAAATCAACAGAATGTAACAGTTCAAATAATTTGGAATAGGAACGTCCTTTAAGATACCGCCCGTCAAACACGATTCCGCATAACCATTCGAAATATCGACTAGACAAATCTTCTCTGGTCATTCAGAATATCAATCCTCCTCGTCGCTATCGTCCGAATCATCTCCGGAAATATCCGAAAATTTACGATTGTCCTTTGCGACTTCATAATATATCTTAACTTTGTCATCGCGAACGTGAAGCATATCATCCTCGTATTCTCCGAAATGTTTCAAAGCCTCTTTACCGACTGTGTTCTCAATTTTAACAGGCTTATCCATCTCATCCGCAAGAATGCCATCCGCATAGTATGTAAGATATATGGTTTCGTACGAATCATCGTCTTCAAATTCGTCAGGCGAGATAACAACACGGTTACTTTTTTTTGTATTCTTTTTTTCAGAAACAACTACTTCTTGTACTACGTTGTTGTCTTTTTTAGCCTCGGCATCGCTGCCCTTTGCACCAGCATAGTAGTTCGCATAATCAACCGGAGGCTGTTTTTCCTGTTTTTCTATCGAGCTTTTTAAAGCCTTTGATTTGTTTTCAGAAATTTTTTCTTCCGATTTTTTGTTGTTTTCGTTCTTCGAATTTTCAATCTCATTAAGATTCTCGCAAGTTTTTACTTCCTTGTTCTCTTCAAGTTTGGAAGAATATAAATCTTTAATTGATTGAACCTCTGCATCGATTCTCGCATCAAATTTTTTCTTTAAAAGAAAATACGAAACTCCGCCGCCGATAGCTCCACCAACAAAAAAGCTGGCAATAATTTTAAATGTATTCTTCATTTTTTTCTTCGCTCCTTATTGTCATGATTGTTAATGCTAATCCGCCCAATAATGCAGATGCACTTAAAAGAACTCCGCCAACAATATGACGTTTCTTTGATGTGTTCAATACATAATCTATAGAATTTAAAATATTGTCGATGAGTTCAAACATAATCATTCCCCCTTTCCCTTAAGTACTGCTAATCCGCCTACGAAGCATACGCCGGCCATCGCCGCCAACGTACACGATACAAATGCTGCGAAACCGTTCATATTAATCCTCCCTTTTTCGTTATTCTTTGTGTGCATAAGTCAAAATATCTCCGTCAACATTGAAGTCGAGCAAATATCCGTATTCAACTTCTTCACCTTCATCCTTTGTGCAAAGTTTAGTAGCTCTGAAGTCAACGTAATTATCGCCGCGTTTATTATTTTCTTTATCATAAATCCAACCGACTACTTGTCCAGCTTTTGTCTCTTCGAAACCGAGTTCTCTGTATACTTCATTCAAATATAAGTAACCCTGAACAATAAGTTTGTCGTTCATGTATCTTTGAATCTGACTGAGAAAGAACGTGTTATAATCATCATCCAACATGAAATTTGGATTTTTTCCGTCAAAAATTCTTGCGAAATCGCTTACGCCATCATAACCGGTTTTGAGAACATCTTTTTTTACTTTTTTATCTTTGCCGTTTTCGTCCGTAACAGTTTCAGTTACTTTATCCTTATGAATATCATAACGAAGTTCCTTATCAACTTCACTTCCGAAACGCTCGATTACGCGATTCCTGTAATCATTAAAGCTCTTATCAACCGTAGCATAAGCCGCTGCCAAAGCCGCCGCCCTTTTCTTTAAAATATTATTCGATGCGATGATGCTTGTTAAGGACAAGCCACCGAGAATAATAGCAGGTGCATATAATCCGATAATTTTTGCGCCAGTTTTCAAATATACACAAGTAAGCTCTCTTCCGAGTTCTTTCTTTGTGTAGTTTTCAGAATCCGACTCTTTTTTTTTGTGGATTACTTTAATTTTTTCTTTTGCGTCATTTACATGCTTTCCAACTTTTGTTGTCGCGACACACGCTAAAACAGCACTCACAACAACTCCTGTTACACCGCCGGCGATAAGAATTTCGGCACTGTGTTTCTTAAAGCCCAACTTGGTTTTAGCAAAAACAGTTTTGAGCTTATTTCCTACTTCCAGTTTCATTTCTTTGATTTCTCCTTCTTTTCTACATGCTTAATCAAATGCTTTAAATACCATTCGATTTTCTTTAAGTCTTCAATGCCGTTTTTCTTTTTCCAACGACAAATATACTTAATAATGTTACCCGTATCGGTTGCCTCAACTCCTTCAAGTCCTTCCGTAAAAGCCTCGATAACATCGATGACTTCCATTCCCTTCTTTGATTGATAATGAGGCGGATGATTAACATAATCTATCTTTTCTTCATCCATAAATATAAATCCTTTAATTTTTAAGTTGTCTAGGCGACGGTAACTCAATGAGCCATCCGTTTCTTACTGCGCGTGTACGCATTCCGTTCATATCTGTCCAACCGTAATAATTATCAGTGAATTGTCCGGATACACCAACCAAATCATAATAATCACTTACAGTTACAACACCGTATTCCGACATCAAGTCTTGTATTTGATCAAGAACCGATTCGGCATCACCGCGATTGTCGAGAATAAATTCTCTAACTTCATACCCGTATGTAGCATTTACGCGAGTGGGCGTTTTGTAACCAGTTTCGCGTTCATAATATTTCTGATAAGATATCTTTGAACCGCCACTTGATGAACTACGAGAATGTCTCGACTCCCCGTATAAAATCATATCAATTCCTGTCGTAACGATATCAGATATGGCTTTTTTTAACGAAGGAATAAGTACACCGCCAATAATATAAGATTTAACATTCTTTGAATCCTCAGATACAAGAGAATCTTTAAGCTTTTCAAGTCCGCTTTTTTTACGAACTTTAGCATCTCCGCTAATAACCTTTTCAACTTTCTTATCGGGAATTGCTTTTTGTTCGAATTCTTTTCGTGATCTGTCAGAATTCGATTTGAAAGTTAATCCTGTTTCTTCGTTCATCCTTATCTCCTTTCTATTTTCTTTAAAAAATAAAAAAGAGAAAGCACTATGTTTTTAGTGCTCCCTCTTTTAAGTTACTTCACTTCTTTTTCTTTTGAATCCTCTTCATCATCCTCATCAGGGAATAAATTCGGAATCTCATGGTCGAGTTCATCGTCGAAATCGAACACCCGCTCAGGTGCATTCAACATCGCTTTCTTCGAAGCTCTCTTTGCTTTAATCTTCTTGATTACAGGTTTAATAACGAACTTGGTGGCGATAAAGCCAACAACTCCGACAACCCCTGCAACGCCGAGGATTACGGCTCCCTTCTTCAATCCAGCGTGAGTTGCTACACTCATAGCTTCCGTTCCTTCAACAACAGTTTCGATTTTGTTTTCCATCTTTGTTTCTCCTTATAAAATAATTTTTATTGGTTTCATAATAGGGTCTGTTTTTTTCGCGAATATCACTTATTCGTAGTTGTACTTCGGTCTTACTCTGAAATCTACAACCAAACAAGGAACTCCGACATCCGCCATCTGTGTACTGAATTCCAATTCCACAAGAGAATTGTTTGCGTTCCATCCGAGCTTGTCCCCAACAGGAATACTCGCAAGCCCGATTAAATCGTAATAGTCATTAAGTGAAACACACATATCGCTAATCATTGTATGGTTCAATTCGTTGACGGCTTTTCTTAATTTTTCGATATCGGACTTAAAATATCTACCTGATAATCCGTCATAACAAAGTGTGTCACCATTACTTGTGATGATTACTTCGCTTTTTGACGCAGGATTTCTGGCAATTTGTTCTTTTGCAACCTCATCTCTTACCTGCTGTTCTTTTTTCTCTCCGATGGTTTCTATAACCTTTTCTTGATACAGCTTCAAAGCAGATTCGGAAAGGGAATATGCAGTAGCCAAAGCCGCATTGCGTTTATGATTTATGTTACTTGCCGCAATAATACACCCAACAGACAGGGTCGTTATTACCGCACTCGGAATATAACATTTGAATGCTGCTTTAAACACTTCTATAGGTTTAAGCTCTTCTTTATTCAATTCCTTCTTTTTTTCTTGTATAAGTGTCATTGCTTTAGGAGTAGACTTAACTGCCATAACAGTTGAAGATATCATTCCAGATATACCTGCCCCTATAAGAATTTCAGGACTATACGACTGTATCTTTTTTGCAATGCCATTAAAGAAATATCTTACTTTTTCATTCTTCATCCAGTCTAATTACCTCTTCTTCAAATAATCCGGTATTCTTTAAATATACTTTAAATTGGATAGCTGCGTGTTTAGCGACGTCAAATCCCCAATTGTATCTTAAACTTAAAAAATACTCCATTTTAGATACGAACTCGTCAAATATCTCGAATACGCCTTTTTTTCTTCGTCCAGAAATATGTTCCGGAACAAACGTAAGATCGCTATACTCATAAAGTATCACGAGCAACTCTTCGAATGCCCAACGAATATAAGATCTTTCTCTAAGACGAGAAGCTAACAAATAGTAGTTATCAAATCCTAAATCGTTTTCAAGATGTTTGCGAATCAATCCAATTGTTACATCGTGCATAACATTTTAGCAGCCTCTTCTTTCGAGGCGATGAACAGAATATAAACGGCTTTCTCTTTTTGTGTAAGCGGTAAGCCAGCTTTTGCTTTATTAGCAATTACTTTCCATTCTTCTTTCATTCTTATTTCTCCTTTTTAGAATATAAAGAAAAAGAAGAGCCGTTGTTAGCGACCCTTCTTCCTTTACTTTAAACGTTCTTCGTGACAGCTTTCTCGACTTCCTTCACAACCAACTGCTCCAGCTTCTTGTCCTGAACGAAACCCGATACAAGCGTAACGCCAATACCGAGAACCGTGGTAACAATGCTAAGAACCTTGATAAGTTTAGTAGACATTATTGCTAATCCTCCTTTTTAGTTTATTGTTTCATAATAGCGTTTGTTTTTTTCGCTATTATCAAAAAGGTGTTACTTCATTTACCACATCATCAAATATGATGGGAATATACTTTTGCATTTCGAACAGCGCTTTGAATGCAACTTCTCTCATCTGCGGATGAGCAGCTTTACTGCAACGTAATTTAAAGAAATGACGCCATTCTCTTAAATTAGCAGTCATCATAACTTCTGTCTTTAAACTATTCGGAAGTACTGCACGAGCCTCCTGAGGTTTACATCCAAAGTCGAGCATATCGAAATATGAATTTTCTGCTTTCTCGCAGCTCTCTTTCCAATCAGAATATCCTTTTGTTCCTTCGACCAGATAACAAGGTTTAATGACTGCAATCTCACATCCGAAATCTTCTTTATTGTAGTTGCAATATCTCGTTGATTCCTGACAATATGACGCCAAACAATGGCGAACAATCTCGTGAGATACTCCTCTATCGCATACGAATTTTACAGTTATCGAGTAATGTTCGAGAACCGCTTCATGTCCGCGTTCGATAATTTTTTGAATAAAGGAAATATAACTATCGTCCGTAATCTTTCCTTCTGATTTATAACAAACTCTTCCGCACTTTTCAATGTGTTTGCAAATATCGATTCCGCTAATCGAATTATGAGTTATAATCTCCGCACTCGGCTCAATAATCCTCATCCTGCTTTAAATCTCCTTTCGTTACTATTTCTATCAAATATTCGTTCATTTTCTTACACGCCTCCTCTTCATCGCAAGCTATAAAATACTTGCTCCTAACCAAATTCGTTTTAGGTGAACGATATATAAGTGACCAAACAGTTGAACTATGTTGCTGCAAATATGGTAAAATTACTGTTCCCATTTCTCTTATCTGCTGGTCTATTGCGCTAAATACACCCACTGGTATAATTCTCCTTTCTTGAATATAAAGAGAAAGAAGAGCCTTTACGACCCTTCCTTCTCATTTTCTTTTGCGTTTTTGTGTTCGTTCTTTCCGTCTTCTTTAGTCATATCTATACCGAATATAATTCCGTAATTGCCGAGCTTTTTTCTAACACGACAACATACGATTTCGGTTGCTAAATTAATAATAGCATTGACGCCGAATACGGTAAGAACACCCAAAGCAAATGCACGCTTATTACTCATATTCTTTACCTCTTTTATGAATTTTTAATAATTTCATAGTGACAAATATCCTCGGCAACCGTAATAATTTCGATAACTGCCGGTGTCATTTTTTGTCCTGCTCTAAAACTTAAAAACGGCTTGTCCTCCCAAGTTGAGGGATCGAAGCCGCATAGTCTTAAATATCTTTTAATTTTTTGGAAGTCGAGTTCTTTTTCCAAATATTTTCTATATAGAAATAAGAACGACTCACCGTAATTCTTTTGAAAGAATTTTGCCATTTTTTGGTCTTGTGTCTTTGATAAAATATATAAAGTAGCAACCGGTTGAATGTCGTGGTTTTGAACTACACAAATATCAATCGGTATCAGTGACTCAGGCAGTGGGTTATTATATGATTTTAAATAAGGAACGATTATCATCCGAACACCGAGAATATCTTCATAATAGAAGTAGGCTTCCAACCCTTTAACGGTATTTTATTCATTTGTGTTGAACATCCTGACTCGAACCAATATAACCCGTCTGCCCTTTTGAACTTTCTATTAGGTTTCGTGAAAGAAATAACAGTTGTGTTCTTATCTTTTACAACCATAAAAGTTCTTTTTAAAATATCAAGTATTGTAATTTTCATTAGTAATCCTCATATCCTTCTATTGGATCAACATCAAAATTTACGATAAAATATTGCTCCCCTTCACAAGTAATTACAGGAACAGTGTGAACATCAATCCAAGGAATAAGTCCTTCTTCACTCATTTCCCAAGATGACCACCCAACAGCATCTCCCGAAACTATTTTTTCGATATTTAAGCATTCATAAAAATCATTAATTGAGACATTGCCATTGAAAGAAAATAATCTATTTAAATTGTAAACGGCAAGTATGAAATCTTCCATCGGCATCGAGAAATATCTTTTAGAATGTTCATCATAAAATAATTCAGAACCTTCTGGAATTTTCCCTTCCGGGAATTTTTCCGATGCAATATTGGAAATTACTTCCAAATCAGCATCTTCGCCGTGCAATTCCTTTAATTTATCACGATACTCTTTATATGAGCTACTGAGAAGAGCGTAGGCACTTGCGATGCTTGCCTGCTGAACTTTGTTAAACAAATTAGCAGATATAATGCAAGCGATAGTAGCCATTCCAGAAAGAACAGTCGGAATATAAATAGGAGCTGCTACTTTAATTTTTTCTTTCTTTGTTTCGGCTTTTTTTTCGTTTATTGCTTTAACTGCATCATATGTAGCCATCCCCGAAAGAACCGCAGTACTCACTACCCCGAGTGAGGAAACAATAGAAAGAATTGTGTTCATGTGTTTTTTGCAAAATATAGTTAATTTATTCATGATGTTCTCCTTTCTTAATTTCTTCACATTTATTATCTAAAGTTTGAAATATGTATTCTAATGAAAAATGACAAGCTTCTGGGTTGAATTCTTTTTTCATTTCATCTCTAAATTCTTCGGAGACTTCAAATCGTACCTGACGAATTTTATTATCAAAGTTTATTTCAAATTGTGCCGCATCTGTGTCTTTTTCCTCGGTCAAAGCTTTTATTTTGTAGTTATTATCTCTTATTTCGAAAGCTATTAATATAACTCTCATCGAAATCATTATCAACACAATCATAGATGAGATGGTTCCAACGATTTGACCCAATAGCATATCGAATAATAACCAAGTTGTTAGAATCCAAGCGACCAATATGAGGCCGAGTAATATTTGAATTCCTATTTGCATTCTCAAAATGCTGTTTGTATTTTGTATAGTCTTTATTTTTAATTCTTGCTGTTGCTTAATAAATGCACTTAGATCCTTCATTCTCATTTCTCCTTTCTAAAATATAAAGAAAAAGAGTCTCTGTTAAGACTCCTCTTCTCGTTTTCTGATCTTAACGACTATCTCGTTATTCTCAACGAACATCTCGAGTTTGTACTGATCCGGATTATTAATCAAATCCTTGACTGTCGACGGTTTCTCTTTCTTCTTCCTTTTTTTAATTAATTTGAAGTCGGAAACGTCGAACATACCAATAATCGACTTAATCAAGTTCATTTCTTTTTCAACCTCCATTTTATTAATGTTCTCACAATGGTGAATGTTTTCTTCGCTATCAAATATCTCGATGGTCAAATGTTGTCTCCCATCGTTCTCTTTTTATCGGTTTCATCTTTAAAGCCCACATAATTTGTCTAATCGTTACTGTAGGATATAATCCCCCTTTGACTATTCCTGAATAACGATTAAAATACTCCTTGAAGTTTTGGTTCAAATATAATGCATCTACCAAATAAGGATCTATTTCAGTCCACCAAGTAGTTTTGGTTTCTTTGTCATACCTTTGCTGTATGACTGCCAAGCCTTTGTCTTTTATTAAATATAAAGTACATTTGGAATAGACTTCGTGATTGCATTCATAAATAATTCCGTATCTAGGATTATAAAGTTGTGGTTTAACAAAATGATACCGCATAAATGTGCCAAATAATATAGAGGTTGATTTAAGTTTCTTTAATCGTCATAAGGCCAGTCATCCGTATCTCCTTGTGATGGGTCGTATGCTTCAAACCCTCTTCCAGAAAATAACGTAAAGATACACAATGCCCAGAACTTTAAGCAGTCTTGTATCGATACGTCCGTAAACAAACTTACAAAAATCATAGCAATTATGTAAATCGGAATAATAATAATCCAAACTATTCCGAATATAATGCTTAAAAATTTTTTCATTTCTATTTCTCCTTTAAATATAATTTTGTTAAATAGTCTTCGAACGCTTTCAGAACCTTGCAAACAGCCATAAAATGTGATACAATGTATTTACGTGTAGCAGCACGTAGTAAAATTTTAAGGAGGTTTACAAATGAACAATAGTATTGTTGAAGGCATTTTAGCAATTCCTGAAGTTCGAATTGGATTGATTGACTTCGCTATTAGAATTCTTGACAAAACCAAAGATTTCCTTGTCGAATTGCGTGAGAAGGAAAATAACAAACTCTTGGAATTGAAAGCGTCTAAAGTTCTTGTTGCATAACATTCTAGAGTTTGCAAGGTTTTGAAAACGTTCGAAAGATATAAGTAAAGCCCGTACTAATTAAAGTACAGGCTTTTACTATTTCTTATTAAATTTTTTAATCTGAGACTTTGGTGAAGGTTATGTTGCGGAAGTTTCCAAGAGCATCGTCCATACGACAAGACAATTTTTCATTCGAATAATTAAATTCTCTTGTACCCGGATCAGCCGGAATACCTTGTTCGACCGGGTAGCCAAGCGGATCTTCGTTAAAAATCCAAGTACCTTCGCTAACAGGATCGTCGAATGGAATATATATTCCGACCCATTCTAATTCGTCTTTATTGTTGAGACCCTTATTAATGTAGCATTTGATAGAAGACCCATCAATAATTATTTTTTCATGCTCACCTGTTTTACCATACTCGCTTTCCCATACGCCTTCTAAAGTTGTAATTGTATTCACAGTTTGTCCTCCATTTCCTGTTTCATCTGTAGACGAACAACCAGAACATCCGCCTAATCCCGTAATGGCAAAAGCCAAGCAAAATATAATTGATAAAGTTGCTAATATCTTTTTCATCTTTATTTCTCCTTTTCGTTGATTATACCATTTTGGGGAAATAAAGGCAATATGTTTTATTCTATTGCCTTTACTTTTTAGTTAATTATTTTTTCACAGGTTTAAAATTGTTAAATAACCCCCTGAATGTTGTCGATGTATAAGTTCCGGTTCTTTCAAATTCAAACCCCCTCTTCATCCATATCGCATAGAACATCATCGGTAACATTAATTCCGCTATTCCAATACTCCATTTAAATATACGGTCTTTAAGTTCATCTTTCTTATCGTCTTCGCGATTCGTTTTCTCGTTATAATACTTTGCTTCATCGATTTCATATTGCTTCTTCTTCAAACGTAACTCTTCCTTGACTCTTTCTTCGTCAAGTTTAAGCTGTCTTCCTTTAAGCTCTACTTCCTCTTTCTGCTTTCTTAACGCTAAACGATGCTCGGCATTAAGACGTCTAGTCTCAGACTCCACTTTTAAATCGTCTATCATCAGGCGATAAAGTGCGATAGCATTATCAACTACCATTTTCTGTTCTTTGCTTCCGGTTTCAGTTTTGGATATCAATCCGAATTCCCTACTTATCTCACCAGATAACAATTCTCTAAGTTCTTGTTCCATAGTTGTTTCTCCTTATAAAATATAATTACTTCATAAAGGAACTTGTTATTTATGCGAAATGTGTTTAACGTTTAATTAAACCGATTTTTTTGAATAAATAGTATCAACGTCTTTATGCAATTCCAAATAAATATAAGGAGGTTCTTTACCATCTTCAGCATCGGCAATTATAAGATTTCCTATAGCCCTTTCTTTTCTCTTCCGAATTTTTTGAAATATAAGTCCGATAAAGAATCCCGCCAATATTCCTGCCGCAACTATCAGAACGATAGCCCAAGTTTGCAATGTATTCCTCCTTTACAGTATTTCACGATACAAAAATATCACTTTTTTCAGTAACCTTTATGCTTTAATATCGTTTTTCTTTTTAAACTGTAATTTAGGAATAACGCCGTAATGCTGAAGAGTAATTACATTAAGTGTAACCGACGCAATCAAAGCGGTAATACATAATCCCTTATAAAACATTTTTAATCCTCCTTTAAATATAAATTTTAACGGTGCCCATAAAGGGCAACCGAGTTTAGCTCAATAGGATAACCGGAAGCACGTCATCGTCACCGTCAGCGTAGGAGTAACACGCACAGCCATCGTAGCGCACATTAGCAACGTAACTCGCGGAAACTTCTTTTTTAGTAGCATTCTGCAACCAACTCCAGCACCACTTATCTTCTAAATCAAAGAATATACGGTTCTTTCTGTCCTTCATAAGTTCGAACTGTTCGTCGTTATCGGGTTCAAAATTCTTGTAGAATTCGTCATCGTGACCGAACATCTGCCCGTATGTAGGAACCGAAATATCTTTAATGCGTTCTTTTAATTCGTCAGGAAACAAATTAAGGAAATCGCTGTTAAGCCATTTGTACAGATCCGATTCTTTAAAGCCACCTTTATTCTTGCCATTGGAGTTCATGCAACGATTTGCAATAGCTTTGTTGAACATAAAATATGTTCCTTCTTCTGTTACTTTTTGCGCCGTTAAAGTTAACTCTCCAAGGTCTTTTAAATTGACCGTAATTTCATCGCCGACTCTAAACATATTGGTGGTTACTACTGCTTTTCTTGTTACTAACATTTTAAAATTCTCCTTTTCAATTTCATAATTTAATCCGTAAATATCGCAAATTTGACGTTCTATTAAACATCCCTTTGCGTTTTTCCAACCAGCGCAGAAATATATCAAATCTGCTTGCTCCATCATCCGAATACTTGTCCCAAGATGCCATAACCTGCCTGCTTCTTTGGGAGCATCTTCATGATGATAATTATCGATTAACTCGATAGCCCCGAATTTGTTCTGTAAATTATTCAAAGCCGTATTTCTTATTTCCATTACTTCTTCTTTGGATAATCCACTCATTTGATGACTTAAAAATACCTTCATTTTTTTATTTCTCCTTTATTAATTTTTAATTTGTTAAATAGTACGGAAGCACGCCATCGCCACTGCCAGCGCGGCCGTAATACGCACCGCCATCGTCGATCACACGAGCAAAGTAACTCGCGGAAACGACATCGCGAAGCCAAATGTGTCTAAAATTCGATCAAGTTTACATACGAATTTTCTTCCTATACGAATATAAAAGAAGAGTCCTTGTTAAGACTCCTCTTTTTCTTTACGGTTGTTTCTAAACGCTTCTGCAATTTTTTCTCCGCATGTAACAACGCCAGCTCCAAATAACGAACCGAGCGTAAGCGCGTACAAGCAATTCCAAAATAATTCTAAATAACGCATATAACTACCCTCCTCATAAAAAAGCATGTTTTATTTGCGAATAAGAAATAAGAGTCTATGATTAAGACTCTTTAATTCTTTTTGCATAACCTACATGATTGCCAAATTCATCAGTTATTCGGATTTCTGCATTTTTAATACCCAATCCAACGAGTCGATTGTACTCTTGAACATGATAAATGTATCCATTTTTTATATCGTAATAATCGGCATCGTATTCTTTTGCGTATTCGTAAATATCAGATACAATTCCTGAAAATAATGTTGACATTTTAGTATCCTCCTGTATTACTTCATAATAAAGATTGTTTTATTTGCGTCTTTTATTTAGTAACCAGAAGAACCGTCTGTACAAGTCGTAATATGTATCTTTACAACACGGTATATTTGTCTGCGCCCTAAGACACTCGTAAGACAAACCCTCTGTAACCGCTTTGAGAATATACTTCCATAAATCTTCATCGGTTTCTTTTGCTGTCGCCTCGACTATCGACATTCTTTCCGCATAATACTCTCTTGCTATAACAGTATCTTCAACTGGTCTTTGAATCTTGTTCGTACGACTCGAACCCGCTGCATCATAAGCGAATCTAACCATACTATCCAAGCTCGAATGTGCCTTTTTCCAAGTCGGATATTGCAAGCAAAAATGCTTTAATTCGTAGTACCTATGCTTGTCTATCCAATATCTGTTTTTCTTTGATATCTCCGGTCTTATTGTTGTACCCATTTTCTTTCCCCCTTCCAAATATATCCTGTTTGTTCAAACAATAATTTCGGGGAAATATAGAAATTAATTCTTCCGTACTTAGAATCCATCTCCTCAATCCTCGTAACTATTCTACCTTTTCGGGTTGCTTTACCAATTGGCAACCACCCTACGATGATTCCTGCACGTATCCACGATGCGTCTTTGCCATAGACTTTCGCAGCAATACAAACCGGAACCGAGCCTTCTGAAAAACATATGTCTTCCATAAACCAACCTCCTTTTTCGTTTTTATCAAAATATCATAACTTTTTGTCACCTCCGTACTGAAAATTGGCGGTTTCTAATCTAGGTTAGAAATAGAAGGTAGAAGATGGTGATATGTGGCGAAAAAATAAAAGGGTATGTATTTTGTAAGACATAAAAATATCCTACTACCAACAACTATTTTTCTAATCTAGGTTAGAAATTTGAAAAATATTTCGGTGTAGGAATTGACATTTCCTATATTATTATATATAATGTTTTAAAAGAAGTCTATAAAGGAGGTGATAATAAAATGCTTATAACATGTTTGGAATGCGGATTACAAGTTAGTGATAAGGCAATAGTTTGCCCCCACTGCGGATATCCGATGAAACCAGAAATCGTAACGAAAGCTAATCGAGTTTCAACAAACAAACGGAAACGTCTTCCAAATGGATTCGGCCAAATCAGCGAAATAAAAAAGCGGAATCTAAGAAAGCCTTTTAGAGCTATGGTTACTGTTGGAAAGACCCCTACCGGTAGACCAATATCAAAACCACTACAACCAATTTCATATTTCGCAACCTACAATGAAGCTTACTCCGCACTTGTGGAATATAACAAAAATCCTTACGATTTAAGTAGAACGATTACTGTACGTGAACTTTACGAAAAATGGATTGAAGAATATCTTCCTACTATTAGCGAATCTGCTGCGTATGCTGTAAAACGAGCTTGGAAATATTGCTCGAATGTTTACGATATGAGAGCTGTTGACGTACGTGTCAGGCATGTAAAAGGTTGTATGGAATATGGTCATTTGCCGGACTCTAATGAATGCCCTAGTGCACGAACAAAGAATGATATAAAGACTTTGTTTAATCAGATGTTTGACTACGCTCTTGAATATGAATTGGTTGAGAAGAACTATTCAAGATCATTCACATTGTCCGATGAGCTGATAGAAGAAATAACGACTACCAAAAACGGACACATACCTTTTACAGATGAAGAAATGAAATTGCTTTGGAAAAATGTTAATATCGTAAAAGATATCGATATGATCCTAATTCAGTCCTACTCTGGATGGCGTCCGCAAGAATTATGCTTAATCAAGCTTTCGGAAATTGATTTCGAACAATGGATTTTTGTCGGCGGAATGAAAACTGCTGCTGGTAAAAATAGAACGGTTCCGATACATACGAAGATTCGAGATTTGGTCAAGAAACGTTACGAGGAAGCTTTGTCATTGAATAGCAAATATCTTTTCAATACCGTACTTCCTAAAAGCGGTAAGATAAAGCCGTTCAAATATGCTAGGTATTTAACTAGATTTAATGAAATAAAAGAACTATTAAATCTGAATCCAGAACACCGCCCTCATGATGGACGAAAACATTTTGTAACGAAGGCAAAAAATTATCACGTAGACGAATACGCGATTAAGTATATCGTAGGTCACAAAATTACAGATATAACTGAAAAGACCTATACCAAAAGAGAATTGAGTTGGCTCAAGGAAGAGATCGAAAAGATAAAAGAGTAAAAAAAAAATAGCGGCTACGGCAGTATAGGAATAATGCAGAAATATGCTGCTTTTTACTCCGATTAACCACTCGTAACCGCTACTAATTACTATTAAATTTTCGAAAAAAGCCTAGAATATAGCCACTTTCTGTGCTATTATAACATACGCAACGAGATAAATCAATAGAAAAATATACATAAAATTTCGCAATATAAAAAGTTCAAGCAGCCTGACAACAGACTGCTTTCTCTTAAAAAAGTCTATGGCATTTTAAATTAAATCAATTTTATTTTAATAATTGATATTTAAATAAATTTTCTTTAATTTCTGATCGATAATATTTCCTTAATAATCTTTTTAATTCATTTACCTTTTCATCTAAAATGCGATATTTTGGTATTTCTATTTCTTTACCCGTCTTGTTAAAAGTTCCGCTGCCAACTCTGATATTTATGTCAGCACAAATTTGAGATAAGCCATAATTCCAACCAGGATTATATTCTTCTGTGTTTTTTGCAAGACTTAAAACCTCAATCCAAGTTTTGTATAAGTTTTTATCTGCCGTATCAAGAATATAGCTTTTTAGAATATTATCTGAACGAGTATTTTGTCCAAAGCAAAACTGATTTATTAATCCTGTTCTTGATAACGATTTATTCCTTTGCGATATGCCAGCCCACAGAAAACATTTATATAAGAATTCTGTATCTTTATAATAATCTTTGCCTCCGTCGGCAGTTTTCATAATTACTTCTCGTTCTGTATAGTCAGCATATTCATAGCAATTAGCCAACCATAAAGGTAGTTGAATTAAAATATTATCTTCGGCAAGTTTGTAGGGTTTTTGTACTTTACAATACGATGTATAGGCTTCAATATCATTCAGCAATTTACCATTATCCGCTTTTGGAATATTGCTCAAATTAAATAGCCAAGCTATTGCGGTATCTGCCGTAGAGTTTACTAAAAGTTCAGCTGGATTTTTACGCATTTTGTATATTTTTCTTGCGCCCAAATCGCTATCAACATTTAGACACTCGTTACTGCCATTTTTATTTAACCATTCAATTAAAACTATACCGCCTTCACTTGCATTGAAATTTTCCCTGTTACAAATATAGCCTCTAATAAAAGTTTTATCTATAATGTGTTGAGATTTCCAATACTTGATTGGCGAAAAAAGAATGTATGAATCCGTCGGCTGTTTTAAGAAATACTTGAAAGCACTCCATATAAATAAGTTCTCGGTTGCACGATTTACATTTTTAGTATCAAATGTTTCATTTGCCATTTCTTTATAGAGGAATTTCTCTTTAATAGTAAAGGTAGGCTTGCCTTGACTTGCGCCCCCTTGTGGCTCAACAAATGGCGGATTTTCAAGCATTATTATCGTCATTTTGTCGTCTTTAAACCACTGATAGAGCAATTCACTTTGAAGATTAAATTCGTCGTTTGCATATATTTCAAGCCCTGAATGAAAGCAGAAATTAAAAAAATCTTTGCTTAAAGCGTCACCATCAGTAAGCAAGCCATTATTAAAGTCAATATTCTTTCGTGTGGGCGGAATTATCATTTTAACGCGCCCGTCATAAAGACCTTTTAATGTCGTCCATTCTGTATAATCGTATGTATTTAATACACAATGAGAAAGCTCGTCAGCACGCAAAAAGCGTTCAAGATTTCCAGTGCCTGCACATCTATCAAAGATAATATAATCGTTTCCAATAGGAACACGACTTATTGCTTCTCGCACCATTGAAGTAGCCACTTTAACATATTGTTCGGGTGTAAAAAAAGCCCCAAGTTGCTTTTTTAATAAATATGGTCCTAACATATTCATATTGAAATGTAGCCAACCAATATTAACATTGTCTGCATTTTCAATGGCGATTTGCTTTTCCCAATCAAAAGGTTGAATATTTAAGAACTGTGGGTTAATAAACTCATTTTTTACATCTTCTTTTGTTTTAATATTCTTTGGGTATTCTTTGCACAATTTGTTGTTATAAGCAACAATAGAATACTCATCTACCCAACCTTTAATAAATTCATTCTGCGACAAAAATTCAAATAAAAAATCACTTGGTTTATCCCAATTTCCAGATTGTATTTCTTGTCCTGTCTCATTGTCAATTTTGATGTAAGTGTGTTCATTCAAAGATATGAGATACCCATATTTGGGAATAGGTAAGGCGCAGCTGTTATATGCACGAATGTATCTTGCTATCTGTTCTTTATGTTTATGTGTGTCTTGGAAAACCAATTTAAATTCAATTAAATTTCCGCTATATCTTCCGTCCGTATTTAATTCATAGTCAGGCTCTAATCCAATTTCATTCCAAAAGGCAATCATTCCCTCAATTTCGCTTTTATAAGAGCTAAATTTGAGATTATCATTAGTGTTTGCTATCATAAATTTTCCTCAAAATTAAGACAAATGTACGATAGTATTATATTACAAATGTTAGTTAAAAGTCAATACATATGTTATTTATATAAATAACAAATGTATACCATAATAATACAAATAGGTGTTGTTATGGACATTATAAAACGTATCGATAGTTTAAGAGAAGAAAGGGGCTGGTCAGAGTATAGGTTGCGTGAAGAAGCGCAGTTATCGTCATCAACTTTGCCCAATATGCATAAACGAGGCACCTTACCGTCTATGGCAAGTATTGAAGCAATTTGCAATGCGTTCGGCATAACACTTTCACAGTTTTTTAATGATAATGAAAATATGCTCGTTCTATCGGAAGAAGAAACGGAATTGTTATTGACTTTTCGAAAGTTAAACAAGCGTGATAAACAAATCATAACAAATCTTATAAAAGATTTTGAACAATAACGCAAATAAATTTTGGCAGATAGGCGTGAGCTTGTCTTGACAAGCGCGCGGCTTGCACCCTCGCGCGAACTGTTCCGTACTTATTCCATAAACAAATAGGGCAACGAGAAATGTCGTTGTCCTATTTGTGGTGGAGCAATTATTATCTAAAACGATTTTATGATTTTGAGTCATCTTCTGGCAAATCAATCAATGCCGAACTGTTAGTGAATAATTTAGTTAGTTTAGGATGTTTTGGGTAACTTCTATATAAGTAAATTGTTAAAGGCGGATACACTATTGCCATAATAAAACAAAGGGCGCTAAGTACAAAAGTCAATATTCGCACGTCATTATTTAACTCATTAAACAACAAGGCAAATAGCAAAAAAAATATTGCTAAGCCTAAACTAACAATGCCAAAAAGGACAATTGAAAATGTAATAATACTTATTAACTCTTTTTTTACTTTTCCATTATAAATATCTTTCTTCATTTAAATTCCGAATTTAGTGATCTAATAATATGATATTTCAAATTGTCAACTTACTTTGTTGATAATGAAATTATAAAAATAAAGCAACCTAAACTTGGCACTTAAAAAGTTGTTCGTTTTAGGTTGCTATTGGTGGGAGGAGGTGGATTCGAACCACCGAAGTCGGAGACGTCAGATTTACAGTCTGATGCATTTGGCCACTCTGCAATCCGCCCGTATTTAGTTTTTTACCCCGACTTTGCGGGGTAAACGTTGGAGCTGGTGATTGGAATCGAACCCACAACCTGCTGATTACAAATCAGCTGCTCTGCCAATTGAGCTACACCAGCAAGCACGCCCATTGGGGTGGTGCCTTGGGGTGGAATCGAACCGCCGACATACGGATTTTCAGTCCGGCGCTCTACCAACTGAGCTACCAAGGCATTTGCGTCTTTAAGACGCTTAAAAATAATGGCGACCCGAAACGGGCTCGAACCGTCGACCTCCAGCGTGACAGGCTGGCGCTCTAACCAA
>CAJUNJ010000003.1:0-76737 GCA_910587825.1 uncultured Christensenellaceae bacterium
TTTCGAAGGTTGTCGATGTCACCGAAGCGAAACAAATTCCTGTTCTGCTCGGCTACAATTACAGCTTTGTAATGTACATACCCAAAAGGTTTGCAACGAGAATGATGTTTCAGTTTGTGGAGCTTTCCGCAGCGTCCTCACGCGCTACCGCGTTAACGGCAAGCAGGCTTTACCAGATACAGGGCGACGAGTCGGCTTTGACCGTGGGCGAAGCGGTAATTTACGGCAACGACCACCAACAGATAGACATACCCAACGATTATCAAAACCTTATAAGTTCCGGCAAAGAGCTTTCGCTTATTATGAACGCCGAAGTTTACGGGCGGGCGGACGGCATAGCCAACAGGTCTTTTACAACTTACCGCACCGTTGACGGCGTTGAAAAACTGCTTTGCCCCGTGTCGCTTAAATGTTCCGAAACGCTTGATTATTACAAGCTTACGGTAAGTCTGCCTAACACGGAAAATTACGTTTTGGGCAGGGGCAAGGAAAAAAGCTTTCTCTTCCGCTGTGTGCCTACCGCCATACTCGACAGTGCGGAGTTTACTTCCAACACCTGGGCGGACACCGTGGAAAATATACTTGAAGGCGAATATCCCGCCGTGCCCGACGAATACGCCTTCGAAATAAACAGGGCAAGCTGGGATGCAAGCAGGACGCTTGAAGTAAGAAAAACAGACGAAGAAAGCTGGACGCGTGTTACGCCTAAAAATTGCATTGGCATTTCAAGCCCCAGCAGAATAAACGTGGTATTTTCACAGTACAACTGACCGCAGGGGGCGGATAGATGGACGGTAATTACAATAAACGTATTATAAGACTGGTCTTAATAATTATTCTTGCGCTGACGTTAATTATCGCATCCGTGCTGTTAATGGTTACGCAGTCGAAGTATGTTACCGAAATGGGCGGGGGCGGAATAATCGGCGGAAATGACAACGACCTTGATAACAACGTAAGCACGCCGTTTGAAGTAGGCTCCCAAATGGAGCTGTTCAATGCGATAAGCAGCGGTTACGACTACGTAAGGCTTAAACCTAACATAGGCGAACCGCTTATTATGACGGGTAATTCGCTTGACCTTAAAAAAGATTTGACCCTTGACTTAAACGGCAACGAGATTCAGAGAAGCAGCCGCAACGGACTTGTCAACGTCCCCGCGGACGCTACTTTCACCATAATAGACACCGCGGCTAACGGCGGGGGCGGGCTTTACAACCCCACGGGCAACGTGCTTGCGATAAACGGGGGGCGACTTAAACGTTTTCGGCGGAAAGTTCGAAAGCGGCCCCAGACCTTCGGAATACTATTCCAAACTCAGTACACAGCTTGGTACAATTACGATAGGCGCAGTAACGAATATCAAGGGCGTTACGGGTAATATGCCCATTCTGCCTATGCGTGAAAGAAACGGTTTCAGGACGGGCAACATATATTTCGACCGGTCATACGGCAACATTGCCGCCGACACTTACTGTTACGTTACGGTAAACGGCGCTTCGGGCGACACGTCCGTGTTCGACACGGAAGAAGCGGCTTTCGTTTACAGCTATACTCTCGGCGAAGAAACCGCCACGGTTTTCGGCTTTGCGGACGTAATAGATTCTGCGGAGCAGTTAAACGGATATTCGGACTATCCCAACTATGCCGCGGTGCAGATGACCGCAGGCACGCTTAACGTAAACGTCACCGTTGCGGGCGATACGGCGCAGACGCGCGCCAGCAGCGACGGAAGCTTTTATTCCTACTTCGGCACGCAGCACACTTCCTGCGTATATATGACGGGCGGGGATATGGAAGTAAGCACCAGCGGAACTTTTCAGACCGTTAACCCCGCGGATATTCCCGCAGGCGGGCTTGCGAAGAAAGGCGAGGGGTCCTGCGTGATATGCAACAGCTTGGCGGACAGGGAAGAATTCAGCGGGGGCAGGCTTAACATAACCCAGCTCGGTTCTGCAACGGCGTACAACGGCAGCATAATAGCCGCCCGCGGCGGAGTTGTAACCGCCCACGGAGCAAATTTCACCAAAAACGCCACTGTGTCGCATACGGACGACCCCCGTTCAAGCGATAAGGACGTAATAAACAATTCGGCAATGGACGCGGCTATATTCATTCGCGGCGGTACGGTAAACGTATCCGACAGCACGTTCCTTGTAAACAAAGACCTGCCCGAAAATGCAAGCCATAAGACGACTTACGGCATACTTGCCCGCGGTGTGGACGGCATTAACGGCGGAATAACCTGCAACAACACAAATTTTATAGTCGGCGGTTCAAACTCTTACGGGATATACGCCACCCGCGGAAAAATTGCCGTAAACGGCGGAAAGATTTCGTTGCTAAGCGGAACAAACTGCTACGGCGTGTACGCCGTAAATATGGGGACGACGGGCGTCGACGCCGTGGATATGGAACTCGATTCGGTAACGATAAACATTTCCAACGACAACGACCGCGACCCCGCGGAAGCCGCGGCAAGCCCCACCTTCAAAACTTATGTGGGCGAAAATCCGACGGATATGGATTCGCTTGTAATCGGCGGGGTGACTTACAGCAACATAATGGCTGCTTCCGTCGGTGTGTATCTCAACTCCGCGGAAAGGAACGAGGGCGGAAATCTTTACGGCGAAGGCAGGGTTACGGTAAAATCTTCGACAGTCAATTCGCAGGGGATGGGCGTTGCGGTCAACGGCGGTTCGCTTGCGTTTAACGGCGGGGCAGTCATAAACGCGTACAACGCTTCCGCGATAGCCGTAAACGACGGCCAGCTTACATTTGCCGACGGCGCCGACTATAACGTCAACTGCGAACTTAACCGTAAAGGCAACGGCGTTACTTATGTTACGGGCGACAGCAACCAGACGGATTTTGACAGGGTTGAAGAAGCTTGCGCGGTTTGGGATACTTCGGGGCAAAACCCCGCGGGCAATCACCAATACGACGTTTACGTTCCCTGGCAGAGGACGAGGGATAATAACGGCTTATACACGGTAAACGGCGTTTATGAAAACGTAAACGCTATCCGCGTACAGGGCGGAACTTTCAACTGCTACGGCAACCTTAAATTGAATTTCCGCGGGCTGTACAACGATTACGATATGTATACTACGCAGAACGGCGACACCGTTTACTTTGACAATCTTATTGTAAAAAGTTTTGCCGTGTCCTGCGAGGGCGGTGTGATAAATCTCGAAAAGGCTGACATAAACGTAAAAGTCGGCGGAGGGGTAAAGGTTCAGAACGGAACGATAAACCTCGGCAAGTCCGGCGTAAATAATAATTCGCTTATAGATATCCATACTCTCGGCAGAGCGCATTTTAATACCGTAAGAGACGTTGCGGAAAGCGCGACTGCCGATACGTGGAAGTTTTACCCCAATGCCAGCGGCGGGCCCGCGGTAATTTCCCGCGGCGGAAATATAAACGTTTATTACGGCATGTACACCGCCGAATTCGGCAACGGTGTAACCGCCACCAACGACGACGCTTCGGTCACTACCGCCGTCAATATCCACGGGGGAGTTTTTACGGGCAATTTAAACCATATAGATTCGCATACATACTCCACAGCCACGGGTCCGGCAAGCCATTACGGCGTACAGGTTATGGGCAAGGCGACGGTAAATATCTACGACGGAAAGTTTGACGGTAAAAACGGAGGAGCGTTCATACGCGGTCAAATAGGCGGAAACAGGGCTACCGTTTACGTACAGCGCGGAGAGTTCGGCAACGAAACGGGTGCGCAGGACGCGTTTAATGTCTACGAAATGAGCGACGTTTATCTCGGAACGCTTGATAGTAACGCGCTTAGCGGAATGAGCAATACCCAAAAACAGGGTCTTATCAAGTGCTGGGCAAATCTCTTCCCGCTGTCAATGAACGCGGTTTTGCACGGTTCAACCGCTTACGACGCCAATCTGTACGTTTATTACGGCACTTACAACGTAATGACAAGTGTAAACAGACATATGCGCGCGCCGGGGTCTATAGATACCGGTATGACGAAGTTCGATTTCTTTATATACAACTACGGCACAAGCGTGTACAGGGTGCGAGGAACAAATAAAAACGTAATAAGGTGGTTCAGCAGTAACTACCCCGCGGGCGTGCAATACGGTTTTGACAATTCGGGCACGGAATATTATTATAACCACACAGGCAGTCCCAATATGTTAAGGCAGCCCTGGTCTACCAATGCAGACCAAGCGGACAATTATTAAGCTTTAAGCCAAGTCAAGGGGACGTCCCCTTATTTGCGTTTGAAAACGCAAATAAAACATTTATCGGAAAGTTATTCCGCGGTAAGCGGGGAGCTGAATAATAAAAATTTTTAAAGGAGAACAGAGATGGAAAACAAAAAGACAAACAGAAACACAAGACTAATCATTCTTGCGGTAATTCTTGCGTTGGTAGTTTTGCTTATGTGTATCGGCGGTTCAACGCTCGCACGGTACATAACAAGCAAAAAGGCAAACGTTAACCAGGCTACGATAGCTAAGTGGGGCTTTGTAGTTACGGTTGATACCAAAAACTTGTTTGCAGACAATTATAAGGACGGCAAAAAGGTTGCTTCGGGTACAGAAGGCATTGACGTGAGCGCGAAAAAAGTTACTATCGCGCCCAACACAAGCGGTTCTATGACTATAAGCGTAAACGGCTCTGCGGAAGTTCTTGCGACGCTTAACCTTAAAGTCGGAGAAAAGACTTCGCACGTAGGTATAAAAGGAACTGCCGAAGGTTCGGTTGAATACCGTCCCATTAAATGGGATTTGTTGGACAGTGAAAACCATTCGGTTTTGGGCGAGGATAACGACGGTACGCTTGAAGGCGCGTTAACTGCTATCAACAATTACTTTACTACTGCCGATGCGGTTATTGCTCCGAATCAGACAGTTACTGATAAGAGTTACACTCTTACCTGGACTTGGGCGCTTGACCAGGAAGCAGGCGATAACGGTATTGCAGGCGCAAACCGTATGGATACCCTTCTCAGCTACGCGGCTCAGGGCGCAGGCAATTATGAAGGCGGAAACGTAACGGTTACGGCGGCAGACGGCGTTGCAACGATAACGGACAACGCGCTTGCAACGGATGAGGCAGACAAGGTAACTTATACGGCTACCACCGCAATAAGCTTTGACTTAACGCTCAGCGTAATGCAAATTCAGAACAGCGACATACCCGTAACTCCCGCTCCGTAACCGGAAGTTGCACATTAAACAGTATTTTATAACCGTTCTCCCCCTTGTCGGGGGAGACGGGTTATAAGTTTTTTTAAGGGCGGAACGTAAGGAAAATGGAAGAGATTGAAAATTACAACTTAACGCTTACGTCACAGCCGTTCGATGGGGAATTGAGGCGCGGACGGGGCGCAAAATTTATATACGACGAAGATAATAAAATTATGGGAAGCGCGTCGGGCAAGTCGGTTTACGACCTGAACGGTAATAAAATCGCGCTTTACAGCCGTACGGAAAAGACGGAAGACGGCGGAAAAAAGGTTAAACAACGGATATACGACGCGGAGGGCGGGGAATACCGCCTTGCCGACGGAAAATTTTATAGATACGGTAAGCTTTGCGGCACCGTGGAGGTTACCGAACGCAACGCCGCGCACATAATATTGCTTACGGCAATGGCGTTATTTCTTACAGCGGTAATAATTTTTACCGCCCTTATAGGCACGCCGTTCGACGGCAGACCGATTGCCGACATAAAGGACGAAAACGGCAGTTGGGAGGCGCAGACGGTTGTCGGCGTATTCGACGACAAAGTACTGCCGGGAAGCGGCGGGGAATACGGTTTTATCGTGCGCAACCCGCACGACGTGACCCTTTACTACTCGTTTTCGATAAGGGCGCGGTACGTGGGTGAGCTTGAAACCGATTACTTCCCCATAACTTTCAGACTTAAAATGAACAACGCCGTCATAGGCACGCAGTCTTGGCTTACGGCGGAAGAGTTAAATTATTCCGAACTTCTTATTTTGCCGGAATCGGAACAGGCTTTCGGGCTTGAATGGCGGTGGGCGTTCGACGGCGGAAACGATGAAAACGACACGCTTATCGGCGCGGACGGCGGGAAAATTTCGCTCGTATTGGAGCTTACGGCTCAGGCAGGAGACAATTAATGGAAAAAGATACGCAGAACGGTACGCAAGTTACCGCGGAAAATAACGCGGACGGCGGGCAATCCGTCAAGGGCAAGTGGCGCAAACCGCTTAATATCGCGCTGTCCTGCGTTTGTCTTGCAATAGCCGCTTTTTTGGTGTTTGTCCTTTTATGGATAGCGATAGACAAGCTTGTAAACAAGTCGCCCGTTCCGTCGCTTTTCGGATATTCGTTTTTAACCGTTCAGACGGGCAGTATGGCGGGGACTATCGACGAAGGCGACCTGATTATCATTACCAAAACCAAAGATTACAGGGTGGGGGACATAATCTGTTTTCTGCCCGACGGGGATAAAATTCCGACCACGCACAGAATTATCCGCATTAACGACGGAAATTACTTTACCAAGGGCGACGCAAACAATGCGGCGGACCCCAACCCAATAAAGGTTGAAAATATTTTGGGCGAGGTTACGTCCGTTGTTCCGCACGTGGGGCTGTTTTTCGGTTGGGTTGCAAACGACTTCGGCTGGATTTACATTGTCGGTATTGTGCTTATTGTTGTAATTGGCGTTGTGCTTATCAAAAAAATACCCGCGGGTGAAAGCAGGGAGTAGTATTTATGGCTTATCTTTTATCCGCCGTCGGCTGGGGTGTCGCGGCAAAGTGTATAATTATAGCAATCGCCGCGGTTGCGCTTGCGGGGGTCATTGCAATGCTTGCCGCCGAGTGCGTCGGAAAACGCAAACGGCAACAGCTTAAACAGGCAGAAGAAAACGGCGTTCAACCCGTAGAAGAACAGCAGGTTGAAAATGCGGTTGAACGGGTTGAAGAAGCTAAACCAGCCGAAGAACAGGCGGAAGAGATTGCGGCGGCGGAAGCCGTAGAAGAGACCGCGGAAGAACCTGCCGAAGAAATTGTTCCCGACCCCGAACCCGTCAAGGAACCCGAACCGGAGGTTGAAGCCGAAACCGTTACCGAAGCCAAGGAAGAAGTTGTGCTTGAAGAAGATGCGGTAATTCTTGACGACGAGGAGGAAGAGGACGTCGGTACGGTAGTTATCGGCGAAACCCGCCTGCGCGTGCGATATGACAGAAGCTTTACGGCAAAGCTTATTCAGTCCGACGACGCGTTGAAGGGCAGGTATAACGAGCTGAAAAACGAACTTTTGCGCTATTCTTTGAAGACGCGTATGAGTTGGGGTAACGAATCGTTTTATCTCGGCAGAAGAACTTACGCAAAGTTTGCCGTTTACGGCAAGACGCTTTCACTGTATCTTGCGCTGTCACCCGATGAATTTGCCGACACGAAGTACAAGTACGAGAATGTGGGCGGGGTTGCAAAGTATGCAAAGACGCCTATGCGCTTAAAACTGCGTTCTATACGTTCTGTGCGTTGGGCTAAAGAGCTTATCGCCGTGCTTGCGGACAAGTTCGGATTCGAACGCAAGGAGCTGGACGATACCGACTTCTACTGCGCTTACGAAGACACCGCATCGCTTGTACACAAACGGCTTATAAAACTTTACAAGGTGGTTGAAGAGTTCACCGTAAACGCCAACGGAAGCGAAAAGCGCGGAAAGTCCAGGGTTCTGCACGAAGATTTCCTTGAACGCGATTTCGACATTATGGAAGCCGTCACGGTTGAAGAAGCCGCCGAAGTCATCAGCGACGAAGAAGCCGAGGAGCTTGTCGAAGAATTGGTCGTAAACCCCGTCAAAACCCGTCAAAGGGTCAAAAAACGCACCGACATTATCAATATCGAAGCGCTGTCTAAAAATTATTCGGCGGGGGACACCGTCACGCTTGACGGTCTGAAAGATAAAAAACTTATTGCGCCGTCGACAACCTATTATAAAGTTCTCGCTTCGGGCATACTTGACAAGCCGTTGATAGTAGAAGCGGACGACTTCTCTCTCGAAGCCGTCAAAATGATACTTCTGACGGGCGGAAGAGTAATAAAGACCAGATATGAAGATTAATATTTAAGGTGTTGCGCCCCGAAAGCCGTTCGGCTTTCGGGGCGCGGTTATGCTTAAAACAAAATAATTTTACGAAAATTTAACAATACGTTAACTTTTTACGAAAAATAGTGTATTATAGTTGCATACGGGGGCGGTTTAAAAAAATTATGGAAAATTATTACGATTATTTAAAAGTGTCGGTTAAGCGCAAGCGCGCCGAAGAGCTTGAAAAAATGTATTCTGCTTTCCGCTGGGAAATAGAAGAAAAGGCGGAACACAAGCGTTACGCCGATATTATAAATTACACTTTCCGTCGTCCGCATAACATTCCCAACAGGGACGAGTTGCAGTATTTGCAGGTGAGCGCGGAAATGCAGTTTAACGAGATGGATAAAATAGAGAGGATGAAGCACGCGCGTTCTACCCCTCTGGGGCTTACTCTGGGGCTTGCGGGGTTGGGTTCGGTTGCGGGCGGAATTTCCGCATTAAGACTTATGAAAAATGCTTTCGGTATAGGTTTGGGCTGTCTGTTCATAATTATCGGCTTCGTGCTGTTTGCCGCCGCTGCGCTCAGTTCATACAATATCGTCCAAAGGGAAAACGCCGAATACGAGCGAAGGTACCGCGAAATAATAGAAAACATATACGCGGTATGCGATAGGGCTGTCGGGCTTACGGAGGGGGAAGAATGGAAGATCCGAGAAAAATAAAAGCCCGCAGAAAAGCGCGCTACGGCGACGGCGGAAAAGCCGTAAAAATCAGGACGGAGACCAACGGTCTGCGCCCCCTTAAAATGACGGTTATTGCGCTTGCGGTAATTTTGCAGGTAGCTTTATTAATCTTTTTAAACGTGATGGCGGGCGTAGCTATACAAGTGTATATGGTCATTTCGTTCACGCTTAGCTTTATAACCTGCATTTACTGCCTTTCTTCGCCGAGGAACGGGCTTTCCAAGGCGGTATGGGTTATGATACTTACCGTCGGGTACAGCTTCGGGTTCATTATTTATATTCTGTCGGACGAACGCTTCTTTTTCCGCAAGGCGAAAAAGCGTTATAACGCCGTGTTTGAAAGGACGGCGCGTTACGTAAGCGGATATGTTGCCCCCAAAGCAAACCGAACGGTTGCCGTCGACTGCAAGTATCTTTACTCGGCGGGCGGGTTTAAAGCTTATACCGGTACCCGCGTAAAGTATTTTCCGTCGGGCGCACAGCTTTTCGACGACGTTCTCGAACGTCTTGAAAGCGCGAAAAATTTCGTGTTTATGGAATTTTTCATAATTTCCGACGGCGTGCTTTTGGACAGAATTGCGGAAATGCTTGCCCGCAAGGTCAAAGAGGGTGTGACGGTGCGCATTATTTACGACGATATGGGCTGTAAAAAGACTCTTTCGCACAAAATGAAGAGCAAGCTTTTAAAAGCGGGCGTAAACCTTACGGCATACAACAGAATAGTTCCGCTGTTCAACGTTGCGCTTAACTACCGCGACCACCGCAAGATTATTGTTATAGACGGCAAAACGGCGTATACGGGCGGAAGCAATCTTGCGGACGAGTACGTCAACGAAAAGCGTATGTACGGTTACTGGAAGGATACGGGCATAAGGCTTGACGGCGAGGGCGTCGACGGATTTACACTGGCGTTTTTAAGACAGTGGGAATATATCAAAGGCAGTGAAGAACCCTATTCTCAGTACCTCAACCTGTCCGACAGATACGAAAACGAATGCGTAGCCGTACCGTTTACAGACGGACTCGATTATAAACAAAACATAGGCAAAAGCGTATATGAAAATATTATTTCGGGAGCAAAGGACAAGCTGTGGATAATGACGCCTTACTTTATACCGGACGAGATTATCGCCGGGCTTTTGAAGAACAAGGCGGAGGCGGGCGTCGACGTCAGAATTATCCTTCCTGCGATACCCGATAAGGTTTACGCCTATATCGTGTCGAGAAACAACGCCGAAAAACTTATTTCAAGCGGGGTAAAGGTTTACTGTATGGAACACAGCTTCGTACACAGCAAGCTGTGCATTTCGGAAAACTGCGCCGTCGTCGGGTCGATAAATTTCGATTTGCGCTCCTTTTACCAACAGTTCGAAAGCGCGGTGTACACAAACGACGTCAAGGCTATTGAAGAGATTAACGCCGACTTCGAAAACACGTTCGGGAAGTGTACGCTTATCGACGAAAAAAACGGAAAACGCGCAAAAATTTACAACCGCATACTTGCAGGCGTCTTGCAGATAGTAGCGCCGCTTATGTGATTTATGGAGAGTATTATGGAAAATTTCGGATGGGTGTTCATAGGCTGCGGAAAAATAGCCGAAAAAGCTGCGAAAAGCTTGATTAAGGCGGGAGCGGGGCGGATAGCCGCGGTGTGGAACCGCACGCGCGCAAGGGCGGAAAAATTTGCGGAGAAGTACGGCGGAAAGGTTTACGGTACCGCCGAAGAGGCGCTGAACTCCGGCGCGGACTGCGCGTATATCGCAACGACGCACGACAGACACGCGTATTATACGGAGCTTGCGGTAAAAGCGGGCGTTCCCGTTCTCTGCGAAAAACCCGTTGCGGTTAATTTCAATGAGGCGGAAAGGGCGATTGCGCTTGCGAAAGAGTCCGGCGTCTACGTTGCGGAAGCTATGTGGACGTGGCACAACCCCGTGTCGCTTAAAGTAAAGCAGTGGCTTTCGGAAGGCAAAATAGGAGATGTGAAAAAAGTAAAAGCAAAGTTTGCCTTTCCTATGATGTACGTCAACCGCAACCCGCGGCTTGTAAAACCCGAGCTTGCGGGCGGGGTACTGCTCGATTTGGGGATTTATCCCATAAGGTACGTTTACGAGCTTTTCGGTATGCCGTCTGAAATCGTCTGCACGGGCAGCCTCAAAGGCGGGATAGATACCGAAGAGAAGATAGTAATGAAGTACGGCGGGTTCGAAGCCGAAATTTTCGTGTCGATGAAAAGACTGCGCGGCGAGAAGGTTGTGATAGAGGGCGACAGGGGCAGGATAATAGTTCCCTATTTTCACACGGCGGGCGCGGCGTATATGACGGGCGAAAGCCGAAGTAAGTTCAAAGGGGATAAAAACCCGTTCGGAATAGAATTCAGGCACACCGCGGAAGACCTTTTAAACGGCGCAAACGAAAGCGCGTACTGCCCCGTAAAAAACACGCTGGACGTTATGCGCTTGCTTGACGAATGCCGTAAACAGATGAAAATAGTGTACCCCTGCGAAAAAAATTAATAAAATAGGGCAAAAAGTTTGCGTTTACCTATTGATTAAAATTCAAATACGTGATACAATGTATCTGTATCAATATATTAAAATATACAAAACGGAGTAAAATTATGTCAAAGAAAAAGGAAATCGAAAAGGAAATCGAAGAATGCGAGCTTGAAATAAAGTCGCTTGAACAGAAACTTATGCGTTCGCAGACAAGTCTTATGGAATCGCTTCTGGATAAAACCGAACCCGACCCCATCGAATTGGAGTTTTTCCGCGTGTTTTCCAAACTCGTCAAACAACAGCGTTCGCGCCTTGCCGATTTAAACGAAGAATTGAAATCGCTTTAAGTTTTATGAAAAAAATTAAAAGTTTTACTATGGTTTTAGCCGTCCTGCTGTTAAGCCTTTGCGTTTTTACCGGCGTAAGGCAGGCGTTGTACGCCCGTCCTGCCGCGTTTGCGCAGACGGCTTCGCAGGAAGACAAACAACCCGCCGAAGACGTAAACGAAGCCGTGCTTATTGCGGATATTGCGATAGGTGTCAGCGCGTGCGTTGCGACTTCGGTTGCGATAGTTTTCGCTTACAGGAGATATAAACAATGTTAAACATTAAACCGTTGCAGCTTCTCGCTCTTTCGAATACGGGGTTGCTTTTAACCGTGCTTACGGTAATTATGGGCGTGTTGCTTGTACTTGTAACCGTGCTTTCCGTAATCTTTATTCTTGCGATAAAGAAGAAGAGCGCGCCCGTCGTAAAGGTAGTAATGGCGGCTCCGCCCAAGGACGAACCGGGCGAGTTCGAAAAGGACGAAAATATAGAGGCAAAGGTCGCGCAGATGGTCGCGGCGCAGCTTGCCGAAGACAGGGCTAAACGCGAAGCCGAAGAAGCAATGAAGAGAGTTGCGGAAGCCGAGCGTGCGGCGCAGAACGCTTCACGCCTTGCGGCAATGTACGAAGACGCCGCAAAAAAGGCGTCCGAGCTGTCGTCGCTTCTGTTCGAACAGCCGCCCGAAGAACCCGCGCAGACGTCCGAACACGCCGACCCCGTTCAGGCAGATTCCGAAGAAGAAGAGTCCGAAGATGATTCGGACGATGACTGGGAAGAGGAAGAGATACAGACGGTAAACGAAGTTAACGTTGGCGAAATGTCGGATGCGGCGCGTTCGGCGCTGGGCATTACAGACGCCGTTCCCGCGGACAAAAAGTTTGAAATACGCGTAAATTACAGCTTTCTTGCAAAACTTATTCTTTCCCCCGAAGAAATAAGACAGAGATATGTAGAAATAGAAAACGAGCTTTTAAGCTATAAAAAAGTAAAAACTTCGCTTTCGCGCAGACAGGAGAGGGCGCACAGGGGCAGAACCAAGCTTGCCTATATGCTTTTCAAGGGCAAAAAACTGTGTATAGCGTTTGCGCTTGACCCTGCGGAATACGAAGATACCAAGTACAGGGGCAAGGACGTAAGCGCAGTAAAGCGTTTTGCGGATACGCCTATGCTGTTGAAGCTTACTTCTCCCCGCAAAGTTAAATACGCGCTTTACTTAATTTCACGCCTTGCCGAAAAATTCGGGCTGGAAAAATCAAATACCGAAGTTAATACCGAAGTCGAAAGGGCTACCCGCGACGAGCTTATCGAACGCGGCGAAATAAGAATAAAGGGCAAGTCTTTGGACGAAACCGAAAGCCTTGACGAAGTTGCCGCGGCAGAACCTGCGGAAGAAATTTTAACGGAAGTTACCGAAAGTGCGGAATGCGCGGAAATTGTTGAAGAGCCTGCCGCAGAACCCGCCGATGAAGTTGAACAGCCCGCCGAACCGCAGACGCAAGAAAGCGTTGAAGACGGCGATGCGCCCGTGTACGACGAAGTGCTTGTAGAAAGAGATTTCGAAATTATGGAAGAAGTCGCCGCGGAAGAAGTCCAAGAGGTTATGTCCGACGAACAGGCAAAGCTTATCGTCGAAGAAAAGGAAATAAAAAGAAAAACCGCCGACAGGAAAAAGGACGTTGTAAATATAGACCTGCTTTCGAAAAATTTCAAATCGGGCGAACATGTTACGGTTGCCAAGCTTACGGCAAAGGGGCTTATCGCAAAGGACGCAAACTATGTGAAAGTGCTTGCAAAGGGTTCGCTTAACAAACCATTAATTGTCGAAGCCGATGATTTCTCGCTTGAAGCCGTAAAAATGATTGCGCTTACGGGCGGCAGGGTCATACACAGAAATTCAAAGTAAAAATATCCCGATTTTTAATCGGGATATTTTTGCCGTAATGAATAAATTTACATTTTTCTGCTCCCTATGTAATGAAAATTTATAAAAAATTTTGAATTTTTATACAAAATTTGTTTGACAACGCAAAGTTGCGGGACTATAATAAAACCAACTTGAAAATATAAAGGAATAAGTGTTATGGATAAAAGTAAAATCAAAAAAGTGGTGTTGGCGTATTCGGGCGGGCTTGACACGTCGATAATAATACCCTGGCTTAAAGAAAATTACAATAACTGCGAAGTTATAGCCGTTGCGGCAAACGTCGGGCAGGCGGACGAGATTGAAGGGCTTGAAGAAAAGGCTATAAAGACCGGCGCGTCCAAAATATACATTCTCGACCTTACTGACGATTACGTCGACAATTACATAATTCCCACTATGAAAGCGGGTGCGCTTTACGAAGAATATTATCTCGGCACAAGCCACGCCCGCCCCTGCATTGGCAAGGCGTTGGTGGAGGTTGCGCTTAAAGAGGGCGCCGACGCAATAGCCCACGGCTGTACGGGCAAAGGAAACGACCAGGTGCGCTTCGAACTTGCGATAAAGAGATTTGCTCCCGATATGCCCATTATCGCACCCTGGCGCGAGTGGGATATAAAGTCGCGCGACGAGGAAATAGATTATGCGGAAGCGCACAATATTCCCCTTAAAATAAACAGGCAGACAAATTATTCGAAAGATAAAAACCTTTGGCACCTTTCGCACGAAGGGCTTGACCTCGAAGATACGGGCAACGAACCGCAGTACGAAAAGGAAGGCTTCCTTGAAATGGGAGTGTCGCCTATAAAGGCGCCCGACAAGCCCACTTACGTAGAACTTGAATTCGTCAAGGGCGTACCCGTTGCGATAGACGGCAAAAAAGCTTCCGCAAAGGATATAATTTTAAAACTTAATAAGCTTGGCGGCGAAAACGGCATAGGGCTTTTGGACATTGTGGAAAACCGTCTTGTCGGAATGAAGTGCCGCGGAGTATACGAAACCCCCGGCGGGGCGATACTTTACAAGGCGCACAGCGTTCTCGAATCGGTTTGCCTTGACAAGATGACAATGCACGAAAAGCAGAAGCTTTCCATAACCTTCGGCGAACTTGTCTATAACGGGCAGTGGTTTACGCCGCTGAGGGAAGCGCTTTCGGCGTTCGTCGACAAGACGCAGGAGACGGTTACGGGTAAGGTAAGGCTTAAACTTTACAAGGGCAATATGATTAACGCCGGCGTTTGGAGCAAAAATTCACTGTACAGCGAAGAGATTGCAACCTTCGGCGAAAGCGATTACGACCAGAAAGATTCGGCGGGCTTCATCAATCTTTACGGACTTCCCATAAAGGTTCAGGCAATCGTGGAAGCAAAGAATAAATAAGTTTTCTTTTGTCCTGCTTTCCCGGCGGGACAAAAACTTTTAAGGAGATATTATGGCAAAGCTGTGGGCAGGCAGAAACGACGGTGCCGTAAGCAAAATTGCAGACGATTTCAATTCGTCCGTAAAATTCGATAAAAGGCTGTACAGGCAGGACATAACGGGCAGTATGGCGCACGCCGCAATGCTTGGCGGGCAGGGCATAATTTCCGCGGAGGAAGCCGACGTTATATGTCAGGGGTTGCAGGGCATACTCGACGATTTGGAAAACGGCAGTCTGAAAATAGACGAGACGGCGGAAGATATTCATACGTTTGTCGAACAGACGTTGACTGCGCGCATAGGCGAAGCGGGCAAAAAGCTTCACACAGCGAGAAGCCGTAACGACCAGGTTGCGCTTGATTTGAGAATGTACGTGCGCGACGACATTGCCGAAATTACTTCCAAATTGAAACTTGTTATCTCGGCAGTAGTGCAGAAGGCGGAAGAGTATAAAGAAGCAATTATGCCGGGGTATACCCACCTTCAACGCGCCCAGCCCGTAACTTTCGGTCACTATCTCTGCGCGTATGCAATGATGTTTTTGCGGGATACCGACAGGCTTAAAGACTGCCGTAAACGCGTAAACATTTCGCCGATAGGCTGTTGCGCGCTTTCGGGTACGACTTATAATACGGACAGATATGCCGAAGCAAAGAGTTTGGGCTTCGATAAGATTGCGTTAAACAGTCTTGACGGGGTGTCCGACAGAGATTTCTGCGTCGAATATCTTTCCGCCCTGTCGCTTATTATGACCCATCTTTCAAGATTTTCGGAAGAAATTATTCTTTGGTCTTCGTGGGAATTCAAGTTTATCGAACTGTCAGACGGCTTCACAACGGGTTCTTCCATTATGCCCCAAAAGAAAAATCCCGATATGGCGGAACTTGTCCGCGGAAAGACGGGCAGGGTATACGGAGATCTGACGGCTACGCTTACTATGCTTAAAGGGCTTCCGCTTGCTTATAACAAGGATATGCAGGAGGACAAGGAAAGCCTCTTTGACGCGTCCGACACGGTTAAAATGTGTCTTGACGTGTTCGCGCCGATGATTTCCGAAATGAAGGCAAACACCGCAAATATGCGCAAAGCTGCCGAAAAGGGGTTTATCAACGCCACCGACCTTGCCGACTATCTCGTAAAAAAGGGTATGCCCTTCCGTACGGCTTATAAAATTACGGGACAAATCGTTGCAGAGTGCATAAAGTGCGACAAAACGCTTGAAAGTCTGACGATAGAAGAATATAATAAGTTCGGCAGTCTGTTTGCAGAGGATTTGTTTGACGAAATTTCGCTTGAAACGTGCGTAAACAAGCGCATATCGGAAGGCGGAACTTCCGTAAGGTCTGTCGAAAAACAGATTGCATATATAAAAGAGAGCTTAAAAAATGTATAAAGTTTTTATTGACGGAAGCGCCGGCACTACGGGTCTGCGTATCCGCGAAAGGCTTTCGGAAAGGGACGATATAAAACTTATTGCCCTGCCCGAAGAACTGAGAAAAGATTTGAATGCGCGTAAAGACGCGCTTAACGGGGCGGACGTCGTCTTTTTATGTTTGCCCGACGCCGCGGCGAAAGAAGCCGTGTCGGTTATAGAAAATCCCGCCGTAAAAGTTATTGACACTTCGACGGCGCACCGCACCGCGGAGGGCTGGGCTTACGGTTTTCCCGAAATCTGCGGTTACGAAAGTATAAAAAATTCAAACAGAATTGCCAACCCCGGATGTCACGCAAGCGGGTTTATCGCGCTTATAGCCCCCCTTGTAAGGGCGGGAATACTAAGCGCGGACAGCAGACTTTCCTGCTTTTCGCTTACGGGCTACACGGGCGGGGGCAAGAATATGATTGCCGAATACGAAGGGGATAAATCAGAACTTTACCGCGCTCCGCGCGCGTACGGGCTGAACCAGTCGCATAAGCATCTTCCCGAAATGCGGGCGGTGTGCGGGCTTGACTTCTCGCCCGTGTTCTGCCCGATAGTAGCCGACTTTCCGTGCGGTATGGAAGTAATAGTACCCCTGTTCCGCGACGGGCTTAAAACTTCCGCGGAAGAGCTTAAAAAGCTATATAAATCGGCGTTTGACGGGCAGATAGTCAAATACGCAGCCGATGACGAAAGCGGGTTTTTATCGGCGGGCGCGTACGCCGGCAAAGACGGAATGGGCATTTCCGTCTACGGCAACGAGGAAAGAATACTGCTTGTGTCGCGGTTCGACAACCTCGGCAAAGGTGCAAGCGGGGCGGCTATTGAAAATATGAACATTCTTATCGGCGAAGAGCCGACGAAAGGGCTTGTGTTATAGGAGAAATTATGAAAATTACAGATGGCGGCATATGCGCGGCAAAGGGCTTTAAAGCCAACGGCATACACTGCGGTATAAGGAAATCGCGCACCAAGCGCGACCTTGCCTTGATTTACAGTGAAAAGGTGTGCAACGCCGCGGCGGTATATACGAATAACCTCGTCAAGGGCGCTCCCCTTACGGTTACGAAGGCTAATATTTCCGACGGCAAGGCGCAGGCGGTAATATGCAACAGCGGAAACGCAAATACCTGCAATGCCGGCGGTGAACTGATTGCCGAAAAGACCTGCCGTTTGGTTGCCGAAAAACTCGGTATTTCCGATAAAGACGTCATTGTAGCATCGACGGGTGTAATAGGTCAACCGCTTTCGATTGACCCGATAGCTGCGGGCATACCCGCGCTTGCCGACGGGCTTTCGTATGACGGCTGTTGTTACGCCGCGGAAGCCATTATGACGACGGATACCTCCGTAAAGCAGATTGCCGTGGAGTTTACCGCAGGCGGTAAAGTATGCCGTATGGGCGGTATTGCAAAGGGAAGCGGGATGATTCATCCCGACCTTGCAACTATGCTTGTGTTCATTACAACAGACTGTGCAATATCTTCGGCTATGCTTCAAAAGGCGCTTAAAAGCGACGTTAAAGAGACTTTCAATATGCTTAGCATAGACGGCGATACTTCTACAAACGATATGGTTGCGGTAATGGCAAACGGTATGGCGGGCAACACAATAATCGACGGCGACGGCGACGACTTTAATGAATTTATGAAGGCGCTTAACACCGTCAACGTTGCGCTTTGCAGAATGATTGCGGGTGACGGCGAGGGGGCGACGAAACTTCTCGAATGCAAGGTATGCGGCGCAAAAACCTTGACCGACGCGAAAAAGACGGCAAAAAGCGTAGTTTGTTCAAGCCTGTTAAAGGCGGCTATGTTCGGCGCGGACGCCAACTGGGGCAGGGTGCTGTGCGCGATAGGTTATTCGGGCGCGGACGCCGACGTCGAAAAGATAGACGTTGCCTTTATTTCGAAAGCGGGCAAGGTAGAGGTCTGCAAAAACGGCAGAGGCATAGATTTTTCGGAAGAGCTTGCAAAGCGCGTTTTGACCGAAGACGAAATAGAAATAGCCGTAAATCTCAACGACGGAGAGTTTTGCGCTTCGGCGTGGGGTTGTGATTTGACTTACGACTATGTTAAAATAAACGGGGACTACCGTACTTAATCCACCGTATATAAGCTAAGCAATACCGTGTCGGGTTTGCAAATTTAAGGTTGAAAATATGGATAATAATTTTTCAAACGCACAGCGTGCGGAAGTTCTTACACAGGCATTGCCGTACATAAGGCGTTACAACGGAAAGGTAATAGTCGTAAAATACGGCGGAAACGCTATGGTAAACGACGGACTCAAACAGCAGGTTATGGAAGACATTGTTCTTCTGTGGCTTACGGGCGTAAAGGTCGTACTTGTACACGGCGGTGGGCCTGAAATTTCTGATATGATGAACAGGTTAGGCAAAAAGTCGCAGTTTATCGACGGGTTGCGCGTAACCGACAGAGAGACGGTCGACATTGCCCAGATGGTGCTTTCGGGCAAGATAAATAAGACGCTTGTAAACCTTTTGCAAATAAAGGGCGGTAAGGCGATGGGTATTTCGGGAATTGACGGCAAGCTTATCGAAGCCGACGTTAAGGACGAAAAGCTCGGCTTTGTCGGCGATATACGCAACATCAATATCGCCCCCGTAAACGACTTGCTTGAAAAGGGATATATCCCCGTAATTTCTACCGTCGGTTGCGACGGCGAAGGCAATATTTTCAATATAAACGGCGACACCGCCGCGGCTTATATAGCGGGTGCGCTCGGCGCGGAAAGACTTATTATGATGACCGACATTGCGGGCATTTTAAAGGATAAGGACGACCCCGATACGCTTATACCCGCCGTCACCGTAAAACAGGCGAAGGAACTTTTCGCCAGTGGCGTTATTTCGGGCGGTATGATTCCCAAGGTTGAATGTTGTATGACCGCGATAGACCGTGGCGTAAAAAACGTTATTATTATGGACGGAAGAATTCCCCATTCCATACTTATGGAACTTCTTACAGACGAAGGCGCGGGAACGATGGTCACGGGGTACGGCAATGAGTGATTTACAGGACAGGGATAAAAATTACGTCGCGGGTACATATTCGCGCTTTCCCGTTGAAATAGTAAAGGGTAAAGGCTCGCTTTTGTACGACGGCGACGGCAGTCAATATATAGATATGGGTACGGGCATCGCCGTAAACACATTCGGCGCTTGCGACGGTATATGGGCGGAAGCGGTAAAAGCACAGCTTGACCGCGTTCAGCACGTGTCCAATATATTCTATTCGTATCCGTGCGTAGAGCTTGCCGAACTTCTGTGCAAAGCCACGGGTATGAGAAAGGTGTTTTTCGGCAATTCGGGTGCGGAAGCAAACGAATGCGCCATAAAAGTTGCCCGCAAATACGCCGCGGAAAGACACGGCGTTGACTGTTACAATATTATAACCCTTAAAAACAGCTTCCACGGCAGGACTATTACAACGCTTGCCGCGACGGGGCAGGACGTATTCCATAAAAACTTTCAACCCCTTACGCCCGGGTTCGCCTATGCTGACGCAAACGACTTGCAGTCGGTCAAAGACCTTGCTTCGAAGTTTAAGACGGCGGCGGTTATGATTGAGTGCGTGCAGGGCGAAGGCGGGGTGCTTCCGCTTGAAGAAAGTTTTGTAAAGGGACTTTATAATTTCTGCGTTGAAAAGGATATACTTTTAATCGTCGACGAGGTGCAGACGGGTAACGGCAGGACGGGCAAACTGTACGCCTATATGAATTACGGCATACAGCCCGACCTTGTGACTACCGCAAAGGGGCTTGGCGGCGGCTTGCCGATAGGCGCCTGTATTTTCGGCGGAAAGGTAAAGGACGTTCTCTCTTACGGCGACCACGGTTCGACGTTCGGCGGAAATCCGATAGCCGCCGCCGGCGCGGTCAGTATTATCAAAAGATTGGATGAAAGCGTCTTGGACGGCGTAATAAAGCGCAGCAATTATATTTTTGAAAATCTTTCAGGCGCGGACGGCATAGTGTCGGTAAACGGTATGGGGCTTATGATAGGAATACAGACCGAAAAGCCGGCAAAACAGGTTGTGACGGAATGTATCGGACGGGGCGTATTGTGTCTTACCGCAAAGGACAGGGTAAGGCTTTTGCCCGCTTTGAATATCCCCTTTAATCTGCTTGAAAAGGCTATTGAAATTATAAAACAGGTGTGCGCACGGTAAAGGAGCGGTTATGAATATTAAAGGAAAAAGTTTTTTAAAACTTCTTGATTTTACTTCGGAAGAGATTGAAGGGCTTGTAGATCTTGCAATAGAATTTAAAAAAAAGAAATATGCGGGAACGCCGCACAGACTGTGCGAGGGTAAAAACATTGCGCTTGTCTTTGAAAAGACGAGTACCCGCACGCGCTGCGCGTTCGAAGTAGCCGCGGCGGATTTGGGTATGCACGCCGTATATCTCGACCCTACGGGTTCGCAGATAGGCAAAAAGGAAAGTATAGAGGATACCGCCCGCGTTCTCGGCAGAATGTTCGACGGCATAGAATACCGTGGTTACGGGCAGGAAATCGCGGAAGAGCTTGCAAAGTACGCAGGCGTGCCCGTCTGGAACGGGCTTACAAACGAATTTCATCCCACGCAGATACTTGCCGATTTTATGACCGTAAAGGAAAAGTTCGGCAGTTTAAAGGGCAGAAAGCTTGTGTATATAGGTGACGCACGTTACAATATGGGCAATTCGCTTATGGTCGGTTGCGCTAAGACGGGTATGCGCTTCGTCGCGTGTACAGATGCAAAGTATTTCCCCGACGCACAGCTTATAGATGAGTGCCGTAAAATCGCTTCCGCGACGGGCGCGACGTTGGAATTTACAACCGATCCCGAAAAGGCGGTAGACGGTGCGGACGTTATTTATACCGACGTCTGGGTGTCTATGGGCGAACCCGCGGAGGTGTGGGCGGAAAGAATAAAAGACCTTACGCCTTACCGCGTCACGTCTGAAATTATGGCAAAGGCCGGAAAAAACTGCAAATTTATGCACTGCTTGCCGGCATTCCACGATTTAAAGACGACAGTGGGAAGGGATATTTACGAAAAGTTCGGCATTGACGCAATGGAAGTGACGGACGAGGTTTTCGAAAGCCCCGCATCTATCGTGTTTGACGAGGCGGAAAACAGAATGCA
The DNA here is from genome assembly GCA_910587825.1 of uncultured Christensenellaceae bacterium. Lineage (GTDB taxonomy): Bacteria > Bacillota > Clostridia > Christensenellales > Borkfalkiaceae > Coproplasma. The sequence continues at coordinate 21,544 of CAJUNJ010000003.1, forward strand.
CACTATAAAAGCCGTAATGGCGGCAACTCTTGGCGGTATAGATTTTTAAAAACTGATAATTTTACACTGCCGACGGGTTTTATTACCCGTCGGCAGTGTTATTTTTTAACAAAATAAATTAAAGTAAAAAGTAAGTTGACATACACGCTGAGCGATAATATAATTTCATTGTTTTTGGGTTTACTTTTATTAAACTTTTAGTTTATAATTCCTAACCGTTTAATAAAAGTAAACTTAACGTTTAGCATATTTTCTGTTGTAAAAGCGGAGGCTTTATGGAGATTGGCAACAAGATAAAAAGGCTGAGGTTGCAGTTGAATTTATCGCAGGCGGAGCTTGCGGACAGGTGCGAACTGACGAAGGGCTATATATCACAGCTTGAAAACGATTTGACTTCGCCGTCCATTTCGACTTTGTGCGACATACTTTCGGCGTTGGGTACCGACCTTTCGGAATTTTTCAAGCGTGAAGACGACCATAGAATTGTCTTTTCCGACGATGATTTTATCGAAAAGCACGAAAACGGTATGCTTTTGAAATGGATAATTCCCAATGCGCAGAAGAACGAAATGGAACCCGTGCTTGTAGAACTTTTATCGGGCGCGTCCACTTCGGTGGATTTCCCGCACGAAGGCGAGGAGTTCGGGTACGTATTGGAGGGTAAAATCTGCATCGAACTCGGCAAAAACAAGTACGTCTGTAAAAAGGGCGAAACCTTTTATTACACCGCGGACAAGTCGCACAGCATAGTCAACAACGGGAAGAGCGGGGCTAAGTTTTTGTGGATATCCACACCGCCCAACTTTTAAAACCCCGTCTAAGCGTCGCAATACTGCGTCAAGCTTATGTTTGCGCCAAGTCACAGCAAATCAAATTTTTCGTGATATATGGGCGCTGCCCCTTTTAAGATTAAATGGAGAAAATAAAAATGAGCAAAAGCCAAAACATTATCGAATTAATTGACGTTAAAAAAGTATTCGACGACGAAACAGTCGCAGTCGACAGCTTTAATCTCGAAGTAGGGAAAGGTGAGTTCGTAACCTTTCTCGGCCCGTCGGGTTGCGGAAAAACAACGACTTTAAGAATGATTGCGGGGTTCGAACTGCCTACGTCGGGTAAAATTCTTTTAAACGGAGAGGATATAAGCAATCTTCCCCCCAACAAACGCCCCGTAAACACTGTATTCCAGAAATACGCGCTTTTTCCCCATTTAAACGTATATGAAAATATAGCGTTCGGTCTTCGGCTTAAAAAAGTCGAAAATACTTACGTAAACAAAAACGGCGAAAGTTATAAAAAATTACAAAAACTTTCCAAAGCCGACATAGACAAAAAAGTAAAAAAGGCGCTTGAAATAGTCGACCTTGAAGGCTTTGAAAAGCGCGGCGTAGCCACGCTTTCGGGCGGACAGCAGCAGCGTATTGCCATTGCGCGCGCCATAGTAAACCAGCCCGAAATACTTCTTTTGGACGAGCCTTTGGGCGCGCTTGACCTTAAAATGCGCAAGGAGATGCAGATAGAGCTTAAAAAGATGCACAAGCGCCTCGGCATAACCTTTATCTACGTCACGCACGACCAGGAAGAGGCGCTTACTATGTCGGACAAAATAGTAGTAATTAACGACGGCGAAATACAGCAGATAGGCACGCCCGACCAGATTTATAACGAACCCGTCAACACCTTCGTTGCGGACTTTATTGGCGAAAGCAACATATTCAACGGCGCGGTAGTGGGAAAACTTAAAGTCAAATTCTGCGGGGCGACTTTCGACTGCCTCGACGATTACGAGATTAACCAGCTTGTCGACGTCGTCGTCCGTCCCGAGGATATTAAAATCTGCAGACCGGGGGAAGGACAGCTTAAAGGCACGGTCATATCTTCGGTGTTTAAGGGCGTGCATTACGAAATAACCGTCGAGCGCGGCAAGTTTGAAATTATAATACAAAGCACTTCTACGGCGCCAGTCGGCAGTACGATAGGTATGCGCATAGAACCCGACGGCATACACCTTATGAACAAGGTTTACACGGTAAACCGCTACGACGGGGTTATAACCAAAAACAACAAAGTTCAGTTCGGCGACGGCGAATTCGATTGCGACGTAACCCGCCTTTACGAAGGGTCTTCGTTGGACGAAGAGGGGTACCTCATTACCTCCGCTGGTGAGAAGATTGACCTTGCGGGCGTTGAAGTAAACGTCGAAGTAGACACGCACGACATAACGATGACCGACGACCTTGCCGCGGGCGGGGCGCAGGGCAATATCATTTCAATGATATATAAGGGCGACCATTACCGCTATATTGTCAGAACCGAGGAAAACGAAGAGGACTACGTTTTCTCTTCGCCCGATATGTGGAACACGGGCGACCTTGTAGGTATTATCATACCCAAAGACAAAATTAAGCTCAGCTTAAAACAGGTCGGAGAGAGTGACTGATATGAAATTGCGCTTTAACAGAAGTCAGCTGTGTATTCCGTATGCGGTGTTTTTGACTGCGTTCGTAATAGCTCCGCTGTTCGTAATAGTGTACTACGCATTTACGGACGGGCAGGGACAGTTCACTTTTTCAAACTTTATAAACTTTTTTACAAGCACAAACACGTTGGGTACGCTTTTGTACAGCTTTGCGCTTGCGGTTGTAACCACGCTTGTCTGTCTTGTAATTGCCTACCCTACGGCTTACATTCTGGCGAGAAGTCCGCTTAAAAAGAAGCACGTACTTTTAATGCTGTTTATTATGCCTATGTGGATAAACTTCACGCTCAGGATAACGGCTTTAAAGGAGATACTTTCCGCGATAGAGGGCAATATCTCGGCTTACCCGTTCTTAAATTCGGTAATAGGTATGGCTTACGACTTTTTGCCGTTTATGATTTTACCGCTGTACACGTCGCTTCAAAAACTCGATAAAAGCCTGCTTGAAGCGGCTTCCGATTTGGGTGCGGACAAGCTTACAGTCTTTTTAAGGGTTACGCTGCCGCTGTCCGTACCCGGCATAATTTCGGGTATGACGATGGTTCTTCTGCCGTCGATGACCAATTACGTCGTTCTGGATATGCTTTATAACAGCACATACATAATGGGCAGTCTTATAGGCAGTTATTTCAGTGCATACGACTGGAATAACGGTTCGCTTATCTCTCTCGTTCTGCTTGTAATAATACTTATCGTAACGCTTGTTACCGACAGATTCAGCGACAAAGATTCCAACGCAAGGGGGGCGGTTTTATGAAAAAAGCTTTGCATATATGCTGGCTTGCGGCGGTGCTTGCCTTTATCTATATCCCCGTTCTTGTGCTTGCGGTATACAGTTTTACCGACGCTTCTATGGTCGGCGCGGGTATGGGCGGGTTTACGTTTAAAAACTACGTCAACCTGTTCGCCAACGAAGAACTGCGCAATATGATTTTGGGTACGGTGGCGCTTGCGTTCGTGACGGCGACAATATCCACCGTGCTTGCGACATTCGGGGCGATAGGCGCGTTTTATTCTAAAAAGCTTCCCAAAACGCTTTTGAATACGGCAAACCGTATACCCGTCGTCAATGCGGATATAGTAACTGGTTTTTCAATATGTATACTGCTTATAATAATTCTCCGTGTAGATAAGGACACTTTTATACCGCTCGGCATAGGTCACGTCGTTCTTACTGCGCCGTTCGTCTATCTTTCCATACTTCCCAAGTTGAAGCAGATGGACAACAGCCTGTACGAAGCCGCGCTTGATTTGGGCGCAACTCCCGCGCAGGCGCTGTTTAAAGTAGTCATACCTCAGCTTATACCGGGCATACTTTCGGGCTTTATGCTTGCGGTAACGCTTTCCCTTGACGACTATTTCGTAACAACTTATACCAAACCTTCTACGTTCGATACAATAAGCACTTACGTCGTCAACGCCACTAAGGGCAGTCAGACCGAAGTCAAGACGGCGCTGTGGGCGCTTTCCACCCTGATATTCTTAATCGTCATTGCAGCCGTCGTAATTATGAACGTTCTCGGCAGAAGAAAGGAGAAGAGCAAATGAAAAAACGCGTTGCGGTAGCGTCCGCCGTTATGCTTAGCGCTGCTTGCATAATCCCGCTTGCGGGCTGTTCGCAAAAGCAGGAAACGGTAGTTTTAAGGGTTGCAAACTGGGAAGAGTACATAGATTTGGGCGGTTGGGATGAAGACGAGCTTATAGATATAGGCGACGGAATAATCGGCGTAAATTCTATGGTTGACGACTTTACCGAGTGGTTCAATTCCAATCCGGAATTCGGGTTCGACGTTAAGGTGGAGTACTCGACTTTCGGCACAAACGAAGATTTATACAACCGTCTGAGCCTGGGCGACGTGTACGATTTGGTTTGCCCTTCCGATTATATGATTATGAAATTACTTGCCGAAGACGCAGTAGAGCCTTATTCTGATCGGTTTTTAGACGGTACGGACAATTACTATGCCGCGGGCGTGTCGCCGTATATCGACGGCGTGTTCAAAGAAAACGGCTGGTACAAATACGCGGCGTGCTATATGTGGGGGACGACCGGGCTTGTCTACAACCCCGAAAAGATAAACGGTATTGAAGATGTTTCAAGCTGGGATATACTTGTAAACAAGGACTACAAAAGGCAGGTAACGGTAAAGGACAACGTACGCGACGCGTACTTTGCCGCTCTCGGAATTATCAACGGAGAAAAGCTTATGTCGGGCGGACTTGACAGGGGAGAACTCAGCCGCATTATGAACGATACCGACGGACAGGCTGTGGCAAAAGCCCAAGACGTGCTTAAAGCAATTAAGGAAAACGTCTATTCGTTTGAGACGGACGCGGGTAAATCGGATATGGTGACGGGCAAAGTAATTGCAAACTATCAATGGTCGGGCGACGCCGTGTTCATTATGGACGAAGCCGAAGACGACGCAAATTCCACCGAGCTTTGGTACTCTGTTCCCGCAGAGTGCGCAAATCTGTGGTTTGACGGATGGGTTAAACTTAAAAAGGGCATAGACGGCGACGAACGACGCAATACCGCTGCGGAAGCTTTCGTCAACTTCCTTTCTCGTCCCGAAAACGCGGTAAGAAATATGTACTATATAGGTTACACTTCGGCTATTGCGGGCAAGCTTGTGTTCGATTATATGAAGTGTAACTACGGAGCCGAAGACGGGCAGGACAGCGTTGATTACGACGTAAGCTATTTCTTCGGCGGGGAAAGCGTACTTTCCGCCCCGACGGAAAATTTCGGGTTTGACAACGGCGAAATAAACCGCGGAAGGCAGCTTTTTGCGCAGTATCCGCCCGAAAACGTAATAGACAGAAGCGTCGTAATGCTTGATTTCGGCGACAGGCTGGGCGACATAAACCGTATGTGGATAAACGTGCGCTGTCTCGATTTGTTGGACATTTCGCCCGCTGTGGTGGGCGTGGTCGGCGGTATAGCCGCTCTGTCTGTGGCAGGCATACTTTTATACGTGTTCAGGTACAGGCTTTTTATAAACTATAAACCCAAAAAGGGTTACGAAAAATTGCAAAATAAATAATTTCAGGGGCGGAAATTTTCCGCCCCTGACCTATTTTGTATTTTATTTGCAGGCGTTGTCGAGCTTCGTCTTTTTGAAAACGAAGCAGTCGAGTTCTTCGTTATAATCATCCGTCGGGGTGTATCCGCAAGCGGTGAAGAAGTCAATCGCGCTTTCGTACGGCAGGCAGTAAGCTTTAAGGGTGCCGCTTTCCCGCAATTTCATTTCGGCGGTGTACAGAAGAAATTTACCGAAGCCCTGCCCGCGCGACTGCGGAACAACGTATATTTCCCGTATATCGCCCCAGCCTTCCATAAGGCACCATTCCCCGTCCCCGGCATCTGTCTGATAGATGGCGAAGCCTGCAAGCTTTCCGTCTTCTTCAAGTACGTCTATGCTTAAAAGTCCGGCTAAAAGGTCGGGTATGACGTATTCTTCGGCAAGGTGTTTTGCATCGTCTTCACAGCCGAGTTCGGCGTAGTAATCGCAGAAAAGATTGATAAAACCGTCTTTGGTTTTTTCGTTGACGGGGGATACTTTAATCATACGTCTATGCTCCTTAAAACGCGTTTTTCGGCGTTTGTGAATTTAATGTTTATTGCTTTGCCGTCTATTTCTATTGCCGTACCCGTAAATTCGTACGGCGCGACGCCCGCTTTGTCGGCGTAGCGGTTGCTTCTTATCGAACCGCGTACGACGGGGAAGTGTGCAAGCCGATTGTCGTCGCTTCCCGCTTGCTCGTATTTCGTCACGTGCGAGTGTCCGCAGACGGCAAGCTTAACCTTATTGTCGGTCAGTGAAACAAGCTCTCGCGCCCAGCCGTGCCAATGACATTTTTCTGATACGTATCCCGAAAGGGGATAGGCTATGTGGGATATTATTATATTGTTTTCGCCGCTCAGGTCAAGCCCTTTAAGCCATTGGCTCTGTTCGGCGCGTACCCTGTCAAAGTCTGCGATAGGGCTTATAAGCGGGTTGCCGTCGCTCATATCGTTGTTTGTGTCAAGTATAACAAGGTTGTATTCGCCCGTCTTAACAGTGTAATAAAAGCCCCTTTCGGCACACCCGACGTATTCACCGAGCGTTGCGGCAAGCGGTCCGTTGCATTCGTGGTTGCCACGCGTAAAAATTACGGGCAGTCCGCCTTTGGTTATTTTATGCGCAAGTTTATATATCAGCGAAATCTGGTAATAGCTTGACACGTCGCTTATTATGTCGCCGTTTAAAATAAGTAAATCGAGTTTTTCCCCGAAGTACGAACCTGCTTTTGCGGGACCCGAAGTAACGTCGTGCGTGTCGGAAATATTGTAAATCTGCAACCCGTCGTCACTGTCTACGGGACGGAAAGAATAAGTTTTGCTTATCTTTACACCCTTTGACGGCGCGTAGGCGGTGTTAAGTATTACGCTCTGCACGGCTATTGTATAGCCGCCCGCTCTGTCAAGTTCGCTTGACGGCACCGAAATTTTGTGCAGGGGACGTATTATTTTCTGTCCGTTGACGCTGTCGGTATAAGTTTTTCCGTTTACGGTCACTTCGGCTGCCGAATTATGCGAGGTGGCAAAAGCTATCTGGTATTCGTCTTCCACGGCAAAAACGGCAGGTTGTGCGCTAACATAAAAGGGAGTGGCGTTGAATATGCCGAAAAGGCAGATAAACGCAAACGCCGTACATACGGTTATTGCCGAAGCTCTTTTCGCCTTTTGCGAAAGGCGGGGAAAGAGGAATATGAAGAAGGCAAGCGCGGAGAATATAAACGCCGTTATAAAGTACGGCTTCCCCGCGATAAGAAAGTACAGCAGTTTTGAAATGACGTACGCGAAGAAGAAAAAGTAACCCAGCGCAAACGCAAGCGATACGCATATTACCGTTACGTCCGCCCAACGCCTTTTAAATATAAAGATATTTGTAATTTCCGCTATAACGGGAAGCAACGCGGCTATGCCGCACAGTACGGGCAGGGCGGGGGAGGTGTACCACATATTTTTAAAAATTACCGCGCCAAACCCGAAATATTCCAAAATAAACAGCCCTGCGGTAATTAACGCGGCTAAGTTGGTCTTTGTAAGTTTCATAAAACAAATAAAAAATAAGGCAATCCGCAAAAGGGGACTGCCTTAAAAATCTCTTATTCTGCGACGGGATAAACGCAAACCTGCTTTCCGTCTCTGCCCACTCTTTCAAACTTAACGGTGCCGTCGACCAACGCAAAAAGCGTATCGTCTTTACCCATACCGACGCCCGAGCCCGCCTTGAACTTGGAGCCGCGCTGTCTTACGAGAATGTTGCCCGCAAGCACATACTGACCGTCGGCACGCTTAACGCCGAGCATTTTGGGATTGCTGTCTCTGCCGTTATGCGATGAACCGGTACCTTTTTTATGGGCGAATAAACGTAAAAATAACATTATTTTATTCCTCCTGAATTACTCCGCCGCGGCTTCAGCCTTAGCGCTTGCACTCTTTGCGGACTTTTTAGCCGCGGGTGCGCCGATTGCCGTTACTTTAATCTGGGTGTAGGGCTGTCTGTGACCCTGCTTTTTTCTTTCGTTTTTCTTGGCTTTGTACTTGAAGACGATAATCTTCTTTTCCTTGCCCTGAGCAACGACTTCCGCAGTCACTTTAACCTTTTCAACGTCCTTGCCGACCTTGATACCCTTCTCGTCGGCAGTTAAGACGACGGGGAACTGTACGGTCGCGCCGATTTCGGCGTTCAGCTTTTCAACCTTCAAAAGGTCGCCTTCGCAAACTTTATACTGTTTGCTTCCGTTCTCGAAAATAGCGTACATAGTTTTTACCTCCTCTAACCAGTCTCGCCGGATATAAGACCCGTGGGGTTCAGGCAGTGCAAAGCACGTTTTAAAAAGCCTGTTCCGAGCGGCTCGACAATTACTTTAACATAAGCGGTTTGCCGTGTCAAGCATTTTAAGGTTGCAGTGAGAATAATTTTTACCGCATACGGGCAAAATTAGGATAAGGAACTTAAGGAGCGTTTATGGAACAAATTAAATCAGACAGCGAAATAATTGCCGAAATATACCGCAACGCACAGCTTGCAATTACGTCCATATCGGATATAATGCCCGAAGTTGTAGACGGCGGCATACGCGAGGAAATTATGCGCCAACACGAAGAATACGAAAAGGTTTGCAGTCAGGCGGCACAGCTTGCAATGAAGTACGGTCTTGACTTAAAGGAACCCAGCCCCATTAAAAAGGCGATGATGTGGAGCGCCATTAAAATGGGTACGGCTTCCGACAATTCAGAACAGAATATCGCACAGATGATGATAAGGGGAACTGTAAACGGTATCACTTCGCTTAAAACGTCGCTTACCGACGGACAGAAGGGTATGGACCCCGAAGTTTACAAGCTTTTGAAAGAGCTTATAAATCTTGAAGAAGGATTCGAAAAGAAGCTTAAAAGCTTTCTTTGACGGCGTGCGCGTCCGCTTTTGCGGGCGCGCATTACCGTTTATGCACAAATTAATACAGATAAACCTGTAATTATTGACAAATTATAAAAATTCTGTTAAAATAAATCCACTATGAAAAGCAGAATTATAACCGTTTTAATCTGTATTTTTACGTTTGTCTGCGGCGCGCTGGGGCTTACGGCTTGTAACGGCGGCGGAGACGATAATGAAAATAACGGCGGAAACAACGGCGGCACGGGCGATTTAGTCAAACCCGAACCGCCGCAAAAACCCGAGCCGCCGCAAGAGGACAAGCCCTTAGAAAAAGTTACATATTCGAGAAACGGCTGGGGAACGACCTGTACTTTGAAGTCGTTCAACGATAAGACTGCGGAAAGTTTTGAAATTCCCGCCGAGTACAACGGCTGGCAGGTGACTGCGATAGGCGAAAGCGCGTTTAAAGACTGTGCCGAACTTAAAAATTTAACCATACCCGAAAGCGTTACGACAATCGCGGACGAGGCGTTTTATTCAAGCGGGCTTACGCAGATTGTTATACCCGAAACGGTTGCTTTTGTCGGTAAAAACGCATTTACCGAATGCAGAAATCTTACTTCTTTGACCGTCGGCGGGGCCGATACGTCGGTAGGCAGGTTTTATAACTGTCCCGCCCTTGAAGAAATTACCGCTCCGTCGGAAATAATGCGCGTCTTGCAGGCGGTCTATTCGCCCGACGACAGAGACTGTCTGCCCTGGAACATTAAAAAACTTACGCTTACTTCGGGTGACGTCCCGGACTATCCGTTTACGGCAAGCGGGGATAATTTGCAGATAGAAGAACTTGTTCTCGGCAAAGACGTCGCATACGTGGGAGAGAATGCGTTTGCGTTAAACAACGTGCTTGAAAGCGTTGTAATACCCGCAAACGTAAAAAAGATAGGCGCGGGCGCATTCGGCGGATGCGCAAAGCTTTTTTCGGTAATTTTTGAAGACGGAGTGGAAGAGATAGGCGCGCGTGCTTTCGACGGGTGTAAACAGCTCGGGGAAATAACTTTTCCCGATTCCGTCGTTCGCATAGGCGACGGCGCTTTTTCGCATACGGCGTTGAAGAAAGCCGAAATAGGCAAAAACGTTACTTTCGTCGGCACGGCGTTTTCGGGCTGCGAATTGCTTGAAGAAGTCGTCTGGAACGCCTCGTCCTGCGGTACGTCCGGTTCGCCGTTTGCAGGGTCGTCAACGGACGGAATGACCCTTGAATTAGGTAGGGACGTAAAATACGTGCCTGCGCGGCTTATGGAAGGCGCGGTAAATCTTTACGAGGTGAAGTTTGCCGAAAATTCAATCTGCGAAAGCATAGGTTTTAACGCCTTTGCCGGCTGTCAGAATCTCATCTACGGCATCGAGCTGCCGTCTACCTTAAAAGTTATAGAGGGCGGGGCGTTCCGCGCAAGCGGGCTGGTAGCCGTTACTATACCGAAAAATGTGACGACTGTCGGGCTTAACGCTTTGGACTGTCCCAAACTTGTAGAAATATGCAATAACTCTGCGCTTGCGATGTCTGACTTCGCGCAAAACGTCTATCCCGGCAATACACCGCATTTAAGCAAAGTATATTCCTTCGGCGGATTCGTGTTCTTCTGCGACGAAAGCCAAAGCGCTGTCAATCCCAACTGGTACCTTATGGGCGCAGTCGGAAAACCGCATGAAAGCGGAAAACTCGTTTTGCCGTCGGAAGTAAAAACGGCAGATGGGATTCGGTCGGACAATTACCGCATATACGCGGGCGCGTTTTCGGGCAGGCAGGAAAGCAGCTTCATTATAGGCGACTGCGTGACCTCCGTCGGGAAAAACGCTTTCTGCGATTATTTCATTTCCAATGAAAATATGCGCGACGGCACGGAAAGCGGTACGGGTCTTCCTTTGAGTATACAGTTTAAGGGAACGTCGTCCAAGTGGCGCGGAATCGCTGCGGACGGCTGGGCAAACTGCTCGTACGGCGGGTTTGAGATAGTCTGTACCGACGCAACGCTTAAAATAAAATTACAGGACGGAGTGGTTAAATACGTTTAACCGTTTAACTGTACTAAATAAATATGATAGACGAGCGCCCGCGGCTAACACCGCGGGCGCGTGAATTTTTAAAGTATTTTAACCGCGTTGTGCGGAATTTCGCCTGTGTTGCAGTAAAGCTGTTCGTCGTGGAATGAGCGGTGGGGAACCGAATAGAGTTCGGCTTCGGGCAAAAGCTTTTTAAGTTCTTCTTTCAGCTCCTTCCAGCCTTCGAGTTCGGCGTGGAGGGCGGCGCTCATATCGGCGCGCAGTTTTCTTGCCCCGTCGGCATACAGGGACATAAGCCGCGCTCTCAGTTCCATAAGTATATATCTCGGCGATTTGATTTTTCCGCCCCTGCAATTCCTGCACGGCACGGTCATCAGCGAAAGAGAATCTGACGCGGTGCGCTTGCGCGTAAATTCGACAAGTCCGAATTCCGACATAGGCGCGACCGAACATTTGGAGCCGTCCTTTTTAAGTGCGCGTTCAAGCTCCTGCACAATGGACTTATTGTGCGCCGCCGCCGTCATATCAATGAAGTCGACGACGACTATTCCGCCGATATTTCTCAGCTTAACCTGTCTTGCTATTTCGCGCGCGGCAAGCACGTTGGTATAGTACACCGTCTGTTCGAGATTGTATTCGCCCGTGAATTTGCCCGTGTTTACGTCTATTACCGTAAGCGCTTCCGTGCTTTCTATTATTAGATATCCGCCGTTGTCAAGGTTGACCCGCGGGGAAGTTATTTCGTCAATCTGGCTTGAAAGCCCGTTTTCTTCAAGCATATCCCTCGGCGAATCGTGCAGTAAGACGGGTCTGCGGTGAGCGGGGGGATACAGTTCGATTAGCCTGCTTACGGTATCTTTAAGTTTTGGCGAACCCACGTATATTTTTTCTACGTCGTAGATAAGCGTGTCGCGCATAACGCGCATACACAGTTCGAGGTCGGTGTACAGCAGGTCGCCGACTTTTGCGCTTTCAAACGCTTTGACTATTCCCGTATACATATTGCGCAGGTATCCGAGTTCGAGTTCGAGCTTGTTCCGCTTTGCGTAAGGCGCGGCGGTTCTGAAAATCAACCCCTCGTTTTGGCTTTTAAGTCTGCCTGCCGAATATATAAGGTTCTTTCTCAGCTCTTCGTCGGCGATTTTGCGCGACACTCCCACGAAAGGGGTTAAGGGCATATATATCAGAAAATTGCCTACGAAAGAGGGGTGGGCGGTAACTTTCGCTCCCTTTTTGCCGACGGGGGGCTTTACTACCTGAACTATTATTTCGTCGCCTTCTTTAAGCTCCGGCATTTCGGTCTGACCGTTTTCACCGTCGTACTTGCCCGCGTCGGGGAAAATATCGTCGGCGGAAAGGTAGCAGTTGCGTTCCAATCCGCAGTTCACGAAAGCCGCGCGCATACCTTGCAGAACAGTTTCCACCCTGCCCTTGTATATGTTGCCTATAATCGAAGCGCGTTCGCTCTTTTCGAAGTTAAATTCGGTTACTTTTCCGTTTTCGGTTATTACGGAAAACGAATAGCCGCAGTAACTGTCAAAGTATAACGTTTTTTTCGCCATAGTCTGTCTCCGTCAGAATGTGTATTTTCCGTTTGAAGCTACCTTTGTAATATTTACGGCGTTTCCGCCGTACTTTTCCGCAAGTATTTTGCAGAACAGGTCGGGGCGCAAATTGTTTTCTCCGCAACCGAGCGTGAAGTTAAGACCGCCGTTATTAAATTCAAGCGAGTATATTCTCGGCCGTATGTCTACCCGTCTTCCTCGCATATCGGTGACGGTAATTTCTTTCTGCGCAAGGTATTCTTCCGCGTCAAACTTTGCAATACCTTCGGCGAAGTAGCCGCAGCTTTCAACCGTAAAGGCATAGTTGGGGTTAAAGTCGAAAATTCTGTAAGCCGTACACTTTATTCCCGCAGGAGAACAGGCATTGAACTTTTCTGCAAAATTTACGTCCGCACAATCGGCGGAACCGAACTCTGCCGTCGACTTTATTCCCAGCCCCAACGGGTTATTCAAATAAATTTTGGGGTGGGGGTGAAAGCCTTCGCTTGCGTTGACTTGTATGCCCGCCCGCCGCAAAGTGCGGGTTATATGCCTCAACAGGTCAAGGTGCGACAGATACTCCGCGCCGTCGGTTTTGGTGTATTTAAATGCAATCATAACTTTTCACCTGCGCCCGCGGCGGGGCATTTGTCTTGCAGTCCGCAACCCTTGCAGGAAGACATACAGCTTCCCGTGACTTTGCCCGCATAGGCTTTGCGCCGTTCGGACAGAAAAAATTTTTTGGTGACGCCTATATCTATGTAGTCCCAGGGCAAAACTTCGTCTTCGCCGAACGCGCGTGTGTATTCGTCGGGGGATATGCCCGCGTCGTCAAAGGCTTTAAGCCAGCCGTCTTTGTTTAAATCCTTCGTCCAGCCGTCGAAAATACAGCCGTTTTCATAGGCGAGTTTTATTACTTTTGCAAGCCGTCTGTCGCCGCGCGCAAGCACGGCTTCTAACCTTGCTGTAAATCCGTCGCTCCAACTAAGCGTAATTCCCGTTCCCCGCAGGCTGTCTATTACGACCTGCTGTTTGGCTTTCGCCTCCTCCGCAGTCACCTGCTTTTCCCACTGGAACGGGGTAAAGGGTTTGGGAATAAATGTTGAAAGGGATACCGAAATTCTCAGCGGTTTAGTGCGTTTTTTTTGTCTGTAACGCTCTTTTATGTGCGCACATATTTCGGCAATGCCCCGCAAATCTTCGTCCGTCTCGGTCGGCAGACCCAACATAAAATACAACTTAACCGCGCTGTATCCCGCGTCGAACGCGCTTTCGGCGGCGTTTAATATCTCTTCTTCGGTTATGTCCTTGTTGATTACGTCGCGCAGCCGCTGGCTTCCCGCTTCGGGTGCGAAGGTAAGCGAAGTCTTGCGCGCGTCCTGCGCGAAGTCGCCGTCGAAGCTGTCCGCCCTGAGCGAGGGGAGGGCAAGCGTAACGTCCTTCGGCAGGTTGGTTTTAAGTTCTTTAATAAGTTCTCGCAAATGGGGATAGTCGCCCGTAGAAAGCGAATTCAGACTGACTTCTTCATAACCCGTGTTTGCTATAAGCGCGCAGGCCTGCCGCGTCAAAGTTTTTACGCTTCTTCGGCGTACGGGGCGGTATATAAACCCTGCCTGACAGAATCTGCAACCGCGGTAACAGCCGCGCATTACTTCTATAACCACTCTGTCGTGTACGCTTTCGCAGTTCGGTACCGCTATGCGTTCGGGAAAAACCGCACCGTCAAGGTCGGCAATTACCGCCCGCTTTACTTTATTGCCGAGCGCGGGCACATACACGCCGTCTATTCTTGTTATTTCCTTAAAAAATTCTTCCGTCGCTCCGCCGTGTTTCAAATACGCTTGGGCAACGTCGGCGTCCGCGCTTTCGCCGTCGCCTATGAATATTATATCGGCGAAGTCGGCAAGCGGCTCGGGATTGACTGTACAGGGGCCGCCCAAAGCAATAAGCGGGTAGTTCCCGCCCGCACGCTCTCTGCGGGTCAACGGTATCCCAGCAAGGTCAAGCATATACAGAACATTGGTGTAGGACAGTTCGAACTGCATTGAAAAGCCAAGCATATCAAATTCATTTAACGGCTTTTTAAGTTCCGAAGAATAGAGCGGTACGCCAAGTTTCTTTATGCCCCGACCGAAGTCCCTGTACGGCGCAAAGCAGTAGTCTGCGCAATAGCCCCTTTTAAGAAAACTTTCGGCAACTATTTTTATTCCGAGATTGCTCATACCCACTTCGTACAGGTCGGGGAAGCAAATACAGAAATTAAACGCGCTTTCGCGCACGTCGGGCGCGCCGAACTCTCCGCCCGTATAGCGGGAAGGCTTTTCTACATCGAGCAACAGCCCGCGTAATCCGTCAATGTTTATATTCATAACCACAATTATATAATACCGACGAAATTTAATCAATAAAAAATAAGTATAAACGTAAGGTTTAATTGACTTTGAAAGGGTTTATATTTATAATAGAACCATATAGGAGTACAATTTATGAAAATCGATTTTAAAGGCGTAACCGCGGAAGAACTTTCTTTCAAGCTTAACCGCGTAAGAATCAATCCCGGCGACAAGCTGGATATCAGACCCCAGTTTTCCCGTCAGGTAAGAAAGGTTACGGGCAACGACAAATTAAACTTTATCGCGCTTTCGATAAAGATTGAATCTACCGAAGCCGAACCCAAACCCTTCGATATAAACGCGACTATCGTCGGCACGTTCGAAGTGGAACTCAGCAATCCCAACGAAGAGCGCAACTTCGTCATAGAAGGCACAAAGCTTATCTATCCTTATCTGCGGTCGGCGGTTACAAACCTCACGGCAAACGCATATATCGCGCCTTTGAATCTGCCCGTCATAAGCGGACCCATCTTCCCCGAGGACAGGGACGTTTACGCATTCTCGGTAGACAGCAACCTGAACTGAATTCAAATTTATTTCCGCCGTCGCGCTTTGTGCCGACGGCGGTATTCGTATGCGCTCCGCTTGACATAATTATTTTATGGGCGTATAATTTAACCGATATGAGAAAGAGAAAATTTATTTGCGCATTGCTTGTCCTGTCTTTTATGCCGTTTGCGCTGTCCGCGTGCAATAACGGCGGAGATGAGGATAAGTTCATATTTTCCGAAATAACCGAAAACGGGCAGGTAACGGGTTATGCGGTGGACGGCTTTAAAGGCGACGGGGCGGCAGACGCCGTTATCCCTGCGGAGCATAACGGAAAACCCGTCACAGCGATAAAGAAAAACGCATTCAGGGGTACGTCGATAGAGAGCGTTACTTTTCCCGAAAGCATAACTTACGTTGGCGTTAACGCGTTCGGCAGATGCGAAAAACTTTCAAGAGTGGACGTTGCCGACGCGGACTTGTGGTGCGGAATAACATTTGGCAACGTTGCGGCTAATCCGCTTTACTTTGCAACAAAGTTTTATTCTGGCGGCAAGGAAATTACTTCCGTTAAAATTCCCGATACCGTATCCAAGGTCGGAGACTTTGCTTTTTACGGATACGAAAAACTCGAAAGCGTCGAAATAGGCTCCGGCGTGACGCTGATAGGCGAAAGCGCGTTTGACGGCTGTGCTTCGCTGAAAAGCGTTACGGGCGGAGAAAATGCTGTTTCCGTAGGAGAGCTTGCGTTTTCGGGATGCGTAAATCTGCAAACGGCGGATATAGGCAACAAGGTCGAAAGCATAGGGGATTACGCGTTCAACGGCTGTTCTTCGCTTAAACGGGCGGTTATACCTTCAAGCGTCAAAAGCATAGGCGAATGCGCTTTTACCGACTGCTCTTCGCTTGAAAGTCTGACGTTGAACGAAGGACTTGAAAGCATAGGAGATTGCGCTTTCGGCGGATGCACAAGTCTTACCCGCTTTGATATGCCTTCCACCGTAAATGAAATCGGCTGGGGAATGCTTATGTTCGGCGGAGGCGGCGCGGGCTTCGGCGGTGAGAAAGACCCGTCCAACAATATAAGCGAAGTTACCATTTCCGACGGTATCACGCTTATACCCGACTATGCGTTTAACAGCTGCAACATTACTGCGCTTACGATAGGTTCTTCGGTTGAAGAGATAGGCTATTCGGCGTTTTACGGCTGTTCTGTTCTTAAAGACGTCATTATGCCCGTAAGCGTGAAGAAAGTGACAAGCTATGCCTTTTACAAATGCTCTTCGCTTGAAAAAGTTTTCTATTGCGGAAATGAAGAAGAGTGGGGCAATATAAAGATAGGCAGGAACGGCAACGATATTTCGTCTGCGGAAATATATTTTTATTCGGAAGCAGAACCGCAAGCCGAAGGAAGTTTCTGGCGTTACGTCGGCGGTAAACCCGAAATTTGGCAATGACGGCTAAAAAAATTATCCGAAAATTTATAAAAACGATTGACACGATATTATTTATGTGTTAAACTTCCATTACACCCGAATTTGGGGGTGTAATTTTTTTGTACGGAGTTTTCCAAAATGAAAGCATCAACAAGGGCTAAAATAACCTTCGAATGTACCGAATGCAAGCGCAGAAATTACGACAGCTACAAGAATAAGCGTAACGACCCCGACAGGCTTACCATTTCCAAATACTGCCCGTTCTGCAAAAAACATACCGAACACAAAGAAACGAAATAAGTTTTATTTCCGCATTAGTGCGTTAAGGAGTTATTATGGCGCAGAAGAACGATAATAAAGTCAAAAAGCCCAACATTTTCGTAAGAATGGGCAGAAAGCTGAAAGAGACCTTTTCGGAACTGAAAAGAGTTACCTGGCCTACCTTCCCCAAGGTGGTCAAGGCAACCTGCGTGGTTTTGGTTGTGGTAATTTCCTTTACGGTCGTTATCACCGCAATCAATTACGGCTTGCAGGAGCTTTTAAAGGTTATCACAAGCATAAACGGACTCGGAGAATAAAAATGGTTGACGTAACTACTACGCCGTGCTGGTATATTCTTCACACATACGCCGGTTACGAGTCTATGGTGAAGGACAACCTTGAACGGCTTATAGAAAACAACAATCTGCAAGCTATGATTTTCGACGTCAAGATACCTATGGAGCAGACCATCGAAGAAAAGAACGGCAAGCGCAAGGTGGTGGAACGTAAGCTTCTGCCCTGCTACGTCTTTATAAAGATGATATACTCTAACCAGCTTTGGTATTGGATAACCAATACGAGAGGGGTGACGGGCTTCGTAGGCCCGCAAGGCAGACCCATTCCTTTGAAGGAAGCCGAAATTCGCAAGATGCGCCTTGAAGAGAGAGTGGTAGAGGGCGAGTTTGCCGTAGGCGATAAGGTGGCGGTAGAGTCGGGACCTTTGGAAGGCTTCGAAGGAATTATTACCGAGCTTAACGATATTTCGCAGAAAGCCAAGATAAACATACAGATGTTCGGCAGAAATACAGACGTAGAAGTAGAGTATATACAGGTAAGAAAAGTTCAGGACTGATTGCCACGTATTGCTCTGACAAACGGCGACTCTTTTAAATGACGTAATTTTTATATCGCAGAACAGAAATAAAAATTCGTAAAAATAAGATATTTTTCGGCGAAAGCCGCAAATATACACAGTCGCGCACGGCGCGACGCTTGTGGGAGAATATATTAAATCTTTTATGGTATATTCGTTTTAACCACACGGAGGAATAATTTTATGGCAAAAAAGATTACCGCTGTAGTTAAATTACAGCTTCCTGCCGGTAAAGCAACCCCCGCACCCCCCGTAGGTTCTACGCTGGGTCCCCACGGTATCAATATACCCGGGTTTACCAAGGAATTCAACGCAAAGACTTCAAGTCAGGCGGGACTTATCATTCCCTGCGTCGTAACCATTTATCAGGACAGAAGCTTTACTTTCGTCCTTAAAACACCCCCTACGCCCGTTCTTATAAAGAAAGCTTTGGGTTTGGAAACGGCAAGTGCGCGTCCCAACAAGGACAAGGTCGGCAAGCTTACCAAAGCGCAGGTTGAAGAAATTGCAAAGACAAAGATGCCCGACCTTAACTGCTCCGATATAGAAGCCGCTAAGAGTATGGTAAAAGGAACCGCCCGTTCTATGGGCGTTACGGTGGAGGAATAAATTATGAAACTTGCGAAGAAATACGCCGAAAGCATAAAGTCCTACGACCGTTCCAAATCCTACGACTTGACCGAAGCGGTAAAAATAGTTATAGACACGGCAAAAGCAAAGTTTGACGAAACTGTCGAACTTCACGTCCGTTTGGGCGTAGATCCCCGTCAGGCAGACCAGCAGGTACGCGGCGTTCTCGTCCTTCCCAACGGCACGGGTAAACAGAAGAAAGTCCTTGTAATTGCCAAGGGCGACAAAGCCGACGCGGCAACTGCGGCAGGCGCGGACTACGTAGGCGCGGAAGAAACAATTCAGAGAATACAGAAAGAAAACTGGTTCGATTTCGACGTTATGATTACCACGCCCGATATGATGGGTATCGTCGGTAGAATCGGACGTATCCTCGGACCCAAGGGCTTAATGCCCAACCCCAAGTCGGGTACCGTAACTATGGACGTTGCGAAAGCCGTTCAGGAAGTTAAGGCAGGTAAAGTTGAATACCGTCTTGACAAGACTGCTATAATTCATTGCCCCATAGGCAAAAAGTCGTTCGGAAGCGAAAAACTTACGGAAAACTTCAACGCCCTTATGGACGCAATAGTAAAGGCAAAGCCCGCAACTTCCAAGGGTCAGTATATCAAGAGCGTTACGCTTACGGCTACTATGGGCCCCGGCGTAAAAGTAACCTATAACAAGGGTTAAAAAACTTAATAAAATCGTTTGACATTTAAAGTCGGCGATTATATAATATTAACGTAAATAATTTGTTTGCCCAAGACGGCGGGTGCGTAAGCTCAATACCCCGCTCAGGTGACAGGAAAAAGCTTTATTTTATCACGCTGATTTTTTCCCTGCACCTTGCGGCGCAGGGAAATTTTATTTATAGAACCCGCTTAAACTTATATGCGGAATGGAGGTAAATAATTTGTCAGCTAATTTTGAAGCTAAAAAAGTAGTAGTAGAAGAGATAACCGCCAAAATCAAACAGGCTAAATCGGTAATTCTCGTTGATTACAACAAGCTTACGGTTGCGGAAGTGTCTGAACTCAGAAATAAGTGCAGACAGGCTAAATGCGAATACAAGGTTTACAAAAACACCCTTGTAAGAAAAGCTTTCAACGATTTGGGATATAAAGATTTCGACGCAGACCTCAACGGTCCCACGGCTGTTGCTTTCGGCGTTGACGAAACTTCGGCGGCAAAGCTTATGACGGAAGCGGCTAAAACCTACGACGGCAAAATCGTTGTAAAGAGTGCGTTTGTCGACAACTCTTACGTGGACAAAGCCGGTGCAAAGGCGCTTGCTTCTATGCCTTCGAGGGAAGAACTCGTCGCAAAGATGCTCGGTTCTATTCAGGCTCCCGTCGCAAACTTCGCAGGCGTACTCAACAATCTGCTGTCGGGTATCGTGCGTGTGCTTAACGGCATAGCGCAGAAGCAGTCGTAAACCCAACAAACTTAAAACTCGGGGCGGGCGTTGCCCTTAAAGCGCAAAAAATAAAATTATAAATCATTTAGGAGAATAAAAAAATGGCAGACGTAAAGAAATTTATCGAAGAAGTAAAATCTATGACCGTATTGGAACTTAACGAACTTGTTAAGGCTCTCGAAGAAGAATTCGGCGTATCCGCGGCAGCTCCCGTAGCAGTTGCGGCAGCTCCTGCGGCAGGCGCGGCTCCCGCAGCGGCGGCAGAAGAAAAGACCGAATTTAACGTAGTCCTCAAAGACTGCGGCGCTAAGAAAATCGACGTAATCAAAGTCGTACGCGCATTCACCGGTCTCGGACTTGTAGAAGCTAAGGCGGCGGTTGAAAAGGGCGGCGTTCTCAAGGAAAACGTTGCTAAGGAAGAAGCTGAAAAGATCGTTGCAGATCTTAAAGCTGCCGGCGCAACCGCGGCTATGGAATAATTTTTCAATAAGCTGTTAATAAACCCCTTACGGTCATTTGACCGTAAGGGGTTTTCACGTTTTTTTAACAAAGAAATTACAAATATTTTACATTGTATTAAAGCTTTGTTAACAGTGAGATGTTATATTGGTAACGCAAACCTTAAAGGAGAAAATAAATATGAATGGCGGGGGAAACGGTAAAATACTTATTTTAAGTTGCGGTACGGGCGAAGGACATAACAGCTGCGCACAAGCCATAGAACGCGCTCTTTCGGAAAAAGGCGTGTCCTGCCGCACGCTTGACGTTCTGTCGTTCAAAAGCGAAAGAGCAAAAAACAGAGCTTCGTCTGTTTACTCTGCGGTAATCAGGCATATACCCGCATTTTTCGGCTTTGTTTATAAGCTGGGCAGGGTTTATGACAGGTCAAAGCTGCCTTCGCCCATTTATTCTATGAACGCTTCTTATGCGGGAAAGCTGTACGGATATCTTACGGAAAACGCTATAACTTCGGTAATTTGCACCCATTTGTTTGCAATGGAAGCGATGACCGCCGTCAAAAGAAAGTACGGGTTCGGCAAAAAGTGCTACGGCGTGCTTACAGACTATACGGCTATACCATTTTACAAGGATACAGACCTTGACGGTTACTTCGTTGCGGACAAAACAGTGGGCGGTCAGCTTGTGAACTGCGGAATAAACGGCAGTAAAATATTTATTTCCGGCATCCCCGTAAATTCAAAATTTTCGTTGTCAGTCTGCAAGGCGGAAGCGAGAGAAATATTGGATCTGCCCGCCGATAAAAAGCTTGTTGCGGTGATGGCGGGCGGCGCGGGCTGCGGAAAAGTTATAAAACTTGTAAAACGTCTGGATAAAAAATTGGGTGACGATTGCGCCGTTCTCGTTTTTTCGGGCAGAAACGACAAGCTTAAAGCTTCTGTCGAACGCAGGGCGGAATATAATGAAAGAATAAAAGTAATAAGTTTTACCGATAACGTGCATCTGTATATGAAAGCCTGCGACGTGCTTGTGTCCAAAGCGGGCGGACTGTCCTGCACGGAAGCCGCCGTCGCCGGTATACCTATTGTTCATTTAAAAGCCATCCCCGGGCAGGAAAACGCGAATATGAAAAAGTTTTCGCATTGCGGTATGTCCATCTCTACTAAGACGGTAAAAAAGGCGGTAAACGCCGTAAATTATCTTTTAGACGACGTGCAGTGCGCACAGGCGATGGTTAAAATTCAGAAACTGTTTATAAGCGCAAATTCAACAAACGCGATAGTTAATTTTATAACGGAGGATAACGCCGATGGGCTTTTTACCCTTTCTGCTGTTTATAACGGCGGGCTTTATTTCGGGCGGGATAATGTTCAGCAGGATTATTCCGAAGCTGTTCTCGCATAAGGACGTATGCGAACTGAGCGACGACGGCAATCCGGGGGCGTTCAACGTATTTGCGCATTGCGGTAAGGCGGCGGGCTGCGTCTGCCTTGCGTTGGATGTGCTTAAAGGCTTTGTGCCCGTTCTTCTGGCAAGCTTATTTCTCGACGCTTCCAATCCTGCGTTTGCGCTCGTGATGGCGGCTCCCGTGTTGGGACACGCGCTCGGACTGTTCAACGGATTCAGGGGAGGTAAATGTATCTCTACGTCGTTCGGCGTAATGTTCGGCATAATTCCCGTTACCGTGTTCGGTATAATCTTTCTTGCCGTACTGTATATTTTCTTTTCGGGAATAGTCAGGATAAAGCCCAACAAAAAGTGCAGTATAATAGTTTATTCGCTTTTCCTTGCGCTGTCGGTAACATTTTTTAACGTAACGGGGCTGTACGCCGTAGCTTTGGGCTGTGCGGTTATTTCGGGTACGGCGATAGTCAAACACGTAAGGGCGGCGGAGAGCGCCGTCGGGGAGAGAGAAAATGAAAGACGCGATTATTGAAGAAGAGGGAGATATTATCGCCGCTCCGCGGGAAGCCGAAGTTAAACCGCGCAAACGCCTTACAGTGCTTGGCGTCGAATTCGTATATCTGTATCTGTTCGGCATAATATTTGCCGCGTTGGGCTGGATAGCCGAAAATGCGGCAAAGATAGCCACAACGGGAACTTTCGACTGCCGTTTTCATCTTTTGCCGTTCATATCGCCTTACGCGCTTGTTCCGTTTGCGTTACATATAGCTTTGGGCGACCCCGACGACCTTGCCTTTTTCGGCAAAAAGATTTTTAAAAAGCAACGCAAAATACTTTCCAACTTAATCTGTCTGGGGCTTATAATGGCATTCGTCTTTCTGGGCGAGCTTGCAATCGGAAATATGTGGGAGGCGGTTTGCGGCGTCAAGCTTTGGAATTATTCCAATCTTCCGTTGCAAGTAACGCAATACGCCGGTCTTATACCTACTGTCGGTTACGGCGGAGGGGCATATTTAATTTTCCGTTTCGTATATAAGCCCTTGCTTAAAGCGCTTAGAAAATTAAAATTTTCCGCGGCGAAAATAATATGCTGTACATTAGGCGTGGCGATTGTGCTTGACACGGCTTATATGTGTCTGCATAACGTGCTGTTCAACGCGCCGCCTATGTACTGGTCTGTCAAGCTGTGGTAAACAGGGAAAGGTTGTTCAATATTCGTGTGCAAACGACCTTAAACTGCTTGACATACCGTTAAATTAAAAGTAAAATAATATAGTAACCCATTATCGGTTACTATACTATATAATTTTTTATTCGGCAGGTATACACGATGTCAAAAAAATTAAGATTTGCCGCGGTTACGTTTGCGCTTGCCGGCGCAATAGCGGTTTCGGCGTCATTATCGGCGTGTGCGGTTAAAACAAGTCATCCCCGCGCAAAAATTTCCATAAGCTTTAACGAAGTTACTTACGATATAGAGTACACTCTTTACAGAAATATGTATCCGCAGACCGTTCGTCACTTTATCGAACTTGCCGACGCGGGTTTTTACGACAATACCGTAATACACGATTACAGGTCTAACGACTGGGGCGCGGGCGCATATTCGTACAACGGCGCGGAGCTTGATTATTCTTCGTCCTATTCCAACAATTCGATGGGCGAATATCTCGAAGAAAATTCCAAGGAAAAGGAATATTATTCTCTTTTCAGACAGGACAAGCTTACGCCCACTGTCTATACCAAGATAAGTTACGACGAAAAGGGCAATGAAAAGGTTGAACGCGAAAACGCGCTTCCCACGCTTATAGGCGAATTTTCACAGAATCAGCATACTATCGAAAGCGGCGCGCTTACGGCGTCTTACGGCAGTTTGAAAATGTTCTACTTCGACAAGAGTGCGGCAAAGAAAAAGGTCGCCATACAAAACTGCTTCGGCGAGATTATGGAACACGACTATCAGTACAACTGCGCGACAAGTCTGTTCACTATGCAGGTCGGCAATACTTCGGCTTACAACGCTTCCAACTACTGCGTGTTTGCCAAATTGAGTAGCAACGACGCGAGAAACAGGCTTGAAGATCTGACCGAAGCAATTTCAGATTATATCGAAGACGAATTGGGCGGTTCCAACAGCAAGTTCTCTTCGTCGGTTACTACAAAAGTCGAAAACGAGGATACATTCGCCACCGACGGCGGGCGCGAAATAGAGACAAGCTTTACCGCAACTTCTATGCCTATAATAATAAAATCGGTTAAGATTACCAAATATTAATTTTTACGGCTTAAAAAAGCTTCCTTTAAAGGAAGCTTTTTTAAAAGAGAAAGGTTATGAAAACAAAAAAGCAAAAGCGAAATCCAACGCAAACGCTGTGGGCGTACTTCGTTGAACGCACCAAATCAAACATCGCGTTATTTGTGTTAATGGCGGCTTATTCTGTGCTTAGTTTAGGTTCGTCAATATATTTTATGACGCAGGGCAACGTGCGCGACATACTGTCCTGCTTTGTTTATTTTCTTATTGTTCCCCTTTTCTATGTAATAGAAAGATATATGCGCATAAAAGTACCTATGCCGTATGCGTTATTTTTAATGGCGTTTATGACTTTGAATTTAATAGGCGCGGGGTACAATCTCTATTTCATTTTTCCTCCGCTTGACGATTGTCTTCACGCGATGTGGGGCTTTGTGTTTATGGTTTTCGGTTTTGCGGTAATGAAAGTTCTTTTGGGTGAGCCGAAAAACAGAAAACAGCTTGTCGTTTACGTCCTGTTCAGCGTTGCGTTCTGTGCGCTTACCGCCGTCATATGGGAAATTTACGAGTTTACCTGGGACGAAGTCAGCCCTACCGTAGACTTGCAGGAAGACTGTATAATTACGGGTTTTAATTCGTTTATGCTTCACGACCCGTGCGACCATCTCAACACCGTTAAAATAGACGGCATAGCCTATACAATTCTGTACGACGCTATGGGCAACGAAATTTACAGGATAGAGGGCGGATATCTCGACGTCGGGCTTAAGGATACTATGTGGGATATGATATGGTGTACGGTGTCCAGCGTTTCGACAAGCGTAGTTATAGCCCTTGATTGGTGCTTCGGCAAAAAATGGATATATAACGCGCTTATCCCCAAACTGCGCGAAGTCCCGCAGGAAGATAATTCCGGCGAAAATTCCGATTATGCGGACGGCGGAGACAGGGCGGAAGAAGTTACTGCAACAGAATAAATACAAGCGGGTTCATAAAGAACCCGCTTTAAAATTATTCTACGGGATAGACGTTGGTTATCTTTGCGTTTTCAACGTCCACGGCGTAATACTTTATTTCGTAAAGGTTGCGCGATTTGGGATAGACCAACCCCGCGGCGGCTATTTCGCCGTGCAGGGCGTAAAACTTTTCGGGCGGAACGGTTACGCTTACAAACTTGCCGAGATAGCTTTTCAGCTGCCCCGCCTTTGCTTTCAACGAAGCGTCAAGATAATCGGCGTAATTTCCGCAGGTCAAAATGCTTTCGAAAAAAGCGAAGTGCAGTATATCTGCTTCTGGCGGGCGGCTTTCTGCGGTAACGCTTTCAATAAGCGTCAGTTCTTCCCCGTCGTACGAATACGTGCATTGCGCCTTCGCGGCGGTGCAGGTCTCGAACGGCGTAACCGTTTTAAGTTCGTCGCCGAATTCCGCGCTTTCTACGGCGTTTAAAAATATAATCTTTCCAAGGTCTGAAATTACGGCAAGCATATTTCCGCCGTACAGTACAAGTACGTCGCGCCCGCACAGCGTGCGCTTTTCTGCGCGTAATTGCTTAAACGCCTGCGGAAGCGGAGTAAGCGAATATTCGGCGCCCTCCGCGGACAGATATATTCCGCCCTGCGAAAATACGGTTATAAGATTTCCGTTGAACCTCGTCTGGAAAACAACTTCAATCTTCACGTCCTTTGCGGAGTATTCCCTTACATACACAAAAGCGTCGCCGTCGGCCAGGTATAAATCTACGAATGGCGGGGGACTGGAAAAAAATTTTTCGTCGAGAAAAAAATTAACCGCCTGCATATTGTCGCCGGGAACTATTTCGGCAAAAATTCTGTCGGCGGGGTCAAGTTCTACGTGCCTTTCGAAGCCGTCTACCGAACCTGCGTATAAGCCGTTCAATTTAAGTACGGCGGGCGCGCAGGATAAAAAATATACTCTCATTAAATCGCCTTGCTGATTTATCGTTTTATATTATTTAATGTATAAACCGTAAAAATTATGTCAATATAAATTGCGTGATTAAATGTTACGGAGGGTTAATTATGAATAAAATTAACGGCTATACGGAAGACGAGGCGAAAAGTCTTGTACAGTTCGTCCGCGAAGAAAGAGGTGCGGGCAAGACGCTGTCGCTCATATTCGAAAACTACGCGCGCAAGACGGGCAGGGCAAAGGGGAGCGTAAGGAATTATTATTATGCCCTTCTGCGTTCCAACGGCGACGAAAGGGTGAGAAAACTGCTTAACGGCACGGGGCTTAAAGCCGAAAAGATTTTGCAGTTTTCGGAAAAGGAAACGGATGAAATGCTTAAAGCCATACTTACGCAGAAAAGCAAGGGCGTGTCCGTACGCAAAGCCGTTTTAAACCTTGCCGACGGCGACGACAAACTTATGTTGCGCTATCAGAACAAGTACCGCAACGTTCTTGCAAAACAGCCCGAACGCATTGAAAGATTAATGCGCGAATGCGGCCTTACGGTAGGCGGAACGGACGAGATGAGAAGCAGGCTCGAAGACGAAATAAACGGGCTTTACGACAGACTTGCCACGGGGCTTAAAGAAGAGAACAAAAGGCTTACCGCGGTAATTAAAAAACTTTCGGACGAGAACTCTCTTTTAAGACTGCAAATCAAAAATCTTACCTAAAAAAATATGCGCCGTGCGGAGATTGCCGCACGGCGCATAAAATTATTCGTCATTCGTTCCACAGCGTGGACTTTATTTCTTTAAGTTTGTAATTAAGTATTCCCAAATTGTAGGGCAGGGGAGCGGCTATTTTAAGCATTGTCGCGCGCGCCGTGTTCATATCGGGGTCGGTTACGGAAGCGTACCAGATTATCTGCTGTGCTCCTACAAGCTTGCTTCCGACGTTGTTTACCGCCACCGCCGTTGCAGGTACGCCCTTGTCCTCAACGTCGTTGCCTTCGGCATCCTTGGTGACGGGGTGGTATAAGCCGACTCTGTTAAGCTCTGCGGAAATTGCTTTAAGTTCTTCCGCGGGTATATCCGCGCGTCCGCCTCTTACACTGTAATTTTCCGTACCCATATTCGCGCCCGAAAACATCGTTACCGTCTGTGTAAGTGTTTCGGAAAGCGTCATACTTCTCACGGCTGTGTACAGATATGCGTTGTCGAAAAAGCTGTAACTTATTTTATTTAATTTACCGTGGACTTTTTCCGCACTTTTGCCGTTTACGGTAGAATATGCGGTAACTTCACCGCAGTCATATGCGTAAAAATTTTCGTATACGGCGTTAACGCGGTTGTACGTCTTTTCAAGCGTATCGGCAGAACGTCTTGCGGGTGAGGAAGACTGCGATTCCTGCCTGCTGTAAACGGGCTGTAAACGCTTGCCCGCGGCGCGGAAATAGCTGTCGTTTACCACAACGTCGTCCATCCATTCGCTTGCGCTTCCGTCCTTTTTAAGGGTATAACGCACTTTGACGTTCAGCGTCGTGGTATAGCGGTAAACTATTTCGCTTTCATCTCTTCTGTATTTTTCGGGAATGTTCTTCGCACTCCAATCGTAGGCCTGGGCGTAAAATTCCGTCGTAAAAGTTCCGTCCTTATATTCGACGGAATAGGAAGAGTTGCTTGCCGAAGAACCGTCGAATGACACTTCGTAAACTATTTCCTCTTTGGTGTATTCGGGGTGATCTGCGACGGGGATAAACGAAGTCTGTATACCCGCATAGCTTGTCCCCGTGAACCAGTTGGAGTTTGTTACCGATCTGTTGCTTACGCTGTTGCCTCCGCAACCGTTACAGCCTCCGCAGCCGCAACCCGCAAGACCTGCGGACAGGGCAACGCCTGCCGTGACGAGCGCGCCTATCTTGAATAATGCTTTCATATGGGCTTATTATAACACATTATTTTTTAATTGTAAAAAGTTTTATGCCCTAAATTCTTTAAAAATTCCGTCGTGCGTGATATAATGTAGCTATGATTAAAGCAGTTATATGTCCTGCGCTCAGCGCGGCGCTGGACAAACTTAAAGAAATAATATCCGACAACGAACTTAACGGCAAAAGCACCGTAATATTTTGCGAGGACAGGCTTACGCTTGCCGCCGAGCGCACCGTATGCAACGCCGTCGGCGGAAGCTTTTCCGTGGGCGTGTATACCTTTGCCCGCTTTCTTTCTTCTGAGCGCGGCAAGCGTGAAGGCGTGTTGTCAAGTCAAGGGTCGGCAATGGTCATACGTGCCATTATAGAAAAGAACAGGGACAGGCTTAAACTTTTCGGCAGGTTTGCCGCCGCTTCGTCTGCGGGCGCGGTATACGACACTATAGCGCTGTTGTACGCTTCTAAAATTTCGCCCGAAGATGTTATGCGCGCAAGCGCGAGCGGTCTGCTTGAAAGCAAACTGCACGACATAGGCGTAATCTATTCTGAATACGTCAGATATCTGAAAGAAAACGGCAGGACGGACAGAAACGCATATCTCGGCGAACTGCCGGAAGTTATTGAAAAAAGCGCGCGCATTGCGGGAAGCCAAGTCATATTTTTAGGCTTCCAGTCGTTCACGCGCTCGTCGCTCGAATGCGTGCGCGCGGCGTTCGGCAGGGCGCAAAGCGTGTACGGACTTTTTATCGGCGGTAAGGAAGAGCTGTATGTCAACGAAAGTTCTTCGGCGTTTATAGCAGCGGCGGAAGAGTTCGGCGGAGCGGTGTGCGAAAGGGTTGCAAGCGGGCTTATACCGCAGGCAGAGCTGTTGAGAAAAAGTCTGTTCGACCCCGAAAGCTTTTATTCCGGCAACAAGATGAACTGCGGAAACGTGCATATTTACGAGGCCGCCGACGAAGACGAAGAGCTGGAATTTATCGCCGCCAATATAAAAAAACACGTCATAGACGGCGGAGAAAGATACGCCAAAATTTCGGTTATGCTTCCCGACGCGGCTTCGGCGGAGCGTGACGTAAAGCGGGTGTTTTCTCAGTACCGCATACCTTACTATGCCGACATAAGACACAAACTGTCGGATCACCCCGTGTGCGCGTTTATCGTTAACTATTTAATATGCGCCTCTTCGGGCTGTCCGTTCAGGGAAACGGACGGAATAATTTCTTCTGTATTTTTCCCTGCGGACGGCGTTGACAAGGACATATTCCGCAACTATTTGCTAAGGCTTGCCAATTTCCGCGGCGGTATCAAAAGACAGCCCAAAAAGGAAATAACAGACTCGTTCGGCTTTAATACAGATACGATAACCTGCGTAAGGGACAAATTTTTGCGCGGGCTGGAATTTATCCCCGCAAAGGGCGGTATCTCCGACATATGCGTGGGTGTACGGCGTTTAATGGAAGATTTTTGCGTAAAGGAAAAGCTTGAAAGTCTTGCCGAAACGTACAGGGACGAATATCCTGCGGAGGCGGAGTTCAGTAAAAGGGTATACGAAGCCGTTTTATCGGTTTTAAGTGAAGCCGAAGATATATCCGACGCGGGATATATGCCGTTGAAAGAGTTTATAAAGGTGCTTAAAAGCGGATTTGACGCAACCGAAATTTCGCTTATACCGCCCAAGGCGGACGCAGTGTTCGTCGGTGATTTGGCGTCGACCGCAAACACGGGCAGTAACGTCGTTTTCGCCGTGCGGCTAACGGGCGACGTACCTGCTTCAAGCGCGGACACCGCCCTTCTTACCGACAGAGAAATTTCCGCCCTTGAAAACGCAGACCTTGGCATATCCCCGAAGATAAGGCAGGTAAATATGCGCAGACGGGAAACTACGGCTTTGAATATCTGCGCTTTCAGAAAATATCTGTACCTGACTTATCCCGTGCGTTCGGGCGGGGAAGAGTGTTCTTCAAGCGAAATTATCTCGTATGCGCAAGCCGTATTTGCGACGGCGCAGGGCTGGGCGTTAATGCCCGCCGAAGTCAGGCGGTTTAAAAATTCGGAAAAAACTTCGGTCTATTACTGCACCGAAAAACTGCCTGCTATGAAGATGCTGTTTTCGCGTTCGGCGGGCGAAGTTTTAAGCGTTCTCGAAGAAAACGGTTATAAGAGCGAGGCGCGGGAAATTCTCGGCGAGAAGTCTGTCGGCAGCATAAACAACGGACGCGGGCTGTTCGTCGCTTACGACAGCATTTCGCCAACAGCGCTTGAAACTTATTTTACCTGCCCTTACCGCAACTTCATACAGCAGGGGCTCAGGTTGCAGGAGAGGGAGGAGGGGCAACTCCGTCCCGTCGACACGGGCAACTTTATACATACTGTTTTACAGAATATCGCCCCCGAACTGAACACGTTAAATTCTGCGGAAGAGGTACGGGCACGCGTGTACGCGCTTGCGGACGAACTGCTTGCGTCGCCGGTCTATTCTTCGCTTCAAGATTCCGAAAGCGGACGGTACACCGCCGAACGGCTTAAAGAAGAAGCGGGTGAAGTGTCGGCGGGTGCGTACGCCCAGATTGCGGCGTCGCTGTTTAAAGTAGAGGCGACGGAAACAAAGTGTTCGGTTGCGCTTGACGGCGGAATTAAGATAAACGGGCGGATAGACAGGGTGGACTCCTTCGGCGATATGGTCAGGGTTATAGACTACAAGACGGGTACGGTGGACGGTTCGCCTACAAAATATTATATGGGCTTGAAGTTACAGCTTCCGCTGTATCTGCTTTCGGCTTCTTCGGGCAGGCGTGCCGTGGGCGCATATTATTTTCCCGCTTCTACCGAATATAAGAGCAAGGCTGACGGCGTGTTCAGACTGCAAGGCTTTATGGACGGCGGGGATGAGGCCGTGTCGGCTTCCGACACGACTGTTAAACCAAAGGAAAAGAGTCAATTTTTCGACGCGTACCTTTCTGGCAAAAAGATAGACAGCGCAATGTCTACCGAAGATTTCGGCGACTTTATCGCCTATTCTTCCCTTGTCGCGCGTAAGGGCGCAAAGGAGATGCTTGACGGCAATATTACGCCGTCGCCTGCCGCCGACGCTTGTAAGTACTGTAAGGCGGGCGGAAGCTGCGGCTTCGAAGAGGGCGTTGACGGGCAGGAGAGGGATTGCCGTACCGTCAGATGTTCCGAGATTGCCGAAATAGTAAAAAGACAGAGGAGCGGGCAATGAAAATTACGGAAGAACAGCGTGCGGCGATAGACAGCGCCGGCAGGACTATTGTGTCGGCCTCCGCGGGAAGCGGCAAAACCTTCGTTATGATACAAAAGCTCGTCGCGGCGATACGCGGCGGGGTCGACCTTGACAACGTGCTTGCCGTAACGTTTACCAAAAAGGCGGCTGCGCAGATGAAAGAAAAACTTCGTTCTGCGCTTATTGCGGGTATGGACGGCGCGCCCGCGGAAATAAGAACCCGCCTTAAAGTACAGCTTTCGAAAATTTCGTCGGCAAGCATTTCGACGATACACGCGTTCTGCGCTAAACTTTTGCGCACGTACTTTTACGCGGTCGGCATAGACGGCGGGTTTGACATAATTTCTTCCGACGATGCTTCTGCGAAGGATTTTAAAAACCGTACCCTCGAAAATATGTTCGAGCGGTACTATAACGAGGATAACGCCTATTTTAAGACGCTTTTGAAGTGTTACAGGAAAAAGCGTGGCGACGCATATCTTAAAAATCTTATAGTGTCGTCGTACGAAAAACTGCGTATCAACGCAGATTACGCCGACATACTCGACGGAGCGGCTGGTGTATACGCGCAGGGCGGGTTCGAAGAAATTTGCACTCAACTTAAAGAATACCGCAACGCCCAGTACAAGCTGTTGAAAGGCGAAGTCGAAAGGTTTGCTTCCGGCTTCAAAGCCCCCCGACCCGAATACGCCAAAATTCTCGGCGAAATGCTTTCGGCGCTGGATATGGCGGGGCAAACGGGCATTTTCGACCCCGCGCCTCCCCTTGCCGTGACACGCAAACCCGTCGATAAAACCGAAGAACAAAAGCTTGCGGGCGAAAAGTTTAAGGCGTTTAAGGATGAGATAACCGCAAAGTACAAGTCTGTGCGCGGGGACATGGGCGACAGGGATACCGAGAGGTTGAAATTTAATGAAAGCGGAATGATTGCTGTCGCGTTTGCCGGTATACTTAAAGATTTCGACAGGGAATATACCGCGGTCAAACGCGAAGAAAACAAGCTTGACTATAACGATTTGGAGCATCTGACCTTAAAACTTCTTGCCGACGAAAGCGTGCGCGCCGAAATAAACGGCAGATATATCTGCGTGTTCGTAGACGAATATCAGGACGTCAATCCCGTGCAGGAGCGCATTATATCGCTTATCGGCGGTGAAGATACATTTCTCGTCGGCGACGTTAAGCAGGCAATATACGGCTTCCGCGGAAGCAAGTCGCTGTTCTTTGCAGAAAAGTACGACCGCTTCCACGGCGGTGACGGCAACGCGTTAAGGCTGTCAAGCAACTTCCGTTCGTCGGACGGCGTAATAAATTTCGTCAATTCGCTGTTTTCGGGAATTATGACAGAGAGAAGCTGTGGGTTCGACTATTCTCGCGGAAGCGCAATGAAGCGTGGCGGACGTTATCCCGAAGGATACGGTTCGGCGCAGATACATATCTTCGGCAGTGACGAAGAAGAACGGGTTGCGCCGCAGGTGTATTCGGTCAAGGAGAGCGGGCGCGGCGCGGAATATACCCGCGAAGGGCTTGCCGTTCTCGAAATAGTCGAAAGGGAATTAAAGTCCAAACATTACGATTTGCAGTCGGGTGAAATGGTTGACACGCAGGCCGGAGATATCTGCATACTGACGCGCAAGCGCAACAGGAACGCGTCCGAAATAGTGCGTGCGCTTACGGACGCGGGCTACCCCGTTGCGGGCGCGCAGGAAGCAAATATTTTAAACCGTCCCGAAGTAAAAAGAATACTTGACATACTTTCATACATAGACAATGCGGAACAGGACATTCCGCTTACAACCGCTTTGCTTTCGCCGCTCGGCGGGCTGGACTGCGACGAGCTTGCTTCGATAAGAATTGCCGCAAAGGGGTCGGGCAGAACACCGTTCAGGGAATGCTGTAAAAAGTACGCTTCGCGCTTCAACGATGAAATATCGCAAAAGCTTAACGCATTTTACGCCCGTGCCGAACGTCTGCGCGGACTTGCGGGGGTATTTTCCGCCTCAGAAATAATAGACGAAATTTTACAGACTACGGGGCTTGAAGCCGCGTATTCGGCAGGGGGCGGGGAAAAACTTAAAAATATCCGTCGGCTCTGTGCGGAAGGGGGGACGTTGGGCACGTCCGCGCTTCTTGCCAAGCTTAAAGACGGATACGAAATTTCCGCACCCGCTTCGGCATCGTCGGACAGTATAAAAATTCTTACTATGCACGCAAGCAAGGGGTTGGAATTTCCCGTTGTAATAATTGCCGACGTCTGCGCGGGGTTCAAGGGCAGGGAACAGTCCGAAATGCTGTTTGACGAAGAATACGGTTTTGCACCCAAATATTTCGACTATGAAAATAAGCTTACGGGCAACACGGTGTTAAGACGGCTTGCTTCGGTTAAGGAGAGTGCGGAAGAACTTAAAAACGAATTGAATTTATTCTACGTGGCGTGTACGCGCGCGATGTGCAACCTGCACGTTATGGCGCGGGAAATAATGCCGTTTACTCCGCTCGGCGCAACGGATGCGGGATGTTATTCCAAACTGTTCGATATATCGCTGTACTCGCCCGAAATAATGGAAAAGCCTGCCGCTCCCGAAAAGCGGGAAAGCGTTAAGCTTATCTCCAAACCCGACGGAGATAGCGGACGCATAAGCAGTCTGTTTATGCGCGGATACGACTATTCGCAAAGCGTAAACCTTCCCGTCAAAAGTTCGGCTTCGGCAATATTGAAACTTAACGATGACGGCGGCTATGCGGTGCACGCGTTGTTTTCGGGCGAGGGAGAGACCGACTCTGACAAGGGAACGGCGTACCACAGATTTCTCGAACTGTGCGATTTTTCCGTAAAGGACGTTGCGGGTATCACAGACGAACTCGAAAAATTTCTTGCGCAGGGAAAATTAACCGACAGACAGCGTTCTGCGCTGGATGCGGAAGAGCTTGCCGAAATTCTTAAAATGCCTGTATTCTCAGAACTCGGCGGGGCGGAAATTTACCGCGAACGGGAATTTTTATGCAGAATGCCTGCAAACGCCGTGCTGCCGACGGAAGCCGAGGACGGCGTGCTTGTACAGGGCGCGATAGATATGCTTGCGCAGACGCGCTCGGGCTATAAAATCATAGACTATAAATATTCGTCCAAGAGCGACGGCCAACTTATAAAAAAGTATGCTCCGCAGCTTGCGCTGTACAAAAAGGCGGTCGCGCTTATAACCCAAACCGACGAAAGCAAAATTTCGGCGTCGATAGTCAATATCTATGCAAAGCGCCAGATAAACTTATAAAAAGTCAAAATATCCGTCCTTTCGCAACCGAAGGGCGGATATAATCTTATATATGTTTACGAAGTTAATCAACGGCGCATACAGCGCAATTTCATCGGTAAAGTTTGACACTCTTATGTGGATAATATGCGGTACATTCGCGGGCATATTTTTCGTCACGCTTATCGCAACGGTGTTCACGCGGAAAATCGGCATGGCAAACAAGAGACCCTTTCTATGCCTTGTCAACGCATATACGGCGGTAACTCTTGCCGCGGTTTCTACGGTAAACGGCTTTCCGCAGTCCGTGCTTGCGGCGGCGGCGTTCTGGTGCGTCGCATATATTGCGTACGGCGTGCTGTGCGCATTTACCAAACCTCAACCGCCGGTTGAAAAACAAATTGCAATTTCGGCTTTGCCCGCCGCGTTGCCCGCTTCTGTTCAGGCAAGAAAGGCAAGGGTGGACGTGCCCGCCGCAAAAAGCACGGTAAGGCTTGACCACGCCGTCACCGTCACCGATAACCTTTTAAGAAAAAATTTGGGCAAGGGCGACCGTCAGGAACTTGAAAAACTTAAAAACACACTTGTCGTGTTGCAGATGAAGGGTACGCTTACGCCTGCGGAGTCCGACATTTTAAACGACAATTTTAACGCCCTTTTGAAACTTATGGCAAAATACAATATATAAACGGTTCACAAACTTTTATTTGTCGGCAACACAAATAATGCCGAAAATCGGCAAGGGTGAAGTTCGACCGTTAAGCCGATTTACGATAACGGCAAATTTTTGTGAATAAATTAGATCGTTTTCAGATTAGTCTGAACGTATTCGCCCTGCTTTTGCGCTTTTTTAAGAACTTCGCCCGTCAGCGGGGTTCCGCGCCTGAAAAGTATTTTTCCGTTCTTTTTGACGTCGCTTTTTATTATGCGCGCGCTGTTCTTTACAATAACCGCATCTCCGCAGACAACGTCTTCCGCGGAGAATTTTTTATTTCCTACGTGCGCAGACGTGACGGCGTTCTTATCGCATGTAATTTCGGTAAGTTTGCCGAGATACAGCCCTTCGCAGTCGAAAACCGGTCTTCCCAGCCTTAACGGACGCGCTGCGGCGTATTGACTTTCTGCTTCTTCGAAGGTCACGCTTTCGCGCACGCTTTTTATATTTTTGAAATCTATTGTAAATTCTCTTTCGTTTTCGTCGGCGCATACGAGATATTCAAGCTTGTTGCCGTTTGCAAATACGGACAATACGTATCCGCTTTTACCCGCCGTGCCGTTTACTTTTTTTCCGAATAATTCCGAAATTTTCATAAAAATCACCTCACGTTTTATATTATTTCGCAGGCGGACTTTAAATCACGCCGTAAATTAAATCATTTTGTCGATTTTTTATATTACTTCACAATCTGCGTCTAATTATTTAAAACCTTTAAATTCTTTGACAGTTGAAAAAAATTAGTGTACACTTAAATTGATTTATGAAAAGACGATACGACGTAATAATCGTCGGTGCAGGCGTTGCGGGACTTTACTGTGCGCTAAACCTGCCCGAAAATAAAAGCGTGCTTGTAATCTGCAAGGGAACGCCCGATAAAAGCGACAGCTATCTTGCCCAGGGCGGTATCTGCCGTCTGCGCGGCGAGGAAGATTACCAAAGTTATTTCGACGACACGATGCGCGCGGGACACGGCGAAAACAACCGTAAGGCGGTAGAGTGTATGATTCGCGGTTCCGTAGCCGTGACGGACAGACTTATATCGCTCGGCGTAGACTTTGCACGCAATGCGGACGGCTCGCTTGCCGCCACGCGCGAAGGCGGGCATTCGGCAAACAGAATTTGTTTTCACGAAGACTGCACGGGTATGGAAATAACCACACGTCTAATGGAAAAAGTAAGTTTGCTTAAAAACGTTGAAATAGTTCCGGAAGTGACTATGCTTGACGTCATTACTTCGGATAAGGGCTGCTTCGGCATTGTCGCATGTAAAAAGGACGGGGCGGCGTTTAAAATTTTTTCCGATTACACCGTGCTTGCGTGCGGAGGAATAGGCGGAATATTCCGCAAGTCTACAAACTTCCGTATTCTCACGGGCGACGGCGTGGCAATCTGCCTTAAACGCGGAATAGCGGTGGACAACGTAAACTATATACAAATTCATCCCACGACGCTGTATTCCGAAAAATCGGGCAGGTGCTTTCTCATTTCGGAATCGGTTCGCGGAGAGGGTGCGGTGCTGCTTGATAAAAATTTCAAACGCTTCACCGACGAACTTCAACCCCGCGACGTGGTGACAAAAGAAATTTACAGACAGATGCAAAAGGATGAGACGCCTTTCGTTTGGCTTGATATGCGCCCGATACCGCCCGAAGAGATTGAAAGACATTTCCCCACCATTGTAAAAAAATGTGCCGAAGAGGGGATAGACGTATTTACGCAACCCGTTCCCGTAGTTCCCGCACAGCACTATTTTATGGGCGGGGTGAGAAGCGGACTTGACGGACGCACGACTAAAAACAGACTTTACGCCGTCGGGGAAACCTGCTGTAACGGCGTGCACGGCGCAAACAGACTTGCTTCCAATTCATTGCTTGAAAGTTTGCTGTTTGCCGAACGCGCCGCAAAGGATATAGCGGAAAATTACGCGACGGCGGATGAAAGAGATATTTCTTATGCGGAAAGCCTGCTTGACGACGATGAATACGCCGACGCGGGCAAACTGCTTGAAAGTTATAAAACACTGTTATTGAACGCTATAAGGGAGGAGGAGAATGTCAGACCCCGTAACGTTCGCGGTTAATGCGGACGAACTTATTAAACTTGCGCTTAAAGAAGATATTACAAGCGAAGACGCTTCGACAAACGCGGTTATACGCAAAAAGACGTTGGGCAGGGTACAGCTTATCTGCAAGCAGAACGGCGTAATCTGCGGACTTTCCGTTTTTAAACGTACTTTCGAACTTTTGGACGGTTCCGTGAAGATTGACCTTTTCGCCGAAGACGGCGACAGGGTGGAAAAGGGACAGCTTATTGCCGAAGTCGAGGGCGATATACGCGTTTTGCTTTCGGGTGAACGCACGGCGTTGAATTTTTTACAGCGTATGAGCGGTATCGCAACCTATACCGCCGAATTGGTAAAACTGCTTGAAGGCAGTAAAACAAAGCTTTTGGACACGCGTAAGACCACGCCGAATATGCGCATTTTCGAAAAGTATTCCGTAAGAGTGGGCGGGGGAGTAAACCACCGCTACAATCTTTCGGACGGAATACTGCTAAAAGACAACCATATAGGCGCGGCGGGTTCGGTAAAAAGGGCGGTTGAGCTGGCAAAAGAATATTCGCCCTTTGTGCGCAAAATAGAGATTGAAGTGGAAAATCTTGAAATGTGCAGGCAGGCGTTAGAAGCGGGAGCGGATATAATTATGCTTGACAATATGTCGCCCGAAGATATGAAAAAAGCCGTCGTAATGATAGGCGGAAGGGCGCTTACCGAGTGCAGCGGTAACATAACAAAGGAAAATATCCGCAGTATTGCCGACATTGGCGTCGACTTTGTGTCGAGCGGGGCGTTGACGCACTCCGCGCCGATACTCGACCTTTCGCTGAAAAATCTTCACCCGATAGAATAGAGAAGACTTTGCATAAAAAGAGCGTTCACGCAGTTTAACGTGAACGCTCTTTTCGGTTTTGTCTTTTACAGCGTATCTCTGAAACCTTTGCCGACTATTTCGTTTGTGTCGGTCAAAATAACAAACGCTTCGGAATCTACGGAATGTATGCGCGCTTTAAGCTTAATTGCTTCCGGGCGTTTGCAGACGGTAAGAATAATTGTCTTTTCTTCTCCGCTGTAACCGCCCTGCGCCTTTACGGACGTGTATCCGCGGTGTATATCTTCAAGTATGAACGGGGTTATAAGTTCGGGCTTTGCCGTTATAATCTGCACGTATTTGCTTTTGCCTATATTTTCTATAACTCCGTCAACTATAAACGCTTTGGCGAACAGACCCAGCATAGAATAAAGTCCCGTCTGCGCCCCGAAGATAAAAAAGGTGGAGGCGGCTATTACGAAGTCGGTTGCAAGCAACGCTTTGCCGACGTTAAGTTTTGTGTATTTTTTTATGATAAGCGCGATAATGTCCGTTCCGCCCGAAGAGGCTTTGCAGTTGAAAATAATGGCGCTTCCCGCCGCGGTAAGCAGCATTGCGTAAACGAATTCGAGGAATATCTGGTCTGTCACGGGCGGATTAACGGGAATAAGCTTCATAAGCTGCATTTCGGCGGAGTAGACAAGACTGCAATACGCCGTTTTGAAAGTACAGCCCTTGCCGAGGAAGATAAACCCGATTATAAGCAGCAGAATGTTTATCGCCGTCATAATCTCGGTCTGCCCCAGCCAGCTTACGTGCGGGGTTATAAACTTGCACAGTATTATCGAAATACCGCTTACGCCGCCCGTTGCAAAGTTGTTGGGCGCTTTGAAAAAATATACGCCCGCGGCAAGCAGAAGCGTGCCTATATTCAGTACCACCCAGTACAGCACGTTCTTTCTTGTAAACCGCTTTTTCTTTTCTGACATAATATAAGTCCTTTTAAAGCGTTCCGCCGAAACCTTTCCCCAAAATTTCGTTTGCGTCGGTAATTATTACGAAAGCTTCGTTGTCGAATTCTTTTACCTTTGTTTTAAGCTTCAACGCTTCGCCGCGTTTGCACACGGAGACAAGTACGGTTTTGGCTTCACCCGTATATCCGCCCTGCGCATTGTATTTTGTGTAACCGTGGTTTATCACGTTTAAAATATAGTCTCCTATCGGGTCGGGATTGGTGGTAATAATAGTTATGTACTTTGTCTTGCCTATGCTTTCTATAATTCCGTCCAACAGGAACGACCTTGCGAAAAGCCCCATAAACGAGTACAGCGCAATAGTGGTCGACTTTATCGTTACAATAGAGATGCAGACGACGATAAGGTCGATTATGGTAAGCGCCATTCCGACGTTTATTCTTGTATATTTTTTCAATATAAGCGCAATTATATCCGTTCCGCCCGAAGTTGCGCCGCAGTTGAATACCAACGCCCCGCCCGCGCCGAACAGTAAAATAGAGTAAGCCATTTCAAGGAAAGGCTGGTCGGTCAGGGGAACGGGCGTTGCGCCGTTGGACGGTATGCCCGTGATGTGTCCCAAAACGTCGGTGAATTCAAACAGCCATATAATGCCCGTATATAACAGCGAGCAGTATATGGTTTTTATTGTACACTGTTTGCCGAGTATGATAAGTCCAACAATCAGCAGGAAGACGTTTATAATTGCCATTATTACCGACTGCGACAGCGGAACTACGCTTGAAAGCATTATGGAAATACCGGCAACGCCGCCCAACGTAAAGTTGTTGGGTATCTGGAAAAAGTATACGCTGAACGACATTAAAATTACGCCTGCGGTAATAAGTCCCCAGCTTATAGCCGTGCGCACGCGCTTTTGTTTTTTGGTAAGAACTTTATCGCCCCGCGGTTTTACGGCGACTGTTTCTTCCGTATTTATATCGTTTTGAATTTCGGGCGGAAGATGTGCGGGCATTTCCGCGGCGGCGGTATCCGCCGCCGCAGCCTCTTCAACAATTTCTTCCGCAAAGGCTTCGGTAATTTCTTCGGTTTTTCCCTCCGCAGGGCTTACCGCAAGCTTTTGCGCTTTGTCCTCGGAAG
This sequence comes from uncultured Christensenellaceae bacterium, assembly GCA_910587825.1. Lineage (GTDB taxonomy): Bacteria > Bacillota > Clostridia > Christensenellales > Borkfalkiaceae > Coproplasma. The sequence continues at coordinate 61,696 of CAJUNJ010000003.1, forward strand.
CCTGCGTAATTTCGGTATCGTCTTTTTTTCTTTTAGCCATATTCACTCTCTTGACCGTTCGTTTGAATTTTGTTGCCGTTAAAGCACATAAATCATAACACGGGCGGGTCGAGTTGTCAATATTAATCTTCAATAACCCGCGATAATTCAAAAAATTTAGCATTTTAACAGAAAATTACAAAAATTATTCCGAAATATATCTTGCTTTATTAATCAATATAATGTATAATCGAAAATGAGTAATAAAAATTTAATTTGGGAAAGTGTCTTTTTCAGGCGTTTTCCAAACGTAAGAAAATCCGTAAGGAGACTTTTATGACAAGTTTGACTAAAAAATTATTTTTATCGCTATTTTCCGTAGCCGCGGCGGTTTGCCTTGCGGTCGGGATTTTTGCGCTTCCCGTGCAAAAGTCTTCGGCATTGTCGGCGGATATCGTCACGCTTAATGATATCGGCGATTTCGATATCGAAGGTACCGTGCTTAACGGGCTTTCGTCTACGGGTGCGGGAAAAATCGGCGGTAAACCGTATGAAGTCGTAATTCCCGAAAGCGTCACCGCAATTTCGGCTAACGCGTTTGCGGCAAGCACTTCAAACGCAACCGCGCTTGAATCGGTCACCGTTCCCGCAGGCGTAACTTCGATAGGCGAACGTGCGTTTGCAGGTCAGCGCGGTCTGCTGGTGATTAACTTCAACGCTACGGCTTGCAATGATTTTGCGGCGGGCAACACCAACCCGTTCTATAACGCGGGTTTAAGCGTGGACGGCGGTATCACCGTAAACATCGGCGCGGTAAACAAACTGCCCGCAAATATGTTCAACGGCGGAAGCACAACAGGCAATACCGTGAACGTCGGCGCGGTCAATTTCAACGGCGCGTCTATTGCGGCGGAGAATTTCGGCGCATACGCTTTTGCTTATAACAGAAATTTAAAAACTGTTAATTTCAGCAATACGAGTATCGAAGAAATAGGTTCGTACGCGTTTGCCTATACGGCTATCGGTGAAATTGCAATTCCCGACGAAGTAAAGACTATCAAAAACAATGCGTTTGCAAATTCTTCGCTTTCAAACCTGCAATTTACAAATAACAGCGCGCTTGCAATTATCGAAGAAAACGCGTTTACTTCAAGCAGGGTAGGCGTTGTCGGCATTCCCGCAAGCGTAACTTCGATAGGCGCTAACGCGTTCATGAACTGTGCGGCTCTTACACGCGTTACTTTCGGCGGTAATTCGATAAAGACCATAAGCGGCAGTACTTTCGAAGGCTGTACCGCCCTTGAAACGGCAGCGCTTCCCGAAGGTGTCAAGACGATAGGACAACGTGCGTTTAACGGCTGTTCTTCGCTTAAAACAATTACCGTTCCCGCAAGCGTAACTTGGATAGGCGGAAGCGCATTCGGCGGTTGTACTGCTGTGACTGACATTTATTATCTCGCGGCGGCGGCAACGACTTCCGCCAGCTCGCCCTTCCAGAACGGCGGCGCGGCTAAAGTACATATAGGCAGTGCGGCAAGCAAGGTTACTATGTTGCCCGCTTATCTGTTCAATAATACAAATATTTCGGAAGTAGAGTTCGTCAATGCGGAAATCGGAAGTGTAACCAATTTCAATAACAGCGTATTTTCAAGCTGTGCAAAACTTACTACGGTAAACTTTAATAATCAGCAAGTATCAGTAATAGGTGAAAACGTTTTCTCGGGCTGTACTTCGCTGTACAGTCTTACCTTGCCGACGGCGTTGCAGACCATCGGTGTAGGGGCGTTTAATAACTGCTCTTCATTGTACCGTCTTACCGTACCTGCAAGCGTTACGGCAATAGGTGAAGAAGCATTCAAAGGCTGTACCAAACTTATAGAAGTCCAGACAAATCTTGCCGTAAACGCGGGTAGCCCGTCTTACGGCGGGCTTGCAAGCAACGCAAAACACGTTTATTCTCTTTCAAACACGGATACTTACTTTAAAAACGATGAAGGTTTAGTTTACTACGACGATGATACATACGTATATATTGTAAGTTACAGGGGCGACGGAAGCGGACTTACGGACGGAGTTTTAGATTTAACCGAATACGTAAAATCTACAAACACGGTTGAAGTGTTCGACAGGGCTTTTTACGGAAACGAAAGTATCAAGGGCGTAAAACTTGAAGGCGTAAAGGTGATAGGGGCTTCGGCTTTTGCAGGTACGGGACTTACTTCATTAAACGTACCCGCAAGCGTTGATACCATTGGTGAAGGCGCGTTTTCTGGCTGTACTTCGCTTAAAGACGCAAAGTTTGCGCAGGGCTTCTCTGTCACGTTGTTAAGCCAAAGAATTTTCTCGGGCTGTACTTCGCTTGAAGAAGTTGACCTTTCAGCTACTCGTACTTGTTCTATCGGCTTCGAAGCGTTCAACGGCTGTATCTCGCTTACAAAAGTCGCATTTTCAAAAAATCCGGTGTCGAGCAGTTACAAGATAGAAGGCAGCGCTTTCAAGGGCTGTACATCTTTGACTGTAATGGATATTCCCGATTACATAAAGAATATAGGCGCAAACGCCTTCGAGGGCTGTACCGCGCTTAAAACCATCTATCTCCCCTCGGACGCTTCCTACGGCGCATCGGTCTTCGCGGGAACGGACGCTTTGCTTATCTCGGCTACTTCCGCAGATTATGAACTTGACGCGGGAAAGTTAAGCGCGTATGTTGACAGGCTTACTTACAGAATAGAGCTTAATTTAAATTACGGCAGGGCTTCCCATACCGAATACAGACTTTTCGGCCGTTCCTATAATTATGTTGCGGATAAGGACGGAGTCTGGGCGGAAGCGGAAAACGGCTGGCCCGTACAGGCCGGTTATAAAACCTCCGTATGGTATACGACGCGGGCTACAACTCCTAATGCCGATTTGGCTGTTACAGCAGATGGTTTAAACGAAATGCTGTCCAACGGCACTAATACGGTTATAACTCTTTACGCAATAGAAGTACCGAAGCCGACAGCGGGAGAAACGGGCGCTGTTCTTACTTATGCTGATAACGTAACAGAATATTCGGCTTCCGAGGTTTTATTAGGAACTCACGATAATATCAAAAAGGCTTTGTTTGACCTTTCGTTTACGGTAGCTGATTATAATAGATACTTTAACGTAAAAGCCGTGCGCTATTCAAACGCGACCGGAAGTGTTATGGGCGATATTAAAATAAGCGATGCGGGTACTTACACGCTTGAACTCGGACTTAAAGAAGGTTACGGCGAGTGGGCGGAAAACATAACGCTTACGTTCAGAATAGATCCGGAAACAGTCGATATTCTTTCTGTCGTAGCGTGGGGGACGGGAGATTCCGCATCAGGCACTTTTAGTCCATTAAAGGGAGAAAATACTCCGTTATACTTCTACAAAGGTATACCTTACGATCAGGAGCAGGAAAATTTTGCGCAGGACGAAAATTCCCCCAAATCGGTATCGCAGTCTTACGTTACTTTTACGGGCAGACCGATTACCGTTGTTATGAATTTAAATGATTGGAATTACGGCAATATAGTCGCGGGTTCTTACACGGGACAAACACAGACCGACGCAGGCGAATACAGCGCAAGCGTTCAGGTTAAATTAAGCAGTAACTATGACATAGGACTTAGCGGAAGCAATTTGTACGGCATAACTTTCCGTAGAATCGACCTTGAAACCGTGCTTATAACCAAGACCTGGTATATCGTAATTTCCAACGCCAACGAGTTGCAGAATGAAGACGGGGCAAGGTTCGGTATAAGCGGTTGGGAATACAGTGCATCGGCAACGGCGGCTAACGATATAGCGACTCCCAGGCTTGCGCACGGCGAAGCGTCTGAACTTGTAACTTTCAAGCTGTGGCGTACGGTCGAAATGTCTGACGAAAACGCAGTGGCTATAACGGGCGCAAACGCCGTCAACCTTATAGGCACTGTAACTGACCCCGCCGCCGACAATTTCAATTATTATATCAACAGCTCTATGCCCGCAGACGATTATACGGTTATATTCTATATAGCTCATATCTATGATACCGACGGAACAACATTGCTTTATGCCGGAACGGATGATGCGGGGCTTAGATACGACTTTACCGTAAGCAGAGGCAAACCCGCCGACCTTAAACTCGGCAACGGAACGCTGGGCGGAAATTACGACTCCTATCTTTCAAGCCATAAAACGGGCGGCGTTAACGGCGCGTTTACCGCGCTTTCCAACGGTGAAATTCATTTTGCCGACGAGTCCGTTATGGATATATTCAACGTAAATCTTAAAGTTCATCCCGAGGCGCGCGGACTGTGGGCGGGAGACGATTACGCAAATTATTATAAGAATTTCGAAATTACTTACCGCATAGTGGCAACCGCGCCCGTGTATAACGACGGCAACGGAACCGAATACCATCTCAAAAGTTATTACACCGCTACGGACAACACTTCGCCCGTAAAGACTTCCGAGCCCGGCGTGTACAGAATTTACTATCAGATTTCCGCGCCGAGTTACGACCCGCTTGTTGACTTTGAAACGACTTCCGCGGAAAACAGACCTTATTACGAGCTTGCCGTCCAGATTACTTTAAATTCTTCCGACGTGGCTATTACTTCGGGTTCGGTCGTCTATAACGGCGCAAGCAGAATGGACGTCGTGCGCAATCTTCTTGCAAGCGATTACTATTCGATTAACTTCATTGACAGAAACAGCCCCAACACTCCTGCGGATCTCCGCCAGTTCAATCAGGGACAGTACGACGATTATATCGCCGCGGGCAAGCATTACGTCTTCCTGCAAATAAACAGCACGTATTCCGGTTACATCGTATGGGGTAACGGAATTAACGTAAGAACGGTGACCAACAGGGGCAAATACGCGGCAATAGAGTTTACCGTGTCAAGGGCTTTAAACGAGACGGGTAACATCGGACTTTATATGAAAAACTGGCGCTGGGGCGACGATATTTCGGACATAAGACCCGAATGGTCGACGCGTTACGGCAACGATTATTCTTCTTTCCGCTTCGAACTCCGTCCCGCGGATTTAAGTGACACAAGAGTATATTACTACTACGGCAACGGCGAACTTCCCGAAGGACAGCAGGGCTTCGGTGCGGCGGACGCGGGCGATTACATTCTTTCCGCATACGCTCCCATAGGCACAAGCTGGGAACAGTTCAGTGAGAGTATACCTTTCAATATTCTTAAAGCAAGAATAAACTGGGAAACAACCCCTTACATAGCGGGCTGGAAGTACGGCGATTTCGACGAAGACGAGTTTGAAGCTCCCGTTGCGGGCGACTATCTCCCCGAAGCGTTTGCCGCGCTCGATATACAGTCGTATTACTGCTACGCTTCCGATTACGGTAAAGAAAATATCAACAAGTTTACATTGGAAGAGTTTGCAAGGCGCAACGGCGGGCAGGTTCCCGCAGGCAACTATATGCTTGTATTCGAACTTTCCGAAAGCGCAAACTACGAAGAGTGGTCTGAACCCATTGCGTTCTCCGTAATAAAGGCATTCAACTTCTGGGATTCCACGCCTACCGTGCACGACTGGGTATACGGCGATTACGGTAACGGAAACCGCAACCCCGTGTCGGCATACAGCGCGCATTTCGGCAATAACGACAACGTCGTGCTCGAATACCGCAAAGTAGACCCCGAAACGCACGTGCCAGTTAACGCCTGGCAGACTTCGGTTGTCGCGCTCGGACTCGACGCGGAAGGAGAGCTTCCGGCGGGCGCATACGAATTCAGGGCAACGCTCAGCGGTAACGACAATTACGACACGTTAAGATTTTCAATGTACTTCAACGTTCTCAAAACGCAGAACGGCTGGAAGGAAGACAATCTCCCCGGCGTAATAAGCTGGCGTGAGGGACATTACAACAAAACGGACAACGCGTTTATGGGGCAAGCCCGCTTCGGTACGGTCGAATTTACGGTCACCGACGAAAAGGGCAACACATACGGGCTTGATAAGCTCAATTCGCTTAAAGTCGGTTCGTACTACCTTACGGCGCACGTTGCGGGAACGGAGAGCTATGAAGAGCTTACAAACTCCGTCCAGTTCAACGTAGTAGAGGACTCGGTCGGAATGACGGGGCTTATCGCGGCAACGGTTGTGTTTGCGGTAATAGCTACGGGACTTGCGGCGGCGGCGATAATACTTCTCGTACTCAGAAACAAGAAAATAGAAGCCGAATTCCGCAGAGCGGTAAGGGCTGAACTCAGGAGGAGGAAGTAATTATGAACGCAGCTAATTTACTGTCGGCTACCGGCTGGTTTGCCGGACTGCTTGTGATAATGATTTTCGTGACCGTGCTGTTCGGGTTTATTCTCGTAATAGCGTTGAAACCCGTAAAGACTGACAGAATTGCGGGCGGACCTGTTATCGAGCCGAGAAAGCTTTTGGAACAGCGCGAGACAGAACTTACCATAGCGCTTATGGATAAGAATACCGACGGCGCAAAGACCGAAGAACTGCTGGAAAAGCTCCGTCAGGTCAGGTCTGCAAAGGAAGTTATAGACAGCCTCGTAAACGAAGAGCTTGCCGCCGAAGACGCAGATGCGGCGGCAGACGCGCGCAGGGCGCAGGCGCGTAAGGCAAAGCCTTCGGGCACAAAACCCGCGGCAAAGCGTCCGCCCGTGCAGGGCGCAAAACGCCCCGCCCCCGCAAATCCCGCGCAGGGCGCGGAGAAAAAGCCCGCGGCTCCTGCGGAGAGTAAGACCCGTCAGGCGGCGCAGCCCGCGGTAAAAGCCGCAGACGCGCCCGCGGAAGGTGATAACAAAACTTCCGCCGATAACGGTAAAAATTGACATAAAAGCCGTGCGCAAGCTTCTGCGCACGGCTTTTGCATATTGCCGCATATTAAAATATATAGTATAAAAGGCGTTATCCAATTATTGGTCTGTTTACAAATATTGGCTTTCGGGCTTGCGTTTACTGTGCCGAAAGACGGGTAAAAACGCGTGTAAACCGTCAAAAACACAATATATAGTGGTAAACTGCCCTAAACTGCACTAATTTATTTTTTTTATTAAAAAGGCTTGAAAATGCGTTTATGTTTTGTTATAATAGTAAAGCCAGAATAGGCATATTATGTAATTATGCCTTCTGTGAGGTTACAAATGAACATTAAAAAACACACGACAATCAGGAAATTATTTTTCGGCGCACTTTGTACGCTGTTCCTTTGTTGCGTATTTTTGGGTTATAGTCTGGTAAGCGGCGTATCCGCAAAGGCATTGGAATCGGTTCCCGACAGAACCGAAATAATCGACCCGTTGTACAATTTCGAAACTTACAACTACAACGAAAGTGCTTTGAACGAGCTTGCCAGAAGAATTCTCGGCGACAACAGAAAGACTATAAACGACCTTATTTCCTATGCCCAAAACACCGCAAGGGGAACGGGCGAACCCATAAACGATAAGACGAGTTTAATTACCCTTAAATACGGCAGATTCCGTTACACAAACAGGCACGACCGTTACGACGATCTTGTCTGGCTTCCCGTGTACCTTTCGCGTTCCACCGGCGGCGACGCTATTTTAACGCTGTACCTTGCCTCTACGGGCGGAACGACTTCGCAGACGGAATCGGATTCCTTTACGCGCGGGGGCACGTATACGACCGACCCGACCTGTTCTATGCCGAGCAATATGTACGGCAGAAGCGCAATGCGTTCCTTCACGATGGGCAACAGCGGTCCCACGGCGTTTTACGCATACTACAACGGCGCAAACCACAGCAGTTCGTTCCAGACCTACGGACCCGTAGTTACAAAGGACGCGGACAACAACAAGTTTATGAACTTTATTGCGGGCAGCGATTATACCGGCGATCTCTACGACGATATAGCCACCCCTTCCGAAATTCCCTGGCAGGCTAACGAAAGCTATGCGCAGTACATAGGCGGAGATTATACCGAACACGCCGACTGGGCGGACTACTGCTGGCCCAACGACGCGTACGACGCTCCGTCCAAAGGTTCCTATAAATCTCCCAACTATTACGAATACAAGGACAAAGAAGGTTATGCCGACTGGAAAAACGACAAAGTCTGGCTTCCCAGCCTTACCGAGGTCGGCACGGGCGACATAACGGGCGACGAAATGAATCTTAACGGCGTATGGCAGCTTACGGCAAGCCAGAGGGCGAACGCGCGCAATTCCTGGCTGCGTACCGCCGATACGTCGGAAGATTGTTACCATATGTTCGCAACGGCGGCGGACGGAAGCATTACGTCTGTCGCGGTCAGCGAATCGCACGCAATCCGTCCCGCTATCCACCTGAATTTAAATAAGGCGATAACAAAGTTTTCGCCCCCCGTAAATCTTCCCGATACGGTAACTTCTACCTATATCGGCGAAGCTCAGTCCATAACGCATAAAAGAGTTACCGTTCCCGAAGATCAGGTTACCTGGTTCAAGAGCGGTGAAATGACGGTTACGTTCTATTCGGACAAAGACTGCACGGTTCCCGCGGCTCCCGTAAACGTCGGCACTTATTACCTCAGGGTCTACCTTGACAACCGAAGTCTTTACTTTAAAGGCGAACCGTCCGCCACAAGGTCGAAATCTGCCAAGTTCGTGGTCGAAAAAGCCAAATTGGGCGTCAAATGGACTTACGAGGACAATGTGCCGGTAAAAGCGGAATTCGTCGGTCAGGTCTACAACCGCGACTTGCTTGCGGGTTACGTCCCGACGCTGGGCATACGTTACGTCAGCCGAAGCGGTTCGGGCAATACTTACTACGACTTCGACGACCTTATGCGCGGAGAGTACCGCGCCACGGCGTTTATTCTCAATGAAGACGTAAACAACTACAACTACGAACTTTCGGCGGATATTTCCGATCCGCTTACTTCCAATATTTTCTCGGTAGGGCGTAAGGTACTGCCTTTGCCGTACTTCGTGCATACGGGTACGACCGAAATGAATTCGGCATTCAAAGGCACGCAGTATATCCAGATTGCAAACTTCGACCCGAGATATATGAAAGTCGACGTAAGGGCGGGCGCAGACGAAACCGCCGTCGACAGCGAGCATTTCAGGGTAGAGGGCGTATCCAACGACAATATCTGGACTTGCAGTTTAAGTATGGTCGAAGATTATTATTTCACGATAACTTTCAACGACCCCAACGATTATTACTTCTCCTGGGTGATTGACGGCCAGACAAAGGAAGATTACGAAACCAATTTCGACGTCGAACAAAAGGGGCTTTTGCTAAAAGTCGGGCGTGCGCAGATAGAGATAGACTTCGTCGGGCTTGACACGGAGTGGGGTACCGTTAACGAAGAAAACTTTACTTTAAACGTCCGCGGACTTGTCAACGGCGACCCTTCCGCAGAGCGAATTAAGTTCAGAATATGGTATGAAGATTTCTACGGTAACTCCGTAGACCTTACTCCCGACGCAAACGGCGTTTACACCGTCTGGGACGACAGATATCCGCAGGGCAATCCCAACCGTCTACCCGCGGCGGGAAGATACACTATGCACGCGGCTATCGCGGACGACGGCGCGTACGATACAAACTATATGATGAGCGACGACGGACGGTGGACGTCGCAGGAATTTACAGTCGTGCAGACCGTGTCTTCGTTTACCCCGGGCGACGTGTTCTGGCGGTATAAATTAAACGGTCAATATACCGACGCAGGCAATTATTATCTGCACGATTCGGAAGCAACCGCTCTCGAACTTGACTTTGTAGACGACTTTTACGAATTTTCGCTTACCCGCAACGAGGATGAACTCCGCGGCGCGCCCTATTACGTTAAGGCGACTTATTCGGGTGACACCCGCGTAAGAACGGCAGGGGTGTATAAAGTTACAGTAAAAATTTCGGCTTATTACAACAACGTGGATTTGCCCAATCTCGAAGAACAGTCCGAATTTGATATTTACTTTAAAATAAACAAATCGGCGGTCGACCTGTCGGGCGTTAAGTGGGCGTACGACGGTACTCCGCTGACATACACGGGTTCGGCGCAGAAAATTATGCTTGACCCCGACACACTGCCCGCGGGCTTTACGGCAACTTACACCGCAACGGGCAATGCGACGGACGCCGGCGAGTATACGAGTACGGTAAGCTTCATACTTGCCGAAGATTATGCGGACAATTACTTCGTTCCCGTGGCGGACGACCCGTCTACTTACAGAGGAACGTTTGAATTTACCAAGGACTGGACGATAGCCAAGGCGCAGATAACCGTAGAATGGGTGACTACGCCGTCGTCTTCGGACGCATTGTTCGTTCCCACCCTGAAAACGGGGCACTCGCTTGTCACTTATTCTTACGAACACAACGTGGGCGGAAGCTGGGTTGCAACAGACAGCCTTGTCGCGGCGGGGGCGTCCGAAACTTTCCGCGTTATTGCGACGCTTAAAGCCGACGTTGCGGGCAACTTCGAACTTGTCGGCAACACCCCTTGCGAATTCGAAGTGGCGTCGGGCAAGTATCCCGTTACAATACATTTCGAAATAAACGGCGAAGTCTGCACCGACGGAACCAAGTTCGTCTATAACGGCAGCGCAATGGCTGTCACGGCGGTGGTTGACTCCGGCGATCTCGAAATAAAGGAATACGGGGTCGAATACTATGAAGACAACGGTGGCGTAAAAGGTACCAAACTCGACGGCGCGCCCGTCAACGCAGGTAAGTACATTGCGGCGGTTACCGCAAAATACGGCAACAATTCATACCTTTCGCCCGAAAGCGCAACCGAAGTTGCTTTTGAAATAACCAAAGCCGACTACGATTTGTCGGGTTTACAGCTTTGGTACACGCACGGCGATAAGGTTATAAACGTAACCTACGACGCAGAACAGAAAAAGTGGGTGGACGCAATCGGCAGGGAAGTAATTCTTTCCTTCGAATTCGACGGTACCCAGCACGAAATTACCCTTAACAACAGCATAGAAGTCCCGCACGAAAGCGATAAGCTTACGGCAACCCTGCGCAACGGCAGGGGGATAAACGCGGGAGATTACGAATCGGTCGTAACGCTTACGCCGTCGGCAAACTACAATTCCCCTACTGACTTACTGGCTTTCCCCAGAGTTATAAATTGGACGATTACGAAAGCCAAAATAAATTTCGAAGACGTAAGATGGGGTTACGTAGACGCGTTGGGCGAAGAACACGACAGAGATTTCGACGGCGAACCCTTTACTTTCACCCGTAACGAAAACGGCGTAGTAAAGTTTACGGTAGGTCTTATCGGGCTTCCCAAAGAGCTTGTCGAATCCGGTATGATAAGCTACTTTACCACAAACAAGACCAACAATATCGTCGGCGACGGTTCGGCGGGCGGCACAGGCAGTGTGGAAGAGGCGGGCAATTCGTTCTCCTCGGTCGGAGACTATGAGACGCGGGTTGTGTTTACTGGCGTATTCGAACACGCCAACTTCGAAACTTTCCGTGCGGAAGATTTGCCTGCGTTCATTTCTCAGCGCCAGACTTGGAGAATACAGGCGCGCAACCTTTCCAAAATTAATTTCGACGATTCGTGGAAACAGTTCGACGACAGAGTTCATAATCTTATGGAACTTTGCGGTATACCCCAAAACGAGCTTGTGTATTTCGATACCGAAATCGTGTTTATGTATACCGAAACCGACCCCGATAATCCCGACGACCCCAATCCCGGAGTAAACGTTATAACCAACTATCCCGGTTACAACGGTGTCGCCAACACGGCATACCACGCGGGTACGTATACAATAAGACTTTTCCAGCTCAGCGGCGACGATGAAACGCGCATTTTCTGGGACTATAAAACCTTTACGGTAGCAAGGGAAAAGCTTGACGTCATATGGTACCAGGAAAATTATATCCCCGTTGCAAGGGTTGACGGCGTTTACGTGTCCGATATGCTCGGCACAAAGTATACGACGGCTCAGGGCGGCGTAGTCACGCTTGCATACATACGTTCTACCGACGGGCAGGATCTCACGTTCTATGCGGAACCTTACGTAACCGACGCGTATATCAACGACCTTGAAATACAGATGGGCACCGATGAAAGCGGAAACGTTTATCAGCGCAGGGTACAGTTTAAATATCAGGTATACAAACCCACGGCAAACGCAATAAAGATTGACAAGACAAAGATATTCATTGAAAATTCTTCGGTGGAATATAACGGCGCACCCATTGAATTTAAAATCAGTAATTGGAGCTATTACCAAAACTTCCTTGAAGTGTCGGACGGCGGACTTACCAAAACGGAAATAGGCGCATACCGCGTAAAACTCAGCTTCAAGGGCGACGCAGACGCGTATTGGGACGGCGAAAGCGAAGAGACTTACCGTGATTCGATAATACTCGATTTCAATATCACGGAACCCACAAGCTGGGCGTTGCAGTTCCCCGAACTTCAACTTCCCGACGGCAGCAGGGTCGGTTCTATCGTTCCCTGGACGGGAGATGCGATAGAGTTTAAAATAAACGGCTGGATAGTTTTACAAAGATTTGTCGTTTACGAAGTGTTCCGTAACAACGTAAGCTTAGGCACCGACCTTACGCTTACCGACGCGGGCAATTACAGGGTAGTGTTCTCCATTCCTGAAACTTCGATAGGCTACTGGGTTGCCGACCGCGACAATCCAAAGCGCGATTACGTAATCAATTTCAGGATACACAACCCCGACGAAGAGGTGTCGACGATTATCGAACCCGTGCTTGACAAAGAATTTGCCGAATACGCGGGCGGAACGGCACGTGAGTTTACCGTCAACGACTGGACGTATTACAGCCAGTACGTCGATATTACGGTATCGGGCGGCGCGGTGTTTGCAGACGGCGTTATCAGGGCTTCGGATATAGGGCTTTACGTAGTAACGGTAACTATCAAGGACGATTTAAACGTGACCTTCCCCGACGAATCCAGGACGGCGACGCTGACGTTCAGAATAACGCCTTCGACAAGCGGCGACGTAGACAATCCCCTTCCCAAGCCCTCGCTTGACAAAACGACCGCCGTGTATACGGGCGAAGAAATTACCTTCTCGGTCGAAGGCTGGGCTTCGACTTACAGCGATTATCTTACGATTACCTGCGATAACGAAAAAGTTACCGTAAACGGCAACGGAACAGTTACCGTTACCGAAGCGGGCGAGTACGAGATAATATTAAGCTTTAAGGAAGACGCCAAGGCGGTATGGAACGACGGAACGCAGAAAGAACCGTTTCCCATTAAATTTACGGTTACAAGCGGAGATGTTCCCGGACCCGATGACGGAACGGAAGTCGACAAACCCGTTATGACCGTACTTGAAAAGGAATACACCGGCGCGGACATAACTTTCGTAATAGACAACTTAGACGCCATTTCGGAGTACGTGACGGTTACGGGGCTTACCCAAAAAGACATAGGCGAATACACCGTTACGGTTGCGCTTAAAGACAAAAACGCAAATTGCTGGAAAGACGGCACCATAGCGGACGTGACCTTTACAGTCGTTATAAAACAGGCATCGCTTGTTGTGGGCGACGGAGTCGGCGGAGACGGCGACGGAAAATTGGACGTAAATAATTCTTCGGGCGATAAGGTAGACATAGACGAGTATCTTGACATTAAGCACTATTACGACCCCGTCACGGGTGAAGAAGTCGATGTAAAAGACCTTGTCGACGGTAAGGATTACGACGTCGAATACGGTATCAAGGACGATAAGCTTGAAGAGTTTAAAAAGAACTTCGCGAACGCGGACGAAATAATCAAAAAGCTTTCGGAGACGAGATACAGATATACTTATACGAAATCCGGTGAAAATCCCGGAGGCATAAATTGGACGTTAATAATTATAATTGCCGCAGTTGTATTGGTTATAATAATTATTATCATAATAATAGTAGTCGTAAAACGCAGAAACGCAGACGACGGTTACGACGATTATGACGATTACGATGAATATGACGATTATGACGACGACGATGACGACTACGACGACGATTACGATTATTAATTAAGGAGCGGAATTATGTTAGACACGATAAGAGATTTAATTATGAACAACACCCCGTGGTCGTTCGTAATTATAGGCGCGGCGGCAGTGCTTATTATAGGGCTTATACTGTTGCTTGCGCTGGGCGGAAAAAAGAAGAAAAAGAGAAAGGGACCGCGCAGACCCAAAGCCAAAAAAAGTAAAAAGGGCAGGAAAGGCGCAGGCCGCAATGACGAGCTTATCCGTTCCAAAGCGGACGCGGACGTGGCCCGCGCACGCGCCGAAGCACAGGCGGAAACAGAGCGTATCCGTTCGCATTCCCGTGCGGAAGTCGAACGCGCACGCGCCGAGGCGGAAATTGCCCGCGCACGCGCCGAAAACTCACCCAATCCTATGCCTATGTATCAGATGCCCTATATGCAGCCTACGGACAACAGCGCCCTTATAAAGGCGCAGATGGAAGCCGAGTTTGCAAAACAGCAGGCGGAAAATACCAAAGCGGAACTTGCGAAAATGCGCGAGGAAGCGCGTGAAGACCGCAGACGCGACCGCGACAGGGACGACCGTGACAGAGAACGCCCGAGAGAGCGCGACCGCGCCCGCTCGCGCGAGCGTGATAACGAGACCGAAGAAGACCCCAGGGAAGCACAGCGCAACAGAAGGGCGGAAGCTGAACGCCAGCAAATTCTCGAAGCGCGCCACAGGGCGGAAATTGCGGCGGAACACGCAAAGAACGATAAGCAGAGGGCGAAAGCCGAAGCCGAAATCGCACGGCTCAACGCAGAGCTTTCGGCAAGAAACGCAATGCTTGAACAGAGCCGTCAACAGCACGTAGAAGTCCGTCACGATAACGGCGCGGCTATGAACGCGCAGGCGGAGCTTATGCGCGCCCAGATGGAAGCCGAGCGTATGAAAATGCAGGCGCAAAACGAGATGGAACGCGCAAGGGCTGACGCCGAGCTTGCAAGAATAAGGGCGGAGATGGAAGCCCGTTCCGCGCAGTCGCCGTCGGGCAACGCCAATGCGCAGGCGGAACTTATGCGCGCCCAGATGGAAGCCGAGCGTATGAAAATGCAGGCGCAAAACGAGA
>CAJUNJ010000003.1:76837-116850 GCA_910587825.1 uncultured Christensenellaceae bacterium
TGGAACGCGCAAAGGCGGACGCCGAGCTTGCAAGAATAAAAGCGGAACTGGAAGCCCGCGCGGCGCATTCGTCCGTAGCGCACACCGACAACAGCGCGCTTGTAAAGGCGCAGATGGAAGCCGAGCTTGCCAAAGCGCAGGCTAAAAACGAGGTCGAACGCGTCAAGGCGGAAGCAGAACTTCAACGCCTTAAAGACGAAATGGAACGCCGTATGCAGCAGGTCTATGCACCGCAGAACGGTACGGCGCAATATAATGATAACGGCGACTTTGTAAAGGCGCAGATAAATGCCGAAATCGCACGCGTGAAAGCCGAAATGGAAGCCGAGCGTATGAGATTGCAGGCACAGCACGACGTCGAACGCGCCAAGGCGGACGCGGAAATAGCAAGTTTAAGGGCGCAGGCTCTTGCGCAGCATCCTTCCAACGTATCAGACGGCGCAGACTACGTTAAAGCCAAAGTAGAAGCGGAACTTGCCCGCGCGCGCGCCGAAATGGAAGCGGAACGCGCCAGGGCGCAGGCACAGCAGGAAATTGACCGCGTCAAGAACGAGGCGGAAATAGCAAAGCTTAAAGCGCAGGCGGTGCAGACCGTATCCGGCGGCGGACAGCCGTCCGACGAAATGCGCGACCGCATCAACGCCGAAGTTGCGCGCGCCAAAGCGGAAATGCAGGCGGAACGCGACAGGGAACAGGCTCAGGCGCAGATTGAAAAAGCACAGGCGGAAGCCGAGATACAGCGTCTTAAATCGCAGATTGCTACAAATCCTTTCCCCGTTCAGCAGAACAACGACAGCGCGGAGCTTATAAAAGCCAAAGTAGAAGCAGAACTTGCCCGCGCGCGCGCCGAAATGGACGCGGAGCGCAGCAGGGTACAGGCTCAGGCGGAGATTAACAGAGTTACCGCGGAAGCCGAAATAGCAAAGCTTAAAGCGCAGATAGCCACCGCGCAGCAACAGCAGGCTCCCCAAGCCGACAACAGCGCGGTTATAAAGGCACAGATGGAAGCCGAAATAGCCAAAGCGCAGGCAAGGAACGACATAGAACGCGCCAAGGCGGAAGCCGAAATAGCAAGGCTTAAAGCACAGGTTGAAGAAGCCGAAAAGAAAGCCGAAGAACGCGCGAAGAAGAAAGCCGAAGAGGCGCAGAGGTTACAGCAGACAGACGCACCCGTTTCCGCGCCTGCGGTCGACAACAACGAAATTATCAGGGCGAAGGTAGAAGCCGAGCTTGCGCGTGCAAGGGCGGAAATGGAGACGGAACGCGCCAAAGCGCAGGCTCAGGCCGAAATAGAACGCGTAAAGGCGGAGGCGGAAATTACGAGGTTGAAAGCAGAAGCTATGGCGGCGAAGCCCGCGGAAAAGAGCGACAGCGCGGAACTTGTAAAAGCCAAAGTCGAAGCCGAGCTTGCCACTGCGCGCGCTCAGCTTGAAGCAGAACGCGTTAAAGCCCAGGTTCAATCCGAAATAGAGAAAGTAAAAGCCGAAGCGGAGATAGCAAAAATGAGAGCGGACGCATACGTATCGCAACAGCCGCAGTCGCAGAACGATAATGCGGATATAATCAAAAAACAGGTCGAAGCAGAACTTGCAAGGGTACGCGCCGAAATGGACGCGGAACGCGCCCGCGCACAGGCGCAGGTGGAAATAGAACGCGCCAAAGCCGACGCGGAAATACAGCGTCTTAAAGCCGAAATAGCCGCGCGCCCCGCAAACGTTCCCGCAAACGACAGCAACGACCTTATAAAGGCGAAAGTAGAGATAGAACTTGCCCGCGCACGCGCAGAGCTTGAAGCCGAGCGTATGCGTATGCAGGCGCAACAGGAGATTGATAAAGCGCGCGCCGAAGCCGAAATTGCGCGTATGAAAGCCGAAATAGCTTCACATCAGCCCGCACCCAATCCCTACGGAATGCCCCCTTACGGAATGCCTCCTTACGGTATGCCCTACGGAATGTCCCCCTACGGTATGCCTCCTTACGGACAGCCCGTACAGCAACCCCAGCAGGACAGCAACGCTATTGCTATGATGAAGATGGAGGTAGAACTTGAAAAAATGCGTGCCGACCAGCGCGCCGCGCAGGAAGCAAGCCGTGCCCAGCAGGAGATAGCGGCGGCAAACCAGCGCGCCGCACAGGAAGCGACGCGCGCCCAGCAGGAAATTGCGGCTGTAAAGATGCAGGCGGCGCAGGAAGCGGCGACAATGAAGATGGCTAACGAATTTATGAGACTGCGTTCGGAAAACGGACAGCAACAGCCCGTACAGCAACAGCAGAACCCTTACGGACAGCCTTACGGTTACCAGCCCGCACCCAACCCCTACGGAATGCCCCCTTACGGACAGCCCGTACAGCAGGTTCAGCCCCAGCAACCCGTACAGCAGGTTCAACCCCAGCAGTTGCCTCCCGTTCAGCCGATAATTATTCACACCGCGCCCGAACAGCCAGCAAAAAAAGTAATTGACGCAGACGCGCCCCACTATCAGCAGGCTCCCGCGCAGAACGGTCAGACGGGGCAGTATCCGCCCGATTCCGTGACGACGAGTACGACGACTACGACTACCCGCGTTGATACGACCAAGGGTCACGAAAGCCGTACCGACAACGATTTTTACGATATAGACGGGTTTTACGACAATTACAACAATAAATAATTTAAGGTAATTTTTACCTGTTTTATTGGCAAAACGGCGACAAAACGCTAAAAAACCGCACTTTTCCGCGTATACGGAGAGGTGCGGTTTAATTATTATATAATTAACTGTTGACATAATTGTCGGCATATGCTAAAATAAATAACGGTAAAATGGATATTGGGGTGTCACACTCTTTGAAGTTTTTACCGTAAAACGAAAGCGAGGTACGGTATGCAAATTACGGGTACTAAAAAATTAATTATAATATTATTGTCAACGGTCTGCGCGTTTGCGGCAGGACTCGGCGTGCTGTTCGGCGGCGGGGTCGGGGCGGAAGCGTTAAGCGCGGACGGCGGAACGGTAAGTTCCGTTACGGACGAAAAGGTTGACGGGTACAGCGCAACGGATAAGCTTTATGCGGAAATAGAAAACGCCGGCAATGCCGACGGAATTTCGGATACGCAAAATCAGCAGTCTGACGAGCGCGAAACGGAAGATACCGCGGAAAGCGAATACGACGAAAGATATGACGAAGGCGTTATACTCGAAATTGCGGAAAGGTTAAACGTAGACGTTAAATTAATAAATATGTATTTACGCGCCAAAGAAATAGACGCGCGCGATATTCTTGCTCAACTTGAAGAAGATAAAGATACGGTTGAAAACACTCCCGAATACGAAGTACAGGTTGTTGCCCCCGGAGAAGAGGCGGAAGAACCCGAATACGAACCTTTAAACGGGGATATTATTCTCGAAGAAATTGACGAATTTAAAAACGAATACGAAGCGGGTGCTATCTCTCTCGATGAAGAAGCCGAAGATGAAGACTGGTATGTTGCGCCCGATGAAATTTCAAGTTATTACAGTTGGACTTATTTTCGCTGGAACGATGCGAGAAATATAGGAGTTTATCTTTCAAAAGCAGCAAGCGCAACCGAAGTTCATGGATCGGGGGCGGTTAGGTCTTTTGTTAGTGGTGCAGCTTATACTCGTTTTACTATTAAGCTTGCGCCGGGGGAACAATTCACTGCGACTTTAGTCGGTAATTCTGCATACGGTACAAACTGGACGCGTGCTTATATAACCTATACTGCAAATTCGCACTGGGCGAGAACATTATGTTATCAAGACGCGATTGATAACGGTGGAAAAAAATCTATATTTACAATAGACGGCGATGCTCCTACAGGTACAAGGTTTGCGGTACGCAAAAATTTTACTGCGAACTATGCGAGTTGGCCGGAGAGTTATTATATGTTTTATTCGCCTGACGGCGGACAAAACAATAGCTGTAAATATTGGTGCCTTTATTTCGACGTAGAACGTTCCGATCCGCCTAAGCCTACTATTGTAAACGAAAGCGGCGTAACCGGTAACAGAAAGGACGTTGTTTTCGACGGCAATCAGGCGACAATCAGTATGCGTCCCGACTTCGGAGCGAGCTTGATGAGATATGAGCTTGACGACGATACGGAACTTATGGCAAGATCTCAGCACGGCAACGAGGGGACCGGCGGCGCAACAATTACGTTCGGTTCAAAAGTGGCGGGCGAACACAGAATACGCCTTCTCCCCCCCGAGTCTACAAACAAATGGAGCGACGGTTCTTCCACGCCCGTAGATTTTGTGCTTAACGTACAATTGCGGACTACTTCGCAACCCGTTTTGCAGAGGGAGGCGGGCGTTGCGACAAACGGCAAAAGCAAGACCGTACACGACAACGGCGATTATCAGACGATAACCTTCCTCGGCGTGGATAAAAACTTCGTCAACTGGACGTCAAACGGTCTTGTATTGCAGTCCTGGGGCGACGACGGAACGCTCGTACTTAAACAGCGTGAACAGGGTACTTATACAATTAACCTGTTTTTGACAAACCCCGCGGGTTGTAGCTGGGTGGGCGGTTCAACCGATACATTGCAGTTTTCGTTTATAATAGCCGAAATGTACATAGACAAACCGGTTATGGCGGATTCGCCGGGGAGTACCACCAAGACGGTGGATTATACCGGTGAAGCGCAGTCACTGACCGTTTCACCGGCTATTATGAACCAGCTTGTCATAGTCACGGCGGGTGTGTCCACCAACGCGACGGACGCCGACGGAGACGGGGTCAACGATTCGGTAGAATTTTCAATGACCGATTCGGCAACCGTTACCATAATAATTTCTCCCGAAAAAGGGTACGTCTGGCGTGACGGAACCAAGACGCAGATAGTGTTTACGTTTACCATAAACGCCGTCTCCGTATCCGCGCCGAGGCTTGCGCTTGAAGAGGGGGTATCGGGCAACCGGAAGACTATAACTTTCAACCCTGCTTCGGGCTGGTACGGAACGCTTAAAATAATAAATATTCCTAAAGAAGTAATAGCCATTACAACCGCCCTTACGACGGATAGCTGGGAAGACGGCGAACTTGTTTTAAAGGCTTCCAACGCGCTTGTATATCAGGTAACGTTTGCGCTTACAAGCATAAACTACCAATGGGCGCCGGGGACGGTAGTTCCTACCTTCTATTTGCAGATAAACAGGTATGCACTGCAATTACCGCACATTATCTACGATAACGACGAAAACAAGATAGAAGGCGACACCAAGACGGTGCATTTTTCCGACCCTGCCGAGGATAAGTTCTTCAAATTGTATACGGGAGGGTTTACGCGGAACAACCAGATACTTTTAGACTATCTTGTCGATATAGACGGCAGATCGCTTACGGAAGTCTGGGGAACGGACGAACCTATGCTTACCCTCCGCGGAGAACACGCGGCAAACTATATAATTAACATTACCCCTACAAGCAACTATTGCTGGAACGACGGCGACCCCGATTCATTGCAGGCGACGCGTATGGTGTCGTTTAAATTCGTCATAAACGCCATACAGAAAGACATAGTCCCTATGTACTCCAACATCAACGGGGCGTGGGTGCCCGCCCCCACAAGGGAATCTTTTGCGGACTACGACGGTTATGCCAAAAAGTTCAGGATAGGCGCGGAAGACAGGGATACGCAGAAGTTCAGTAATAAGGATATGAACTACTTTATAGTAGACCAGTCCTTTAATATCGTCACTTCAAGCGAGCTTGTCTGTACGCTCGGTCCCAACGGCGACCCCAATTATCTGGGACTTTTGGAATTCGAAGCTGTCAACGCCGGAACATATATAGTAATGGTGCAGTTGAGAGATACCGACTACGCGTGGCGTGACGGCTCCGGCGTAAACGTTTACTATACGTTCACAATCCGCGCAAAACCTGTTGACGCACCCGTAATTCTTCCCGAAGAGTGCGGTGGTTACGAACTCAACGTCCAGCGCGACTATATTTACGGCATATACGACGGCAACTTCTTTACGTTGGGTATTAACGTCAAGTCAGCCGACTATATAATGGTCGTGCTTGACCCCAACAACGAGGACAACGACCCCGATATGCCCGGCGGCAAGGGTATCTGGCAGTATTCGCGTTCGCAGGACGACAGTAACAGCGATTACGACCGTCTTGTGCTTAGGGCGTTAAACCAGGGCACGCACTTATGCCGTCTTATGATAGACCCCGAAAATCCCAACTTCCGTTGGGCGGACGACGTGCCGTTCTACGAATTCAAGATAATAATAGACTTTGCAATAGTATCGGGCGTTACTTTTTATTATGAAAACGACGGCGAAATCAGGGAAATAGGCGAATCGGGTTCTATGTACACCGACGCAACCTTTATAACCGACGACGTCCAGAATATCATAGTAAGGCGCAGTGACGAAAGCACGTTTACAAATACCCCGTTCGAGTCGCAGTTTACCTATAAAATTACCGCGACCAACGGTTATGTCGAAGATAAGGACGGACTTATCGTTCCCGTGGACGGCAATTCGGTTTACGGCAAGTCGCAACTCAGTCTCGGCTTCTATCACGCGGATACATATACCGTGCAGGTTTATCTTACAAAGAACTACCGCTGGGAAGCTAAAAATATGTCGCAGACGGCGCCGTATTGGTGTATGTTCCAGATACGTCCGAAACAACTTGCGCTGCCCGAAATTTCGCCCGAAGTCGATATGATAGAGGAAGACGGCGATTTGATAAACGGCCATTCGAGAACGAAAACCGTCACTTACAACAGAACGCAACGCAAACTTGCGCTTGACCTCGGCGACGATTACAAGGCGTTTGAAGTATCCAATACAAGCGAGTGGATAAAGCACGACCCCGACAACGATAATCCCCACCTGATGATTTATCAGGCTCGCGACGCGGGCGAACACAAAGTGTACATCACACTTTCAAACAACAATAACTATCAGTGGAGTATGGGTCCCGGCGTGTCGGTTGAATACACGCTGAATATTCAACCGAGAGCTGTAGATTTGCCTTTGGCATATCTCATCGATTCGCAAACGGTTAAGGATTGGGGCGAGACGGTAAATTCTATAACGCAGGATATTGCCGAAACGACAGACGGCGCGGTTCTGCTTACCGAAAATTCTTTGCCGCAGCCTATGTACACCAAAAACCCGTACAGGGTATATCTGTACGGTGAAGCGGTTATAAATTCCGACGTGGATATATCCATAGTCCCGCAAAACGCTTCAAACGCGGGTATAACCGAAAAGGGCGACGTAACCATACAGGCGCAGAGGCAGGGCGCGTGGGTATCGGCGATAAACGCCAACACATACGCCGTAACTATAAAATTCAACTTAAACCCCGCGGGTACGCCCAACTGTACCTGGGCGGATACGGGATTCAGCACTGCAAGAGAACTTAAATACGAAATTCTCAAAATGGTAGTCGACGTGCCCGTTATCGAGGGTTACGAAGATCAGGAACTCGAAAACGACAGCCATTACGCTTATTTCACTTATGACAATGCAAGCCATTCGATAAACGTTTTAAACTGTCTTTCGGGCGAATATATGCAGTACGACTGGGACAGAACGCGTACCGACGCGGAGTATGTTCCCGATTCTGGCTCTGCGGCGTTCAGGACGGTCAGCGTTGCAAACGTGGGAATAGATTATATTCTTACTGTTTTGCTTGACGAACCCAACCAGCGTTGGAATATAGACGGCGAAGCCGACAACACTTCGCCCAAGAAGTATCATATCGTAATGCAAAAGGCGGGGGTTGAAAAGCCCGTGATTTTGCAGGACGACCCCGACGCCGAATACGACGACGTTTCGAAAACCGTGCTTTACGACGGTTCCAACCGCATAGACGAACTTACAATTCAAGGCTTAACATCCGAATGGATGACATACAAACTTGCAAGTTCGCTTACTATGCAGAGCGTTTACAACGACAGCACGCTTATTGTAAGCACGGATTCGCAGGCGGATAAATATTCGGTAGTTATAAGTCTTCGCGACCCGACCAATATGAAGTGGATGGGAACCGAGGACGATTCCGACGACCTCGATTTAAGCCTTATCGTCAAACCCAGTCCCGTATTTAAACCGGTGGTCGATTCCGACAACTGTACGGGCAATTACGAAGGCATAGACGATCCTTTCCCCGACGATTACACTATGGTGGTAACCTATAACGGCGACTTCCAGTATATCGCAATAGAAAATTATCTCTATCACGACGTAAACAACCTTATGCGTTCGACTACGATATCTTCAAGCAAGTTTGCAAGTTCAGACTTCGACGAAGACAAGGCGCTTCTCATTTTCGGTGCCAAAAACGTCGGCGAATATACGGTTCAGATTACTCTTTCGCAGAATGCCGAATGGGAAGACGGAACGGGCAACGTTCCCGTCAACATTACGCTGAGAATCGAAAAGGTCAAGTACGACACGCCCGTCATCTACGACAACGGAAATGCGGACGAAGTCGTAACGCAGTTCGGCAAGACCATAACATACGTTCTCAAAACCGAACAGGTTATAGAAATAGTCAACTACAACGCAGATATAATGTCGCTGTGGGCAACGTCTTCTTCCGTAACGGGTAAAGAACTTGTCAACAAAGGTATTGACGAGACGACGGGTTACTACGTGTTCGGCGCGACCGACGCGGGCACCTATTCGGTTACGTTCAGACTTAAAGATTTCACCAACGAGCGTTGGGATTATGCCGACAACGAGACTATTACGTTTACTTTCGTAATAAACAAGCTTTCCATAGCAACGCCTTCATTCGAAAGCGCTTACAATCTGTCGCAGGACAGCATTACCGCGAACGCGTTTACGGCTACGTACGATTCGAGAAACCGTACGGCAATAGTAAATAACGTACTCGGCGTGGATTATATGACTTTCGAGCCTGCCGAAAACTACAACTCTTCCGGCACAACGAGGTTCGTATACGACAGCGTTGCGCTTGCAAGTTCGTACAATGCGGCGGAAGGACGCAACTCTACCGTGGAAGAGCTGCTCGGTTATACCGACAAGCACGTCTTCGATAATTCGGCAATAACGCTTGCGGACGAAATCGACAAACAAAACTTCATAACTATGAAAGCCACCCGTACGGGCGCTTACACGGTTAACTTCGACCTTACAGACCCTGCAAACGTTCAGTGGGACGACGGTTCGGTTACGCAGAAGCCCCTTACCCTCAATATCAGAAAGATGCAGTGCGCCGCTCCTTCCGTGGACGGAAGCAATACGGCGAATTACACCGGCAAATATATAGAGTTTAAGGTAAAAGACGCGTTTAACGGACGCGAAACGCAGGACGATTTCGACAACAACATTATTTCGACTTTCGAATATGAAATACACACCATAGGCGCCGCGGTATCTCCCGTACAGGGCGCGCAGATGGAACTTGTAAGCTGGTTCGGCGGAAATATGGTTTTGCGCGCGCTTGAAGTGGGTACTTATTCGGTTACTATCCGCATAAGGGATACGGACACAACAGAGTGGACGAATACCACGGCGACGACAAGGACGCTTACTTTCACGATAGAAAAGAGCGCCGTTACCCCCGTAATTACCTATACTTCGGCTGATTCGTCGTTTGTTGCGGGTTCCAACAGGTGGACGATAAGCACCCCCGTTATTGCCAACATCGCGTTCAATAACGTCTGCGTAAGGGAAGACGGCAGGCTTGACTTAGGTTTTGCAGTGGAAGCCAACTTCGTTAAGAGAACGGCTCCCGATATCAAGTACACGCCCACGGTTGCAACTCCTCCTTCCGACCTTGCGGTTCCCCCTGCAGATATGGCGGCGGGCGTACCCGTTGTGTCGACGGTCAACCCCAAATGGTCGCTCGTCAAAAATGCGGACGGTTCTTACAGCCTTATATTCGCTTATTCTATTCTTTACGGAACGGACAACATAACCAAGGGTACGTTCAGTATGAATATCGACCAGAACGGCGACAGCGGTAACTATACGATAAAACAGGCGAGAAGCGAATTCAACATTATCGCCGACAGGGCGCCTTTCGACGAATCTACGCTTATCTGGCAGTACAGAATAGACAACGACCCCGACGGTAAAGTCAATACTCTTACCCTTGCCGATTTCGGTCTGACCGATTGGAAGCAGAACAGCAACAGGGATAACCCCTTGGAATTGGATTATCTCACCGACGGCGGGGCTTATATATTCAATATCTTTATGAATGACGACGGTATGGCAGGACACGACGGAGCCGGATACGAAAGGTTCGACGCGGCGCTTCTGAGCTGGGAAGTCAAGTGGGACGGCGTGTACGGCGGAAGACAGAGTGCAATGTACGCGGGTACCTACTCGGTAAGCATAAGAATTTCCGCCAAGGACGCGGACTATTACAGCTTCGACGACACAACATATACGCTGTGGTTTAAAATAAAACCCGTGCTTTACGACCTTTCGGGACTTTCGTGGGATTACAGCGGAACGCCGTTTACGTTCGACAATACGGCTAAATCGGTAAAACTTATCGGTTCGCTTCCGTCGGGACTTACGGTGTCTACTTATCTCGTAACGGATCACGACCTCAACACGCAGACGTACGCGGGACATTATAAAACCGCGCTGACGTTCACTACGTCCAACGCAAACTACCAGCTTCCCGTAATGGGCGACGATACTACCTATATCTGCCCCGACGGCTTCCCTTGGGAAATCGAATGGGATATCGAGAAAGCCGATCTTGAAGTGAGGTGGAGAAAGACGCAGTCTTCGGACGGTTCTTCGCTGGCGTACGTGCCTATGCTTGCAGAACACGGCGAAAAGGTAAATTATATTTTCTACCGCTGGGCGGGAATAGAAGGCTGGGTTGAAACAGACAACTTCGCGCACAACGAAGAGACGCAGTTTAAAGTTGTGGTAGAGCTTAAATCCAACCCCGTCAACCCCGCGACGGATTATGCAAACAATTACGTGCTTAAATTTGTCGAAGAAGACGACCCCGACCTTTTGGAAACGGTATTCACGTTGGGCGGCGACGTTAATTACATCGCAATCAACGTTGACGTAAATTCTGAAAAGTCGACCGACGCGGACGGCAATATCGTCTATGAAGGCGGAAGACTTGCCTCCGGCAACGACCCTGAAAATATAATCAATAAATTCGGCTATACGGGCAAACCTTTCGAAGCCGTTATGAGTATTTTCAGCGAACCGAGCGGTGAAATAACTCTCGACAATATAATTCTTACTTATTACTCTTCGGTTAACTACAACAAGCCTCTTGCGGGCGCGCCCGTCAACGCAGGTAAATACAAGGTTAAGCTTACGCTTATAAACATACCCGAAAACGGCATAGAATACGCGCTCAGCGACCGAGAATTCTATTTTGCCATAGAATTGGGTACGTTCGATTCCGAAAAGATTTACTGGCAGTACAGCCATACCGACGATAAGGGCAATATCACCCGTGCCAAGTACGATTTCGACAGCAGCAAATGGGTACAGTCGTATTATTGGAACGAAGCCGACCAGAAAGAAGTTACCGACAATTACGGTTCGGAAGTGACTTTCACATACGACGGACTCGGTCATACGGTAGAACTTGTAAGCGAAGACGACAGACTTGTCATAAGAACAAAGAACAAGGCAAACATCAACGCCGGCAGTTATACGTCGACGGCAACGTTCAGCTACGACGGCACAAAGTGGAACGCGCCCGAAATCGCAAACGTGATGGATTGGGTTATAGAAAAGGCGGAAATAAGCCTTGCGGCGATAAGCTGGAACTACACGGGCGACTTCGTCTATAAGCTCAGCGGCGGCAAAGCGGTTGAATATTCCGTAACTCTCAACGATTTACATCCTTACCTTCTCGACTTCATTTCCTATTCTACCACGAAGGACGGGGTAAGCGTAAACAACAGGGTTTCAGACGCGGGTACATACGTTACCACGGCAACCATCAGCGATTTGCCCGAAACTTCCAACTATACCCTCGGCGAATGGCCGTCGCACGTGGATAAATCGTACGAATGGCAGATAGCGCAGAAAGAAATTCCCGTACCCGAAGCCGTATTCCCCGGCACGACCGGCTACTGGAAAGTATTCGACGGACTTCCCCACGACCTGCTTGCGGCAATAACCAAGGACATAGACTGGGAAGAATATTACTCCATTTCAATAAGATACGCAGTAACGGGTTCAACTTCAAGCAACGCGTTCGAAGGGTATCAGGGCTATAAATATTCGGCGTTCGACGCAGGTACGTATACCTATACGTTTACCATTAACAGCGCATTGAACAGGACGAATACCAACGTAGTATGGCAGTATACCGACGAAAGCGTTACTCCTCCCGTAACGGCAACGACTACTTCCGACAGGACTTACAATCTGGTTATAGACAGGGCGGCAATGCACGTCGTCCGCTGGAACGAAGACCTTGAAAAATCTACGGTTGAGCTTACGGGCGATTACGTATCCGACAAGTTTATAGATTACAGGTTCTACGAAGGTACCGACAACACGGGCAACATAGTGGGACTTGACAGAGTAGTTGCTTCCGAAGGAAAGGAATTCTTCACAATCGAACCGTTTGTAAAAGCCGAATACGGCAACAACATAATGCTTACGTTCGAACCGAGCGTTCCTACCCTTGAATACTATACGTTTGAAACTCCCGAACTCAGCACGAAATTGGAAGACCAGCAGATAGTACCCAAAAACATATTCGTTGCGGGGTACAGGACCGACGGCGTTTACCACGAGTTTACAAGGGACGAGTGGAAGGAAATGCTTAAAGACGTCGTTGCCGTAACGGACAGCACGACGGAGGAAGAGTGGGACGCGCTGCTTACGCCCGAAAACAAGGCGAAAGCCAAAGTTTATATGACGTACAGCGGCAAGCCCGTAACATTCGTGCTTAACCTCTGGGATTCTTACTACGTCAACCATCTCGACGTATGGGGCGGCAACCTGACCCAAAGCGAAGCGGGCGCATATTCGGTAACGCTTATTTTCAAGAAAGATTCGGCTAATCCGAGATGCTGGTCGGCAACCGACAACGGCGACGGAACGTACACTTACGACCGTTCGCCCCTCACGCTCAACTTCCAGCTCAGGTATTTAATGCTTACCCTTCCCGAACTTACAGACGTAACGTACACGGGCGCAGAGACGGACATTATCCAAAACTCGCTCGGCGACGAGGCGTACGATCAGCTTCTTACAGAGTACGGCGACTACGTGACGATTACGGGCAACACCGCAACCGTTGCGGGAAGTTACAGGGTATACCTTACCATTAAGGACGAATATCTCAACACGATAAGATGGGACAACGGAACAGACTTCGGTCAGCCCGGAACCTATATAATCAACTGGAATATTCTTCCCATATACATCGAAAGACCCAATACAAACGCCTCGACAGTGGTGTATGACGGCCAAGAGCACAGCGTGTTCGAAAAATTGGTCGGCTACAACCCCGACGGCGCAATGAGCGAAGGCTTGCAGGGACTTATGCAGAACGCGCGCATTTCTTCCGAAGGAAGCAGGGGAATAAACGCGGGTACGTACTCGGCTACATTCTCGCTTCCCGACGCAAACTACGCCTGGATAGACGGCGTAACCGGAAATGTGGACAGCTCGGTTGCAAGCATAAGCGTCAAATGGGAAATTACTAAAAAACCGCTTGATTTGAGCGGCGTATATTGGGGCTACCGCGACGTTAACGGCGAATACCAGCGTTACGACGAAGCAAACGGAATTTATTATACCTATTCCAACGGCGAACCTTTCGTTTATTCGCTTCAACTTTGCGGAATACCGGAAGAACTCGAAGATTTCATTTCCTACATTATCGGCGAGGACAGCGGTAACAGCAAGTCCGAAATCGGAACTTATAAGATGCTTGTGTTCTTCTTCACGAGAGAAGTCGACAGGGACAATTACAACCTCGGCAGTCTGCCGCTTGACTTCCAGCAACAGTATTCCGGTACGGACAGCGACCTTGAATTGGAATGGAAAATAGTTCCCCGTCAGTACGTTTTAAACGGTGACAAGGAAGTATACTACACCGGCGAGGTAAGGGATATTTTGGAAATTCTCGGCATCGGGGAAGGCTGGGAAAACTATCTCGACGTTACCGTAGAATACAAGGCGTACGGCTCTAACGAATTTATCGAATATATGGAAGTTGCGGAGATTGACGAACTTCTCGGTTACTCCATATACAACGTATACTACGTCGGCGAATACCGTATAAACCTGTTCATCAAGCAGGGCATAAACACTGCGGATTTAAACAAGGTAATATTCCTTGTAGGCGGAAACGCGCTTACGCTTGACCAACAGATATTGCTTACGGTCAATCCGTTCACTGTTGAAGTGGAAAGCTGGAACGACAACTACCAGTACTCTACGGTGGAAGCGCAGATGCCCGAAGATTTGCCCGACGAAACAAGGGCTATGTTCGAATATGTGATACAGGACTACGAATCGGGCGAGATAGTTACGGCGGAGCAGGTTGAAGAACGCGGAAGCGGTTATTCGTATACCATTACATACAGGGTCAAACCCGAATACGAATACGCGGCAAAGACGGGTATCATCATAGATTTCGATACCAACGGCGTAAGCAACCCGTATCTCTTCGGTATTTACAATTTCGTATACGATAAGGTTGTATGGATACCCATACCCGTACTTGACGTAACTTCGCAGGTGTTCACCAATGGCGAGCTTGACTTCAATATACAGGGCTGGGCGGAAGATTACGTAATTTCCGACGCGTTTAAAGCGATGTATCCCAACTACGAATACGACCGCGACACGTTTATTTACGCAATAGGCAACAATGCCGATATGCTTGATTTGTCAAGCGGAACAATTAAAGCTGTCACCGTTGACGGCGAAGGCAACGCAAAAGCCGTAAAGGCGGGCGAATACAACCTTACGTTAAGGTTTGCCCCGGGCATAAATCTTTCATGGTACGACGCAACGCGTTACAGCGTAAATTCTTCCGGCAATCTCGTAGAACGGGCGACAAACACGGTAATTACAAATACGACAAGTCTTGTAAACCGCTATGCGCAGACAGTTACGTTTACGGTTGAAAAGGCAAGCGTAGAACAGATTGACGTTGAAAGATTCCAGGCAATGATGCCCACTTTGGAATACAACGGCACAACTTATAACCTTAAAGAGCTTGCGCAATGTTCGCCTATGTTTGCCGAACTTGAAAGGCTTTACGGCAATCTAATAACTTTCGAAGGTTACGAACACGGCGAATCGGGCGCGCACGACTTCATTATTTCGCTTGCAGATCCCGAAAGCAGCTTCTGGAACCTTGAAGAGACGGTTTATGAAAACGTGCGTGAAGAGGGATATGAATTCCGCTGGATGCTTGTCAACGGCGCGTGGAGAATACGTTACGTACACGAAAACGAAGACGGTTCGCTTACCGAATTCAACGGCGGAAATTATACCACCGAAAAGGTAGAATATCTGTACGTCAACGTTATCGACGGTTATGAATTAGTGACCGAAGGCGACGATTCGCAGCTAAACGAAGACGGAACGCCCAAAACCGAAAACGTTTACGAAGTAGGCGAAGACGGCGTTGCGGTAAGGTATAACCTGTTGCAGGACGGCACTTACGAACGCGACCCCGAAGGTCAGTATATCGCAAGATATAAGCACGATGCGGACGGTAATATTGTTACCGCGCCCGCGATTGACGAACATTTCAATCTCGTCATTGACAACGAAAACAGCTTTGCTACTATTTCATACGTCAAGCAGTCGACCGACCCGTATAAGTTGACCTGGCATATTTCGGCTTCGACGCGCACCGCGCCTTACGTCGATTTATCCAAACAGCTTGTATATAACGGAAGCGAGCAGTCCGTAACCGATATGCTTGCCAACTTCGACCCGCTTATTATGGAAGTGGTTGAAGGCGGAACGGCAACGGACGCGGGTGAATATACGGCTAAGATTGTGCTTAAAGGCGATAATTATACCTGGGCGGATACCGACCTTGATTACGTGCTTGTAACCTGGCATATAGAAAAGGCAAACGTAGACCTTACGGGCGTAACGTGGGATTATGACGAAAACAGTAAGTTCGTCTTCTCCATAGACGAAAACGGCGACCCCGTCGTCCACAGCGTATCCCTTCTCAACCTGCCGGATTCGGTTAAGTCAAGCATAAAGTATATAACCAACGGCGTTGAAGGCGCGCACGCGGGTACTAACGCGGGCAGATACCTGACATCGTTTGAAATAACCAATCTCGACGCAAACTTCGGCGAAGTAATAATTCCCGACGGCTTACAGACGACCATAAGCTGGAATATCGAAAAGCTTGCGCTTAAAATTCCCGCAACGGTCGGCGAGTGGAGGGTGTTCGACGACGAGCCGCACGACCTTCTGGAACTTATAACCCTGCCCGAAAACTGGGAGAGGTATATCGATATTACCATTACCTATTCTGACGGCAGTTCGCCTTTCACGGATTACGGCGGATACGAAGGCGATCCTTACAAGGCTTACGGTTCCGGTCTTTACAGGTTCTATATCAGCCTTAAAGCGGGCGTCAATACCTCTGCGTCCAACCCCAATGTTGTATGGATAAAGCAGACGGCGGACATACCCGTAATTTAAGTAAATACTCATAAGCAAAAAGGGCTTTCCGTGTTAAACGGTAAGCCCTTTTTTTGCCAATTTAAGGATATTTTTGCGTTTTTTGCTTAATTTACGCCTGTTTTTGCCCGTTTTCGTAACCCAAAAGACCATATTAAGCGTTAAATAATAATATATTGTTGACAGAATAATCTTATAGTGTTATAATTATAAACGGTAGAATG
Source organism: uncultured Christensenellaceae bacterium (assembly GCA_910587825.1). Taxonomy (GTDB): domain Bacteria; phylum Bacillota; class Clostridia; order Christensenellales; family Borkfalkiaceae; genus Coproplasma. The sequence continues at coordinate 93,690 of CAJUNJ010000003.1, forward strand.
GATATTGGGGTTTTATGCCCTTAACGTTCTATGAAAACTTACGAAAGTGTGGTGCAGTATGAAAATTACAGGTACTAAAAAATTAATAATATTATTACTTTCATTAGTCTGCGCGGTTGCGGTGGGTTTAGGCTGGGGTATGTTCTCCGGCCAGGACGCGCTTGCGGCAACCGCTTCTTCGGACACAGATGAAAATACTAAATCCGCCGAAGATACGCAACCCAACGTTGAAGACATAAGCGAAGATTATTATGACGAAGCCATTTTAAGGGAAGTTGCCGCTATGACCGAAATCGATTACGATTTGGTCAATTTCTACGCACACTCTCACGAGGCAAATGCGGGACTTATGTTAGCCGATACAAAAAAAGACGTTGAAGGCGTCAAGCAGGAGCTGGCTACTTTCCTTAAAGATTACTCTACAGGCGATTTGGTAAATGAAAATTCCGAAATAGAAGACGAAGACTGGTACGTAGCTCCCGACGAGGTAAGTAAGTACGCTACAATTTATCGTCTTGGACTTGCCGATATGTGGACTTCATATTTTACAAGCAAATCGTTTATTACTCAGGAAAGTCAATATTGGGGATTAAATGGCTTTACTATGGGTAATTATGTTCGTTGGCCAGGCAATTTTCATGGTGGCTTTGGAGAGGCGGATAGATTTTTATACACTTGGGCTTGGGTTAACGAGGGAGAATCATATACTTTTGGATTACATTCCACTTATTGGTACGGCGGATATAAAGTCGGCGCGATGGAAGCAAAGCCGTTTTTCAGAAATTATTTAAGCGGTTATTGGTTCGATGCTACAACAGGAGAAGCGAGTGCTGCTGACACAAGCCGTAATCCCGACGGAAGCAGAAAAACTATAACTGATTATGAAAGAGAATACGATACAAGCATTTTGCCGAGCAATTCTCACATAAAAACCGTAAGCGGTGGCGCCGGTGGCGGAGATATTAAAGCTACTATAAGCGCAGACGCACCGAGCGGCGTATATTATATGCAGATGACAAGTCCTTATAATAACGGAAATTATAGATTTGTTTATTGGAATACGGCAAGTATTGGAGCATGGAATAGTAACGGATGGTCATATCCCGGACTTTCAACCGGTGCATTACATTACGGTACGAGCTGGTCTTACCATGCAAGATACGTCGTAATACTTCACCGCGGCGGCATAACCGCGCCGACGGCGGAATTCGAAACGGGCGTAAGCAACGACCTAATGTCGAAAACCACTACATACAACGGCGACTATCAAACCTTTACTTTGAACAACGACTGGGGTCCCGGTCTTATAAGCGTATCGGTAAACAGTTCAGACGTGTCCGTATATTCGCGTCCCGCTTTGGGCGCCGGCGTTCACGGCAAGTTGGTCGTACGCGCTAAAAACATAGGAAATTACGTAATAACGTTGACTCCGTTCAATCACTGGCAAAATTCGGACGGAACAACGTCTACTGCATCAATAGAGTATAAATTCAATATAGAAAAGCGAATAATGGAAAGCACGTATATCGTGCAGGAGGAAGGCGTCGACCAAGCCGCCAAGAAGAAATTCCTGTACGAGACGGGCAGGGATATGTACATAAGCTTGTACCCCGTGCCACGACAATGGCTAAGCTACACGGTATCGGGTCTGTCAGAATACGTCTGGTCCGACAACGGCGTTTTAACACTGTCGGGACGTGCGCAGGGAGTTTATGAAATTACCGTATCTCTTAAAGACCCTGCCAATATGGCGTGGAACGATCCGCTTGACCCCGACAATAACGAGCCTTTGGTCTTTACTTTCGAAATAGGTCCTATGAAAGTAACCGTCCCCGACATTATTCAGGAAGCGGGCGTCGACGGCGGTAATCTGAAAAAGGAAGTCACCTATAACGGTTCGTTGCAGACGATGAGCTTTATGCCCGTCAACACGTCGTATCTGAACGTGGACTGCGGCGGACTGCCATATACGCTGAAAGACAACGTGCTTATGGTAACGGCGCAGGACGCGGGCACATATGTGATTACAATTTCGGCAAAATCTTCGTTTATCTGGGAAACGGAATCTCCCGACGCAATGGTGTATACCCTTATAATTAACGAAGCCGAAATAGACGCCCCGCGGTTTGTAGACGAAGATGCGGTAGGAAACACCAAGAAGGTCAAATACGGCGGCGAAAAGCTTGCCAACGGCGAAGACTGGGTTGCCACTATGACCTTCGAAGACTGTAACGAAGCGTGTATGGACTGGTCTTCCAACACGCTCAGCCAGCAGGGATGGGGCGATACAAAGCTTGTGCTTGCGGGCAGAAATGCCGGTACTTACAACGTAACATTTACGCCCAAAAAGAATTATAAGTGGAAAAAGGACACACCGGAGCAGCAGTATACGCTGATTATCGAACAGCTTTGCATTGCAGAGCCTCAGCTTGTCAACGACGGGCCAAAGACCCACCCCGACGGCGTGGTGGAGACGGGATACGAATATTCGTCAACCAGAAAGGCGATTGCTTTCGACGGACTTGACCACTATCATTCCATAACGTTGCACTTCCCGACTTCGGACGAAGCAAGTCACATTACCTACGATAAGTCGGGTTCGGTAGATATAATTTACAATACCCTTCTGCAACGCAGTTGGAGCGACGACGTAACCGACTTCTCGCTTACGTACAACGCCGCGGGTACTTACGACATCAGGGTTGTGCCTACGCCAAATTATTGCTGGACTGACGGCACGTCGATAGAGAAAGAGTTTACTTTCGTAATAAAAGCCACGGGCACGCCGTCGCTCGGCTTCTATCAGGAAGCTCATCTTACGGATACGGCGAGAGAGTGGCGAAAGGTAGACAACTATGACTACCACGAAAGCGAGCTTGCCGGCAGTTACTTCTGCGAAGCAGATTTCAACGGAATGGCGCACAGGGTGCGTATCGGCGGACTTAACTCCGAAGGCGAGATAGACTACAACGTATCATATATCAATCCCCGCTATCATTTCTTTGACATCGTAGACCAATACGACGTAACAATAACCAACGAATTAATAGCGGAAGATTGGTGGGAAATGACTGACGACGACGGATATCTTACCCTGTCGTTTGTCGACGCGGGCGTGTACCGTATAAGATTAAGCCTTGTCGACACCAACTTCTGTTGGGCGGAATCGCAGAATGTTACGGTAATGTATACCATACGCATAAACGCGCGCGGAGTTGAAGACCCCGTTATAGACCGTGCAAATTGCAGTTCCGACATAGACGCGGGCGAAGGCGCGCACTTCGAGTTCAGTAACGAAACCCCCAACACGATGTACGCCATTTACTACAATACGGCGTTCACGATGGCGGTAAAACTTCCTTACAGCCTTGAACCCTACGTCAATATCGTTTATACGGGCGACAAGGATAAGCACGACGGTCAGTACGTATGGGACAGGGAACTCGGACTGCTGTTGTTCAAGGCTACCGAAAGGGGCGATTACGAGTGGACTATTTCCATAAAGGACACCAACTACGCCTGGAAGGTAAGCGAAGATAACGAGATAGTATTCAAGTTGCACATTGCGCGTTCGGGCGTGTCGGGCGTCGAAATGCACTATTTCGGCGCAGACAAGGATATGAATCCCGACAGCTACACGCTTAAAACCGACAAGGACGTTATAGGCGGCGAAAGCAAGGATACCTTCTACGAAGATACTTTCAGTGAATACTACCAGTATATTTATGTCCTGCGCACGGATACAAGCAACCTTGTAAATACGGGCTTTAACGCTCAGTTCTCCTACGAACTGACGTATACTCCGCTTGAAGCGGGATATGAAGCCGAAGACCCTAAGACGATGATTTTTGAGGACGTGTTCGACGAAAACGGACTTAAACTTCACGCGCTTAACGCGGGTACTTACACCGTATCCATTACCCCTACGGATAACTATACCTGGAAGAGCACAAACGGCAACGGAAGCGCGCTTGTCGACCACGACAACATTACGCCCGTAACGTTTACGTTCAGGATAAACAAACTTACCGTCATAAGGCCTACCGTCATTGCCGACGAGGGCGACGACCCCAACTGCATACAGAACGGTTCGACAAAGACGGTAACCTATAACAGACAGTATCAGCCCCTTACCATAGGTATTACGGGCGAAAACGGCGACGACGCTTCGGCGCCCAAATACGCGCCTTACGCGTATAAGCTTACAAGCTTCGAATATACTTCGGGGCAGAATCTCGATAACCTGTATCTTCCTATGGGTTACGTAAAGCAGGATATTGTTTACGGCGATATCCGGACGGAAGATATATTCTATAAGGACGTTGCGGAAGCAGTCATACGCGGAGAATACAACCTTGCCGCACAGCTTGAATTTAACGCGCTCGGCGAAGAGACGGGATACGCAAGCTATTCGGTTTGGGCAAAGAGTTCGGGTTCGTACAGACTGATTATAGAAATAGACAACGTCAACAACTACCAGTTCAATTCAAGCGATTACTGTACTTATTTCTTAAATATCAACCAGCTCGGCGTAGACCTGCCGGAGGCATATCTTCTTAACGCGGACATCGACCCCGACAATGCGGACAGCGGTTTTACGGCTACTTCCGAGTACCTTTCGGAAAACGGCAAGGCGCTTACGGCTTCTTCGCTGTACCAGCAGAGCGTTGAATACGACGCAATCAACCACAACTTATACGTTGTGGGCGGAAGCATCGCCGACGGCGACTTCACGTTCGATTTCGGCGTTGCGGACGAAAGCAACAGGGGCGGGGCAACTCAGGCGCAGCCCAAAATAGACGGCGTTACGCCCGACCCCAACGTTACCTACAACGCCGACCCCGTATACAGACTGACCGCAAGGACTGTCAATACCTATACGGTGGGCATTACGTTTGTAACCAAGGACTTCTATTGGAAGGACCAGGGTTCCGGTTCGGGTTCTACCGAACGCCACTATTCGCTTGTCATTACGACCAAGCGTATAGACGTGCCTAAAATAGAAGGCGAAGAGTTGCAGATAATGCGCAACCACAGCTATTATAAGAGCTTCCCTTATTTACAGCGTCCCGAACAAATAAAAATAAACGGCGTGTACTTCGGTGAAGTTTTAAGTACGCTGACAAATCCTTCCGATACAAACGGCGCATATTCTTATATCAACGCAAGAGTAAGTTCAAAAGATAATTCGGGAACGACTGCGTTCGACTGGGTACGTTACGAAGCGGACAACGAGGCAAACGGTCAAAAGACGGGCTGGGGACATATCGATATGTTCACAAGCAGACTTGACACCGACCCGGCGCAGGTTACGAGAACTTACTGTATAGAGCTTAACATCGACGTCAAAAACACCTGTTGGAACACCAACGGGGTCGGCGACGTAAACACCAAATATTACTATATTTCGATAGAAAAAGCTTCGGTTGCCCTGCCGTTTATCGACGAAACGAAGACGACCACGGGCGAATACCTTTACAGAACTTATACGGGCGAAGCGTGGGCGGAAGAGCTTAAATTAGAGCTTTACAACGACCCGTTTATGACCTATACTTTGCAGGATCCCGCTACTATGGACGCAGTCGTGTCGGACGACGGCAGACTGTTTGTCAGCGCGCCCGCGCCCGTAGGCACTTATACGGTTACGGTAAATCTGCGCTATCCCGACAATATGGAATGGAAGGATACGGGCGGAAGTATGGCGCCGCTTAACTTCTATCTTGTCGTACAGCCCATTAAGGTTGCAAAACCCGTAATTTACGTGACGACGACCGAAGGCGAAGAGGGCGTTGTAGGTTGGAAAAAGACGGTAACTTACAACTATACCGAACAGTTTATTCAGATACGCAACTTCTGGAAAGACGACGACAACAGATGGATGACGATGACCGTTGCAAACGGTACGTTTACCACTTCCGATTACGAAGCCGACCACTATACGGCAGGCGAAGTTTACGGCGATATGGTGTACAACGGCTACAATAACGGTCTGCTCAGATTCGGCGCAACCAACGCGGGTACTTATATTGTCAGGTTTACGCTTACGGGCAACGCAGTGTGGGCGGACAATACAAGCGACAGCATTGACGTAACTTTTGTAATTGAAAAACTCAGATTTACGACGCCTTACATCGAACAGACGGCAGGCGAAACAAACGTTACGGGCACAACCAAGACGTATACTTTCAACCTTGAAGACGACGGAAGCAAGACTATCCGCGAGATGAAAATTCTCGAATACGACGAAAGTATTATGGAATACGTCGGAGTAACGGGCGGAACGGAATCCACTGCGGAAAACGACGGTTATATCCGCGTTGCAAACCCGACGGAAGCCGACGGTTACGACGGAAGTTATTATCTCTTCCAGGCTGCAAACGCCGACAGTTATATAGTCACTTTCAAAATCAAAAACTTTGAAAACACGCGGTGGGAATACGCCGACAACGAAACTATTTCGTTTACGTTGAAAATAAACAAGATGACGCTGGATAATCCCGCGCTAAGTCTCGATTACGCAATGATAAACGAAACTATCGAATCGAGCGACCTTGAAGTCGACTACGATATGCGTACGCATACGTTGCTTGTCGAAAATATAGTAGGCAGACTTGACGGCGGCAATTTCGTAAGCAATTATATGCGGTATGCGGATACCACTGCAACAAACAACCCCGACAACACAAACGCGCTTGAACTTACGCGTTACGACGACACGGCGGGGCTTACCGTAAAAGACATATTCGGCGAAACGTACTCGGGCGATAAGAAGGACGACGCAGTCAACAAGACTAACGTCGTAACTGCTTCGGCAACCATCCCCGGCGTCTATTATCTTACGGTATCGCTTGCCGACCCCGCAAATATGGCGTGGATGTACGGTTCGGACGACGCAGCCGACCCCTCGGGTACAATTACCTTTACGCTTACAATCAACAAAATTGCGCACGACGCGCCCAAAGTTCTTACGGGAACGAGTTCTTCCAAGGAATACGAAGGCGGCGAAGTCGAATTTGCAATAACCAATATTTATAACGGCAAACTCGAAGAGGGCGGAGCCGTCGTAAATATGGCGTACGAAGGGTACGAGCTTGTATCCTACGAAGGAAATGCCGAAATAGATATAGACGAAGTCAACGAAAATTCTTCATTCCAGAAGAGTTGGAGCGGACGCGACCTCGTCCTTAATATGTCGGCGATAGGCACTTACGTATTCAGGGTTTACATTACCCAGCCCGAATACGTTGAATGGAACGGCACGGCGGCGACCGAAACGACCTTTACATTCACGATAACAAAACGCAATATTTCGGGTTCGTTCTCGTTCTCTTCGGACGATGAAGAGACAAACGCGGCATTGCAGACGGGCTCTAACCAATGGGCGATAAGCACGCCCGTCCGCGCAACGCTTACGCTTACGGGACTAAGGGCGGTGGACGGCGTCGTTGACGACGTACTCGGCTTAAAGCTTTATTACGCAAACGTAAACGACCCCGCAACCGAACTTTACGCGCTTGCCCTTCCGTCTGCGGACGAAGAGTGGAGCATAACTCCGCAGGACGACGGAACTTACACGCTTACCTACGTCTACGACGATATACCTTTCGGCAGAGGCAACCTTCTCAAAGGTTCGTATATGATATACGCGTTGCAGACAGACACGGACGGTAACTACGCGCTTGCGGAGGTCAGGCAGAGGTTTACGGTAGTCGCAGACCCCGCGCCCTTCAAAACCAACTTCCTTACCTGGAATTATTCTTACGATACCGACGCGGACGGCGGTCTGTATGACACAGGCGCGGCGGGCAGAGAACCCGACAACAGACTTCATTTGCCTTATCTCACCGACGGCGGCATATATCAGTTCGACCTCGGTATGAACGAGGCGGGTATGCTCGGCTTTGACGGCGCAGGTTACGACGACATTGTCGAAGCTATGAATTCGTGGCAGGTTACCTGGGACGGCGTATACGGCGGAACGCAGAGAATAAGCCACGCGGGCAACTACGAAGTCAGCGTAAAGATTACGGCGTTCGACCCCGACTTCTATGCGTTTGACGATTACGTGTTCACGCTTTATATCACGATTGACAAGGCGCTTTACGACCTTTCGACGTTCGGATGGGATTACGACGGTTCCGCACCGTTCACGTTCGACGGAAACAATAAAGCCGTAAACGTACTCGGCGACTTCCCCGAAGGGCTTTCGGTAAGCTACGTTACCGATTATTCGTTCACTTCGGGTACGACAACCGTAAACAACCAAAGATTTAACGGCAACACTACGCCTTACGCGGGCGAATACGTGACGACGGCAGTCTTCCGCACACCCGCAAACAGCAACTACGAAACTCCCGTCCAGGGCAATAACAGCACTTATACGGGCAACTTCGACTGGACGAGAAGCTGGACGGTTGAAAAGCAGATGCTTACCGTGCATTGGGCTACGGGTACGCGCTCCAACTCGGACGGCGACCAGGTTACTTATACTCTTCCCCAGATCGAGGGCGAACATTCAAGTAAGTTCAATTACACCTATAAGCGTCAGGACGCTAACGGGGTATGGCAGAGCGTATCCTCGATAACCCGCGTTCCCGGACAGGAAGTCGACTATCAGGTGTTTGCAAGCCTTAAATCGGTACCCAATGCGCCTGCAAACGACTATGCGCGTAACTACGAATTCGAATTCCCGTACGAAGAGAACCCTATGGTTTACACGCTCGGCGCGGACGACACGATAGTGTTCAACCATATCGAAATAAACGGCTCAACGGAAGAAGAATTCGAATATACCGGCAATCCTTTCACGGCGCGTGCGGTCATCGACCTCGATACTTCGGGCGGTGAAATAACGACGGATAATATAATCGTCGTATACTACGCGGCGTCCAACACGGGCAGACCGATAAGCGCGCCCACCGACCCCGGCGATTACGTAATCAAATTAAAACTCAAATATTCCAACACGCTGTTCGACTATTCGCTAAGCGAAGACCAATTCGAGTTTACGATTAACAAGGCTTCGTTCAAGGACGACCAATTCGAATGGCACGTCACGCACGAAAATGCCGACGGCGAATTCGAAGCGGTTTACGACGCGCTTCAAAAGAAGTGGATAAAACTCGTTTACGACGAAGAAGCGGAAGAGTGGGTAAAAGGCGAAGAAGTCAAGCTTTCCTACGACGGCTATGCGTACAATGTAGAACTTAAAAGCTCTTACAGCGCTCTTACGATAAAAATGCTTGACGGTTCGGCGATCGACGCAAACGATTATACTTCGACGGCGCGCTTCGTATACAATGCCAACTTCTATCTCGAACCTACGATAGAACCCGCATTTGACTGGACTGTCGAAAAGGCGCTTTTAGACCTTTCGCTGATTTATTGGGACTATGAAGAACCTTTCGAATTCGGAGTGGTCAACGGCGAACTCAGAAAATATTCGGTGGAGATGGCAGGCTTGCCCGACTATCTTGCCGATAAAGTAAATTACGTAACGACTTTCAACGGCGCGTTCATCACGGGCGGAGCGTCCAACTCAGGCAACTACACGACGACCTGTTCGATAAATTCCGATAAGATAAGTCAGAACTACGTTTTGGGCGACTGGCCCGAAGAAGTGCCTAATTCCATAAACTGGCAGATTTCGCGCAAGCAGATTAAGCTTCCCGAAAGCGACGGTTCCTGGCAGGAATTCGACGGCAATACGCACAACCTTGCAAAAGTGTTCGGCTTCGACGTTGATTGGAGCGAGTATTTTACGGTAACGCTTAAATATACGGGCGGCGACGGCAATACTTCGGTCTACGACGGAACTCACGAATACGGCAACAGGTTCCTTGCCTACAACGCAGGTAAGTATACGCTTGAACTTGCGCTTAACGCCGACCTCAACAGCTATATAGTAAACGTAGTCTGGGCGGTAAACAACGGACTTACCACCGACTTCACGGCGGACAATCAGACGGCTATGCTCGAAGTGGAAAAGACGACGATGCACGTTACGGGCTGGTTCAAAAATTACGAATCTTCCTACGTACTGCTTGCGGGCGGACTTTCGGCTTCCAAGTTCATTGATTACGAATACTACGAAGGCGACGCGGGAAGCGCGGGCACGAAGGTTACGCTTAATAAAATTCTCGAATCTACGGGCGGAGATTTGTATTCGATGGTTCCCGTCGTAAGCGAGGCGTACAGAGGCAACATTACCTTAACCTTCGAAGCGGGCAACGAATTTACTTACTTCACTACCTTACAGTTAAGCCCCGAAGACTGCATTCCCGTAACGGGTAAGCCCTATATCTTCGGCTATTCGGTTGGCGACGATTTTACCTACTTCACCAATGACCAAATTGCAAACGGTGAAATATACGCAACTTATACGGGTGAACCCATTACCTTCGGCGTATACAACTGGGACAACTATCTCAAAAACTACGTTGAAATTTGGGGCGGCGACGACCTTACCCAGACCGAAGCGGGCAAGTACAGCGTAACGTTTATTTTAAGAAAAGACGGCGATAAGCCTTACCGCTGGGCAGGCAACGTGTTTGACCGTTCGTCGGTTACGGTAGAGTTTGAAATACGCTACAAGATGCTTACCCTGCCCGAACTGCCAGAAGCCGTAACCTATTCGGGTTCGAGACTGAATATTCTCAACTTTGTAGAGAATATCTCATACAGCGACCTGATGGCGGAATACAACAATTACGTCGACATTACGGGCAGTATGGAGACGGATATCGGAACTTACGTTCTGTATCTCGAAATAAAGGACGAATACGGCACGGCGATAAGATGGAATGACGGAACAGTAAACGGACTTATCGGCACCTATCAGTATGTCTGGAAGATTGACCCCATAAAGCTTGTCAAACCCGTTAAAAACGACGCGGCGCGTATCGAATACAACGGCAAGGAACATACTGTGTTCGAAGCCCTTGTGGGATACAGCGCGGACGGTTCGACAGAAGCGCTTATGTACCTTATGGATAACGTAAAAGTATCCGCAGAAGGGTTCAGAAGCATAGACGCAGGCACGTTTACGGCGACGTTCTCGCTTCCCAACGCAAACTACGTCTGGGTCGACGAAAACGGCACGGTGGATTCCGTAACGACCAGCATCCCCATTACCTGGACAATTTCCCCCTGCGTGCTCGATTTAAGCGGGGTGGATTGGAACTACAACAAATATTACGAAGAAAACGGTCACGGCTTCGAGTACACGCTCGATAACGGAAAGGTATACGAACATCAGGTATTCCTTATGGATCTGCCCGAAATTCTCGAATTCTACGTCAGCTACACTACGGACGGAGAAGCGGGCAACAGCGCGGGCGACATAGGAACTTACGTAACGAGAGTGTTTGTCGACACAGCAAGCCTTGACACCAACAACTACGTTGTAGGCACTCTTCCCGAATCCCTTCACGAGCTTACCTGGGAAATAGTAAACCGCAAGTTCGAGCTTCCCGAAAACACGGGCGAATGGACCGCTTACGACGGAAAGGTTCACGACCTTATGGTAGCCGCCGGCTTCGAAGAGGGCTGGTACAATTACTTTGACGTAGAAGTCGAATTCAGAGAATCCGTCAACGACGAGTACAAACGTTACGGCGGCGACGAGGACGAAAATGTAGGCTTCTCGCTTTACAACGGTTATTACTACGGCTTCTACCGTCTTACCATTTCCATTAAGGAAGGTATTAACACGGCGGAAAACACCTATGTAAGCTGGGTTGACGGTTCGGTTGACACGAAGTATATCGAACTTGAAATAAGCAAACTTATTGTTGAAATTAAGGGCTGGAACGAAGACGACGAATATTCGGAAGTAATTCTTGACGAAGATTTGGAATTGAGCGAAGAAATACTTTCTCTGTTCGAGTACGTCATTTACGACCCCGACAGACCCGACGCTTTCCTGAAACCTACCGACATAAAAGGCGGAATAACTTACAACATTCTCTACCGCGTAAAACCCGGCAAGGAATACGGCATAGAAATCGTTACTGCCGACGGCGTAACCAACCCGCTTGAATTCGGTAACTACGATTACGGCGAACAGCCTATAAGATGGGTACCCCTGCCCGTGTTCAAAGACAGCTCGGTTCAGTTTACCAACGAAGATATTACTTTCGTCATAAAGGATTGGACGGGTGATACGTCGCCGTACAGATTTACCGACAGAGAAAAGTTAAGTTATAAGAACTACTATCAGGTAAACATACCCGACGACGTACACAGCTTCGTATATCTCAACGACGAAAAGGTGCTTACGCAGAGAGCGGCAGGTACTTACACGGCGGTTGTAAGACTGTTAAGCCAGGTAAGGCTTTCCTGGTACGACAGCACTAAGTTTTACGTCAACTCGGATGGGCAGCTTGTAAGACTCGGCGAAAATTCCCCGCTTGAAAATCAGGAAGAGTATTACAACCACAGTTCTTACACGCTTACTTACGAAATAACAAAAGCTCCCGTCGAAGCGTTCGATATAAGCATACTCGACGAATTTGCGGAAGAACTTCAAAATCTCGTGCTTTCGTACAGTGCGGAAGACCAGGATATTACACAAGCCGAAAAGTATAAGGCTCTGTTCGACAAGCTTTATGATAAGTACGGTCATCTCATAAGCTTCGAAGGCAATATAGGCAACGAAGCGGGAGATTACGAACTGTTTGTAACCCTTGCGGACGCAAACAGCAGTTACTGGACAACGGGAGAGAAGGAAGACAAGACTTACTCTGTACTCACGCTTGACGGATACGAACTGAGATACGTAAACGTAACGGAGAACGGACAGCAGGTTACAAAGCTTGCGCTTGTCAAAGTAAATTCCGACGGAAGCGTCGCGGTTGATTCCTCAGGCAACACTATATACTATAACGGCGGAGATTACACGCTTGACGTAAAGTATAAACCGCAGTATAAAGTAACTTACGTTCCCGTGGAAAACGACGCGGGAGAATCCATTCTCGACGAAAACGGAGTTCCCAAACCCGAACCTTTCTATTACAACGACAACTTCGTTTATATCGACGGCGTACAGGTATTCCTCGAATACGTTGCGGACAGCGATAAAAAGGCGATACTTTACAAGCTTGTTGACGGAAATTACGTTCCCGTAGAAGACGGCGACGACCTTACCGTAATTGACGTGTATGCCGCAAGATACGACAACGCGCCCGACGGTCATAAGATTGCTGAAACAAAGTACGTTTACGAATACAATCTGCTATTCGGCGAACTTACCGAAACCGACGGAGTAAAAGTCCCCGCAACGGATGCGGACGGCGGTTTTATCACCGTTTATCTGTATGAAAACGGCGGACAGTACGAATTGAGAAAGTACGAAGTCGATGATAACGGACAGTTCGTTACGGACGATAACGGCGATTACGTATTCCAAACGCTTGAAACAAATTGCGAAATTCTTATTGACGGCACGGACGTTATAAGATACGAGCTGACTGACGGTAAATTCACCGTAAGCGCAAGCGGAGCTTATATCGGCAAATACGCCGTGGACGAAAACGGCGACAGGCTAACCGAAATAGTACCCGAACTTGACGAAAACGGAAATCCGATAGTCGACGTTGAAAACAGTAAGGTTACTGTTAGCGTAATTAAGGAATTCTACGAACGCTATAAGTTAGCCGACTGGAAAATTTCAAACGCAACAGTAAGAACTCCCCACGTTGCCGAAGAAGACATACCCGAATATACGGGCAAGGTAATAAACCTTGAAGAAATTATTTCCGGCTTCAATAAGGATATGATGGAGCTTTCGGGCGAAATAAGCGCAACCGACGCGGGTACTTACACCGCAAAGATTAAGCTTACCAACGAAAACTCCGTCTGGGAAGACACGACGGAAGAGTACGTAACCGTTACCTGGACTATCGCAAAGGCAACCGTTGATTTAAGCGACGTTAAGTGGGACTATACAGCGCCCTTCACTTACGAACGCGCAGGCGGCAAAGCGGTTATAAGAAGGGTTGCGCTTGAACTTCCCGACATTCTTAAAGATAAGGTCAAGTATACGACCAACGGCGTTGCAGGCTCTAATGCGGGCAGAGACGCAGGCAAGTACGTAACTACCTTTGAATTTGTAAATCTCGGCAACAACTTCAACGAAATTACCGTACCCGAAACGCTTTCGGCTTCCTGTACCTGGAATATTAAGCGCAAAGTGCTTGACGTTCCTGCAATAGCGGGAAGCGAGTGGGAAGTGTTCGACAACAGCGTCCACGACGTTTTGAAACTTCTCGGCGTTGCCGACGACTGGAACGAATATTTCGAAATTAATATCGAATATTCGGAAGACGGCGAAAACTTTACCGAATACAACGGATATGACAACGGAAACGGATTAAATAAATACCTTGCTTACGGTACAGGCGTTTACAAATTCAAGCTTGCAATCAAAGACGGTATCAATACTTCCGTATCCAACCCCAACGTCGTATGGCTGAGGCCGTCGCCGGTTATTCCCGATTTACCCGACATACCGGACACGCCGGATACTCCCGACACGCCGGACACTCCCGATACGCCGGATACTCCCGACGCTCCCGATACGCCGGATACTCCCGACGCTCCCGATACTCCCGAAAACGGAGAAACAACACCCGAAGGACAATTATCGATGTTTATTCTACCCCTTGCAGACAACGTATTACCCCCTGACAGTCAGACGTACGCAATACAGGACGTCATTGACGTTATCGACTGTTATGACGGTGAATACCTTATCGTTGACGAAGAGAATAAAGATTCCGCTATCGAAGAAGGCTGGGAACTTTATGAAATTCCCGGTTACGCGGGTTACTATTTCGCCGTACCCGAAGGCACTGTTTTTGCCGAAGGCGACGGTGAAGACGGTGGAAACGACGACGGCGGTTCGGACGAACCCGACCCGCCTGTCGACCCCGACCCGCCTGTCGACCCCGACCCGCCTGTCGACCCTAACCCGCCCGTCGACCCGGGCGACGGCGAGGATGACGACGTTATCGTTGCTCCCCCGCTCGACCCCGATAACCCCGACGACTACGAATGGACGACAATAGTTCAGGAAATTACTCTCGAAATAGGTAAATTCCCCATTCTCGTTACGGGCTGGACGGGCTTTGACGCTTCGGCAAGGGCTGTGTTCAAGTACGACCCCGACGGTCTGTACGACCCTGCGCTTGCGCAGAAAATAGAAAATTTGGGAGTAATAACCCATACCGTTTACGATATTTACGGCAACCCCGTTACGGGTAACGGTGAAATGGGTCATACTTATTTCATTCACGCAGAGATAATCGAAAAATACGCCGATTATATCGAGCTTGTTTTCGCCGAAGGCGTGCCTAAGAGTTACGACTATTCGGAGTTCGGCACCGAAGTTCTTGAAAAAGTCCCCGTAATTTCTCCTACCGAATTTGAACTTGTTTATAACGGAAGCGAATTCGATTTCAGAACGCAATTTCTAAACGATATATTGAGGGGCAGGGATTATCTCCGCCTTATCGACAACGAAAGCGACGCTTACGTGCAGTCGCGCGCGGGTACGTACTATGCGACCATCTGCTTTATGGACGGCGCAAAATACTGTTGGGACACCCAGAAGAACAACGACCGTTCTGCGGTAAGAATAGCAATTACAATCACTTCCAAAAAAATAACCCCGGTAGATTCGCTCGGTTCCGTGGAATACACGGGTTCGGACATCGATATAGCCGAAGTGATGGCGCAGATTCCCGATTTCGGCGAATACGTCACGGTTGCAAACGGTTACAGCTCTGTCGCAAAGGACGTAGGGCCCCATTCGTTCAATATTAGAATAAAGGACGAATATCTGGACAGTATCGTCTGGGATGACGGCACGAACGGCACAAAGACCGTATCGTGGGAAATTACTCCCGCAACGATAACGGGTACCTGGAACGAACGCGGTACGGTTACCTTCTCGGAAGATATGACCTATCAGGGCGGATTCGACAGTCTGATAGTATACGAGTACAGGGATGCGCTTACCAATGAAATAGTTACCGAACTTAAAAAGGGAGAGACGTACAGGGTTGAAATCAAACTTACGGAAGAAGGTGCGCATAACCTTATTCTCGGCGATATTTTAAACCCCGAAACGGGTCTTCACGAAAACCCTTACCAGTTTACGCTTACGGTCGACATAATAACGCTTAAAAGACCCGTTATGAACCAGACCGAACTTGAATATACCGGTCAGGAGCGTACGTTCAGCATAACCATAGACGGCAAAAGCATTTCGGAATTTTCCGAATACGTTGAAATTGTCGAAGATGAAAGCGATTCGCTTACGCAGACCAACGTTAAGGAAGAGGGGTATACCGTAAAGATAAGGCTTAAAAACGGCGCAAGCTGGGAAGGTTACGGCAGCGACGACGTCGTCCTTCGCTTCGATATTACAAAAGCTGTTCTCGAAGGCGAATGGAACAGGGATACGGGTACGCTTGTATTCCCCGTGTCTTACCCCGGCAACTTCCTTTCCTACGAATACAGGGATAAGGACGACAACGTCGTCACGAGAGCGCAGATGAAGAAGGGCGAAACTTACAAAGTCAAGGTCACCCTTACGGATACGCTCAACTTCAAGTGGGGCAGGGAACCGGACCCCAATCCCTTGGAATTCATACTCAATTCGGATATCGTAGTGCTTGTAACGCCTACCCTTACCGGCGGCACGGAATATTCGTATACCGGCAAAGAATTAAAGCTTTCAATAGAAAATTGGAGCTATTACAGCCAATACGTCGATATAGTCAGCGGTTCGCTTGAACTTTCAGCCGCCGCGGCAATCCCCGGCGACAGTTACGGCATTACGCTCAAAGTCAAGGACGGCATTGCCGCAACATTTGAAAACGATTCCGACACGTTTACGCTCAACTTCAAAATTTTACCCGCAACGCTTACGGGAGAGTGGGGCTCGGACGGCAAAGTGCAGTTTACCAGCACATACGAAGGCAATTACGACGACGTGGTGGATTACGTTTACACCTTGCCCGACGGTACGCCCGTAAATTACGAAGACCTGAAAGACGGACAGTCCTATATAGTTACCGTCAAGTTGAAGGACTCACAGAAAGATAATTTCATTATGCCGGACGAATTATCTCAGCCCCACGACTTCACTTTCGAAGGCAATAAGGGCGGAAGTTCGTTCCCCTGGTGGATATTCCTCATCATCGGTATTATCGTGCTTCTGATAATTATCATAATCATAATAATTATCGTCAGACGGCGCAGGGCAAACGAAGACGACGATTACGACGATTATTACAGCGACGAAGATTATTATAACGAAGACGAAGAAGACGATTTCGACGATTCCGATTATTAATCCGACAAAAAACGCAGTTCAACGGAACTGCGTTTTTTAACGCTCTGATATTGACAGATAAGACGCCGTATGATACAATTAACAAAGGCGGGTTGTTGACGACTTGCCGACGGATTTACTATGATTAACAGAAAGGCTTTATTTTCGGACGAAACATCTTTGTTTAAAACCCCTTACGAACCCGTTGCGGGCGACAGGGTTACGCTTAAATTCCGTACTCTCAAAAACGACGTATCAAAAGTTTACGCCGTAATAAACGGCGTTCAAAGACTTATGAAAAAACTGCCTGCGGGCAGAGAAATTTCCAATTTCGACTTTTATTCGGTTACGTTCAAATGCCCCGCAAAGACGGTAAAATATTATTTTATGGCTTACGACGATGACGACGCTGTGGCTTTTAACCGTTTGGGCTGTGTGGAAAACGCACAGGAAGAATACGATTATTCGTTTGTTCCCGGCTTTAAAGTCCCCGATTGGGCGAAGGGCGCCGTCTTTTACCAGATATTTACCGACAGGTTTTTCAACGGCGAAAAGTCTAACGACGTAGAAGACAACGAATATTACTATACGGGCGGACATTCGAGAAAGATTACCGATTGGGACAAGCCCCCCGAAGAATTGGACGTCAACTGCTTCTACGGCGGCGACTTGCAGGGGGTAAGGCAGAAACTGGATTACTTGCAGGGGCTTGGCGTCGAAGCCGTATATTTCAACCCTCTGTTCGTGTCCCCGTCCAACCATAAGTACGACACGCAGGATTACGACCATATCGACCCCCATATCGCCGTTATAGAAGACGATTTGGAACACAGTATGCAGTTCTGGGAGCATAACAACGGTTACGCGCCCAAATACATTAAAAGGGTAATTTCGCCTAAAAACCTTGAAAAGAGCAACGAATATTTCGCGGAATTAGTCAAAGAATTACACCGCAGGGGAATGCGTGTCGTCATAGACGGAGTGTTCAATCATTGCGGTTCGTTCAATAAGTGGATGGACAGGGAAGGGGTCTATCTCTATAAGGAAGGATATGAAGAGAAGGGCGCATACCAGTCGGCTGACAGCCCTTACAGAAGTTATTTCAGGTTTAAAAAGAAGGAAGCGCACAGCGAATACGAGGGCTGGTGGGGCTTTCAGACGTTGCCCAAACTCGACTACGAACACAGCCCCGAGCTTGTCGAATTTATTCTTTCTACGGGCGCGAAGTGGGTTTCCGAACCCTTCGGCGTGGACGGCTGGCGGCTTGACGTTGCTGCGGATTTGGGACACAGCGTAAAGTTCAACCATAAATTCTGGCAGATGTTCCGAAAACGAGTGCGTTCGGCTAATCCCGAAGCGTTTATATTCGCAGAACATTACGGTGACCCGCAGGGCTGGTTTAACGGTAAAGAGTGGGACTCGGTTATGAACTACGACGCGTTTATGGAACCCGTAACCTGGTTTTTGACGGGTATGGAAAAACACAGCGAAAGTTTCGACGGTTCCAAACTTTGGGACGGCAACGCCTTTTTCGAAAGTATGTTCAAAAATATGAGCAAATTTCCCCGCCCCGCGCTCGATTCGGCTTTGAACCAGCTTTCAAACCACGACCATTCGCGCTTTCTCACGCGAACAAACGGCACGGTAGGCACGCTTAAAACAAGCGGTTCGCAGTCGGCGGGATACAACGTGGATTTAAGCGTAATGGCTCTCGGCGTGCTGATACAGATGACTTGGCCCGGCTCGCCCGGAATTTATTACGCCGACGAAGCGGGACAGGTGGGCTGGACAGATCCCGACAGCAGGCGGACTTACCCTTGGGGCAACGAAGACAAACTGCTTATTTCTTACCATAAGGACGTAATAGCCCTGCGCAAGGATATACACTGCTTGAAGACGGGCAGCATCAAAAATCTTGACGCGGGCAACGGATATATAATTTACGGCAGGTTCGACGGCGATGACTGCGCGGCAGTAATAATAAACTGTACCGACGGGGATTTAAATTTAAGCGTTCCGGTCTGGGAACTCGGCGTTCCGACGGGCGCGGTTATGCAAAGAAGGCTTTTGACTTATTCCGCGGGCTATACCACCGACGGCGACAACTGCGAAGTACGGCACGGCAGGCTGTTTTTAACCCTCCCCGCAAAGTCGGGAAGCGTGTATCACTATAAATTTCAAAATAAATAATTTTAACCCCGCCTTGCGGGGGAAAGGGGGAAAATATGCAAAATAAATTTTTCGGCGAACTTGACAGGTATCTGTTCCACCACGGCACCCATTACGAACTTTACAACAAAATGGGGGCGCATCTCCGTCAGGTAGACGGGGTGTGGGGCGTGCACTTCGTATTGTGGGCGCCCAACGCCCGCGCCGTGTGTGTGGTGTCGGACGGTAACGGCTGGACGCCCTGGCGCGACGTTATGGAAAAGGTCGACGACTGTATATGGGAACTGTTCGTTCCCGGTATGTGCGAAGGCGTAAAGTACAAATATCTCATAGTGCGGGCTGACGGTTCCGAAGTGCAGAAGACCGACCCTTACGCCTACCGTACCGAACTCCGCCCGAGCAACGCTTCGGTAGTCGCAAATCTTGACAGATATGAGTGGGGCGATGCAAAGTGGCGCAAAGAAAAGAAGGGTGAAAACTTTCTTGAAAAGCCTATGGCGGTTTACGAAGTCCATTTGGGAAGCTGGAAGAAGGATTTATCCAAATGGGATGAAGACCAGTATTTCGACTACCGCCGTCTTGCGCACGAGCTTGCCGAATATATTAAGTGGATGGGCTATACACATATCGAACTTATGGGTATATGCGAATATCCTTTCGACCCTTCCTGGGGCTATCAGGTGACGGGCTACTTTTCACCGACGGCGAGGTACGGCACGCCCGATGATTTTATGTACTTCGTCGACCATATGCACCAAAACGGGATAGGGGTAATTTTGGACTGGGTGCCCGCCCATTTTCCCAAGGATGAATTCGGGCTTGCAAACTTCGACGGAACGCCCCTTTACGAATACGCAGACCCCTTGCGCGCGGAGTATCCCGAATGGGGAACGAAAGCGTTTGATTTGGGCAAGAAGGAAGTTTCCAACTTTTTAATTGCTTCGGCGTTCTTTTGGGTGGAAAAATACCACGTGGACGCATTGCGCGTAGACGCCGTCGCAGCTATGCTTTATAACAGCTTCGGTCGGGGAGAGTGGCGTCCCAACCAATACGGCGGCAATGAAAATCTTGAAAGTTTTGAATTTTTCCGTCACCTTAACAGCGTTATCCGTCAGCGTACCGACGCATTCCTTATCGCCGAAGATTCGTCCATAATAGAGGGTATAACCAAACCCGCTAAAAAGGGCGGGTTCGGCTTCGGATTAAAGTGGAATATGGGCTGGATGAACGACGGTATAAAGTACTATAATACCGACCCCATTTTCAGACCTTACCACCACGGGCTTATGACGCATACCTTCGAGTACGCATTCAATGAAAATTATATGCTTGTGCTGTCGCACGACGAAGTGGTGTACGGTAAGGGCAGTATGATAAACAAGTTTATCGGCAACAAACTCGATAAGCTTGGAAGTTTGAAAACCTGTTATACTATGATGATGGGACATCCCGGCAAAAAACTGCTGTTTATGGGTCAGGACTTTGCGCAGGAACGGGAGTGGAATTTCAAGACGGGGCTTGACTGGTTCCTCTGCGACGACGAGGGGCACCGCGGCGTGCTTGAATGTTACCGTGCGCTTCTGCATATTTACACTTCTTATCCCGTACTTTACAACGACTGCGGCGGTCCCGCCACCTGCGAGTGGATAAACAGCGGGGATTATAACCGCAATATATTCACGTTTATAAGGCGCAACCCGTGGAATTACAACAACGCGCTTATATTCGTTTGCAACTTTGCACCCGTGGAACGCGTTGAAATGGGTGTGGGCGCACCCGTGGACGGCGTCTATAAGCGCATATTCTCAACCTATCCCGACGGTAATCCGCTTGAAATTCAGGCAAAGGAAGAACTTTGCGACGGAAGAAAGTATAAGCTTATATTCAATCTCCGCCCGTACGAGTCCTGTATATTCGAAGTGCCTTTCCACGAAAGCACGCCCGAAGAGATTAAAAAAGAAAAGTCGGTAAAATCGGCTATTAAGCGTGCGCATAAGGAAGTAAAATCGGACAGTTCGCACATACCGCAGACCGAAATACCCGAAGAAATGAAGGAAGCAAAAAAACCCGTTAAAAAGAGAACGACAAAAAAATAACGCTAAAATAACCCCGACGCGGAAAACTTCCGCGTCGGGGTTTATATGTGAAAGGATACGCCAACCTTTTTTTTATTGACATTATCCTTTTGCGGTAGTATAATTCATATAAACGATATAGGAATTTAAAAATGATTACCGATATACAGAAAGAAATAGACCGACTTAAAAAAAGTACTGATACCTGCATACTCGCCCACAGCTATATGTCGGAAGATATATGTGAAGCCGCCGACTTCTGCGGCGACAGTTACGCGCTTGCCGTAAAGGCGAAAAACGTATCGCAAAGCAACGTTATCGTATGCGGGGTACGGTTTATGGCGGAAACGGTAAAAATGCTTTCGCCGTCCAAACGCGTTATACTTGCAAACCCGCAGGCGGGCTGTCCTATGGCGGAACAGTTTAATGTTGAGGAAATAGAAAAGCTTAAACGGCAAAATGCGGGCTGTGCGGTTGTGGCTTACGTCAATACGACGGCAAAGCTTAAAACTATTGCCGACGTTTGCGTCACTTCGTCCAGCGCGGTTAAAATATGCAGTGCGCTTCCGCAGAAAGACATTCTGTTTATTCCCGATATAAATTTAGGCACTTACGTCAAAAATTTATTGCCGGAAAAGAATTTTATTCTTGTAGACGGCGGTTGTCCCGCACACGCCAAAATTACGCGTGCGGATGCGGAAAATGCAAAAAGGGCTTATCCGCAGGCGCTTATGCTTGTTCATCCCGAATGCCGACCCGAAGTTACCGCGCTTGCCGATTACGTGGGTTCGACGGCGGGAATTATGCAGTTTGCCGAAAAGTCGAATAAAAGACAGTTTATAATCGGTACTGAAAATTCTATTGTACAGCATTTGCAGTTCAGATGTCCGGATAAAAAATTTTATCCCCTTTCCAAAGATTTGCTTTGCGGAAATATGCGCATAACAACCCTTTACGATGTGTTTGACTGCCTTAACGGGGACGGCGGTGAAGAGATAGTTATGCCGGAAGAATTGAGAGTTCGGGCGGTCAGAAGTATAGAAAAAATGATTGAATACGGCGGTTAATTTATTATGATGATAACGACGAAGGGCAGAAACGCCTTAAAAATAATGGTAGACCTTGCCCACCACGACGGAGAAGGGTATATCCCGTTGGGCGACATTGCCGAACGGCAGAAAGAGTCGCTTAAATATCTCGAAGCTTCGGCGGCACAGCTTTCATCGGCGGGTTTGGTTGTAAGCGCACGCGGTAAAAGCGGGGGTTATAAACTTGCAAGAAAGCCCGAAGAGTACACTGCGGCGGAAATTCTGCTTTCGGGCGAGGGGTCGCTTGCACCCGTACAGTGTCTTGACAGCGGTTGCGCCAACGCATGTACCTGTATGACCTTGCCCCTTTTTAAGGAGCTTGACGAAGTTATTATGAATTTTTTAAATTCCAAAACGCTTAAAGATTTGATTAAGTAAGAAGACCGTCGGCGGGCATTCAGTCCGCCGACGGATTTGCTGTTTCTCATTAAGCTCTATTGACAAAACCGTGCGAAAGCACGCGCTTGCGTTTTAGTAAAAGAAGCAAT
>CAJUNJ010000003.1:116950-179983 GCA_910587825.1 uncultured Christensenellaceae bacterium
TCTATTGACAAAACCGTGCGAAAGCACGCGCTTGCGTTTTAGTAAAAGAAGCAATAAATTAAGCCGAAAAATATTTCAAATAAATGTTGTAAAAGCATTAATTCCTATTGACAAAATAGGAATTAAAAATTATAATTAAATCATACTTATTGAATAGGAATTAAGTTTTTAATGAGAATTGTTTACGTAGACAATGCGGCAACGACCGCAATGAGCGATAAGGCGATTTCGGCAATGACCCCGTATTTAAAAGAGATATACGGCAATCCGTCTTCTCTGCACACGTCGGGGCAGATAGCAAAGGAAGCTTTGGACGAGGCGAGGGCAAGGGTGGCAAAGTGTTTAAACGCCGACCCGCGTGAAATTTATTTTACTTCTTGCGGAAGCGAGTCGGACAATCAGGCTATACGCTCTGCGGCGGTCAACGGCTTAAAAAAGGGCAAAAAGCATATCATTACCACGGCTTTCGAACACCACGCCGTGCTTCATACACTGAAAAAGTTGGAAAAGGAAGGATTTGATGTCACCTATCTCGACGTGCACGAAAACGGCATAATAACGGCGGAACAGGTGGAAAAAGCCATCCGTGCGGACACTGTGTTAGTTACCGTTATGTACGCCAATAACGAAGTAGGTACAATACAGCCCATACGTCAAATCGGCGAAGTTTGTTCAAAACACGGCGTTGTTTTTCACACGGACGCGGTGCAGGCGGTTGGGCATATTCCCGTCGACGTAAAGGCGGACAATATAGATATGCTTTCGCTTTCGGCGCATAAATTCCACGGTCCCAAAGGCGTTGGAGCACTTTACTGTAAACGCGGAATAGCGCTTAATACATTTATAGAAGGCGGTGCGCAGGAGCGCGGACGTCGCGCGGGAACGGAAAATATCGCGGGTATAGTGTCGGCTTCGGTTGCGCTTGAAGAAGCGTGCGAAAATATTGCGGTCAATTCAAAAAAATTGAGCGCCTTGCGTGATAAGATTATAGACGGGCTTCTGAAAATTCCACATTCCAGACTCAACGGCGACAGAGTACACAGACTTCCCGCAAACGTAAATATGTGCTTCGAAGGGATAGAAGGCGAAGGGTTGCTGTTGCTGTTGGACGACAAAGGTATATGCGCTTCATCGGGTTCGGCGTGTACTTCGGGTTCGCTTGACCCGTCGCACGTACTGCTCGCGCTCGGTCTTCCGCACGAAGTGGCGCACGGTTCGCTGAGAATAAGTCTTTCGGTATACAACACTGACGAGGACGCGGAAGCTATATTAAAAGCCGTACCCCAAGTCGTGGAGTATCTGCGCAATATGTCGCCCGTCTGGGAAGAACTTAAAAAGGGCGAAAGAAAACATCTTATTTAGTACGTATAAAGGAGAAAGAATTTTTATGGCATTATACAGCGAAAAGGTTATGGACCATTTCAAAAACCCCAGAAACGTCGGCAAGCTTGACGATGCGGACGGCATAGGCGAAGTCGGCAACGCCAAGTGCGGCGATATAATGAAGATATATCTCAAAATAAAGGACGGGATAATAGAGGACGTAAAGTTTAACACGTTCGGTTGCGGAAGCGCGATTGCTTCATCTTCTATGGCTACCGAGCTTATAAAAGGCAAACCGATTTCCGAAGCGCTTGAACTTACCAACAAGGCGGTTGCGGAAGCTTTGGACGGACTGCCCGCGCACAAAATGCACTGTTCGGTACTTGCGGAAGAAGCTATAAGGGCGGCAATTAAGGACTATTACGATAAAAACGGAATAGCGTACGACAAGGCGCAGTTCCCCGACCCGCACGACGAAGAAGAGCATATTACGGAAGAAGAATAAAACCGCCGGACGATTGAAATCGTCCGGCGGTTTGCCGCTTATTAACCAATGTCGGTTATAAGGCGGTGTTCGAGATATGGCGTCCACCATTGCAGGTACCCTGCGCGTTTGGGATGTATGGCGTCGCTTTGCGCCCAGCCGTAATATTCCTTGCTTGCCGCCGCATTAAATTCGGCGTCGTGGAACATATCTATTACGCCGACCTGCGTTCCGTTATAGTTCATCCATTTTTCGGCAATAGCTTTAACTTCGTTTACGAACTGTCCGTAATCTTCGCCCTTTACGCTTGCACTTACTCTGTCGCCGTCGCCGAAGTACGCGCCCGAATAGAAGTAGACGGGACAGTTCCACACTTCGGTAACGTAAGCTATTATATATTCGATTCCGCCGAGAGTGGTAGACCTGTCGAAGCTGTCTTTGGCGAAGACGTCGTTCGCCGTTATACTTCCGCGGTATTTAAGTCTTGAAGACGTGCAGTCGTTTGTAGAAATCTGGCAGATGAATGCGTCTATTTCGTCGCCGCGGTTAAAGACGCTGCTTTCAGTCAGTCTGCGCGTATACGATTTCGACCCGCTGTCGCCTTCTCTTCCGTCGTCGTAAATAGTCGTTCCCGAAACGGCTTCCTTTTTGCTTACCGTTCCCGCAAGCGCGTCAAGATAGTCTGCCATACTGTCGCCCCGTGATGCCGAGCCGTAAGTCACGGAAGACCCCAGCCAATAAATTTTTTTACCGTCTAACGCGCTGTTTTCGCGTTTTGCGGTGTTTTCGGGACTGAAAATATCGTCGTTGGCGTCTTTTGCGGAGATATACGTTTCGTCTATTCCGTATATGGGCTTTGGATCGGCAGCGGGATTTTGGGGCTTGGCGCATCCGCTTGCCGAGATGCATATCACGGCGGTTGCCGCAAGCATTAAGACATTTTTCAATTTAAACATAAATTTATCCTTAATATAACTTTAAGTTAATTTTACATTAATTATTCAGGCGGGTCAACGGCGACCGCAGTAAAAAAAATATACTGTTTTTCAAAACGGTATATTTTTGAATTTGTTTTGGCTTGACCTTTGAAATATAATTGCCTTAAATTTACAATGCGCGGGTAAATTGCCACGCGTTTATATATTGCGGCAAGCCTTGACATTTGCGTAAAATGATTATATAATATAGTCGAGATACTTTACGAGCGAGAATTAAGGAGATTGTGTATGAAGCGTAAACTTATTGTAATTATGTTTGCCGTAACCGCTTCGGCGTGTGCTTGCGGACTTTTGGCTTGCGGGGGCGGTAACGGAGACGGGGGAGAAGGACAAACTCCTCCGCACGTTCATACATATATTGACATCGTCGTCGCGCCTACCTGTACGGAGCGGGGATATACGCTGCATACCTGCGAATGCGGTGAAAGTTATACAGACGGATATACCGCGGCTTCGGGGCATACTCCCGAAATAGACCAAGCGGTGGAAGCAACGTGTATAACAACGGGGCTTACGCAGGGCAGTCACTGTTCTGTATGCGGTACGCATTTGGTTGAACAGCAACCTATCGAAAAGACAGAACATAATTACGTTAATTACGTATGTACAGTCTGCGACGACGAGATTTCAAAAAACGATTTACAGTTTGATCTGTCGGACGACGGAACATATTATTCGGTAATATGCGGAACTTCGCCCGCCGACGAAGTGTTTATACCGTCGGAATTTAACGGTTTGCCCGTCAGGATAGGCGCAAGGGCTTTTTCGGGCAGTACCGTAAAGTCCGTGCGTATGGGCGGCGACGTCGCCTACATCGGCGCGGAGGCGTTCGCTTATTCCGAGCTTTCGGAAGTTACGATAGGCGCAGGGGTGACGGAAATAGGCGCAAATGCGTTTTCTTACTGTCCCGACTTATTGGAAGCGGTAATTCCCGCAAGCGTGACGGTAATAGGAAGCGGAGCTTTTTCGCACTGCCGCGGGCTTGAAAGGCTGGCTGTGGCAAGCGGAAACCGCCATTATTCAAGCGAGGGTAACTGCCTCTTGACAAGGGACGGCAAAACGCTTATAGCAGGCTGTAAAACTTCGGTAATTCCCGCAGGCGTTACCGCAATAGGCAACGGCGCGTTCGAGGGGTGTGCCACGCTTACGGGCATTTCCATACCGTCGGGCGTAAACTCGATAGGCATAGAAGCGTTTATGCAAAGCGGAATTACGGGTATAGTAATTCCGGAAGGCGTTACGAGAATAGAAGCAAGGGCGTTTGCTTACTGTCCGGAACTTGTTACAATAACTTTGCCGGAAAGCATTTCCATGTTCGGCGAAAGAGCTTTTTATAACTGCAATTTGCTTAACGCAGTAAGATACGGCGGTACGCAAAGCGATTGGTGTGAAATCGCGTTCGGCGGGTTTGAGGCAAACCCTCTTTACTATGCCAACGGTTTTTATATCGGCAGTTCCAAAATAACCCGCTTTGAAATTCCGGAGGGGGTTACAAACATATCTGCGGACGCTTTCAACGGTTGCCGTACTTTTACTGACATTGTTATACCGTTAAGCGTTGCTTCGATAGGCGAAAGAGCTTTTACGGGGTGCAGGCTTACTATTTATTGCCAAGCCGAAAGCAAACCCGAAAGCTGGCGCGAGAATTGGAATGCGGGCTGTCCCGTAGTCTGGAATTGCGGAGCAAGTAACGTAGACGAACAAGGCTTCGAATACACGGTTGACGGCGGGTTGAGGTTTAAGTTGGCGGACGGAAAAGCAACCGTAACTTCACAGCCCCGCGGGCTTGACGGCGCGGTAATTATTCCGTCGAGCGTGTATTACGGTTCATCACTGTATGCAGTAACCGTCATCGAAGACGGAGCGTTTTTAAATTGCAACGCAATTACGCGCATTACCATACCCAACAGCGTTACAAAAATAGGGCAGTCGGCATTTGCGGGCTGTTCGAGATTGACAAGCATTTCGGTTCCCGATAAAGTCACTGCTATCGCAGACAGAACTTTTGAAAACTGCGTAGCGTTAAATAACGTTACTTTGCCGTCGGGCATCACTTCGATAGGGCAGTCGGCATTTGCAGGCTGTACAGCCCTTATGGGAATAACCGTCCCTGCGGGAACGGTCTCGATAGGGCAGTCGGCGTTTGCGGGTTGCGCTTCGCTAACGGGCGTCAATATCCCTGCGGGCGTAACTTCTGTCGGCGGCGGAGCGTTTACGGACTGTACGGGCTTGCAGGCTATAACGGTAAGCGGTGACAACTTATATTACGCAAGCAGTAACGGCATACTTTATAACAAAGCTCTTTCCGAAATTATAAGCGCGCCTCTGTCAATTACGGGCAGGGTTGAAATTTCCGCAAACGTAAAGGTGATTGCAAATTCTGCGTTTATTAACCGTACAAGAATTACCAGCGTCATTATTCCAAACGGCGTCACGACGATAGGGCAGTCTGCTTTTGCCGGTTGTATATCGCTTACCGGCGTGGTTATACCGAACAGCGTAATAACCGTTGCCGACGGAGCGTTTAACGGCTGTACGGCGATTTCGGACATTACGCTTGGCGGCAGGGTGGCTTCGATAGGGGCAAACGCCTTCTACGGTTGCAGCGGAATTAAAAGCGTTACGCTTCCGCACAGTCTTAACAGTATAGGCGCTTCGGCTTTCTACGGCTGTTCGCAACTCACTTCCGTGACTGTGACGAATAATGTAAGAACAATAGCGGGCAACGCGTTTGCACAGTGTACGTCTTTGAAAAGTATAGTGTTGCCGTCAAGTTTAAATTCGCTTGGCGAGGGCGCGCTTGCCGGCTGTACGGCTCTGGAAGAAATTACGTTCAGGGGAACATCCCAGCAGTGGGAAAGTATTTCAAAGGGCGACGGCTGGAACGACGGCACGGGCGATTATTCGCTGAACGTAAGGGAAGAAGAATAAAATATAAATACGGTGATAATTAGGCGATATGCGCCGCGAAAGCCGAAAGCTTTCGCGGCGCATAAAATTATTTTTCATATACGGTAACTTGTCCGCATACAAATAGGTGTATGGACAATTACTGCTTTACGGATATAGGACAGACTATTAAATCATTGAATACTTCGGTTGACGGGCTCAGCGCGGAAGAAGCCGAAAAGAGGCTTAAAACCTACGGCAGGAACGAGCTGGAAAAGACCAAAAAAGCGGGGATAGTTAAACTTTTCTTTTCACAGTTTAAAGATTTTATGACCTTGCTTTTAATTGTCGCCGCCGCGGTGTCGGCTGTCA
This sequence comes from uncultured Christensenellaceae bacterium, assembly GCA_910587825.1. GTDB lineage: Bacteria > Bacillota > Clostridia > Christensenellales > Borkfalkiaceae > Coproplasma. The sequence goes on from CAJUNJ010000003.1 coordinate 123,017, forward strand.
TTGCCTTTCTTTCCGGCGATAAAAACGACCTTACAGACACCTTTATAATTATAACAATTATTTTTCTCAACGCGGTTGTCGGGACGGTTCAGCAATTCCGCGCCGACAAAGCGATAGAAAACCTTAAAAAACTTTCCGCCTGTTCGGTAAAGGTAAGGCGCGACGGTAAGGAAATTACAGTCGACAGCCCGTCGTTAACCGTGGGCGATATCGTACTTTTCGAAGAAGGGGACGTCGTTCCCGCCGATTGCAGAATTATAGAGTGCAACAACTTGAAGTGCGACGAATCGGCTTTGACGGGCGAAAGCACGGGCGTTGAAAAGGACTCATCGGCTATACGCGGTAATAAGGTCGTGCTCGGCGAAATGAAAAACGTTTTGTTCAATTCTACTTACGTCGTGCGGGGCAACGCTTCGGCTGTCGTAACGGCTGTGGGTATGTCGACAGAGATGGGTAAAATAGCATCTATGCTCGAAGATACCAAAGCTACCGTAACTCCGCTTGAAAATTCGCTTAACAAATTAGGAAAAATAATTTCGGCATTCGTGCTTGCGGTGACGGCGGTAATATTCTTTATCGGTCTGTTTGTCCGCGGTGACGGAATACTTAAAAATTTTATGACGTCGGTTGCCATTGCCGTAGCCGCCATTCCCGAAGGGCTTCCCGCGGTCGTTACTATTATTATGGCTATGGGCGTCCGCAATATGAGCAGGAAGAACGTAGTTATCCGCAAGCTTAAATCGGTTGAAACGTTGGGCGGTTGTTCGGTAATTTGTTCCGACAAGACGGGTACGCTTACCGAAAATAAGATGCGCGTCACGGAAGTATGTATCTCGGACGCGGGCAAAAACCGTCTGTTGCAGTGTATGACGGCGTGTACAAACGTCAAGGGGGAAAGGGGTAAGTATATAGGCGACCCCACCGAAGTCGCGCTTGTGACCTATGCGGACGAGTGCGGGTTTGACAGGACTTACGAAAGGCTTGCCGAACAGCCGTTTACTTCCGAGCGTAAGATGATGAGCGTTGCCGTATCTGCCGACGGGCAGGATATAACCTTTGTAAAGGGCGCGCCGGACGTGCTTTTGAAACGCTGTTCGTTTATACTTACCGACGGCGGAGTGCGGGCGATTACGAAGGACGACAAGCTGAGTATTACAGAAGACAACAACCGTATGTCGGACGACGCGTTGCGCGTTCTCGGCTTCGCGTACAGGCAGTATGACGGAAGCATAAAGGAAGACGGACTTACGTTTATCGGGCTGTGCGGTATGATTGACGGCATTAAAAAGGGGGTTGCCGAAGCCGTGCGGGAGTGCAGGGCGGCGGGCGTAAGCACGGTTATGATTACGGGCGACCACGTACGCACGGCGTTTGCCATTGCCAGACGGCTGGACATTACGGACAATATAGAAGAAGTTATTTCGGGCGAACAGCTTGACGCTCTTTCGGGTAAGGAGCGGGAAAAAGCCATTGTCAGATGTAAGGTATTTGCGCGTGTGTCGCCAAAGCACAAAAATATGATTGTCAAGGCGCTTAAAAAGCGTGGCAAGGTAACGGCTATGACGGGCGACGGCATAAACGACGCGCCGAGCATTAAGACGGCGGATATAGGTATAGCTATGGGGTCCGGAACGGACGTTACCAAAAACGCTTCCGATATGGTAATAGCCGACGACAATTTCACCACGATAGTTGCGGCGGTGCGTGAAGGCAGACGCATTTCTTCGAATATAAGAAAGACCATACAGTTTTTTCTTTCGACAAACCTTGCCGAAGTGCTGGCAATACTAATTGCTTCGCTTGTATTTTTCAAAAACGATTTCCTGCTGTCAACACAGCTACTGTGGCTTAACCTTATAACAGACAGTTTCCCCGTGCTTGCGTTGGGTATGGAAAAGGAAGACGCGGACATAATGAAAAATCCGCCTGTGCGGGCGGAAAAAAGCCTGTTTTCGAAGCGTTCGGTGTCATCGATAGCCTTTTTCGGGCTGTACATAACCGCGCTTACGGTCGGCGTGTATGCGGTTGCGCTTAACCTATGCGGTAACGAAGTCGCTACGGCGCTTACTTTCCTTACAATATCTTTTGCGGAACTTTTTCACGCTTTCAATATCCGTTCGGAAAGTCAGTCGCTGTTTAAGTGCGGAATATTTTCAAACAAGATATTGCTTGCCACGGTGTTTGCGGGCATTGTGATAAACGTACTTTTGGCTGTAACTCCGCTTGCGGGCGCGTTCGGGCTTGTGCATCTCGGCTGGCAACACTGGCTGATAGCTTTGGGGCTTGCGGTATCCGTTATCCCGATAGGCGAAATTTACAAGCTGGTTTTAAGACTTGTTACGCGCAGAAAGACAAAGTAAAAAATTCGCCCTCTTACGCAAATACGTAAGAGGGCTTAAAACTTTTAAGTATACTGCCCGTTGACGGGCTTAATGTTATGTTGACAGCCGCTTATTCTTCTTCGGGCTTTTCGGGCTGTTCCTTTTCGGGGGCGACTATCTTGGGCATTTTAAGCCCTGCCATAGAGTAGAGGTCGTCAAGCGGGGGAAGGCTTTTCAGCATACCCGACAAAAAGTTTGCCGTCGCGGTTTTTCCGTCCGTACCCTGTCCGTTGTCCCATACCGTGACTTTGTCGATTTTAAGGTTCTTGACGGCTTCGACTTGCGTTGCGACAAGTTCTTCTAATTTGTCTGCAATCATAAGTCTGACGGCTTCGTCTGCGGTGCCTGCCGCCTTGACGAGTTTATCCATACCATCGGCTTGCTTGGAAAGTGTTTCGAATACGCCGCGAGCCTCGGCTTCCATTTTCGCGTAAATCGCGTCGGCTTCACCCTTTGCGCGTCTGCGGATATTTTCCGCTTCGGCGTCGGCTTCTATTTCGACCTTTCTTTTTTCTATTTCGGAAGCGACTATTATATCGGCTTCCTTTGTCGCCTTTTCACGCGAAGCACGCGCGACTTCGGCTTGCTGTTCTGCGGCGTAACTTTCTTCTTTCGCCTTTGCCGCCTGTACGTTTTCCGCCGCTACGGCAAGCTTCATTGCTTCTGCTTCCTTCTGGCGAAGCAATGCCTTTGACTGCGCTATGTCGGCTTTCGCCTTGTTTTCGCCCTCGATTGCCTTGCTTTCGGCGTCGGCTACGTTAATACGCTGCTGCATCTGCGCGTTGGCTTCACCTATGGCGCCCTTGCGGTTTTCTTCCGCAACCGATATTTTGGCGTCGTTAATAGCTTTTGCCGCAGCTTCTTTACCGAGAGCGATTATGTATCCGCTTTCATCGGAAATGTCCGTCACGTTGACGTTTATAAGCCTTAAACCGAGCTTTTTAAGTTCGCCTTCGACGTTGCGTGAAATAGCTTCGAGGAATTTGTCGCGGTCGGTGTTTATTTCTTCTATGTCCATTGTCGCAATTACAAGACGCAGCTGACCGAATATTATGTCCTTTGCAAGGTCTGAAATTTGTCTGAGTTCAAGTCCGAGAAGCCTTTCGGCGGCGTTCTGCATTACCGCGGGGTCGGTTGAAATACCTACCGTAAAGATGGACGGAACGTCGATACGAATGTTCTGTTTGGACAGCGCACTCTTCAAATCCACCGAAATAGAGAGAGGGGTCAGATCGAGAAAAGTGTAAGACTGTACGAACGGAAGCACCAGCGCCGCGCCGCCGTGGATACATTTTGCGCTTCGGTAAGTGCCGTCTTTGTTGGGCGAAATTTTACCGTAAATGACCATAATTTTGTCCGAAGGACATTTTTTGTAGCGTACCAGCGCCACAAGCATAAGCATAACCAGTACCAGTACTACGACAACCGCAAGCACTATACCTATTGTCGCGCCTACGCTAAGCAGATTGTTCATATTTTTAACTCCTTTTTTTCATATAACTTACTCAACCGTATCATTCAGGCGTTTTACGACCGTGCAGTCGTTTTCGGTTGAGATAATTTCCACCGTTTCGTCAACGGCAAGTTTTTCCTCGCAGTCGGTTACGGCGTCAAGTTCCATAAACTTGCCCTGTGCGTTAAGCGTTATCTTACCGCGTCCGCTTCTTGCGGAGGGTATTGCAACGTAAACCGTCGCTTTCATACCGACAAGTTTTTCACTTTGCAATGCGCCGTTGCACTGCAACTTCATCATACCTCTTATTGCCAGAACGACTACTGCCATTGCCGCCGCGCCCGCTATAATGGCGATTATTACCGACAGCCATTGAAGTTTGTCGGAAGCCAGCGTACACGTCAAAAGCCCCGCCCAGCTTCCCACTGCAAGAAAGGCGGTTATGCTTTTTACGGTGAATATGGACACGCCCGAATCGGGGTCTACGTCGATATCTCCGTCACCGTCGACGTCTACGTCACCGCCGAAAGACGAAAAGCACATAAGCGCTATCTGAATGATAAGAAATATGGTTGATACTATCCCGAGCCAGAAATAAATATGTTCAAGCACGGACAGACTTTTAAGCCATTCCATTTTTTTACCTCCTATACAATATATATAAACTTTAATATTTGTGATAAAACATATTATCGATAAATATTTATCGATTAACCTTTTATCATTACGAATATATTATACGCCGTATTTTTTATAAGGTCAATAGGGGAGAGGTGGAAAATATTTGCGGATATTAAAATATGCGTATATTAAAACACACGGCGGTAAATTTCCGCCGTGTGTTTGCGTTTAAACAATTATGCGTTTCCGGTACCGTCGCCTTCATCTCCGCCTTCGGGTATATCGGGCGTTTGCGGTACATCGGGGTCGGGAGTAGGTTCGGGCTTAGGCTCGGGGAAGTTTACTGTGATATTTTCTCCGCTTAAAGCCGCGTTATTTTCTGCGAGTGCAAGCCATTCCTCTTCCGTGCCGTCAAAGTTGACGGTTGCAATGTTTTCACAGCCGTCGAATGCCGCGGCATTTATTTCGGTAACGGTGTTTTTAAGCGTTATTACCGTAATGCCCGTACATCCGCCGAAAGCGTTTGCGCCGATCGAAGTTACCGCGTCGGGTATTACTATATCCGAAATCGATATACAGTCTTTGAAAGTGTTTGTACCAATCGAAGTTATGTATTCGGGTATTACCACGCCTGTAAGCGAAGTGCAACCTTCGAATACGCCCGTGCCGAGAGTGCGGATATTGTTCCAAACTATCGAACTGAGCGAAGTTGCGCCCTTGAACGCACTGTTGCCAAGCGTAACCGCGTTGCGTATATCTATTTGGGTTAAGCCCGTGCATCCGTCAAATGCGTTAGCGCCTACGTCGGTTACGCCGTCAAGCAAAATTTCTGTAATGTTTGCGCATCCGCGGAATGCGTTTGCGCCTATTGCGACTGCGCCCGTAACGTTTACCTTTTTAAGGGAAGCGGGGACGGCAGTCGGGTTTGCACTGTAACTGCCTGCTCCGAAGATATAGCCTAAGTATTGGCTTGCCGTTTTCGTATTGCCGACAAACGGGAGGGTTATTTCTTCAAGCGCAGAACAGTTCCTGAATGAGTACTGTCCTATCGACGTAACGCTGTCGGGTATTGTTATCTGTTCAAGCGCGGTACAGCCGTTAAACGCGTAAGTTGCTATCGTTGTAAGATTTGTACCGAGGGTTACGGCGGTTAAAGACGTACATCTGTTGAATGCATTTGAATTAATCGTCGTTACTGCGGGCAGCGCTATATTGTTAAGATTTGCGCAACCGTCGAATGCGTTTGCGTTTATCGCTGTTACGGCGGGCAGCTGTACGTCGGTAAGGTTTGTGCAACCGTAGAACGCGTTGGAACCTACTGCCGTAACGCCGACCATCTTAACCGTCGCAAGCGAAGTACATCCGTTGAAAGCCGAGTTGGCAACGTTAGTTATTTTTTCGGGAATTTCAATCGCCGTAAGGGAAGAACAGTTCTGGAACGCGCTCTGCCCGATTGAAGTTATGTTGGGAATTGTCACCGTCGTAATATTCGCGCTGCCGTAGAACGCATTGCCTGCTATTGCCGTCTCGCCGGTGACGTTGACCGTCGCAAGGGAAGCGGGAACGTTTGCGCCGTTTTGGCTTGCGTTGCCTGCTCCGAAGATATAGCCTAAGTATTGGTTTGCCGTTTTAGTACTGCCGACGAAAGGCAAAGTTATTTCCGTAAGGCTGTCGCAACCGCGGAAAGCCGACAGTCCTATCGACGTGACGTTGTCGGGTATTGTTATCTGTCCGAGTGCGGAACAGCCGTCAAAGGCATAAGTTCCTATCGTAGTAAGGGTTGTGTCGAACGTTACGCCGTTAAGTGCTGAACACCCGGAGAAAGTATAATTGTCTATCACCGTAACGCTTTCGGGAATTTCTATTTCAGTAAGCGAAGTGCAACCGCGGAAAGCGTACTGCCCTATCGACGTAAGACTTTCGGGGAGCGTAACGTTATCCAACAGCGCGTTGCCGCCGAACGCATAGCTGCCTATGCTGAGAAGCCCGACGGGCAGGGTTACGGAAGTAAGTTTTTCGCAGTTTTCGAAGGCGTAATTGCTTATTGCCGTTATTTTCGACGGTATGCTTATTTGGGCGACTGCCGTTCCGCGGAAAGCGTGAGTGCCAATCGAAGTAAGGTTTTCGTCAAGCACGATAGAAGCAAGCAATTCACAGCCGTTAAAAGCAGAGTTGCCGACCGACTGTACGTTTTCGGTCAAAGTAATATCTGTAAGGGCTTTGCAGTTCTCGAAAGCGCTTGCGCCTATCGAGGTAAGGCTTGTCGGAAGGGTTAAGTTGTTTAGTAAAGAACAGCCCATAAATGCGTTTGCGCCAATCTGTGTCAGGCTTTCAGGCAGGCTTGCGCTTTGCAATGCCGCGCAACCGTTAAACGCGCTTGCATTTATTGCGGTAACGCTCTGCGGAATTTCGATTTCCGTAAGGGAAGAGCAGTTCTGGAATGCGCTTGCGCCGATTGAAGTTACATTGGGAATTGTCACCGTCGTAATATTCGCGCAACCGTTAAACGCATTGCCTGCTATTGCAACGTCTCCCGTAACGTTTACCGTTTTAAGGGAAGCGGGAATATTGTTTGCATTGTTTGCGCCGAAGATATAGCCGAAGTGGTAAGAGTTGCTGTTTGCGCTTTTCGTATTGCCGACGAACGGGAGGGTTATTTCTTCAAGCGAAGCGCATCCGCCGAAAGCCGACAGTCCTATTGCAGTCACGCTGTTCGGAATAGTTATTGCCGTAATAGCTGTACAGCCTTTGAACGTGTAAGAGGGCAACGCCGTTACGTTTTCGCCTATGTTTACGGTTGCAAGCGAAGTACAGCCCGCAAATATCGGGGCGGCGTTACTGCCCGCAGTACTGAACGAATCCGCGTTCCAATTTACTGTACCAAGCAAAGCGCAGTTGCGGAAAGCGTAATTTCCGACCGAGTTGATGTTCTGCGGAATTGTAAGCGAAGTAATTGCGGCACAGCCGTTGAAAGCGTTAGAGCCTATCTGCGTTAAGCTTTCGGGCAGGGTAAAGTTTTCAAGCGAACTGCAACTTTGGAATGCGGAATTGCCTATCGACGTTACCGAATTGCCGAAAGTAAGGTTTGCAAGATTTATACAGTTAATGAAAGCGTTTTCGCCTATCGAGGTAAGGTTTGTAGGAAGGGTTAAGTTGTTGAGTAAAGAACAGCCCGCAAATGCGCTTGCGCCTATCTGCGTCAGACTTTCGGGCAGGCTTGCGCTTTGCAATGCCGCGCAACCGTTAAACGCACTTGCACTAATCGCGGTAACACCCTGCGGAATTTCGATTTCCGTAAGGGAAGAGCAGTTCTGGAATGCGCTTGCGCCAATAGAAGTTACGTTGGGAATTGTCACCGTCGTAATATTCGCGCAACCGTTAAACGTGTTTGCGTCTAACGCAACTGCGCCCGTAACGTTTACCTTTTTAAGGGAAGCGGGAACACTTGTTGAGTTTGCGCTGAATGCGCTTGCACCGAAGATATATCCTATAAAGCGGTTTGCCGTCTTCGTATTGCCGACGAACGGGAGAGTGATTTCTTCAAGCGAAGTACAATTCTGGAATGCAGACTGATTTATCGCCGTGACGTTTGCGGGAACGGTTAAATTTCTGATACCGGTACAGCCGTAGAATGTGTAACGCGGCAACGCCGTTACGCTTTCGCCGATGTTTACGGTCGCAAGCGAAGTACAGCCCGCAAATATCGGGGCGGCGTTACTGCCCGCAGTACTGAACGAATCCGCGTTCCAATTTACCGTATCAAGCAAAGCGCAGTTGCGGAAAGCGTAATTTCCGACCGAGTTGACTATCTGCGGAACCGTAAGCTCCGTAATCGTTGCACAGCCGTTGAAAGCGTTTGCGTTTATCGCTGTAAGACTTTCGGGCAGGGTAAAGTTTTCAAGCGCCGCGCACCCCGCAAACGCGCTTTGACCTATCGTCGTCAAAGCGGTCGCGCCTTCGTTGTCTTCAAACGTAAGCGTCGCAAGGGAAGCGGCGTTGCAGAATGCGTTGGCGGGTATAATTTTCGTCTTTGCGCTTATTGTAACGCGTTGCGCGGTGTTGCCGAATATCGGCGTGGCGGGACAGTCCGCCGTGTAGTTGACGGCGTTCCAGTTTATGTCTGTAAGTCCGCCGTTTGCAAACGCGCTTTGACCTATAGATGTCACTCTTTCCGGAATAACTACGGTTGTAAGCGAAGTCGCACCGTCGAAAGCGTTTGCGCCGACTATCGTCAATGCGCTTTGTTCGCTGTCGATATTTAAGGCGTTAAGGCTTGTTGCGCCCTTAAACGCCTGCTGTCCTATGACCGTAAGGCTGTCGGGTATATCAAGTGTCGTAAACTGTCCGCAACCGGAGAATACGTAGTCGGGCAGTGAAGTTACGTTTGCGCCGATGTTAAGCGAAGTTATCGCCGTACCTGCGAATACGGGTGCGGAAGCCGAACCCGCCGAAGTTGCGTCAGTTGCGTTCCAGTTTACGGTTGAAAGCGAAGAGCAGTTTTTAAACGCGCTTACGCCCGCCGTTTTAAGGGGTGCGGGCAGGTTTACTTGGGTAAACGTTCCGCCTTCGAACGCGCTGTCGCCTATTTCCGCAAGATTGCTTTCGTCGCTTATCGTAAGAGTAGCAAGCGCGGTATTATTTCTGAACGCATAATCTCCGATTGAAGTAACGCTGTCGGGAAGAATGATTTCTTTAAGCGAAGTTGCCCCGTCGAACGCGGATATTCCTATGCTTGTAAGTTGTTGTGTTTTAAACGATGCGCTTTCAAGCTTTACGCAGTTCATAAACGCACTGTCGCCTATTTCGGCAAGGTTTGCGCTCTCGGTTCCGAATTCAACCGAAATCATTTCCGCACAACCCGCAAATGCGTTTTTGTCTATCTTGGCGACGCTGTCGGGAATTATGATTTTCGGAAGCTTTACGCAGTTTTCAAAAGCCTTTTTGCCTATGTCCGTCAATACGCCGTCGGTTGCAAGATTTGCGTTTACAAGCGAAGTCATACCGCCGAAAGCACGCACGCCTATTTTTTCGACCGTGACGGCAAGGGTTATATCCGTTACGTTTATACAGCCGTCAAACGAGTGGTCTGCAACAGAACTTCCCGACGTAACGTTGACTTGTTTAAGCGATTGGGGAACGGACGTTTGATTGTCCGTATAAGCCGTTGCGCCGAAGATATAGCCGAAGTGCGTGTCGGCGTCACCGTTAAGCTCCGCGCCCGCAAAGGGGAGAGTGATGCTTGCAAGGGTATTCATTCCGCCGAACGCGTTTTTGTTTATCGCCGTAACTGTTGAGGGAATTATAAGTTCGTTGATGTTAACGCAGTTTTCAAAGGCGTTTTCGCCTATCGTCGAAAGCGTGCTGTTTTCTGTGAACGTTGCGTGCGAGAGAGCGGAACAGCCCTTAAACGCGTTTGCCGAAATCAACGTTACGCTGTCGGGTATTGTTATGCCCGAAAGAAGTATACAGTTTTCAAATGCGCTTTGCCCTATCGTGGTGGCGGTTCCGTTGCCCGTACAAAGTGTAACGGTCGTAAGAGCGGGGCAGTCCTTAAACGCGTTTGCGCCAATCGAAGCAAGTTTACCGCTGCCGTTAAACGTTACGCTTTCAAGTAATTGACAGCCTGCAAACGCGCTTTCGCCTACCGTCGCAAGCAAAGTGTCGCCTTCAAAATTGACGCTTACAAGCGAATTACAGCCCCTGAACGCGTTTGCGCCTATAGAAGTAAGTTTACTGTCTTCGGCGACCGTTACTCTTTCAAGCGCGGTGCAACCTTCAAACGCCGTAGAGGCAACAGAACCTACGCTTGACGGCAATTCGAGGGTTTGAAGGGCTTGACAGCCGTAGAACGCGTTGACGCTTAATGTAAGCGTTTCGCCGTTTTCGTTTTCGTTGAAAGTTACGCTTTCAAGCAAAGTAGCGCCGTTAAAGGCGTTTGTGCCGATAAAGGTCAGACTTTGGGGAAGATTTATTTCCGGCAGTGCGATGCACGCGTTAAATGCGTTTGCGCCTATCGAAGTAAGCGCCTGCGTCCCCTTAAACAAAACTTCCGCAAGCTCGGCACAGCCCGAAAACGCGCTTTCGCCGACAGTCGCAACCCCTGCGGGTATATTTATGGATTTTAATCTGGAACATCCGTTAAACGCGTTTGCGCCTATCGCGGCGAGTACGCTGTCCTCTCCGAACGTCGCGCTTACAAGCGCGGTACAGCCTGCAAACGCGCTTGCGCCTATCGCAGTCGCAGTGTCGGCAATTATTACTTCGGTTATATTGACGCATCCGCCGAATGAATTGTCGGCAAGCGCGGGTGCGTTGGTTAAAGTTACTTTTTTAAGGCTTTGTGGTATTTTTGCCGCATTTACGGTGTAGCTTGCCGCGCCGAATATGTAGCCGAAGTGGGTGTTGTCAGCGCCCCTTGGCGAAGTCCCCGCAAAGGGAAGGGTAATGCTTTCAAGCAAATTACAGCCTTCGAACGCGGAGTACCCAATCGAGGTAACGCCCTCGGGAATTTCGGCGGATACGAAGGGGACGCCTGCAAACGCGCGTTCACCGACGCTCTGCAACCCTTCTGGCAGAGTTATTTCGGGAAGGGAAGAGCAACCGCTGAAAGCCCTTGTGCCTATTGCCGTCACGCTTTGGGGCAGGGTTACGGAAGAGAGCTTTTCGCAGTCCGCAAACGTGTAAGAATCTATCGTGCGGAAGGTATTGCCGTCGCCGAACGTTATGCTTTCGAGCAACGAGCATTTGTTGAACGCGTACGACCCGAGCGAACTTAATTTTGTATCTTCGAACGAAAGACTTGTAAGCGACTTGCAGTTGTAGAAAGCGTATCTGCCTACGCCCGTAAGACTGCCGTGTCCGAAGTTTGTTATTTCGGTAAGAGAGGTGCAACCGTTAAACGCCCTTTCGCCTATCTGCGTAATTTCGTTGTCTTCGGCAAGTTCAAGGGTGAGAAGAGACGTGGCTCCGCTGAACGCGTATGAACCAATCGAAGCAAGTTTACCGGTCATTGAAATTTCGGTAATCTGCGAACAGCCGTAGAACGCATAGTTTGCGGGCGAACCGTTTCTTACTGTGACTTTTTTAAGCGTTGAGGGAACCTTGCCCGAATTTTCTTCACGTCTGATCGCGCCGAAGATATAGCCGAAATGACTGTCTGACGGAGAATTCAACGCAGTGCCGATAAACGGAAGAGAAGCTTCTTCGAGATATTCGAAGTTTGCAAACGCGCCCAGCCCTATCGAAGCGACGCTTTCGGGTACGTTCAGCGAAGTTACGCTGACACAGCCGTTGAACGCGTTTGCGGGCAGTGAGAGTACGTTTTCGCTTATAACCAAGGTTTTTATTCCGTCGCAGCCTTCGAATACGGGCGCTTCCGCGGAACCTGTTGTAAGGCAGGCTTCCGCGTTCCATATTACGGTAACAACCGAATTGCATCCGCCGAATGCCGATAAGCCTATCGACGTTACTTTTTCGGGGACGGTAAGGTAAATTATATTAGAACAGTTGTAGAAAGCATACGCGCCTATCGAAGTAAGCAAAGAATTTTCTTCGAAGGTCAGTTCGGTAAGCTGTGCACAGCCCGAAAACGCGCTTGAACCTATTGTCGTCACGCTTGCGGGTATTGTTATTCTTTCTACGGGGGTATTGAAGAACGCGCTGTTTTCTATTGCGTTCAGCGCGGTTACGTTTTCATTGCTTTCGAAGGTCACTTCTTTAAGGGCGGTACATCCGCTGAACGCCGAACGGCTTACCGTTCTAACGCTTGCGGGTATGCTTACGCTTTCAAGCCCGCTTCCCAAAAAGCTTCTTTCGCCGAGTTTGGTTATGCCGTCGGGCAGTGTTATCGTCTTAATGCCCGTACAGTTTTCAAATGCCGAATTTTCTATCGCCGTCAAATCTTCTGGCAGAATTATTTGGGCAATGGAGTTACAGCCGTAGAAAGAGTTGGCGTTTATCGCCCCGCCGGTCAAAGTGACTTTTGTAAGCGTGGCGGGTATGTTTGTCTGGTTTTCGGAATAACGGCTTGCGCCGAATATGTAGCCGAAGTGGGTGTTCTCCGTGCCGCCCGCGGTTGCGCCCGCAAAAGGCAGGGTTATGTTTTCAAGCGAGTTACAGCCCGCAAATGCCGAACGGCCTATCGAAGTTACGGTTGCGGGTACTACGGCTTCGCTTATGCCTGTACAGCCGTTGAACGCCCTGTCGCCTATCTGCTTCAACTCGCTGTTTTCGGCAATAGATATGTTGCGCAGAGAAGTGCGCTCGTAACAGAGATAGGACGGTATAACCGTTACCCGGCTTCCTATGTTTATTCTTGAAAGCGAAGTGCAGTTGTTGAATACGGGACTGCTTTCTGTGCCCGCGGTAAGGCAGGCTTCGGCGTTGAAATTGACGGTTGCAAGATTGTTGCAACCCGCAAACGCGCCGTTGCCCAAAGAAGTCACGCCTTCGCCCAAAGTTACTGTTCTCAGATATCTGCATCCCGCAAACGCATTGTCCGTAACGCGTCCGCCGTTAATGGTTACCGTGTTAAGCGAGGCGGGCACGGAAGAGGTGTTTCCGCCGTATGCCGCCGCGCCGAATATGTATCCGAAATGAGTGTTAAGCGCGCCCGTAAGACTTGCGCCCGTAAAGGGAAGAGTTATGCTTTCAAGCGAGTTACAGCCAGCAAACGCGCTTTCGCCTATTGACGTAACGCTATCAGGGACGGTTATTTGCCTTAACCCGCAGTTATGGAATGCGGCGCTTTCTATCGCGGTAAGTACGCTGTCTTCGCCGAAGTTTACTTCACGGAGGGAAGTACAGCCGTTGAACGCGCCCGTGCCCAAAGAAGCAAGCTTGCTTCCGTCGCCGAAGTCGGCGGCAGTCAAAGCGGTACAGCCGTTGAACGCGTTGCCTTCTATTGCCGTAAGTTCCTTTGAGAATTTTACGTTTGCAAGCGAAGAACAGCCGCTGAACGCACTGCCGCCTATTTTAGCGGAATTTAAGTTTACCGCAGTTATCGAAGTGCAACCGTTAAACGCGTTTTCGGCTATCGGCGCGGAACCCGTTACGGTAACGGTTTTCAATGCGGCGGGTACTGCCGTGCGGTTTTGCGTATATCCCGTCGCGCCGAAAAGATAGCCGAAGTGTGAGGAAGACGTCCCCGACGCGGAAGCCCCGACAAAGGGAATGGATATTGCGGTAAGAGAGTTGCAGCCCGTAAACGCGTTGTTGCCCGCCGACGTAACCGTATCCGGCACAACAATGCTTTCAAGCGCGGTTGAATAAAACGCCCTTTCGCCTATGCTTTCAAGCACGCTGTTTTCGCCGAAGTTTACGCTTTTAAGCGAAGCCGAGCCCGCAAAGGCGTAGTTGCCTATCTCCGTAACTCCGTCGGGTATCGAAATAGCGCTTAACGCCGTTCCGTTGAACGCATATGCGCCTATTGACGTTATACTGCTTTCCGCGCCGAAGTCTATTTGCGCAAGCGCGGAGCATCCGCTGAAAGTTCTTTCGTTTATTGCGGTTATTCCTTGGGGGATATTTACGGAGGACAACAAAGCGCATCCGCCGAACGCCTGATAGCCGAGCGTCTGCAAACCCTCGGGCAGGCTTACCCTTTCAAGCGAAGTGCAGTTGTAGAATGCCGACGCGCCGATAATTTCCACGCCCTCGGATACGGTAACGCTTCTTATGTTGACGTTGCCCCTGAACGCGCCGTCGCTTACAGCGGTAACGGGTTTGCCGTTATAGCTTGAAGGAATGGTAATATCCCTGTCGGTAATGTTTCCTATGCCCGAAATTACGTAAGCCGTGGTCTGGTTTCCGTTTCTTATTTCGGTATATTCGAACCCGTCGGTAACGGGCGTATTGTCGTAAGGCGTTCCGCAATCTACACAGATGTTGTTCTGATAGTTGTGTTCGGTCATAGGCAGTTCCACTCTTGTCGAATAGTCGCCGCGGGTACAGTCTTCGTAAGCTTCCCAGCCGATAGAAGTGCAGGTGGGGGCCTGCGCTGCGTGCTGCACCAAATCGTGACCGGTTTTCGGTATACTCTCTGTATAGCTGTCTTTGCATGAACAGGTATAGGTCATTACTCCGTCTTCCGTACAGGTGGGCGGAGTCGTCACTTCTGACGTGTAAGAATGCGTGTGTTCTTCGGGTTTTTTATTTCCGCCGCACGCCGACATTCCCGCAACACCGACGGGTACTAACGTAAGTAAAAATATAAGCAGTTTTCTTTTCATAGGTTTCACCATCCATAGAGCGTATACAACACCCCATTAAAGTATATACAAAAGTCGGCGAAATGTCAATGTTTTGAACTTAAATGACTATATATATGGAATACTTTTTTTAGTTTTACGGCAGGCGTTAGGTCGGCGGAAGCGTTAACGGCTTGCAAAAAACGCACGGCGGTGTTATAATGCGGATTATGAAAGATATACGCATACTCAACGCAAACGTAATAAAGATAATGGCCGCCGTGTTTATGTTTATAGACCATGCGGGACTTTTGCTTTTCCCCGGACAGGAGTGGATGAGATGCGTGGGCAGAATTTCGATGCCGCTATTTGCCTATCTCATAGCCGAAGGCTGCCGCTATACGCGCGACAGGACAAAGCATTTTGCAATGATTTTCATTCTCGGCTTTTTTTGCCAGCTTGTTTACCAGCTGTTTGACGGAAGCGATATTTATATAAATATACTTTTTACTTTTTCGCTTTCGATACTTATGATTTACGCCTTGCAGAACTTCAAGCATTCTGTCGCCGACGGACAGGTAAAAATTTTCGGTAAAATTTTGTCGGGGCTTATGTTTGCCGTTTTGGTTGCCGCGGTTTACTTTTTAAACACGGTAACCCGCGTCAACGGAAAATATTTTACGATAGATTACGGTTTCTGGGGATGTATGCTTCCCGTGTTTGCGTCGCTTACCGACTTCCGCGGGATAAATCTTCCCGAAAAGTTGAAATGGCTGGACTCGCATTTTATAAAACTTATTCCGTTTTCGGCAGGTTTGCTTTTGCTGTGCCTGTTTACCGACGGAATTAACGAATGGTACGCGTTTATCGCCCTTGCCCCGTTGCTGATATATAACGGAAAGAAGGGCAGGTTCAATTTGAAATATTTCTTTTACGTTTTTTATCCCGCGCACCTTGCCCTGCTTGAAGGTATTTTTATGCTGATAAATATGTGATAAATATCCGTGTGCGAATTACTGCGCAGAAACGCTGAAAATATAACCCGCCCCGTAAGCACGGCTTACGGGGCGGGTAAGTTATATGGTTTTTCAATCTTTGTCGACGAGGAATTTCAACAGGGTTGACTTAACCGTGTCAATGTCTATGGGCTTTGCTATGTGCGCGTTCATTCCGCAGTCGAGACATTTTTTAATATCGTCCGAGAATGCGTCCGCAGTCATCGCTATTATGGGCAAATCTTTGTCGGGAATGTCGGAATTTCTTATTGCGGTTGTCGCTTCGATACCGCCCATAACCGGCATACGCAAGTCCATTAAAATCGCATCGTAGGTTCCGGGCTTTGCCTTTCTCAGCATATCGATGCAGATTTCGCCGTTCTCCGCGCGTTCGACTTCGAGTCCCGCGTCTTCAAGCAGAAGTTCGGCAATTTCCCAGTTAAGGTCGTTGTCTTCTGCGACGAGAAGTTTTTTGCCTTCGAGGTTGACCTGCTTTTTGGAAGAAGTATTGTCGTCCGCCGAATCCGCGCCGGAGATATACTGTTTAAGTCCGTAGAACAGTGTGGACTTGAACAGCGGCTTGGAAATAAAGCCCGTAATACCGGCTTCGCGCGCTTCATTTTCTATTTCGGACCAGTCGTATGCGGAGATGAGAATTATGGGTATGTCGCCTAAGCTTGCCCTTAATCTTCTTGCCGTCTCTATGCCGTCTATTTCGGGAAGCTTCCAGTCAAGCAGAATTATATCGAAATCTTTTCCGTTGCCGTGCGCTTCTTCCGCCATAGTTATAGCGGACTCTCCGTTAAGGGTGGACACTGCGTCTATGCCGATAGATTTAAGCGAAGCGACAGTCGTCTCGCACAGTGTGGCGTCGTCGTCCACGACAAGCATTTTCCAGTTGGGAAGCAGCATTTCAGACTCTTCCGTTTCGGCTTTTTCAAGGTCGATAATTATGTGGAAAACAGTGCCCGCGCCCTGTGCGCTTTCAACCGAAATCGTGCCGTGCATAGCGTCGATTATATATTTTGTAATGGACATTCCAAGTCCTGTGCCTTCGGTTTTATGCACGCGCGCGCTGTCTTCACGGGTGAACGAGTCGAATATCTTTTTCTGGAATTCGGGACTCATACCTATGCCGTTGTCCCTTACGTTTATAAAGGTACGGACGTAGTGGTCGCCGATGGGGGAGGGCTCCTGATGAAGGGCAAGCTCTATCGTTCCGCCCTCGGGCGTAAATTTGTATGCGTTTGACAAGAGGTTTAAAAGTACCTGGTTAAGTCTTACGCTGTCGCAGTAAACGTCTTCCGAAATAATTTCGTGAACGTGTATGGAGAAGTTCTGCTTCTTTATTTTTATCTGCGGCTGTATTATGGTGGCAATGCCTTCGGTTACTTCGTTAAGAGAAATTTTCTCCATATTCAATGTCATCTTGCCGCTCTCTATTTTTGACATATCGAGCACGTCGTTTATAAGCCCGAGAAGGTGACGGCTGGAAAGCGAAATCTTTTTAAGGCATTCGGATACCTGCTGTTTGTTGTCTATATTCGCGGTTGCGATAGCCGTCATACCGACTATTGCGTTCATAGGCGTGCGGATGTCGTGGCTCATATTCGAGAGGAACTCGCTCTTGGCTTTGGTTGCCTGAACGGCGGAAGATCTTGCTTCTTCAAGCTGTTTCATAGTCTGCCTGTTCATAAAGAAATATATCGAGAATATTATAATCATAACGGTAATTACTACCGCCGCAGACCCGATTGTAAAAGCCGTCCATTCCGTGCTTAACCTTCCGACTATTCCGTCAAGCGCCTTGTATTCCATTATCATTACAAGCTGCCATTCGGAGTGGGAAAGCTGTTCGATATACATATGCTTGCGCGAAGATTTAAGTGTAAGCACTTGCGAAAATATCTTTCCTTCGTCCATACTTTCGGTCATAGAATTTACAAGGTTTTTCGTTTCGTCTTCGCTCATATCGAATTCGTGCATAATTTGAAGGAAATAATTGTTGTATTCGTCGCCGTTGGAATTGTTTTCGTCACCGCGTATGACGAAAGTGCCGTTTTTGCGGATTATGTGCGTCTCGTATCTCTGTTCGTTATCGCCGTTGGAATTGTTTTGCGAAAGCATATCCGTAATAACGCTGTTTTCAAGTCCGCCTATAAGCGCGATACTGCGCTTTCCGTTTTTCATAAAATAGCCGTCTTCGGTATAACAGCCTATAAGTACGACTCTGCGTTCAGCGGTGTTGCCGTCCGCGTTGACGGAGGTTGCAACCGCGGCTTTGCTTTCGTGCGCCCGCATAGACGCAATAAAAGGTTCGGGGTCGTCAAGTATTACCTGGTTGCCGAATACCATTTCGATATTTCCGTCTTCGTCCATAAAAGCAAGGTAATTGAAAAGTCTTGCTTCCGCCGCCGATTCAAGGCTTTCGTTTACGTTTTCGGCATCCGAAGCGTAGGTCTGGTCAAGCCCTTTGACCATAGTAATACGCTGGTCTATTACGGCGTTGTATCTTAATACCGCCTGTCTGCCGATACCGGTCATAAACAGTTCTCCGGCCTGGTTTATCGTCTTTGTGCTCGAAAACGACATATATACGCCGAGGATTACAAACATTGCGGCGCATACTATAACCCCGCAGACAATGCCTATAAGCAAAACCGTACCGGAAGAAAGTTTTTGCTTTTTAGTTGTTTTTTCCATTGCGCAAGCTCCCGTAAAAAATTTTTTGTCGAAATTATTATAAGATATTATTACGTCCGTGTCAATCTTTTTATTTTCATAAATATATTAATACTTCTTGACATATAACGGCGAATATTGTAAAATAAATGTAAAATATGCGTAAAGAAGAGCGCATTTTCAAGGGGACGTCCCCTTTATGTGTTTATTAAAAATAAACACATAAAAAACCTTTATCAAGGAGAAAAAAATGAACGTAACCGACATCAAAAAAAGACAGAACGAAGAAGTTGCCTGCTGGCTGGAACCCGTAAAAGAACTTACGCCAAACACGGTAATAACGCTGGAAAAGGGGCTTACGGCGCTTGTCAAGGTTGACGGCGTGACGAAAATTCTTATGAAGGAGAAAGCTACCGTTTACAGCCTTTTAAACCCCGGCAAAACAACCAAAACTTTCTTCGGCAACAGGCCCTATGCCGACTCCGAGATCTGCGTAATAGACCAAAGTTCGGAATTTACCGCCGAATGGGGGCTTGCGGGCGCGGATGCAATTCCCTATACCGACGTTGAACTCGGCAACGTAGACTGCAAGCTGGTTGCGTTCGGTACTTATTATTACAAGATACAGAATTTCGTAAATTTCAGAAATGCGATACCTTTCGGTACGACGGGCAAAATCACGCGCGACGACATCCGCGAATATCTGCGCGCAGAAACTACGGACATAATAAAGACGGTTCTTACTTCAGCGCTCGGCGCAAGCAACCTTAAAAAGTGCCGTGAAAATATTTCGGCTTACACCGAAGAAATTCTGGAAAGAATAAACAAGAGGCTGGATTCAAAGGGGCTTGCGGTATACAATTTCGTAATTACCAAACTCGATTACGACCCCGCGCACGCGCATATACGTTCGGCTATCGACGCAAAGAAGATAAACGTTGTTGCGGCAGGGCTTGACAATAAAGCCGAACAGGAATACGTCAAGACCGAAGAAATGAAAGCCAAAAACGTGGTCGTTCCAATTATGAACGCCGCCGCCCGCGCAAACAATGACCGCGACAGGACAACCGTAGTTTGTCCGCGTTGCGGGGAAGAGAACAAGCGCGGCGCCAATTACTGCCTTAAATGCGGCGAAAAACTTACAAAATAAACGTTAAGGAGAAAATACAATGGGACTTTTCGGATACAACCAGAAAGATTATGCAAAAAACACCGAACTTTTCAAAAGCAGAATTTACGACCTGATGGAAAGGTCTGCAAACCAGTTCGGCGTGGGGCAGGTTCTCAACAACGCGATGTTGCAGCTTGAACGCCTTCCTTATCCGCAGAAAGGCAAGGGTAAGGACATTGAAAATATAGACGCAAGAATAAACGGTATACTCAATATAATGATGGACGACATCCAGCATAAGCGTTTTGCATATTTCTCCGAACACGCAAGTATGCTTATCAGCGCCGTTGTAGACTCACGTCAATACGGTAAGGAACTTTATACACCCGAAGAACTCGACGCGCAGGAAAAAATGGCGCAGTGCAAGGGCGAAATATTCGACGCACTCGATAAAAAGGGTCAGCTGGCGGCGGAAAAGCAGAAATTAGTAGAAAAAGGCAAAAATTTATCGGGACCTACCCAGCAAGCCGAAATGGCAAAGCTTAATATGTCATTCAACCTTCTTTCCCGCGAAGAGCAGACGCTTGACCAGACGGTTGCAATGTTCACGAAGCGTCACAATTCATTTGTCGAAATAGTCAACGCCCGCAAGGTCGGACGTGAAGTTCATAAATTGCAGTCGGCAAAGCTGCCTTCTTTGAAAGATTTTACAAAGGAGATGGCTGAAATAAACAAAGCCATTGCAATAGAAACACAGATTGACGAAGATATTACCGAAACGGCTAAGCAGGGTATGGCGGGTATCAACGAAACGCTCGGCGGGGGCGCACCGGCAAACGACGCGTTTTACAGCATTGTTGCCGACAGCAAGGCGCAGGACGCAAGCGAAGCCGTGGACAACGCGCAGGTTGACAGTTCTTCGGGGATGAATCCCGAATTTCTTAAAATGTTAAATAAAGACTGACGGGAGAAATATGATGTTTTTCAATAATAAAGAGAAAAAGCGTAAGCTTGCCGAAGAGCAGGAGGCGGCGAAAGCCGACGCGGAGTTCGAAGCAAAGTTTACCGCAAAACAGGAAAAGAAGAAGGTCGAAAAAATAGTCGGCGAAATGGACAAGACGATAAACACGCTCGTCGCCCGCGCCGCGGGTGCGAAAGCCAAGGGGTATACCGACATTTATAAAAACTGCGTGTCATTAATTAAGGTTGCGCGCGCGAGAAAAAAGCAGGCGGAAACCTTCCTTTTCCAGATGGAAGCAATGCAGGAAATGCAGGCGCTTGCTAAAAGTTCGCAGGAACTTCTCGGTTCTATGGGCAGCGTAATGAACTCTTTGGGCAAGCTTTCGCTCGATAAGACGGTTATGTTAAATTCCCAGAAAGACTTCCTTGCGACCCAGCGCGAACTTGAAAAACAGAGTATGAATATCGAAACTTATCTTTCGACTATGGAGTCAAACGTCGACGACGGCGCGGACGGCGCGCAAGAATTTTCTGACGGGGATATAGAAGCCGAAATAGATAAATTTATGGTCGGCAACAGCATTAACGCTTCTTCCGCTTCGTCTTCGCAGGGCGGTAACGACGGCGGGGAAGATATGGAATATCTCAAAAAAATGCTTCAAAACTGACGGAGAGAGGTATGGATAATAAAGATTATCTCGAACACACGTACAAGACCAATTACGACAGCGCCGTCAAGTTCGTGCAGTACAATAACCTGCCGGAAGCGAAAAAAGCGTTTAAGCGTTCGCTGGAAGCGGCAATACGTCTTATTGAAATTTCATACGGCAGTGACAGGGCGAGATATAAGACAAATGCGGAAACGGTTGCACAGCTTCTTGAAAAGATTAACGCAAAGCTCGAAGCGGCCGGCAGTCCCAGACCCGCAAGGTCGGACGATTCACCTGCAAAGGAACAGCCCAAGCCCAAGGCGCCGGAACCCAAAATAGAAAAGCTTACGCCCGAACAGGCGATGGCAAAACTTAACGCGCTTGAAGGTCTGCACGTCGTAAAGTCGCAGGTTAAAAACCTCGTTTACCAGATAAAGGTGTTCAACGAACGCAAACTGCGTAAAATGTCCGTTCCCGATATGTCTTACCATATGGTGTTTATGGGCAATCCCGGGACGGGTAAGACGACGGTTGCAAGAATAATGTCGCAGATATACTGCGCCCTCGGTATTTTAAGCAAGGGTCAGCTTGTAGAAGTGAAGCGCAACGATCTGGTTGCGGGTTACGTCGGGCAGACTGCCATAAAGACGCAGGCGGTTATAGACAAAGCTATGGGCGGTGTGCTGTTTATCGACGAAGCGTATACCCTTAACAAGGGCGGAAACGACTTCGGTCAGGAAGCGATAGACACCATTTTAAAAGCTATGGAAGACAATCGCGGGGACTTCGTGGTTATAGTTGCGGGATACGACGAGCTTATGCACAAGTTTATAGACTCCAACCCGGGGCTTAAATCGCGTTTTAAAAATTATATAAATTTTACCGACTATACTGGCGAAGAGATGTATAACATCTTTACGGGTCTTTGCAGAAAGAACCAGTTTACGCTTACTTCGGCGGCGGGCGAAATGCTTAAAAATCATTTTGCGGTTATTTACGAAAAGCGCGACGACAATTTCGGCAATGCGCGTGACGTAAGAAATCTTTTCGAAGAGACGGTCGCAAGACAGGCAAACAGACTTGCGCCTATGTTTTCGGGACAGCGCATATCCGACGAAGCGATAGCAACGCTTATTCCCGAAGACCTGCCGTTTTACGGCGTAAACGATAACAGCAACAAGAATTAAGGAGAAGTATATGAAACTTTTTAAAAGCAAGGCGGAAAAAGAACAGGAACGCAAAATGCTTGTCAGACAGTCTATGAGAGAGCTTGAAAAGCGTATCCAGAAGCTTGAAGCGCAGCAGAAAAATTACATTGCCGATGCGCGCAAAGCCCGTGAAGAAGGTTTGCCCGATATGGAACTGCTTGCAAAAAACGCGCTTAAAATGACGGTTACCGAACGCAAGCGCACGTACAGAATGCTGTTGCAGGCGCGCATAATTTCGCAGATGAAAGATATGAACGCGATGACAAACGAATTCCTCAAAGCGGTGCAGGTTATAAGCAAGGATATAGCCGCTTCCGCGGGGCTTGACATAGCAAAGATTACGGGCGACCTTAAATTCGCTATGGATAAAGTCACTATGCAGACCGAAAATCTCAACGATATGCTTGAAAATTCACAGGACGAAGTAGGCGAATTTTCGGAAGACAATTCGGTTATTTCCGATGAAGAAATAGATAAAATGATTTACGGCGCACAGGACGGCGCTGGCGATAAATTCGCTTACGACGACGAGCTTGCCCAACTCCGCAAACAGCTTGACAAATAAATTTTCAGCCGATGGAAGATTTAAAAATTTCGCTTTCAAATTATATACGTCAGGCGAAAACCGCGCTTGACGCAAATGATAACGCCCGCGCCCGCGAATGTCTGTTGCGTTCTGCCGAGTGCGCGCTTCTGCTTGCGAAAAACAGCGGCGGAAAAAGCGAAAAGCAATATCTTTCGCAGTACGAAAGTTTAAAGGTTATGATAAATAACCTCAACCGCAGAATGGAACAGGGTGTCGGCGCAAATGCCGCGCCCGTAAAAACGTTTCAAAGCGGCACGGTTAACGACGGGGGTACGGTCAAGGACGGCAAAGCATTTACCAAACCCGCCAAGACCGATTCTTTAAGCCCGCAAAGGCTGTGCGATTACATAGGTCAGCCACAGGCGGTAACTGCCGTGCGCGACCTTATAACCGCCGCAAGGCTTAAAAATTCGGCTATGCCGCATCTCATACTGTACGGTTCGCACGGGCTCGGCAAGACGACTTTTTCCCGCATAATAGCAAACGAACTCGGCGTAGGGTTTACCGAAGTAAACGTATCCAAGATGAACAGCGCCGAAATGATTGCCATATTAAAAAAGCTTAAACCGAGAGATATCGTCTTCATAGACGAAATACACACACTTCCGATTATCGTTGCCGAATCGGTTTTATATTCGGCAATGCAGGACGGCAGAATTACCTTTACCGAAGGCAAGGGCAAGTTTGCGCGCACACAGGTGCTTACGCTTCCGCCTTTTACTCTTATCGGCGCAACAACCGAAGTCGGCAAGCTGGCAAAGCCTTTCACGCAACGCGCCATACAGATAAGGCTTGAAGAATATTCCGACGAAGTTCTCGGCGGAATAATAACAAATTCGTTTTATAAACTCGGTATGAAAATTTCGTCCGAAAACGGACTTTATATCGCAAGGCGTTGCCGTAACAATCCGAGAATTGCCAACAACACGGTAAGGCGCATATCCGACAAGGCGCTTGTAAGATACGCGGCGATTAACAATCTCCGCTCCGACGGGGCGTTCGGCTCTCCCGACGCGGTAAGAAAGCTGAATATCGAAGTTACCCAAAAGTTAATAGAAGAGTTTTTTACCGAAAACGGCATTGACGAATACGGGCTTGAAAATGGCGACAGGGAGTTGCTTAAAATAATAATAACCCGCTACGGCGGTGGTCCCGTAGGTATAGACACGCTTGCGCGGGTTATGAATGAAAGCAACAACGTCATATCGCAGAAATACGAAGCTTATCTCATAAAAAAGGGATTTATGCGTATAGACCGTGACGGACGCGTGGTAATGCCCGCGGCTTACAGGGCGTTGGGTTTGCCCGTCCCGCCCGAAGCAGAGGAAAAGGCAAAAACTTCCGACGTCGGCGACGAACGCGGGGAACGTAAATCACGGTTCGAAGACAGAAAAGTAATAGCCTGCCGCGTCCCCGACGAAATAAAATGCAAAAACGTCGAAGACCTTATAGAATATCCGCCCGAAGCAGGGGTGATTACAAAAACTCTTGACGAGCTTTTTCCCGACATTGAAAAGGAATACGACGGGGAGACAAAGCATCTTTGCAAGCTTGAAATAGATTTCGACGATTTTAAACGCTGTATCACCTGCGATTCGTTCCTCGAAAGCAGGTTTGCAATATGTATGGCGACGGTGGGGTATTTGAAGGATCTTAAAGCGCAGACGCTTGAAATTCCTTACGTATCGCAGGAGCTTGCCAACAGAAGGTATTTTCCCGACTTCATTATAAAGGACTATAAGGGCAGGATTGCAATCATTGAAATGAAAAATTTCGATATGCTGTCCTATCACCTGAACATAGACAAATACGAAATGCTTAAAAATTACTGCATAAGCCGCGGTTACGGCTATGCGGAAATAGCAAAAGCCAACAACGCCGAAAGGTACGTGTCCGCAGAACAACTTAAAAGGGCGCCCGTCAATGTCAAGCTTGAAGAGTATATATTCAAGACGATAGAAGAAAACGGCAGGGCAACGGGCGAGGGTATGTTCGGCGAAAAAGATTTCCGAAGATATATCGCAGAAAACGGCGCGACCGACCGTGCGGAAATTTACACAATTCTTTTGAACAACAGAAAGCTGAAAAACACTGACAGGGCGGGCGGCGATTTCAGAATTATTTTCGAATGAGATGCGTTTGAATTACAATGCTTAAAACCTTTTACAAAAAAAAGCAACCAGTTAAAATTTTTTTCGACGAAAAGCTTGCAACGCGTTCGGTTGCGTACGGAAACGCCGTTGCGGAAGAACTTATTGCGTGGAGAGTAGACTTTGAAGAAAAGTGGGCTTCACGCAACTTTCTCTTATGTAAGCAGGGCGATATGGGCGGAAACCGCGTATGCGGCGGCGACCTTACAAGCGGTTTAAAAAAGTGCAACGCACAGGTTAAGCGGGTAAATTCCGTACTATGTCCGTTGTGGATAGAAGATTTTTTTTTGGAAGCGCGTGCGGACGGACTGGCATACGTAAATGGCGAAAGGGCGGGTGAACTCGGCACCGAGCTTAAAGGCTGGGCGGTTGCGGCAATTAAAAACGCATATTATCTTCTTGTGATAGGAAAACCTTACGGCGGAGGACAAGCAGGGCTTTACGCTTACCCTTTTTCGGACGGAAGACTATCCAAAGCGATAGCGCATAAAAATCTCGAAGCCACGCTTGAAGCTTCAAGCACGCTTATATGTATGGGACGGCACGTGTTCTGCGTGCATAACGGTATTTTCGCATATTTTCATTTCCTGCCGGAATGCGGGGAATTTGAAACGGTTGCTCTCGGCGGCGATGAAAACCGCACCGCAATCTGGCGTAAATCCGTAAATCCGCAAATTATTTGTGACGGCAGAGGCAGGGTGTTCTGGGTTGCCGACGGCACGGCGTATTGGTTCCCTGTCGGTTATCCCCGCTACGTCTATAAAATCGAAGGCGAACGCGGTTGCACGGTTGCGAACATACAGTATTACGGCGGAAGTTTGTGGCTGTATGAGAGGGACAGACAGGGACGCACTGCTTGTTACCGCCTGGAAGAGTGCGCGCAGGGCGTGTTTGAAAAGAAGCTGTTCAACACAGGCGTACTTTGCAACGCATTCTGTAACGTGCGCGGAAATACGCTTAGTTACGTCAAGATAACAGACGGCGGGCGTCCGCGTGCAGTGCAGTCTTCGCATAACGGTACGGCGGAAAGAATTGTAGCCGAATATCCGCTTAAAAGCGCAAACGTGTTCGTGTCGGGCGGGATACTTGCTGAAAACGCCCTATATATCGGCAAAGAACGGAATAAAACTTTAACCGTCGTACCCGACGGAGAAGAATAAGGAGAGAGAATATGATTGATAAGAACGACGTCAAAATGCCCGTACAAAAGGAAAATACGGAAGCTCTTTTAAACGATAAGGAGAGGGTCGGCAAAATAGAAGATTTGCTCGACCTGGTCAACGACGCCGACAACAGGCAGGAGCTCAGGTTAAACGAAGAGTATTACGGCAGGTTTAACTGGTTCGGAACAAGCAGCGACCGCAGGGATAAAAACTACTTCTCATATCAGGAAGAAGCCGTTTACGACTTCATTTTCAACCTCAATAAAAGCGGCATTCTTTCCGACCAGGTAGGAATGGGCAAGACTATCGAAGCGGGTATGATTATAAGCGAGCTTGCAAGCCGTAACGAGCTTCGTTCCCTTCTGATAATAGTTCCCAACGAAATTATGGCGGAGAAATGGGAGTACGAGCTTGCCGAAAAATTCGGTATAAAGACCTGCGTGCGCGAACTTCCCAACGGCACTAAGCAGGTTTATCCGCAGGTTAAAGCGCTTGTAAACTACGACGATTTCTGCAAAGCCGTTTACGACTGTATTTCGGAAGAAAAGTTCGTTGAAATAACAGAACATAAATTTACCCATAAGTATCAGGCGGGAAGCGCAAAGGAAGCGCTTGCCGACATTATAAATTCTTTTGTAAAAAGCGATATAAACACTGCGGTAAAGCTTATAAACGAGGGTTTTGCATGCAACGACCTTGCTGGCGACCCCGCCGTGGAATTCGACGGCAAGATTTTCCGCATAAGGGGAACGCAGTTCAGCCGTGCGTACGAATACGATAAAAGCGGCGCAATACGCCGTTATCTCAACGGAAAACAGAACCAACGCCCCGAAAACGTAATAAACAACACGTATTTCGGCAGAACTTATAACGAGATAATCAAGCAGGAACTCGGCATTCTGTTTACGCTTATCGGCGATTATTTTACGACAATTCCCGAAGAAATTACAAATATTTCGGAAATAATGACCAACCGCTATCCTATACTTGCAATTCCCATTTCGTATTCAGAACAGGTAAACGGCAAGACCGTGCAGATGGAATTTCTCAACCGCACGCTTTCATCCAATATCGAAAACTATAAACATAAATCTTTCGTACAGCAGAAAGACGGCAGGATAGAGGACGTGTACGAAGATTACAGGATAATAGACTTCTTCATAGACGTAGGCTATCAGACGCTTATCGTAGACGAAGTACACGATTACATAGACGTAAGCGCAAAGATGGAGCGCAAGCTCTTCCATAAAAAGACCGACAATACCGAACTCGGCATTTACAACAGCGGGTATTCTGTCTATCCGTCGGACATATATAACCGTTACGAGCTTTTCGACGACTACTATTTCATTAAAAAGAGCAGTTTATATAAAAAACTTAAAGCGCTTGCCGACAAGGCGAACCGTAAGATATTCCTTACCGCAACGCCCATAAAGTCGGATATGGTGGACTTCTATCTTTTGACTTTGCTTGCCAGCAACAAGGACTCGGAAGCGTATAAAAAGGTATCCGAAAACCTTGAAAACGCGTACCCGTTGAGCGAAGTGCGCGAAAACACGCTTGCCGACCTTTACAATACCTTCCGCGCCTGCGTGGAAAATAACTCCGCCCGCCATTTCTGCGGTTACAAGGACGTATTTTTAAAACACGAAACAGTAAAATCTGGCGACAAGGAAGAAAACAGGTACGAATATCCCTATTTCAACAACGATTTCTTAAAAGCAAACGTCGGTAAAGCCGACGTGGTAAGAGATTACCTTTTAAGCCATATAAGCTATATGACTATGGAAGAAGTCGTTATGGAACTTGTATTGGCGTACACCGCCGAAAGCAAGGACGGACAACAGAGCGACCTCGGCATTTCCAAGATAATAGAAAGACTTATAGATCTGCTTTCGCGTGACGCGGACAATTTGCAGACCCGCGTAGTGTTCCGCTGTCTTCTCAACAATACCGTAAAGATGAGATTCGAAGAAGACTTTACAAAGGACAAAAAGCCCATTAAGCGCATACGTGAACTTTTGGAAATGGAAGAAGGTCCGAGAAAGTGGTTTAATACCTACCGCAAGTACGGCATACGCCATACCCGCCACCAGACCTACAACCTCTCAAAGTGCGACAGCCTTGAAAAACTCAGCAAAACGAGGGTGGAACGTTATAAAAATCTGCCCGTCTGGCCGAGAAGAAACGGCAAAGTCATTTTCCTTCTGCGCGACGATATATTCTTCGACAGCTTTTTGAAAGTAGAACGCGGATTGAAGCGGGATAACGATTTGCCCGTCAGACTGAGCGATTTGCCCAATTCTGACAAACTCAGCGGCGACGATGGCGAAAAGGAAGAAAGGCTTAAAAACGCCACGGCGATATACGACTATATCAACAACGCGATGAGCGGCGGTAACCCCTCCGACCACAGACCGCAGAGCAGCCGTTACGAATCGGTTGACCTTGACGACGCGGGAATGGTCGACTATAAGCTTGCGCTTGTAAACAAGCTTATGCTCGGCAGGGATACGGCGCTCGGTTCGGTAAGCCGTAAAGTGCTTCTGTTTGCCGAAAACGACCGCGACGCAATAACCGAATGGTTCCGTTACCAGCGTTGCGCCCCTCTTTACGGCGGAGAACAGCTCGATAAGAAAAAGGCGGAAGAGTATAAACGCAAATGGCAGAGTTACCGCGTAGAGGACATCGCCGAAGAATGGCAGGTGTCGGAAGACACGGGCGACCTTGACCGTACCGACGGCAACCTCCTTGTCATAATAGACCCCAAGCGTTACGAAAAGGGCGTCGACTTGCAGAAAGCCGACACTATAATAAACTTCGACATTAACTACGACCCCCTTAAAATGGAACAGCGTATCGGACGTATAGACCGTATACGTCCCGCCGGACAAAACCCCGAAATAAATATTGTGTCTTTCGTTCCGCTAAACGATATGAGCGGGTTCGTAATAAACTTCTTCGCCAACGAAATGAAGATGTTTACCCAGTGGATGGGAGAGACGACGGGTATTGTGTCCGTTCCCGACGACGAAAAGAGTTCGGACAAGGGCGAAGACGTGTCGTTCGAAGGCAAAATTTATACCCTTGAAAAGTACTACAATTACGTGTACGATTTATGTATGAAGGAAGTTTCCGCCGAAGACACGGTTAAAGCCGCCAAAGATTTCAGTAATTTCTTCGGCACGGACGTTGTTAAAACTGAGTACGACTTTTCCTTTATACAGGCTTTGCGAAAATCTTTCGACGGCGCGTTCCGTAACTCTATAACCCCGCAGAGGGAGGGTTATACCGTAATAGACGACGACAATGCGCGCATTATCCGCTTTAACAGCTCTATGGGCGTTTTCGCACCCTGTATGTCGGCAAGGTGCGACGGCTGCGCAAATGCCGCCATATGCCAGAACGGAAATTCCAAACGCAATTCTTACAAACAGTTCTACAATTCGGTAAATAAATTTTTCAGCGAAGGGGCGGCGTTTTATAAGCGCGAGCGCGAGATATACCACAGCAACCAGGGCATAATCAGTTCATCGCAGGAACTCGGCTCGTCAGGGCTTGCCGCGTGGCTTAAAGACCGTGAAAAGGAGTTTGCGGAAAAGGGTAAAATCGTCGCGGGACTTCTGCCCGCAGTTACGGACGCGCCTTTTACAATGCCATACGAAAAATACGAAGAGATTTTCCTCAATCTCAAAAAGCTGTACTGGGACGATATGGTCGACGGGTATATAAAACTCATTCTCGACAGATTTTACAAGCAGTGCGACAACGTTTTAAAGGGCGCAAGCATATTCGAAAGGTTTATCAAAACCTTCTCTATTGCGGACTTTATGAGTAATATGGAAGGTACGCTGTAATGGGCGCGCCCGTAAACGGCGTAACGCAAAGTTACGTAAATAAAATTAAGAGCGTGTTCGAAGCCAACGGCGGAAGACTATTTCTTGCGGATTCTTCTAAAAGCGTCGCGTTGCGCGCCGCCGCTTGTCTTCCGTATAATCAGGGCGGTTTTCTTGCCGTAACCTATGACAGAAATACGGCAAACGATATTGCCGAAATATACTCCCGCGAAGATTGCAAGGTAAGGGTGATTGGCGGGCTTTCGGACTTTGAAAAGGCTTTGACCGAAATAGGTTTGTCAACTGATAAAATAAGTCAGACCAACCGCCTTGAATGCGCGTCGAAATTCAAAAAGGCGTTCTCTGCAGTCGCCGTTGTCTTTTGCGACGGAGACGACGGTTCTGTGTTTTTCAACCGCGAACTGTTTAAGGACGAATCGCAAAGCGGAACGTACAACAGCACGAGTTCGCATTCGAGATACTGCGTGTCGGATTTTCTTGCGGACGCGGGCTACGGCTTCGTGCTTGCGGACGAAGTGTACAAACTGTTTTCTTTCGAA
Source organism: uncultured Christensenellaceae bacterium (assembly GCA_910587825.1). Classification (GTDB taxonomy): domain Bacteria; phylum Bacillota; class Clostridia; order Christensenellales; family Borkfalkiaceae; genus Coproplasma. The sequence continues at coordinate 153,560 of CAJUNJ010000003.1, forward strand.
AGGCAGTCGGCTTTCGGTAAACAGCCGTTAAAGCCTTCACGCTTCGACAGGATAGACTTTTTGGGCGAACGTTATTTCTGTCCGTCGGAAAAGTCCTACCGCAGACTTAAAAAAATAACTTCGGCGGCTAAGTATTTCGTCGCGTATACGGATACGGTATTCGGAAATTCGGCAGTAAGTTTTTATGCGGTGTTAAAGCTTCTGCACGACGACCGCAGCGCGGAGAGCGCTGTGAGATACGTGCGTTCTATTTCAACGTCTTATACTGAGGACTGCGACCAGCTATGTACCGACGTATCCTATTGCAGGGAAGACGAAAATATTTTAAGCGGCTGCCTGCGCGACGCGAGAGGAAGCGGACAGCGTGTTCCCCGCGACCTTAAAAGTATGCGCGAATATATTTGCGAACGGCTTGACTTTATGACCAAGGAAGAGACGTTTGTCTGTATGGTGCAGTGCTTTGCGAAAGCGGGACGGGGCAGGACGGTTACATCCCTGCAAAATGTCGTGGAAACGCTTGAAAGCTATCCCGAAGAAATGACGCGTTGTTTTGTCGGACTTTTCTTCGGCGACGGTATAAAGGGCGAACTTGAAAGTACGCTTACGACCCCGCACATATCGGCAATGGACGAAAAGCAGTTAAAATTTCTTTTTGAAATTTTCTGCAAATACGGAGTATGCCGTACGTATAAGCTTGACGGCGGTCTTATAAAAGCCTTGCGCATATATCACGAAGATTCCGGGTTTGAATATTACGTCCGCGCAGGTAAAACAAACGGCGCGGGTTATTCGGCGTACGGAAAGACCGAAGACAGCTTTTTCAAAGCTCTTGCGCTTACCAAACTTATTGAAGACGGCACGCTTAAAACTCCCGTTTTGGCTGTGTGCGACAAGTCTGAAAAGGATATATTCTCGGCGGTTGACAAGCTTCTGCCGTCGCGCGCCTGCGACGGGCTGTACGCCGCGCGTCAAAGCGGACAGGATATAATTTTTACCTGTTACGGCGAACTGCGTTCCACTGCGTCGGTACCCCAAGTTAATTCGGCGGTATTTTTAGACGCCCTGCCCAACGCGGCTTTATTCCGCGGGCTTGCAGACAAGACGCTTGCCTTCGGCGTAGCAAACGCGGTCATACTTACGGGCTACGGCGATTTAAACGGAAAAATTACCGACGACTGGTACGGCAAGCTGTTTGAAAACAATTCCGACTTTATCCCCGCCGCCGTCACGGAAATTTCTTTAAAGGACGGCATTTACCATGATTACGCCGAGGTTGCAAGGCGCATAGACGGAATGTATGTCGGCTGGAACAGGATAATTTCACAGCTTATCGGCGACGGCGTAAGCGTTGCCGCCGACTATTTCAATAAACTTATATCGGACTTCACAATAGAAATTTCAATGCGTCAGGAAGAGATTATGCAGGATATGCGCTATCTTGACCTTATGGGCAGCAGTTTTGACGGGGTGTTCCGCAACAGTTTCAGCGTAGACGGCGCCGGTGAACACGTCGTGTCGGAACAATACGAATCGGTTTTAAACCGCAAGGCTAAAAATTATACCGAAAGAAAGACGGTCGGCGACCAAGGCAAAAATATTTTCTTCAACGTATGCGGAAAATTTTTGAGGCGGACCTGCGACCTTTCTGTAAATTACTGCGCCGACTGTAAAAATTACGGCGGGTTGAAGGTTAACGATTTTAAAGCCTTTAAGGAAAGCGTTAAATCGTTTTTCGAACAGAGCGCGGAGTTTGCCGAAAACGCCGAAAAGGAAAGGCTTATCGCATCGGGCAAGATGACCATACGCGGCGCGGACGAAGCGGGCGGTGATAAGACCTGTCTTATAGTATCGGAAATAAACGAATACGCGCAAAAAGCCGAAAAGGCGCTTGCGGGCATAAGTAAGGCGGACGTACGCCGCCAGTTTTCCGCACCGTACAAATTTGTTGACGAAATACGTCGATGCGTAGGCGATACGTATTCCAAAATTTTAAATAAATATTACGGCAGAATGATGGAAATTTTCCGCCAGTCGACGGAAAAGATGGCTTTGTTTATCGACAGAATAAATCAATGCCGTTCGCCGCAGATAACGGTTGAATAACGGAGGGAGAATATGGCATTAACCGACATTGCAAGACAACTTAAAGACACGTTTGAAGATTTCGGCGGGGCTGACCTGCACGAAGAAGTTACGCGGTTTAAAGAAATTTACGGCGACGCGGAAAGTATCCGTATCGGCGAAATGGATTATATCGTCATAAACGAAGAATATAAAAGCGAAGAATACTCGGATTTGCCGTCGAGCATAAGTCCGCTGTTCTTCAACAGTATAAACAATTCGTTTGCGATAATAGACGCCAAGACTTCTTCTACGCTTATAGACGAAGCGTATTCGCGCGTTACGTATATGCAGAGAGTTTACAAGCTTGAAGCCACGCCCGATAAAAAAGAGATACGCGACAGTCTTTCCGGTATAATAGGCGAGGGCGAAAACGTCACCGACGTGCTTATCAACGCCGACGGCGAGGGCGAAAACAAAGCCAACATATTCCAGTGCCAGCTTATTAAAGACACGGGGGTATCCGCCGCGCCCGATGTTTACAGCTTTATAGTAAAGAACGGCGAAATAAAGGAAATTGCCGACTCTGTTATGCGCAGGATAAAGCGTTCCGGCGAAGTAAGCCTTTTAAAGGAGCGCGACCAGCTTGAAAAGAGTCATTCCGCCATACAGCAGGCTGTTTTCGACAAGTACATACAGTCGGATATCGACATACAGAGCATAAACGTAAAATCTATATTCGAAATTTCGATGGCATATCTCAATATCCATCTTTTAATAGACGGCGGTAGCAAAAAGACGGGCGTATACAATACGTCCTATCTCGCAGGCGAAAACAACGAATTCGAAGCGCTTAACGCAAACATACACGTCTGCAATTCCTGCGGACACGATCTGGTTGACGTGCGCGACCCCAACAAAGTTTATCGCCTGCACGTCAATTCCGACGCATACGACAAGGAATTTACAACCGACGACAGACTTGTCTACGCGACGGGCTGCGAAGACTGTCTTACGCAATGCCCCGACTGCGGCAAATGGCATTTCAACTATGAAAAATTTCTCGGTTCGCGCATATACGACAAGGTAAATCTCGTCCCCGGGCGCGCGTTCATAAAGGGACTGAGGTCTATTGAAGGCAACTATTGCGCCTGCCGCGAAGGTATTGAATGGGTGTACGACGAAAAGTCGGGGACCGATACGGAACACGATATAATTCCCGTGGAAAACGTCGCGTTTATAAATACCGCCAACGAAAAAGTAGCCGATTATGAAGATTACGCCGCGTTTTATAACAGGGAAGAACGCAGGGCTGGGGTTATGAACGGCGAGGAGGAAAGCGCGTTTGCAAAGCGCACGCTGAGCAAGTTCAAAAAACTCCTTGCGGACAGGTTCGATACCGACATAAAGGACATAAAGATATCTTCGCGTGAAAAATGTACGAGATGCAGCGTATGCGGCGGCGAATACTACAAAGGCGTGCTTGCGGGCGACGACGATTTCGAATACCGTTGCGAGATGTGCGAAGAGATGGTAACCGAAAAGTTGCGGGTTGCAACGCGTATAGACGGAGTGGTATTTATGCGCAGGACAAAGGGCAGAAACAATATCATAAGCAAATATATCGTTACGAAATTGGGCAATCTTAAAAAGCTGTCGTCAAATACGGGTATAGCAGAAGAGCAACCGGTTGTCGACGGCGAAGCCGAATGACAGAGATGAGAAGGAGTGTGAGATATGAAAGCTAAGGCGTCGACTATACTTTCCGAACACCGCCGTGTAAGCGCGGGAAGACATATTCTTGCGTTGGTAATATTTACGGCTATTTTAATCGGAACGGTTGTTACGATAGTGTTTACTTCAAGGCGCGGCGCGCCGGTAGGCGTGTTTGCGTGCCTATACGTTCTTATGGCGCTTAACATAGCGCAGTTGGGACTGTGCATTGCGGACTACGTTTTGAAACAGTTCTGCGGTATATATATCAAATGGCTTGTGCTTGCAAATTATCTTACGGGTGCGGCGTGGCTTTTGATTGTAATTTTGGAAGTGCTTATCGCCTCGTTGCAGATGGGCGTTATGCGTACAGACCTTGCGATTATAGCGGGTGTACAGCTTATAACTGCCGTTCTTGCATACGTACTGTGGCCTGCGCTCGACCGCAAGGCGATAGATTCTATGATACGCCCCAGCGTAAGGGGCGACGGCGTGGCAAAGTCGCGCAACGCTTTCAAGTACGTAATTTTATACGCCTTGCTTTGCGCGTTTATAGTATTGGTTCAGGTATTCGGGCTTTTCGTCTATAAACTTCCGCCCCGCCTCTACGATATTTTCGCGGATACGCGTGCGGTGATGTATGAAGAGAGCGAGGACGGAAAATCTTATATAGTCAAAGGCATATATCAGGGGACTGCTACCTCGGTAGTCATACCCGCGCAATATAACGGTAAGCCCGTAACGGGCATTGCCGGAGGCGCGCTTGCCGACGACGACGTGATAGAACGTTATAAGGTGACGGAAATAACTTTCGGTAGTTATGAAACCGACGAAGAAGGCAACTTAAAACTTGTCAGCAATATCGAATATCTCGAAGAAGGCGCAATTTCAAACGATAAAATTACAAAATTGACTATTCCCGATTCTGTAACGGAAATGGAAGACGGAAGCATAAGCGGTTCTTCTTTGACCGAATTAAAGTATGAAGCCCGCGCAGGATTCAGGTTTTCTTATCTGAAATGTCCCGCCTTACAGGAAATAACGATGTCGGGCGATAAAGTGGGCAATTTAATTTCGCTTAAAGGAATGGGCGAAAACACGCTTATCAGAGTAAGCAAGGATATTTACAATACGTACAGGCGCAACAACCCCGAATATCTGCACAGCTTCCGCCCTATACTTACGGCAGAGGAGTTCTGCGTGGACTTCTATACGGACAGCGATTATTATATAGAAAGCATTTTCAGCCAAAGCGGAAATGCGGTCAATATAGGCTACCGCGACCTTAAAAACGATTCGCTTGCGGGCGTAAGTCCCGTTGTGGATACTCTTGCGTACATAAGGAACAATCACGAACTCGACACCGACGGCGTAAAAGAAAAAAGCGCCTTCCGCGGTTGGTACTTCGACCCCGCTTTTGCGCGCGAATGCGAGTTTACCGAAAACGGCACGCAAAGCTTCACGGACAACACGGCTTTGTACGCGCGCTGGATACCCGAATATACGGGTCAAATTAATTGGGGAACGTATACCCCCGCGGGGGCTGTAAACCGTATGGTGTGGACGGACGAAGACGTCGTCGCTTTCCCCGTGGTCGAAAACAGAAAGGGCTATTCACAGGGCGTGCGCTGGACGGTAGGCGGAACTCAGGACGTGGTCACGGATTCCCGCAGAATTTCACGCGACGTAACGCTTAACGGCGAATGGCTGTTAGACAAACCGACGGTAAGGATAGAGCACGCTGCTGCGGACGCAGACGATAACTTCGTAATTACGGGCAACAGTATTTCATTTATATACGATGAGACGCGTAAGCTGTTGCTTACGGCAAGCTATAATCACGAACTCGAAAATATATATTACGACGGCGAGCAGTTCGATTTCGATTACGAATGGACGAAAACGGGAGAAGCGTTTTCGCTTGTCAAACGCCCTCTCGGGTTGCAGAACGTTTTGCAGGGCGGAACGTACGCGCTTACGGTGACGGCAATATCGCCTTACGGCGAACGTTCTTCCCGCCGTGCGGAAGTTACGGTAAATATTTCCAAAAAGCCCTTAAATCTCGGCAGCGTAGCGTTGCCCGACGACACGCGGGAATACAGCTCTGTTATCCAAAAGCTTCCCGTAACGGGTTCGCTTCCCGATAACTCCAATATCAATATAACTTACGAATATTCCGACGGGCAGACGGTTACGGCAAACGGAGTAATCAATGCGGGCGTATATACGGTAAAGGCGTTTTTTGTAAAGAACAATGCGGATGAAGCCGCAAACTACGAGACGGCAGAAAAACAAGCCACGCTTACGATAGAGCGTAAAATGCTTACCATAGGCGAGGACGAGGGCTGGCAGGGCGAAGGCGTCGGTTGGGACGACAATTCGGTCGTATACGACGGTCAGCCCCACCGTTACAGACTTATTTTCGGCGGAGCTTTTACCAACGACGACGTAGACCTGATTTATTCGGACGAAATAAAGACAGCCGTCGGAGAATATACCGCCCGCGTTACGGGCGTAAACAACCAGAATTATTCGCTTGACGGTATAGCGGGAAGTTTAAGTCACGCCTGGTCGATAACCCAACGCACGGTGTCGGTAAAGGAATGGCAGGTTGACGGCAGGGCTTACACGGGCAACGGCGCGGTAAGCATAGTCTACGACGGCAGACTGCACGAGATTACCGCCGTTATGGAAGGATATGTCGGCGACGACGTCGTTGAGTTTGTTTATCGGACGGGCGAATCGTTCACCCGTTCCGCAACCAACGTATATGCCGGCTACCGCGCGCAGGTTGCGGGCGTAACCAACGGCAACTATAAATTTGACGGTTTAAAAGATGCGCTTGACTGGGCGATAACGCAGAGACCGCTTACCGTAACGTTTACGGGCAACAAGCTTACTTATAACGGTTCGGAACAGGGTATAACGGCGACGATAGACGGCTTTGCCCCCGGCGACGCCGAAGTGTTTGCCACGGCAATGGCAACTTATAAGATGCTTGAATATGCCGGCAAGTCCGAACAGCTGCTTGTCAATCCGCCTACGGTGTCGGACAACAGAGTTCAGTTATATTTTACGGCAAGGGAAGCCGACGGTTACACCGCCGCAGTAAGCGGACTTGCGGAAGCTTCCGCACAGTCGCCGTTAATTCTTTCCAATTATTCGCTTACTGCGGGAGAAAGGGAATTTAACATAGAGCCTAAACAGGTTACGTTCGGTGTGGGCGGACCCTATACTTACAACGGTTCGCAGCAGAATCTTGTAATAAAAGTATACGGTTTGGAAAGTTCAGACCTGCAAAGCGTTGCTTTGGGAGATTTCACCACCGACGGGGCAATTTCCGGCAATGCGTCGGGCGACACGTACAATATTATGTTCGCGGGACGCGACGCGGGTTCGTACGAAGCGGTAGTTACGGCATTTGCAAATTCCAACTATGTAATGGAAGAATACTCGGCGTCCATCGTCATTTCGCCCAAAACCGTTACTGTGTCGGGCTGGACGCTTACGGACAAGGCAACGGGTGTTGAGTCGGTTATTACGGCAGGCAGAGCGCTTACGTACAACTATAACGGCTATTCGCTTAGGGCAAACCTTGCGGGAGTTGTTGCGGGCGACAGCCTCGATGCGGTAACTGCCGACGGGGAAGAAAGTCAGGTGGCTTCCGACTACGTCACAACGGCTTCGCTTCCCGCAGGTACGAAAAATTACGTGTTGGGCGGTACGAACAACATATCCTGGTCTATAAGCCCTTATATCCTCAACGTAACGTGGAGCTGCGGAGGTACGGCTATATCGGATAACCGAACCTTTATTTACCGCGGAAGCGATTATCGGGTAGACCCCGTATATACGCTTTTGGGCGACGACAGCATCAACCTTTCGTACGGGTCGGGCACGCGCACTGCAAAGGACGTCGGAAATTATAGCATCGGGTTAATCGGTACGGGCAACGCCAATTATGAGCTTGCCGCAAACAGCGCAATAAGCTGGACTATTGCGCCCAAGACTGTAAACGTGTCTTGGGAAGATACGGCGCCCGTAACTTACGCTTCGCAATACCGCGGACCCACGGCTGTGCTTGACGGACTTATTGAAAGCGAAACAGACAGTTTATACATCAGATATACAAGCCGCGAGAGCGAACTTGCAGGTCAGGGTGAGGTATCGGGCATAAAGGGCAGGTATGCCATTACGGGAATGATTTTGGCAGACACCTATAATTTAAGGGTTACGGCAATCTGCGACAGCCACGGTACAACAAACAATAACTATACGGTCGTATGCGCAACCTGTCCGTTTATTATAACCAAAAAACAGATAACGCTTACGGGTGTATGGAATTATTCAAACGGTTCTTCAACCTCGGCATACAGCGACTCTGTAACATATAACAGGAACGATTATACGCTTACGACAGACATAGAGGACGGAGTTGTCTTAAAAGACGACGTAAGACTTTTGTATTCGGGAAATACGGCTCGCAACGCAGGCAATTATAAGGCGTCGGTTATAGGGCTGGGCGGTACCAACGGGTCAAACTATGTAATTTCTTCCTCCTCGGTAACTTCGCGCGAGTGGAAAATATCTCCCAAAGTCGTATCCTATTCGTGGAGCGACGGCAATTCGTTTACATACAGAGGCACGCCTTATACGTATTCGGCAACATTAGCTTCGGGTGCGATATGCAGCGGGGATTCGGCTTCTCTTACGTTCTCCGGCAATACCGCAACCGACGTGGGTTCTTACGAAACGGTGGTTACGGGAATAAACAACACAAACTACGCGCTCGACGCGCAGAGCGTTGCGCGCCATAGTTGGAGCATTTCTCCCTATACGGTGACAGGACTTATGTGGTCTGCGGACTCGCTTGTATACAACGGCGCGGCGCAGTATCCCACAGCGCGCTTCACCGCGTGCGGGCAGACGGTAAACATTACTTCCTATACCGGCGACATAAACGTCAGGAACGTCGGAAGTTATAACGTAATACCCGCGTCGACGGGCAACGGAAACTTTGTGCTTTCTACCGAATTAGGCAAAGGACACTCTTTCGGTATAACGGCAAAAAAACTGACGTTTAGCTGGAATACGTCCAACATAACTTACGACGGCGTTACCCGTACGGCACAGGCTACGGCGGTGGGAGTATGTGCGGGCGATACGGTAAATCTCACATATGACAAAACCGACCGTTCTTACCGGAATGCAACGTCTTACTCCTTTGCCGTCACGGCATTGGACAACGCAAACTATTCTATCGACGAAACTTCTGCCAAGGTTGCGGTTACCGTTCAGCGCAGACAGGCTATTTTGGAATGGACGGGCGGCAGTACCGCTGTATACGACGGCAACGCGCACATACCTACGGCAAGGGTAACGAACACTTGCGCAGGCGATGTAACCGTAACGGTTACGAATTATGAAAGAAATGATACCAACGGCAACGGCACGGACGTGGGCAGACTGACCGTAAGCGCAATATCGCTCAGCAACGAAAATTACTCGATACTGTCCGGTTCAAACCAATTTACCATAACCGTAAATCCCCAGCCGGTAAGAATTACCTGGCCCAATACTTCGTACACATATAACGGAACGCAACAGAGTATAACTCCGTCCGTCGTCGGCGTAAACGACGGCAAGGCGGTACAGTTTACTTTAAGCGGAAATACGTTTACGTCGGCAGGCAGTCACAGCGTCAGAATTACCGCGCTTTCGGACGGCAATTATACGCTTACCGGCGCTACGGGACAGGCAAACTACACGGTGACCGTTGCACAGGCTTCCGTAAGTCTGCAATGGTCGGGCGCAAGCAGTGTAATATACGACGGCAACTATCACGCCGCGACGGCAAGCGTCAACGGCGGTTTGGGTTCCGATACATTCGATATAAGATATTCTTACAGCGGAACGAGCAACGGAACAAACGCAGGCACGCGCACCGCAACCGTTACGGGGCTCGGCAATTCAAATTATGCGCTTCCTGCAAGCGGTCTTTCGTATACCGTAACTATTAACCCGCAGGTCGTGACGGTTGAATGGAACTGTAACCCTTCGGCGGTGTATGACGGCAGTTGGCACAACATTACCCCGACCGTCAGGGGAACGCAGGGCGACACGACATATTGGCTAAAGGCAACTTTGACGGGCGACACGTCTTACAGGGACGTCGGCAGTTATACGGCAAGGGTTACCGCCGTGTCGGATAGCAACTATACCGTTACGGGTTGCGCAAACTCTTCGTTTACCGTTACGGTAACGGCGCGTTCGGTTACAGTTGCGTGGAGCGGAATACCCGCGGAAGGCGCTGCCGCGGACGGAAACGTTATAAATGTTACGGCGAAGTTTGACGGTTTGGATTACGGCGACAACGTAACGGCAATTTACACCATAACTTGCGACGGCAGAACGGTCGATTACGTGCGCGACGCGGGAGAGTACGTTATAAGGGTAACGTTCGGCGGTTCGGACGCAGGCAACTATAAAGTAAACGGAGATACCGAAATAAGGTTTACGCTTGCAAACCGGACTCAGACGACCGACTGAAATATATAAGGTGATTAAATGGCTAAAAACAGGGACGCGGTCACAAGCGAGCTTATCGTAAGCAGTATAGGCTTGTGTCCCGCGTATGAAGACAATAAAAAGAAAGCTTGCGTTATTGCGGCATATAATGCGGGTAACGGCGGGGTGACGTTTATCGCTCTGCCGTTCCCGACGAAAAAAGTCTATTCGAGAGAAGACGTTCTTTCGGCGATAGCACAGGCGGAGGGCGTGGGTGCAGTGCGTTACGACAGCGTCGGCGGCGGACAGAAAGATATTATTGTTTGCCGTGCCGACAGCGGTAAAGTAACCGATATAGTACCCCGTGATATAAAAAACGACAGGTTTATCGACGGATTTTCGGAAGTGGTGCAGACTGCCGTAAAGTTTAAGGTCGGCGCGGATGAACGCGCTTTGCGCTTAAACGAAAGGATGAATGTCGAAATTGCGCCTTCGGGCGAATACCCGCGCGAAAGGGGAACGTACGCGTATGCGTTTGCCAATGCGTATAACGCCTGTCTTCTGGGCGGGGTGTTCGAACGAGAGGAACTGCGCATAGTCACAAAACGCGGTAAACGCGCAAAGTTCTGCGTGCGCGACGTATCGGGCGAATTTATCGACGAAGAAGTTCTGTACGTCAAACCCGTATCCCGCGATACGGAAGGCACGGTAGATTTTTACGTTACGGAAGAATTTAATTATATCGACGGTGAAAATTCTTCCCGCAGGTCGTATAAAATCATCTTTTCTGGCAGATTGAACAATTACAATCTGATAAGGCAATAGGATAAAGAATATGGGAAAAAGCAAAAACAAAGTGACGCAGAATACGAAAGGCAATCCTGACGGAAGCGCAAACAATAATGCAAATACGCAACCCGTACAAAGTTTCGTGTACGACGAAAATATGCGGGAAATAGTTTTGGGTGAAAAATCTGTAAAGCCGATAGACGACAGCCCGATTTTGCAGTCGAGGCTGGGTTATAAGCAGACTGCTGTCAAAAAGTACGCAAACTGCGTCAGACTTACCGACTTGAAGACGGGTAAGGAGATAGGTATAATCCCGAACATACAGCTCGGCGCAGTCTGGGCGAAAGCGGGCAAATACGGCGGGGTGCACAGTTTAAGCAAGACCGACTGGACGGATAACAGCCAAAAGATTACCAAATTTTTAAAGGGTAAAAACGACAACGACTTACTCGTTCAGGACGTATACGGCATATCTTCGCTGAATTATATAAAGCTGTTTCTGGTAAAGGGCGTTGATACAGTTGAAGTTATACGCTCTGCAATTCTCGAAGACATACGCGAAAGCAACCTTTTGCTGTCCAAGTGGAATAAAATTAAAAAGTACAGCTATAAAGTCCCTTTGGAGGCAGTCGGCTGGATTTTCTCGCGGTCGGACGCGGATACCCTGCGCGCCCACGGCGTAAGGTATCTCAACGATATTCGCAAGCTCAGCGTTTACGATTTAAAGAATATGTTTTTGCGTTGCAACTATGCAACGCTTATCGAAGATATAAATGCGGCGTTTAAAGAGGATTGGGAAAGAAGAAAGGACAAAATATTTCAGGTTGTCCCCTTTATTTTCGGCTTTGCGGCGATGATTGCGGTCGGTGTTCCGTCTTACATATTCGGATATACGCTTTTGAAAAACCGCGATATGACCGCGCTTATAATCGGCTTTCTCGCCCTTTGGCTGTTCAACGTAGGTCTGGTAATTTTCGGCGCGCTTCGCGCAATAAGACGCAGAAGAACAAAAAGGCCGGATTACAGGTATTTCACGCGCGGGGTAAAGGGTACCGTAATAGCATTTGCTATGATTTCGATATTTTCAATTACGTCCGCAACGGTGTTTTACGAACGTTACGACGGTTATGACGACAAGTTCTTTTATCGCAGGGTTCCCGACGGAAATATTGCCGTTGCGGGACTGTTCGATAAACGGCTCGCCGAAATAAATATACCTACGCAGATTGACGGCAAGGACGTGGTAAAAATTTCGGGCGGGGCGTTTGCTGGCGGTAAGCTTACGGGCGTAACCGTGCCGTACGGCATAAAGGAAATAGGCGGAAGCGCGTTTGCCGACAACGACTCGCTCACCCGCGTAAATCTTCCCGCAGGAGTAACCGTTATAGGAAATAAGGCGTTTAACGACTGCGACAGGCTTATAAACGTAACAATGGGCGAAGGTGTTGAAATTATAGGTTCGCGTGCGTTCGGCGACTGCCGTTCGCTTGAAATAATCACTCTTCCGCAGTCGGTTACGTTCATAGGCGCGAATGCGTTTGTAAATTGCGGCGCACTGACGGAAATCGAATTCGGCGATAATATCGAAAGTATAGGAAGCGGAGCGTTTAAAAAATGCGTTATGCTTAAAGAAATTACTCTTCCCGAAAGTGTAGAAGTTATCGGGGAAGAAACTTTCAAAGACTGCGCTTCGCTTGCGTATATCGAAATGCGCGGTGGAATAAAACAGTTAGGTGCGCGCGCGTTCGCCGGCTGTGAAAGCTGTAAGCGTATAAACGCCGAGGATACAAAAAATCTGACGGTTATCGCGTCGGGACTGTTCAAGGACTGTACCGCGCTTGAAAATACAAATCTGTTTGAAAACGCAAATAAAATAGAAGACGGTGCGCTTTCGGGCTGTACTTCCTTGAAAAGCTTCGAAATACCCAAAACCGCGGAATATCTCGGCAAAGAAATATTTTACGGTTGCAGTGCGCTTAAAGAACTTTCGGTTCCGTTTATAGGCAAAAACGTAAGCGACTTAAAGAAGGTAAATTATCTTGTCAACGATAAGGTTCCGCTTGAAAACATAGAAATTACCGCGGCGGAAAAAATCGCGCGAAAGGCATTTGCGAAAAGCAATATAAAGGAAGCCGTTATAGGAAGCGGTACCGCCGAAATAGGCGACGGCGCGTTCAGCGACTGTATCGCGCTTACCGACGTAACGCTTCCGTCAGACCTTACGGCTATTTCCGCGGACACGTTCAAAGGCTGTTACGTGCTTAATTCGTTAACGGGTTGCGGTAATGTAGAGTCGATAGGCGACAGCGCGTTTGAAGGTTGCGGAAGGTTAGCGTCGGTTAATCTGCCAAAGGCGGTTACGATAGGCGCAAGCAGTTTTGAAGGCTGTTATTCTCTCGTTACCGTAAGCGGACTTACACAGGTCGAACGGATAGGCAAAGAAGCTTTCAAAAACTGTACGGACTTGCGCAATATCAGTTTGCCCGCAACTTTCGAAGTAATAGAAGATTATACTTTCTCCGGCTGTGACAAACTTGACGTATTTGTATTCCCAGTCGGGTTGAAGAAGATAGGCGAGCACGCTTTCAGTCAATGCAACGCACTGGTAAACGTAAATCTATCAGGACTGACTTCACTTGAAACTCTCGGCAAATACGCGTTTTCTTCGTGCAGTTCGTTGACCGGGCTTACCCTGCCCGACTGTATAACCGAAATTACGGAAGGACTTTTATACGGGAATTTTTCGTTGAGAAATTACACCGTAGGTTCAAATATTCGGGTTATAGGCAAGTTCGCGTTTGCCAATTCCGAAATTACAGACATCACTATACCTTCGTCCGTTACCGAAATATGCGAAAGCGCGTTCTCGCGTTGCGGCAATTTAAGGGCGGTTACCGTTCCGTCTTCCGTTGAAAAGATGGGCAAAAACGCCTTTGCGGAATGCGGCAATCTTACAAGCTTTACGGCGCCCTATCTCGGCAAATCGCCCTCGTCCACGGGCGGCGGTTACAAGCACCTGTTCGGTAAAGGTTACGTTACGGATATAACAATAACCGACGGCGAAGTAATAAAGAAAGGTATGTTCGGCGGAGGGGAAAAGATAATAACTTCCGTCAGACTCTCTTCCGGCGTAAAGGAATTGAAGGGAGGACTTTTCAAGGGCTTTACCCAAATAACCGCGTTTACGGTTCCTTCCGCAGTAGAAAAGACGGGCGACGAACTGTTCAGCGGCTGCACTTCGCTTAAAACGGTAGTTCTTCCAGATAGCCTTACGGCTATCGGAAAGCGTACATTTTACGGTTGCGACTCGCTAAACGCCGTTGAAATTCCCAAGGGGGTTAAGGTAATAGGCAAGGAAGCTTTCAGGCTTTGTACTTCGCTAAAATCCGTAAATATCCCTTCCAACGTGGAAAGAATCGAAAGCGACGCGTTCAGGGGCTGTGCTTCCGTCACCGTCGTTAACTTCGAAACAGGACTTAAATATATCGGCAATAACGCCTTCCGTGAAAGCTCCGTAAAACAGGCAATTCTGCCCGAAGGACTTGAAACGGTAATGAGCGGAGCGTTTAAAAACTGTAAGTCGCTTGAAAGCGCCTACATACCCTCGACGGTCAAAAAAATAGAAAACAACAATTATACGGGCGGGGCTGTGTTCGGCGGATGCGATTCGCTTGAAAATTTAGCCGTGCCGTTTATAGGCAGTAAAGCGGATTCCGCAAAAAAGATTACATATCTTACAGACAGCCGCAATCTGACAACGGTCGCGGTAACCGGTGCGGAAAAGATTGCAAAAGAGGCTTTTAAAGGTTCGTCGGTTAAAAATATCGTGCTTTATGCGGGGATAAAATCGATAGGCGACGGAGCGTTTGACGGTTGCAATTTAAAGCAGGTTATGCTTCACAATTCTCTTACGGAATTCGAAGGGCTGTTCCCCGAAGGAACCGTTAGCTATTTCGACGGCGATATATTAAATTAACTTTTCAGGAGACGGTATATGATTTATACCTGTAAACACTGCACCGCGTGGTTTTCCGCGGGCGCTATAAGGGAAGCAATAGAAAAAAAACAAAATATAATAATATGCAAATATTGCGGACAGGTAACCGAGTTCAGCGATATGCGTTCTTCGCACATCGCCCGCGGTTACGATTACCTCAGTATTGCCGAATTTTACAGTGCGTATGCGGAATTTTCGGCGGCGATAGATGATTCTAAGAGGCACGGGCACACGCCCTCGCCCGACGCGCAGATAGGTTTTGCGCTTGCGCAGTTTCAGGTTCAGACGGTGTTCAGCGATAACGACCCCGATAAATTAAGCGCTCCTAAGCTTATCTGTCACCGCCGTAACGAAATGGATTTCGCCGATGCGGAAAATTATTTAAGCGCGTTAAGCAGTAACGACGGCAACGCGGGGGCGGAGATACGCAATGCGGAAAGCGAAAAGTTCCGCGGATACGCTGATTATATCGATACGCTTAAAAAGAATTACGACGAAATTGTAAAGTCAAAGCCGCGCGACTTTGCGTACGGAGCGTTCATCGCATATGAGGACGAACCCGAAAACGGCGCGGACAACCGCGGATATGAATTTGCAAACAAAGTGCGCAACATTCTTCCCGACGGCATAAAGCACGTTTTTCTGCCCGATATAGACGAGTTTGACGGCGATAAAATGCGCTATGAAGCCGAAATTTTGTACGCGATAGACAATTCAAACTGCATGCTTGTAATTGCCGATAACGATATCGACTTCCGTCTTACGACAATATATTCGCGCTATTACAGAAGCGGGGACGGAGACCATAAGAAGAGACTGGGTTTTATAAGGTACTTAAACAAAATAACCATCAACCTTCCCGACCCTCAGCACCAAATTGCGCAAAACGTATTCGAGATAGACGAAAAGGACAGGTTTATCAGGTTTGCCTGCTCCAACAACAATATTTATTGCGCCCCGTCCGCTTACGGCGAGGAAGAAAAAGTCGCGGAAAATGTAATATTTAAACCGATAAGCGGGGAAAAACCCAATCCCGACTACAATACCGACGATTTATCCAACGCTTACGAAAGTATTTCAAGCAACCAATTCGTCTTCGGAAGTTATCCGCAGGACAGGGAAACAAGCGCGACGGTCGAAAACTTTTTTGCAATGTTTGCTAAACCGGAGGAGGGCGACGCGCACGGTTGGAACGTTCTGTTTACAAATAAAAACGGCGTTCCGTATACCTGGTACCGCGACGAAGTGATTGAGGGTTGTAAATACAGGGGCGTAATATTTAACCGCCCGCGCGACGTTTATTCGGTTCAGCCGTCCGACGCGCGCCCGAACAGCCAGCGCAAGAGCGGTTATATGCCTCGGCGCGTATACTGCTTTAAATTCAAGCCCATTGTCTGGGACAAGGTGTCGCTGTCAAACGATAACGCCGTCCTTGTCGCAAACCAGGGCATAGACAGCATGGAATACGACAACTCGCAAAACTGTTCAAACGAATGGGAAAACAGCACTGTGCGCGAATGGCTTAACAACGATTTTAAAAACACGGCGTTCAGCGCGTCGCAGCAGTCGCGCCTTTGGTCGCTTAGCGGATTTTCCGATAACGAAAAGGTCTTTCTTTTAGACTGCGGTTCACCGTTCGACAGAGAGAGATTGAAAAAAGGCAAACGCATAATAGTCGGCAGCGACTATATGCGCTGTATAGGCGGTACGTGCAACAACCGCACGGTAAACAGCTATTGGGTAAAGTCGGACTTGTACGGCACGGAAGAAAACAAGGCTTCTATCGTATACACTGCGTCGGAATCCAATATATCTTCGCAGTACGTTGACAACACGGGCGTTGCCGTTGTGCCTAAAATTATTATGAAGCTTTGAATAAGTACGCGCCGACGGTTGAAAGCCGTCGGCGCGTAGATGTTATTTTTCGAGAATTAAAGCTCTTTTGGGGCAGAAAGACGAACACTTTCCGCAGGTTATGCATTTCGTATGATCTATTTCGGGAGCGTTAAACCCGATTTGTGACAGCGCCCCGACGGGACAGACCCGCACGGCGGGGCAGGGGTGGTTCTGCGGACAGTTTTCTGTTTTTATTTTAAGTATCTTCGGCATAGTAAATTCTCCTTTAATCTTTTATAAGATTATAAATCATTTAACCGTCATTTGCAAGCGTTAATATCTGCAACAAAATCCAAAGCGAAAACTTCCTGAAAAAGACGGGCTGTATAATAGACAATTTTTTAAAAATATTGTAAAATTAATGTGTAGTGTAAGTTTAAAACACCGTGCTTATCCGGGCGCAATAAAAGTGAAGACGGAGGTTGTTATGTTCGGGAAACGGAGCGACGGAAAACAAGCTGTGAATATTGACCCGATTATGAGAATTACGGGAACGATAATGCAACACCGTTACGATACGATGATAAACTATCTTTTGGAAGCGGATTGTGCGGGGATAGACAATTTTATAGAAGCCGAACGGGAAAAAGGCGAAAGCTTTTCTTATATGCACGTAGTTGTTGCCGCGATTGTCAGAACTTTGGCAGAACGCCCGCAGCTAAACCGATTTATAATGAATACCCGCGTTTTCGACAGAAATAAAATCTGCATTTCGATGACCATAAAAAAGTTTTTGCGCGATGACGCGGACGAAGCCGTAATAAAGCTGGAATTCGACGGCAGCGAAAATATTTACGGGATTAAAGAGATATTGGATAACGCCGTAAGGGAAAACCAGAAAAGCGATGCGGGTAACGGCACCGAAAAGACGGCAAGAATGCTTTTGCACTGCCCGCCGTTCCTTTTGAAGCTTATTATGAAAACGGCTATGTTCCTGGACAGACACGGAATGTTGCCGAAAAAACTTATCAGGGTAAGCCCGTTTCATTCAAGTTGTTATTTTACCAACCTGAAAAGTATTTCCACGGGGTACGTCTATCACCATTTGTACGACTTCGGTACCGTCGGTATGTTTGTGGCATTAGGCAAGGAAGTAATAAAACCCGTGTCGGATATTCAAACCGACGGTATACGCAACGCTAAAATTTTACAGCTTGGCATAACGCTGGACGAAAGGATATGCGACGGGCTGTACTTTGCGAAAAGTCTTAAAATCATAAAGTCGCACCTGACCGACCCGGGCAATCTCAGGGATAATTTTGCGGTGGAAAAACCTTTGACGAAAAAGGAACAAAGGCGGGCGCGCAGGAAGCAACGCTAAAAGGCGCTGTTACAATTTAAAAGGACGGAAAAAGGAAGGCGTGAAGCCTTCCTTTTTATCGCCGCTGTCAACTGTGTTCTTTCCAGACGCAATCGGTTATTTCGAAGTTTTTAAAAACCGCTTCAAACGACGAATCTTCGGGCGAACAGGCGTATATGCCGAACCTGATTGCGTTGCCGCCTTCGAGCAAATGGCAAATACGCATTTGTTTATAGGTTATACCGTCCAAAGAAAATTCTATCAGATAGTCAGATTCACGCCGGCTGAGCCTATACCATACGTCTTTTATGGAAGCTTCTATATCCGTCGTAGCCCAGTCGGAATATCCGTGATTGGTAACGACACTGCCCAAACGCTGAAATTTATCGTTTTCGTATTCGACAGATGCTTTAAGCCAGTTTTCGCTGTCCAAATAAATTATTATACCGCATTGGTCAAACCGCTTACGGCTGTTAAATTGTGTCCTGACAGAGAAAGAAAAATATTTTTCCTGCGTTGAAAATTGCAGTACGGGAGCATTGTCGTTCTGAAAGCCGTAATAAGTACGTTGCCATAAATCGGTAAACGGCTGTGTTATTATGCGAATCTGACCGCTGTCCTCATAAAATTTTTCGGGTTTTCTTTCCCAGGTCATTTTTGAAATATCAAATATCATACTTTCACCGTTTACTTATTTTTAAAATTATTTTCCTTAACCCACGCCGCTAAATTGAAATTTAGCGGCGTGTCGCCGCAGCCACGTATCTTTATTACTGAACCGCTTAACCGACTTCACTGCACGTCAAATTGAAATTTACCTGAATTTAATCAACCTGCTTCCCCCCCTTAAAGATTAAGGGGCAGGGGGTTTTGAGGAGTTTTCGGGTAACGGGGTTGTTAAGGGGTATAGGGCGGATTCGGAAAACAGCCCTTACCCCTTAAATAAATTACTGTTTATCGTAGGAAAATTATATAATAAAATAATAGAAAAAGCAACTTTATGATATCAAATCGCTTGAAGTGTTTAAGGTAATTAAGCCGTTTAACTATTATCTTAATTGCGCTTTGCAGCATTTTGCAATGCCGACGGGATAGAAAAACGCGCGATAAAATTCGTGTCGCTACTTGAAATAGCGTTTAATATATGATACAATAAAAAAGTAATGTTATTAATAGGTGAGTAAAAATATGCACAGATACGATAATTGCGGTTTGATACAGGACGGTAAAGTAATTGCTTTCAGAGAGCACGAAGGCTTTGACGGAAATATAATAATTCCCGACGACGTTACCGAAATAGGCAATCGCGCCTACGAAGTGGCGTTTTGCGGCATAAAAAGGGTTGATATTTCGCCTACCGTAAAAAAAATCGGAGAAAGGGCGTTTGCCTGTTGCGAAAATTTAGAGGAAATTGATATTCCCGCAGGCGTTGAGGTCATAGGCAAAGAGGCTTTCAGCGATTGTCACAGCCTTAAAAAAATTTATATTTCCGAAACGGTAACGTCGATAGGCAAGGGCGCGTTTGACGACTGCGGCGATATAGAAGAAATTAACGTAGCGGAAAACAATCCCGTATACCGCGGCGTGGGTAACTGTATTATAGATATTAAGAAAAAAACTTTGATACGCGGCTGCAAAAACAGCGTTATTCCCGACGACGGTAGCGTTACGGTTATAGCGGATTGTGCCTTTTCCAACAACACGGCGCACCCGAGAAACAGAGTTCACAGCAAGGGCAGCTCTCAAATAGTTATTCCCGACGGAATAACGAAAATAGGCAAACGCGCTTTTGATTTCAATTACGGACTGGAAACGGTTATTATGTCCGACAGCGTTAAAACTATTGAAAAAGATGCGTTTGCTAATTGCTACAATCTAAAAAGCGTTCAATTCGGAAACGGAGTCGAAACGATAGGCGATAACGCTTTCGGTTATTCGCGTTCTTTAAAGGTCGGGCTGAAGCTTCCCGACAGCGTTAAAAAAATAGGTGCATATGCGTTTTACGACAGCGGTGTGCAGAGCGTTATCATAGGTAAAAACGTAAAATCGATAGAAAAAAATGCGTTCAACGGCTGTAAAAATTTGACCGAGCTGACTTTTTCGGGCGCTACGGAAGAGATTTGCGAAAGCGCGTTTCATTACTGCAAGGCGCTTGAAACAATAAACTTTTCGGATAGTCTTAAAAATATAGGCAGATTCGCCTTTTACGGCTGCGACAAGCTTAAAAATGTAACGTTTAAAAACGGTCTTGAATCGATAGGCGAGTGCGCTTTCGGGTGTTGCAGTCTGCTAAGAAGCCTGGAAGTGCCCGACAGCGTTAAATACATAGGTTCCGAGGCTTTTGCGTATTGCGAAAAGCTTGTATCGGTTAAGTTACCCGCAAGCGTAGATTTTATGGGCAGCAACGTGTTTAAGGAATGTCCTGCAAAGGTTACGGCTCCAAAAAAAGTGGGTGCCGCAGGCTTTGAAATTGCAAGCAACGAGCTTATAAAATACAAGGGCAATTCAGTTCACGCCGTTATTCCCGACGGAGTTACTAAAATTGCCGCCAAGGCGTTTTTAAGAAAGAAATATCTCGAAAGCATTACCATTCCGGCAAGCGTCACTTCGATTGCAAACAAGGCAATCGAAGGCTGTGCAAATCTTAAAACCGTTATTGTGGACGGTGCAAACGCGGCGTACAAAAGCGTCGGCAACTGTCTTATAGACGTCAAGAAAAAGTCTGTCCTTTACGGTTTTACGGACAGTGCGATACCTGACGACGGAAGCGTAAACGCCATTGCGGCGAATGCGTTTGCAGGGGTGGAATTGACCCAAGCGATAATTCCCGACGGGATTAAAACGATAGGTGCGAACGCCTTTAAAGGCTGTACGAATTTAAAGAGACTAACGCTGCCCGATACCGTAAAATCTATCGGACCGAGCGCGTTTAAATACTGCAAGGGGCTTGAAAGCGTTACCGTACCTAAAAACGTCACGTCGTTAGGAACAGAGGCGTTTGCCGGGTGTACGGCTCTTACGGAAATAAACTTTAACGCCGAGTGCGACTCATTGTCCGTCAACAGCGCGTTCGACGGCGCCGGCAAAAATTCGGAAGGCGTTATACTCAGGATAGGGGCAAACGTAAAGCGTATTCCCGACTTTTTTTTGCTGCCGCAGGTTAAAGAAGAAACGCCGAACATTGTCCTCGTCGATTTTTCGGAAAACAACGCTTGCGAATGTATAGGCAGCAGCGCGTTCTGGGGGTGCCATGCGTTAAAGCGCGTAAATCTGCCGGAATGTTTAAAAGAAATAAGTAGGGACGCATTCCACGAATGTAATATGTTAGAGCATATAAATTTCCCCGAAGCTTTGACGGCAATAGGCGCCTGTGCGTTTGAAAAATGCACGAGTCTGAAAGAGATTTATATCCCTGCGGGCGTGACGAAACTTACGTCGGTTTTCAGGGGTTGCGGCGGGGTTGAAAGCATAAAGGTGGCGCAGAGCAACCCCGTATTCCACTGCATAGACAACTGCCTCATAGAAACTCAAACAAAAATACTGCTGCGCGGGTGTAGCAACAGCGTTATTCCTGCGGACGGCAGCGTAACTCGCCTTGACAATTATTCCTTTGACAAGTGCGGTAAGCTTGAAAGCATAGTTGTTCCCGACGGCGTGGTCGAAATTTATAATAACGCATTCGAAAAATGCGAAAATTTGAAGAGTGTGACTATTGCAAAAACGGTTACTTACGTTTGTAATCCGTATTTTGAAGACTGCAACGAGCTGATTAAGATAACCGCTTCAAAAGAGCTTTTGGAAAAATACGATTATTTCGGGTTTAAGGATAAGGAATTCGGTCTCAAAAACAGACGCGTGGAATTTTCGTTTATATAATCAATACGCGGGCGGGAAGCATAAGTTTCCCGCCCGCTTGCAAAGTTGGCGGTTTGTCGTTTCGCTTTTCCGAAAATTACAAGCAGTGTATAAGTCCCGCATATTATATCATTGAATAAATTAACAATGAATATAATCGTCAAGAGTTACGGAAAAAGGGGTGGCGGTAAATGTCATTATCTTTGAGTGTAAACAAAACTAATCATAAATTTATTATGTTTTAAAACAATTTTTAAATTATCGCTGACTAAAATTAAAAAATATCGTATTCCGTCTTTCGACAAAATACGACATTATTCTTGGTGGAGCGGTAGTAACCTAAAACGAATTTTAACTCAATCTTTTTTTACAAAAACTCTTTTTTCCGCATTTCGGGCATTTTATGTAGCCGTCCATACCGTTTTGCGCTTGCACAAGTACGGTTTTACAATATGGGCAACAAGCATAATACAATTTTGATTTATTGCTTTTAACCTCTTTCTCCATAATTTGCCCTTATAAATGTTTCAAATTCTTTCGATACCGTTTCAATTCGCTTTCTCCAAAACGGCTTAAAACCTCGTCTATTATGGTTATCAATTCGCTCCTTTCACTCGGTATGTTACCGTGTAATTGTACGGCATTAGACGCGCCGAGAGCGGCAAAATGTGTTTTAATATCTAAACCGTTCACAAGCATTTTTAATTCCTTGTATTTTTCCGTTTCGCTTTCTTCCGTCCAATTCCCTTTTTGAATTTCGCCGTATAATTCCGACGTGGGGTATATTGTAAGCATTGACGCGCCGACAATTTTCGGGTTTAATTGATTAAATATTTTCAATGTATTTTCAACGCCTTGCTTGCTTTTACCTTTGCCGTAAATACCCGTCAAATAGAAAAAGTTATATTCCAGCCCAGCCTCATCGAGTTTACGGCACTGTTCCAAAATGTCGGCAGAGGTATAGCCCTTGTGCATAAATGATAAAGCCTCGTCGTCGCCTGTTTCAACGCCGATTGTAATTCCGTTATAACCGCAACTATGTAACTGTTTTAACTCGTCAACGCTTTTCGGCGTTATATCAGTTATGCGTGCAAAACAGCCGATAGTTTTTAATCGGTTAAGATATTGTTTAGATAAATATGCTATTTGCCGTAATTTTTCCGTTGATAATACAAACGGATTTGCTCCGACTAAAAACATTCTCGTTACGTCGGGGGTAAAATAACACAACTCTTTCAAATCGTCCTCTATCTCGTCAATAGGCGACATTTTGAATTTGAAAGGTATATCTTCGTATAATGTGCAAAATTTGCATTTATGGTGTGTACAACCCGCTGTAACTTGCAATAGAGCCGACCAAGCCTCATAAGGTGGACGCCAAACTGTTCCCGTGTAGTGCATAAATAAAATACCGTCCTTTTGTTTTTCTTTATTATAAAGCATAATAGTATTAAAATGCAAGTACTGTCTTTATTTAGTAGTACTATCAAAAATGATACTAATAGGTTTGACTTACTTTTCTTAATACGCTATAATGAAAAAAAGGAGTTAATATGACAGATAACAAGTTTAGAAAAAGAGAAGTAATGGCGCGGTGTGTTCCTATGAATACGTTGCAAGCCGTTTTAAGCGGTAAATGGAAATTCCTTATTCTTTGGTATATCGCTTTTTATAAAGTGCAACGTTTTGGCGAATTATTACGCCGAATGGACGGTATCACGCAATCGACCTTAACAAAACAGTTGCGTGAATTAGAGGACGACGGTTTTATACACCGTGAAATATATAAAGAAATTCCGCCAAAAGTAGAATATACTTTGACGGAACTCGGAAAAAGTTTTGTTCCCGTTTTAACGCAAATGATGATTTGGAGCCAAACACATTTATGTGCGCCCGATTATGTATGTCCTTATTCGGAAGAAGAAATAAAGGAATTGCTTAACTCATAGTTTCAAAAAATGGTGCTTAATGTCAAGCACCATTTTTTATTACAAATATTTAACCGTTTCTTTTAACTCTTTGCGAGAATAATGCATAGGCGACGGCTTTGCGCTTTCAGACGGATAGCCAAGCGGTAAAATTGCAACGATTTTTTCGTTATCGGGAATATTCATAGCCTTTTCCACTTTTGCTAAATCAAAATAGCCTACCCAGCAAGAACCTATGCCTAATTCCCAAGCCTGTAACATTAAATATGTACATACTATACTACAATCAATATCGCCCGTGTTATAATTTTTAGAAAACGGATTTTTCCACGTTTCTGTTTCGTCTGCCGTAATTATAATTACAGTCGGCGCCCCAAAAATACATTGACAAACGGAATTTATTTTCCGAATTGCCTGTTCGCTTTGCAAAACATAAATTTTTTGAGGTTGTTGATTTGCCGCCGTCGGGGAAATTTTTGCCGCCTCTAAAATCTTATTCAGTTTTTCACTCTCGATTTGTTTATCAGAGAACGAGCGCACTGAATAGCGCGACTTTGCTAATTCTATGAACTCCATAGAAACCTCCATAAAAATATTGACAAATTACTTGTCTGCTACTATAATAAATCTATACTTTCATTTTGTCAAGAACGCACTTTTAAGTACTATACTTACCTTTTAGAAAGTATAAGGGGGGTTTTTATGAATATTGATATTTTGATGTCTTGCAGTTGCCCGTTAGACGCAACTATTGCAGTTATAGGCGGCAAATATAAATTAGATATTATTTATTATTTGTTTGATAGAACTTTGCGTTATAGTGAACTTGCAAAACTTGTAAAAGCAACGCCAAAAATGCTTGCTGAACAATTAAAAGAACTTGAAAGCGACGGCATAATAAGCCGTGTACTTTACCCCGTAGTGCCACCTAAAACTGAATATTCTTTGACTGAACTCGGCAACAAACTGTGTAAATCTGTCATTGAAATGTATAAATTCGGTATTGAACTATACGCAATCAATAAGGTACGACAACCGTGTTCCGCAAATGATTTTACACGTTTAGAAAATGTGCTGAATAAAAGATAATCCATTTTTTAAGTATTTTATAGTTTTTGTGTTCGCTTGTGCTTACCGTCCGGGGACGGAATACGCCGCCTTGACAAATTATCAAGGGCGGCTATTTATTTCCCGTAGGGCATAAAGCCGCCGACCCCTACGGGGCAAACCCTTGACAATTTGCCTGCGGCGGCATTTTTGGCTGATTAAGACGGTAAGCACCAAAGCGAACAACAAAATTTTAAGCCGCAGTCCGCACACACGCAGACGGCGCAAAGGAGCAAAGCACAATGAAAAACGCAGTTATCTACGCCCGTTTCAGTTCACACGCGCAGAGCGAGCCGTGCAAGCAAGGCTTCACGGACGAAAGGTTTCTTTCTACTCCATATCTCCACCACGAAAAAAAAGGAAGGCTTTCGCCTTCCTCACGTGGTGGAGCGATGGTAACCTAAAAGAAATTATGCTAAGACGAAACGCTTTGCCCACTCAATAGGCGCTTCTCTATAATAGCCGCAGTGTCCGTATCCTTTCATTTTGTGAACATTACACCCTTTTAACCTTACATTGCATAATCTTGCTATATCTTCATTTCCGTAAATAAAAGTAATCTTTTTCCGTTCTCGTTCGGGCAACTTGTAAATTTTAGTATTAAAACAGCTTTCAACCAAATTATTAAGACTTTCAAACGATACGGTAGGTGCTATATCCTTTTGATATTTTCCCATTCCGTTAAAATGCTTATCTAATTCTTTTGCTATATCATACTTGCCCGATTTTATTTTTTGCAAGCATTTGGTATAGCTTTTAAGATAATGATTTTTTATTAATTCAGGAAAGCGGAATAACGGTGCGCTATCTATAATTGCTTTTTCAGTTATTTCCGAATTTTGACAAAAGAACTCGTATGCAATATTTCCGCCAAGTGAAAATCCTGCGACCGCGTAAAGCGACGTGATGCTATTTGCGATTAAAAATTCTTTGATTTGGTGAATCTCGTCCGAAGTTGAAATGTAGACGGTATCTTCGTGATGCCCCGTTAACGTAGGAGTAATTACAAAATAATTTTTTGCAAGCAAGTCTATTATCGGCGAAAAGAAGTCCGCACTCGTGAACAGAGTATGAATTAACAAAATCGCTTTATTTTTTTTGTTGCCGAAAGTATTGAAAATCATATTAAATATCCTAGATATGGCGAAATTTTAGCAATTAAAAAAATAAAAGCAACCTAAACTTAACACATAAGTGGTTCGTTTTAGGTCGCTATTGGTGGAGATATGGGGATTCGAACCCCAGACCTATACGTTGCGAACGTATCGCGC